>JABUUJ010000038.1:64826-66132 GCA_021443235.1 Muribaculaceae bacterium
AAAATTATATTATATCTTATATAATTGCCTGAAATCATATCGGTTATAATATAATTAGCCATTTGTTGCGTCTTTGCTTTGAGTGTGGAGGTGGTGGGTTAAGTGGTGACGAGGCGGTAGCCCACTTGGTCCCAACAGATGCCGCATTGTTGTGTGATGGCTGAGCCGATTTCGTTTTTGCCCGCAAAAATGCCATAGTCTCTGTGGCACAGGAGCTCTTCCTTGTCATTGGCGTCTTTCAGCAGCCCCATCTTCATGGCTGATTGCCTTTGGGCATAGGTGGGGAACGTGATTTTCTTGCCCGTCATCTTCCTAAGGCGGCGCAAAAACTCTTTTTCCATCCCATCAATAAAGCCCCCAACGAGCACTGCGCGGTTGCGCTTGTCGATGCCGCCTTCAGGGTATGTGTCGCTCACGGGCTCAACCTTGCTGTCGCTACCCATCACAAAGCGCCACAGTCCCCATGTGATAAGGCTCTCGGTGATTTGGAATGGCTTAACACAAACCTTTTCGCTCAACAATCCACGATAAGCCTCGTCAAACTTCACCGTGTAAGTGCCTCCCGGCACCTCAACCATTTTGGGTAAGGGGTTGTCGTGTTTAGCGTTGTTTTTGTTCCAGTAACGTATAAGCTCATGAAGCTGCTTGTTGCTTTCGACCGACATAACCGCCCCCCACGACTCCCCAACCTGTGAAGCGTAGCGCATGTGATTGCGGATGGCGCATTTCTCGGCGTCGGTCAACTCCAACCCCAACACGTTAAGAATCGCCAACGACCGCCTGCCATGGCCTTGCAAATGCCCAAACCCTTCAATGTCACAAAAATCGTGGAGAATCGCACAGAGGATGACGCTCGCCTGAGGCAGCGTGCCCCTTTGTTCTAAGGCCTTTTTACACACGCTCAGCGCGTGCACGGCCAGCCCGCCTGCATATTTGTGATGGTCATGGGGCTGCACCGTGTAGAAGCCGTTATCCTCCATGCATTTCAGAACGCGGTCAATGCCCTTCCGATTTGTGCTTTTCAGCAGCTCAACAATTTGACGTTTGTGCTCGGCACGTTGCTCACGAAGCAATTTTTTAATCTTCATAGTAATAACAAAATTAACTTACATTTCTATTATACAGAAAACATCTCGATTTTCCAACCGAAACCCTCAAAAAATTTTTCAGGGGGTTGCTAAAACAATGATTTTGAGCAATCGGCATAAAATTTGTATTAAAGTGGTGGGGTTGGGCGCGATTATTTTAGTGGAATCTTGTATAATTAACGAAATTCTTGTACTTTTGCACTTTCAATGGTCGATAG
>JABUUJ010000039.1:0-5504 GCA_021443235.1 Muribaculaceae bacterium
CCAGCGCTGCTAACAGTACACATTGTTTTTTCATACGCACAATTTTGTGAGTTGGTTAATAAATATAGTTTTAATTAGGTCGGTTTAGTCTTAATAGTATTCGCAATTTTTCTCCCCAATGACGCGTGGAAATCAATGCTTGTTGCAAATTTGCAAATTATTTTTGATTTGTGCAAGCTTTTTTTGCTTTTTTTACACATCCTATCACAAAAACCCGAAAAAATCATAAAAAATCAGTCCAAATTACCCCATTGTTTAACCCAAATAGTTCATTAGAATTTTGAAGTATTTTTGATTTTATGTCACTAATGAACTTTTTGGGTTTAACATTGACGTTGACTTTGACCTCTCGTTACAATCGAAAAAATCGTTATAGTCGTTACCCTCGAAAATTCGAAACCTCGAAATCTCGAAAAAACCACGTTAAACCATGTTGAACAAAGTTGAACCACGTTAAACCATTTTTTCTCGCCACGGCGAGAAAAAAGGCGCTCCCCGTGCGGAGAGCGCCTTAGCTATTTAGGTTTCAGGAAAGTCCTGTGAGTGTGAGATTACTCCTGGTCGCTATCCCACCAGATGGGCACCTCATAGATGTCGTCTTGCTTGTACCAAACCACAGCATTGCCCTTGCTGTCAACAGTGCGGGCTCCGGGAACCTTGGCACCGATGGCGTTCAGGTTAACCGAGTTGTAGTTCTGCTCGTGCGAGCACTGAGCCCAGCGACGCCACTGCTTGTTGGGCAGGCGCTTAGCGCAATCGGCATCATAGTTGAAGTAGTCGGGAATACCCCATCCGAAGAAGATGCTGGGGTTGAAGTCATAGCGACGCATGTCGTTCCACTCCTCAAGCGAGTGGATGAGGGCGATCTTCTTCTGCATAAGGATGTGACCCAGTGTGATGTCGCCAGCGTTGCCAATACCTGTGTTGATGAAGTTCTCGATGCTGCTTGCAGGAATCGGAGTGAACGAGGGGCAGCTTCTGAGGTTGTTGTCCTCCTGGCACCAGTTTTCCAGACGCACGTTCATCTGCTCCATGCTTGCCTTCACACCAGCCTTGTAGGCGTCGAATGCACCCTGCTTGTTGCCCTGCTTGAATAAAACCTCAGCTTTGATGAAGCAAGCCTCGGCGTAGGTTGCGATGTAGGTGGGCGAAGAAACGCGAGTGTAGAACGATCCCGACTCACGAGCACCCTCATAACCCTTTTCGCGGTAGAAGATGATGCTGGGCTGACCATAGAAGCCCTTAGACTCGCTGGTCTCCTCCACATAGATGGTGTCGCCCAGGCGGTCGGCATTCTCGCTGTTGATATACCAGCCCTTGGCGGCACTCCATGCTGCGCGCAGGGGACCACCAGCGGCGTTGATACTGCTCTGCATGTCCACACCCTTACTGCGGCGCCATCCGTCTTGCCACTTCAGGCCGTCGGCAGGGTTAGATTTGATTTTCTCGTTGTAGGCCCAAGGAATGAGCTTGTCGGCACGGGGGTCCTCAACACCGTAACCACCAAAGTTGGTCACGTTGTCCTCAAGCATGCGAGTTGCCATGTAGCCGGAGTTCATACCGCACACCGAGTAGAGGGGGCAGTAGTCAACGGGCTCGTCCCAACCCAGCACGTCGTGAGTAGCGCCGTTATCGTCGGTGTGAACCACGATGGTGTTGTCGGCATTGCTCTGCATGGCCTTGCCGAGGCAGGCGAGGATTTCGGTAGCGTCATACTTGCCTTCCGTGTAAGAGCCGGCAGCCTTCTTGTTGAGGTGGTTGAGCCAGCGGGCCTTGAGGAAGTAACCCAGCTTAATCCACTTGCTCACGTCGCCGTTGTTCCAGAAGTCGCCTTGAGCCAGCGAGGGTTTAGTTGCGTCGATGGTGGGGTGGTCTTCAAGCAGGCTGATGCCATCTTCCACGTTTGAAAGACAAGCCAAGAAGAGTTCCTTGCCGGTGTCGTAGGTGGGAGTAGCGCTACCCGAGGGGATATCGCTGAATGGCATCTCACCATAGAGGTCGGCCATGAGCATAGTTCCGTAAGCCTCGATAATCTTGGCTACGCCGGCATAGTGCCAGTTCTCGTCGGCAAGTGCCTTCTCATACATGTCGGGCACATTACAGTAAGCGCCTACAAACCACCACTGGTAGGGAGTGGTAACGGGCGAAGTGGAGGGGCACCAGTACGACGAGTACCAGTAGGTACCGCCACCAAAGTTACGTGTCCAGAAACCGCTCTGCATACTGGTACGCCAGTTAGCGAAAGCGTGTCCGCTGTTGGTATAGAATTCGATGTGTGCCAGGCGCAGCTCATAGGGAGTGCTCTCGGCCGAGGGGGTGTTGGGGTCGACATTGACATCAAGCCAGTCGTTGCACGATGTGAGTGACAGTGCTGCGGCACCCAAACCACACAGTATAATTGATTTTAATAATTTCATATTATTGTTTGTTTTAATATGTTCAACAAGCTGTAATTAGAATGTGAGGTTTACGCCCACCGAGAAGCTCTGAGTAGCGGGAACACCGCAATAGTCGAAGCCTACCGAAGAAGAACCACCTACACCAGCACCCGAAGCCGCGCACTCGGGATCACCGTCATAGTTGGTGAAGAGTGCCAGGTTGTTGGCTGCTACAGTAACCGAAGCTCTCTTGATGACCTTAGTCTTGGCAAGAGCGGTCTTGGGGATTTCATAGCTCAGCGAGATAGTGCGCAGACGCAGGCTGTTAACCTTAGTGATCCAGTTGCTGGTCTCATAGTTGTAGGCGCCTGTGTAGTAGCTCTTGATGATGTTGTAACCGAGCACCTGCTTGCCGTTGAAGGTGTAAACCTTGGTGGGCTCCCAAGTGTTAGTCACAGCGTTGCCTTTGCTGTCAACGCCCTCGATGGTGAGAGCCTCCTGACGGAAGTCGCCCGAGAACTTGCTGACACCGGTCTGAGTCATCGCATACTTGGTTCCGTTGAATACGTCGCCACCTACGCGGAACTCCCACAGCATGTTGAACGAGAAGCCCTTATAGGTCAGTGTGTTGTTCCAGCCACCGGTGAATGTAGCCTCGCGGTTACCAACCTGGAAGGTGGTCTTGCTGGTATCCTTGGTGGGGAAGCCGTTGGCGTCGAGGATGAGCTGGCCCTCTTTGTTGCGAGCCCACTTAGTACCTGCGATTGCCATGAAGTTGCCACCGCTGAAGGTAGCAGCCTGTGCGCCGCCATACTGAACGTCGGTAACATACATTACCTCCATGCCCTCGGGCAGACCGGTCATCGTACCACGGTTGCCAGCGCCATTGATGCTGGTCTCCCAAGTGAAGTCCTTAGTCTGGATAGGCGTACCGCCCAGGCTCACCTCAAGACCCTTGTTGTGAACTGTACCAGCGTTGATAGAGCAGAAGATGTAACCAGTTGACTGGGGACCACGGGGCGAGAGAATCTGGTTCTCGCTGTCGTTCTTATACCAGCAGATGTCAAATTTCAAGCGGTTCTGGAGGAAGCGCATCTCGAGACCAAACTCCATCGACTTGCCCATCTCAGGCTTGATGAAGGGGTTACCACGAGTCCAGCTGTTACCCAGACCAACCTTGCCACCCAGGTAAGTACCAACGGGCCACAGGTAGGTAGCGGTCTCATAGGGGTTGGTGTCCTTACCAACCTTTGCCCATGAACCACGTATCTTACCAAATGAGAGCCACTCGGGACGAGCCTCGCCCATGAACTCGGTGAAGACGATAGCGCCACTCACGCTGGGATAGAAGTAAGAGCGGTTGGCAATGGGAAGGGTTGAAGTCCAGTCGTTACGGCCGGTAACGGTGAGGAAGATGGTGTTGCGCCAGTCGGCACGGAACTCGCCGAATACCGAAACCATGCGCTTCATCGAGGTGCTCGACTCAAAACGCTTGTCGGCGTCGCTTACGTTGGCAAACGAGTAGAAGGGCGAAGCAAACTTGGTACCCATGCGGTAGTTGCTGATGCTCTTGGTGTAGTCGGTCGACGTACCGAGCATGAGGTTGAGGTTGAAGTCGCCAAACTGCTTGTTGAAGTTGGTCATGAGGTTGGTCGAGAGGTAGCGGTAGCGCTTGTCGTTGTCGCTGAGCATACCTTGCTGCCACTCCTTCTTGCACACGCCGTTGGGAGCAACGAAGGTGCTGTTGTTCTGGGTGTAAGAGTCAACGCCCATGCGATAGTTGATAAACCACCAGTCGAAGATGTCGGCCTTAACATTGAAGCTGCCGGTGAAGCGCTCGGTGTTATCGGTCATCTTGTTCTTGTTTACAATCCAGTAGGGGTTGTCAACCTCGTCCCAGTTCTGCAGGTCGGGGAACTGTTTGTAGCGTGTGCCGTCCTCGTTGAGGTAGTGGCGCATGTCGTTGCTGGGAGCCCAGTTGTAAACCGAGTAGAGGGCACCAGTACCGCTTGAGCCGTAGAGGGCCGCACCGGTGAGTGTACGGGTAGTGCGGGCGTCGCTGTAAGCAACATTGGCACCGAAGGTGAAGATTTTGTACTTCTGCTCGCCGTTGAAGCGGAAGGTTGTCTTCTTGTAGCCAGTGTTGGGCACGATACCGTTCTGATCATAGAACGAGCCGCTCAGGTAGAAGTTACCGTTCTCGTTACCACCGCTTACGCTCAGGTTGGTGTCCCAAATGCCTCCGGTCTGGAAGAAGTTCTTGGCGTTGTCAAATGTGGTCATGTTGCCCATTTCCTCGCCCCACGAGCTGTAAGAGTTAAGGTCGCGGTAAACAGTTCCCTTGTAAGCACCTGTTTGGTCATACTGGTCTTCCATGTAACCACGCTTGAAGCTGGTTTGGGTCTTGGGAAGGTTCTTCACGCGAGAAGAGATGTACTTGGCGTTGAGGTTGATCTCAACCGAACCGTTCTTACCTTTCTTGGTGGTGATGAGCACAACACCGTTGGCAGCGCGCGAGCCGTAGAGTGCCGACGCGGCGGGGCCTTTGAGGATCGACATGTTCTCGATGTCCTCGGGGTTGATATCCATCACACGGTTTGAGGTGGTGGTCTGTGCCTTACCGGTACCGTCGAATGCTGTGTTACCCACAACGCTCGACGAGTTGTCGTAAATCACACCATCAACAACAAACAGAGGCTGGTTGTCGCGGTTCTCCGAGCCCGACGTACCACCACGCAGGATGATCTGTGCACCTGCACCGGCGGCACCCGACGACTGGGTGATGTTAACGCCGGCGATCTTACCCGAGAGTGAGTTGATCGCATTGGCGGTCTTGTTCTTCATAATTTCTTCCGACTTGATGTCGTCGATAGCATAACCAAGCGACTTGCGGTCTTTCTTGATACCGAGCGCGGTAACGATTACCTCGTCGAGGGCGTTGCCACCGTCTTTCATGACTACGTCAACCGACGAGCCACTTACCTTTACCTCCATGGGCTTAGAGCCAATGTAGGTTACAACGAGAGTCGAACCCTGGGGAGCGTTGATGCTATACTTGCCGTCAACGTCGGTGGCAGTACCGCGGTTGGTACCCTTTACCATTACGGTAGCACCGATGAGGGGCTC
>JABUUJ010000039.1:5610-14520 GCA_021443235.1 Muribaculaceae bacterium
CCAGCGCTGCTAACAGTACACATTGTTTTTTCATACGCACAATTTTGTGAGTTGGTTAAAGTAATAATATTTGGTTGCTAAATTGCTTTGCCTTAATTATTTATATGTTAACAAAAGTTTTAGAAAACGAGTTTTCAACCACTTTTATCGTGCAAATATGATGAATATTTTTGGATTATGCAAATAAATTTTACTTTTTTCACATTTCCACAGTGTTAAATTTGACTCTGACGTTGACTTTGACTTTGACCCGCTTCGCGCCGCCCACCTCAACCACGTTGAACAAAGTTGAACCAAGTTAAACCACGTTGAACAAAGTTGAACTATAATATATAATATTAAGGTGTGAACGAGAAAACGTGGGTGTGAGGTGAAAAAATTGTGTTTTTGGGCCGAAATAAACCAAATTTGTGTGCAAAAAGTTTAATTATTGAAAATTTCTGCGTAAATTTGCAGTGAAAATAATAGTGGCTTGGAAAACAACAATGCCTCTACACCACGACCATTGCATAAAAACGAATTTTTAAATAACTATTTACTAACTAAAAAACATGTTTATGAAAAGACCACTTGCTCTCTTGGGAGCACTTTTATTGGCATGCGGGACTGCCAGCTATGTTTATGCTGAGCAGGCTCCACTGGTTGCTGAGGCAACTACTGTGATGAAAGGTACTGTAGTCGACGACAAGGGCGAGCCCATCATCGGCGCAAGTATCGTAGAAGTGGGAACTACCCGTGGCACTGTCACCGACATCGACGGCCAGTTCTCGCTCAACGCATCTAAGGGCGCTAAGCTCAAAATCTCTTACATTGGCTATCGTGCCGTGACCGTGAAAGGTTACAACGGAATGAACGTCAAGCTCGAGCAGGACAACGCATTCCTCGAGGAACTCGTCGTTGTGGGCTACGGCATGCAGAAGAAAGCCAACCTTACCGGTGCCGTGAGCAACGTCGACGTTGCCAAGGTTCTCGACTCTAAGAGCGAGGGCGACGTGACCAAGGCGCTGCAAGGTGCCGTTCCCGGCCTCACCATCCTCAACAGCAGCGGTAGCATCGACGAGGACGCCTCGATCGTGATACGCGGTATCGGTACGCTCTCCAACAGCGGCGCCTCAACTCCACTCTTTGTGGTCGACGGTGTGCCCACCGAGAGCCTTAGCTACCTCAACCCCGCCGACATCGAGAACATCTCGGTGCTCAAGGACGCCGCCTCGACCTCGATTTACGGTACTCGCGCCGCGTTTGGTGTGATCATGGTCACCACCAAGACCGCCAAGGGCAAGGACAAGTGCAAGATCTCCTACAAGGACAACTTCGCATGGAGCCAGGCAACCACGCTGCCCAACTATCCCAACGTGCCCCAGCAGGTACAGGCGCTCATCGACGTTAACAACCGCCAGGGTCTCGCCTGCGAGCTCTTCGGTATGTACCTCGACAGCGACCAGTTCCAGGCTGGCATGAACAAGTGGGTGGAGAAGCACGGCAACACCAAGGCCGGCTACCGCGAGATGGTGTTTGGCGACGACTACGACCAGTATGGCTACTATGCCGACTGGGACGTGCAGAAGATTATCTTCAACAACGCCGCTCCGTCAATGAGCCACACCCTGTCGATCAGCGGCAACTCGGGCAAGACCAACTACTACATCTCGGGCTCTTACAACGACAAGCAGAACCTGATGAACTTCAACCCCGACAAGTTCCGCCGCTACAACGCCACCGTTAACGTGTCGACACAGGCCACCAAGTGGCTCACCGTGGGCGCACGCCTGAGCTACAACAACCGCAAGATCGACTATCCCTACGTTCGCGGTCAGGGCTCCTACCAGTATGCATGGCGCTGGGGCTCGTTCTTCGGTCCTTGGGGCTACATCATCGACGAGGACGGCAATCAGGTTGATGGCCGCCAGATGATTGGCTTCCGCAAGACTGCCGGCGACGCCTATCGCAAGAACGACAACATGCGTCTGGGCGGCTTCGTCAAGATCGACTTCTCGCACGGCCTCACCTTCAACGCCGACTACACCTTCATCCGCAGCACGATGAAGTACAAGGGCGTGGGTCTTCCCTCGCGCGTGCTCAACACCTGGGGCGTTAACCCGAAGATTGAGACTCTCAACACCACCACATTTGTTGAGACCAGCCACAGCGACAGCGACAACCACGTGTTCAACGGCTATTTCAACTACAACCAGTGCTTCAACAAGGCCCATACCCTCAACGTGCTCCTCGGCGCCAACGTTGACAAGAAGGTATATGAGTATCTCTACTACGAGCGTCACGACATGCTCGACGCCAACTATCCCGAGCTCGCGCTCACCGACAGCGAGTACTCTTACACTCACAAGCACACCCATCAGGGCTCGGCAGGTATCTTCGGCCGCATCAACTATGACTACATGGGACGCTACTACGTTGAGCTCAACGGCCGCTACGACGGCTCAAGCAAGTTCCCCAAGAACCACCAGTGGGCATTCTTCCCCTCGGGATCAATCGGCTGGCGCTTCAGCGAGGAGCCTTTCTTCGCCAAGGCTAAAGAGCACGTGACCAACGGTAAGCTGCGCGCATCCTACGGCTCGATTGGTAACCAGGAGGTTGGCGACAACATGTTCCTCGAGACCATGAGCAAGCAGACCAACGCAGTGAACTGGCTGGGCACTGGCACATCCAAGTATGACTACTTCACCACTCCCAAGCTCGTGTCGAGCACGCTCACCTGGGAGACTATCCGCACCACCAACATCGGTCTCGACCTGGGCTTCCTCAAAAACAGCCTCAACGTTACCTTCGACTGGTTCCAGCGCGACACCAAGAACATGCTCGCGCCGGGCAAGACTCTGCCCAGCGTGATGGGAGCAAGCGCCGCCTACGAGAACGCAGGTTCGCTCCGCACTCGTGGTTGGGAACTTAACATCGACTGGCGCCAGCAGTATGGCGAGGTTGGCGTTCACGCCAGCTTCAACCTGAGCGACTACAAGACCATCGTCACCGAGTGGGACAGCAACAACCTCATCAACGAGAACTACTCGGGCAAGGAGTACGGCGAGATCTGGGGCTTCGAGACCGAGCGCTACTTCGACTTCAAGGACTTCAACGCCGATGGCTCATACGCAACTGGCGTTGCCAACCAGACCAAGCTGCAGAACGGCTCGTTCGTATATGGCCCTGGCGACATCAAGTTCAAGGACCAGAACGGCGACGGCGTTATCGACTGGGGTAAGGGTACGCCCGACGACCACGGCGACCTCATCAAGATTGGCAACTCAATGCCCCGCTTCCAGTACTCGCTGCGCTTTGGCGCCGACTGGAACGGCCTCGACATCGACTTCTTCCTGCAGGGTATAGGACGCCGCAAGATGTGGACTCAGTCGGCATTCGTTATGCCTATGACTCGTGGCGCCGATGCCATCTATGCCAACCAGACCAGCTACGTTACCGAGGCTGAGTACAAGGCAGGCATCATCGACCAGAGCAAGGACTTCCCACGCATGTATGGCGGTGGCGGCGGCATGGGCAACATCTCAAGCTCAATCATCAGCGCCGGTCGCTACAACTTCTATCCTCAGACCAAGTACCTTGTCAACATGGCTTACCTGCGCATGAAGAACATCACCCTGGGCTACACTCTTCCCAAGGAGATCACCAAGAAGGCAACCATCGACCGCGCACGCATCTATGTGTCGTTCGACAACCTCTTCGACCTTGTCAACAACAACAAGGGCACTGGCCTCGACCCCGAGATCAACACCGGTGAAGGTTCTTACCAGAACGGTGTGTGGGGACGTACCGACCCAATCATGCGCACTTTCTCGTTTGGTATCCAAATCGACATCTAATAAGTGTTCTGCAAGAATATGAAATAAAAAACCATTTTGTTAATTCTTAAAGAGAAAACTACAATGAAAAAATTCGCATTATTATTCGCTGCAGGACTCATGCTCAACTCTTGCTCAGGCCTGCTCGACACCGAACCATACGACCAGTTTACCAAAGACGGTTTCTTCAAGAGCGAAAGCAACGTCAAGCTCTATGCCAACTATTTCTACTCCGAGTTCTCGGGCTATGGCAACGCTGGCAGCTATGGCGACTACTACTTCAACTTCCTCAACGATGACCAGGGCACTACTGGTACTGCCAACTGGACTTTCACTGCCGTGCCCGGTACAGCCGGCGCATGGAACAATCCCTACACCGAGATTCGTCGCGCCAACATCCTCATCGAGGCTCTGCCCGGCATCGAGGCAATGAGCGCCGCATCGCAAGACAACTGGATGGGCGTGGCTCGCCTGTATCGCGCCATGCAGCACTACAAGCTGGTGCGCGGCTTTGGCGACTGCTACTGGGTTGACCACACTCTCGACGCCGCTGCCGACGCCGCCATCCTCTATGGCAAGCGCACCGCTCGCAACGAGGTGATGGACCACGTGCTCGACGACCTCAACTTTGCCTGCACCAAGATCACTGCCGACGCCAGCTCGCGCACCGCAATCAACAAGTGGGTAGCGCTCGCTATCAAGGCCGAGATCACCCTCTTTGAGGGCACCTACAGCAAGTATGTGAAAAACGACGCCTCTCGCGCCAGCAAGTATCTCACCGAGTGCAAGGCCGCCTGCCAGGAGATTATGAACAACACCTCGTTCAAGCTCAACGGCAACTTCCGCGCCAACTTCAACTCGCCCGACCTGGCCGGCAACACCGAGATGATCATGTACAAGCACTATGTTTACGACGTGCTGTGCCACTCAACCATCGACTACACCTGCGGCTCTACTCAGGTGCATGGCATGACCAAGGACGCCTTCGACAGCTACCTGTTCAAGGATGGCAAGCCACTGGCTTCAACCACCTGCGACAAGAGCGACAAGGGCAAACTGATTGAGAAGGACGACAAGTCGGGCTTCGGCGTGCAGAAGTTCATCGACATCACCGACGTGCTGGCTCAGCGCGACCCGCGCCTCTCGGCTCAGGTCGACGACGTGCTCCAGTTCCCCGGCTGCGGCTACGCTCGCTATGGTGGAGCCCAGTCAACCGCTTCGTCGGGCTACGGCGTGCTGCTGTTCGACAACGTTGAGTATTCGGCCAAGAATGCCGACCGCCAGTCAATCAACAAGAACTACAGCGATGCTCCCCTCTACACCCTCGCCGAGGTTCTTCTCGACTATGCCGAGGCTTGCGCCGAGCTGGGTGCCTGCACTCAGGCCGACCTCGACAAGTCGGTTAACCTGTTGCGCGACCGCGTGGGTATGCCTCACATGAGCCTTACTCCCGATCCCGATCCCGCCAACAAGATGGGCGTGAGCAACCTTATCTATGAGATACGCCGCGAACGCCGCGTTGAGATGATGTACTGCAAGAACGACCGCTACTACTCGCTGCAGCGCTGGAACATGCTCAAACTGCTCGACACCACCACCAACCCCAACCTGAGCCTCGGTGCCAACGTTGGCGCGTTCAAGGACAGTGGCATCGACATGAGCCAAATCTCAATGAATGCCGAGGGCTACATCGACTACAAGAACGGCAAGGAGCGCAAGTGGGAGGATAAATACAACCTCTTCCCCGTTCCCGCCGACCAAATCACACTCAATCCCGAAATCGGCCAGAACCCCGGCTGGTAACCCGTTAACGACTCAAGTGGGCGTGCATCGCAAGGTGCACGCCTTTTTTTTAATTAGCCCCTAAGCCCCACTCCGCCACCCATGTGGGGGGACTCCTGAGCCTCTTGGGGGTGAAAATGGGGACGAAATGGAAAAAAGTGCGCGTTTTGTTTTAATATTCAGCAAATAACTATTACCTTTGCAAGTTGAAATTGATAATGTGCGTTATTACGCACGCAAAACAACGAAAAAACATAAAACAAAACATAAGAAATGAGTAAGAAACAACCCGCTCCCGCGCGCACTACCCTCGAAGAGGTAAATGAGTCGTTGACCTCAACCGCGCAAAAACTTGAAGAGAACAAGAAGTACATCTACTATGTGTTAGGCGCACTGCTCGCAATCGTAGTGCTTGCCGCTGGCTATAAGTACCTCATCCATGACCCCAACATGGCAAAGGGCAGCGAGCAGATGGGCAAGGCCGACATTGAGAACCTGCAAGGCGACACCATCAACGCCCTGAAGGACTATGAGAAGGCTTTCGACGAGTTTGGCACCGACCGCGCCGCGTTCAACGCCGCCATCATCCTCTACCAGCAAGGTAAGAACGAGGAGGCCGCCAAGTATCTCGAGAAATATGACGCCGACGGCAAGGTAGCCGGTCCCGCGGCAATGTCGTTGCTGGGCGACTGCTACGTCAACATGAAGAAACTCGACAAGGCCGTGAGCGCATTCGACAAGGCTATCTCGCTGGCCGACAAGAACGAATACTACGCCCCCGTGTTCATGTGCAAGAAGGCCACCGTGCTCCACGAGCAGAAGAAGTATGCCGAGGAGGCAGCCATCTACCAGGACATCAAGGACAACTATCCCGCGTTCTACACCCAGGCCACCAACTTCAACGTTGATAAGTATCTGGAGCGCGCCCTCGCCCTCGCCGGCAAGTAATAGCGACGCGCACGCAATAACCCACAAGCGACTCTCGCCCACTGGCGGGAGCCGCTTTTCTTGTGCAAAAATTTGCGCATGTGGGTGATTGTGACTACCTTTGTGCAGTTATAACATCAATTCCTTAGCTATGAAAACTATCTATAAGAGAATTCTTCTGAAACTCAGCGGCGAGTCGCTCGCCGCCGGACAAGGACATGGCATAGACGCCCAGCGCGTCGCCGAGTACGCCACACAAATCAAGGAGATTGCCGATGCCGGCGTGCAGGTGGCAATCGTGATAGGCGGCGGTAACATCTTCCGCGGGCTCGCTGGCGCCGCACGAGGCGTCGACCGCGTGAAAGGCGACCAAATGGGCATGCTGGCAACAGTGATCAACTCGCTGGCACTGTCGAGCGGCCTCGACGCCGTGGGGCAGCCCTCGCAGGTGTTCACCGCCATCAACATGGTGCCCGTGGGCGAGCAATACACCAAGTGGCGCGCCATCGAGGCCATGGAGCAGGGCAAGGTGGCGATAATGAGCTGCGGCACCGGCAACCCGTTCTTCACCACCGACACCGGCTCGGCGCTGCGTGGCATCGAGGTGGAGGCCGACGTGATGCTCAAGGGCACTCGCGTTGACGGCATCTACACCGCCGACCCCGAGAAAGACCCCACCGCCACCAAGTTCGACCACATCACCTACGACGAGGTATATGCCCGCAACCTCAAGGTGATGGACATGACAGCCACCGTGATGTGCAAGGAAAACAACCTCCCCATCCACGTCTTCAACATGGACGTGGTGGGCAACCTGCGCAAGGTCATCGCCGGCGACCCCATCGGCACCGTCGTCTCGGTAAAATAACCCCCCACCCTTTCTCTTAGTGAAAATATCGTTTGTCACACCTCCGGTTCTCATTGGGAAGCGGCCCGCCGAACGCTCGGCAGGCTGCACGCATGTTGTATATCCCATCCCCAATATCTATGAACTTACTGTGGCCGCTGTGGTTGAGGCCATGGAAGGGTGTCGCGTTGTGTATCGTGACTTCTCTGGTTGTAATGATGACCGCGAGTGGCGTCAATGGCTTGTTGGCGACGACAGCGATATTTACATGGTGTGGATGGTTAACCTCTCGTTGAAAAACGACCTTCTCGCCACCGATATTATACATAATGTGCGTCCCGACTCCTTTGTGGTGTTTTTGGGACCTGGTGCCACCTATTTTATTGCCGATGCACTTAGCCATCACCGCAACATTGTGGTGCGTGGAGAGCCCGAGGCAACGGTGCAGCACCTCATAAAAACACTATCGCAGCACGACAACCTCACGAAAGTAGAAGGCATTTCGTTTTTAGGTGCCGACGGTTCAGTGGTAAACAATCCTCCCCGTCAGCTCATCGACGACCTTGACGCCCTTCCGTTCCCAGCGCGGCATTTACTGGAAGGCAAGCGTTTTCACAATCCCAAGCTCAAGAAGGATGGCTACACCATCGCCGTGACCTCACGCAACTGCCCGTTCAAGTGCATCTACTGCGTGCCATCGAGCCTCACCTTTGCCCGCGAGATTGAACACCGACGCTACAACGACGGCCGCAAGCCACGCATTGTGAAACGTTCGCTGGCAAGCATCGATGCCGAGATGAAAATGCTGCACGAGCAGGGATATAAGGCAGTGGGATTTGTTGACGACAACTTTATCTGGGACGAGGAGCGCACTCGCGGCATATGCGAGATAATGCGTCGCTACAAGCTGGCGTGGGGCTGCCAGGCTCGCGTTGATGCCATCACACCCACCGTAGCGTGGTTACTCAAGGAAGGCGGCTGCGAGTATATAGACCTTGGCGTCGAGTCGTTTGACGACAAGATTTTAGCCTACATCAAGAAAGGCATCACCAGCGAACAGATTTACCATGCCATTGACTTGCTAAAGCAAGCTGGCGTGCCCGTCAAGCTCAATATTCTCATAGGTTGTTGCCCGCTCGAGACTCGCCAGACGGTGGAGCATACCCTGCATGAGGCCAAACGCCTAAAAGTAGACCAAGTTATGTTTAACATCGTATCTCCGTTTCCGGGGACCGAGTTCTACAAGTTGTGCAAGGAAAACGGGTGGCTTGCCACGGGCGAATATGAACCAACCGATGTGCAGCGCAACAGCATCGTCAATTTTCCGCACCTTAGTGCTCGCGAGATGGAGCAAGCGCTGCGCCGCAACAACCTGAGCTACTTCTTGTCGTGGCACTTCGTAAGTTATCAGATTCTGAGGTTTAAGTCGCTGAGCGAGTTTAGCGCAGCCCTTAAGGCACTAAAAATAAAGCTATTTGGATAAAGCATGATTAACCTGTCAATCATCATCCACATTGTGTTGTAAAAGAACGAGCAAAG
>JABUUJ010000039.1:14643-16664 GCA_021443235.1 Muribaculaceae bacterium
ATGTGCAACAGCGTTAACCGTGGCGTGGCGGCAGCCCGCAACCAAGGCTTCATACGTGCTCGTGGTAGCAAGTTACTTATCCTAGACAACGACACCATTGTCAGCCGCGAGGCCATTGAGGGTATGGAACATTATCTTGACTCGCACAACGATGTGGGCTTGTGTGCCTGCCGAATGACTGACGCTGAAGGACGCCTTCAGCCCAGCTTCCGCCCTTATCCTGGACTCATTTCCAAGTTGTGCAGTTTGTTTCACATTAAGCGCCCACTTTCCACTTTCCGCACCGACAGCGAGGGATGCATCGAGCCTCTTTATGTAATAGGTGCCTGCCAGATGATTAAACGAGAGGCTGTTGCACAGGTTGGCATGCTCGACGAGGCCATTTTCTATGGTCCAGAGGATGCCGACTACTGCATGCGTTTGCGAAAAGCGGGGTGGCGCATAAAATACCTGCCACATTTCTCAATTATCCATGCCTATCAACGCACTACCGCCCATCGGCCTTTCTCAATGCTGGGATGGAAGCATGTTCAGGGGCTTTTCCATCTTTATGGGAAGTATGGGCGGTGGAATTGAGGAAAAAAATGTGAAAAGCGGGGTGAAAATGTTGCTGAAACATAAAAAAACCGAGGTTTTGCCGAAAAAAATGGCGATGTTTTGCGTTTTCCATCTTTTTGTGATATATTTGCGAATTATTCTAATAAAAAGATGACAAAATGAAAAGATATTTAATTGTATTGATAACGGTTATTGCAGCCGTCGCAGCTCACGCCGAGACATACAGCTTCCTCAACTTTGTGAAGGGAGACAACACGGGCAACTCGTTTGCCGCCACCGGCACCAAGGTAACCTTTCAGGGCGGCAACGCCATCATCACGGCAGGAGGCAAGACCTCAACCATGCCCATGGGCAACGTGGCCTACCTGGAGTTCTCCAACACCCAGCTCGGCGACGCCCCCTCATGGCTCAAGGGCGATGTCAACGGCGATGGCGTGGTCGATATTCTTGATGTCAACTGTCTGGTCAACATCATTTTGGGCAGCGAGTCGCCCGACAAGTACCAAGGTCGTGCCTATGTCAACGACGATAACTCCATTGATATCACCGATATCAACGAGATCATCAACATAATTCTGGGTTAGGAACAACCCCAGTGACCGTTGCGGCATGCCGCGGCGGTATTTGCAATTATTGGCAAAGTTTTTGCGCTATTAGGCAGTGGAACGAGTTATTGCCACATACAGTCCCATCACGCTGGAAGAAATGAAGAGCATCAAGCTCATGAACCGCGTCGACACCAAGTTTGTCACTTCGGTGCCGCGTCTCATGCAGCTGCTCGAGATGGCGCGCGACAGCTACCGCGTGCAGCAAACCGATGGCCGGCGCATCATCCCCTACTACACGCTCTACTTCGACACCCCCGAGCTGAGCATGTACAACACCCACCACTGCGGGCGGCTGCCGAGGCAAAAGGCACGCATACGCTCCTATGTGGCGTCGCAGCTCCACTTCCTTGAGGTGAAGACCAAAAACAACCACCGGCGCACCAGGAAAAAACGCATTGAGATGCCCGACTTCGTTCCCACCGCCCACCATCGGGCAGCCATGCGCTTTACCCCCGGCAAGGCACGGCAAGAGTGGCTCGACTTCCTTGACCAGCGGCTGGAAATCGCCCACAGCGAGCTCATTCCACAGGTCGAGAACCAGTTTAACCGCATCACGCTGGTCAACAACGCCGGCACCGAGCGCGTCACCATCGACACCTCGCTGCGCTTCCACAACCTTGCCACCGGGCGCACGTGCGACCTCACGGGCATCGCCATCATCGAGCTCAAGCGCGACTCGCTCACACGCTCACCCATCCTCGAGCTGCTGCGCCAGCTGCGCATCAAGAAGATGGGGTTCAGCAAATACTGCATGGGCACCGCGCTCACCAACCCCGCCGCCCGCGTCAACCGGTTCAAGGTGCGCCTGCACAGGGTGGAGAAAATCAGAAAAGGACTATTATAAACCACACATAT
>JABUUJ010000039.1:16701-24739 GCA_021443235.1 Muribaculaceae bacterium
GAGCAACTGTTCACGACAGGACGATTTGGCCACATTGACGTGTTGAATTTCCTTCTCAACACCCTCTTCGTGTGGATTATTGTGCATTTCCTCTACTATCGCAAGTCGAAGCTGCGCAGTTTCTACTTCACGTTCATGATGCTGAGCGTGGCCATCTACTTCCTTGTCTACTTCATGATCTTTGTGCTCGAGGACCTCAAGGGAAAAACCGGCCTGGGAGTGGGAATAGGCCTCTTCGGCATCTTCTCGATTATGCGCTATCGCACCGACGCGATGCCCGTGCGCGAGATGACCTACCTGTTCAGCGTCATCTGCCTCTCGGTGATCAACGCCCTGGGCACCACCATCGGCATAGTGGAGCTACTGTTGCCCAACGTGCTGGTGCTCATCATTATGGTGCTGTGCGAGATGTTCCTCATGCGTCGTCACGGCCTCACCAAGCTCGTGCTATATGACCGCCTGGAACTCATCGTGCCCGAGAAGCACGAGCAACTCATCGAGGACCTGCGCGCTCGCACCGGCCTCAACATCACCCGCGTGGCGGTGGGCAGCGTCGACTTCCTCAAAGACAGCGCCGTGCTCAAGCTCTATTATGAGCCCGACGGCACCCACGACAGCGAGATATCGGGAACGACAAAGCCAAAAAGAGAGGTATGGGAAGAGGTAAACGAATGATAATAGCGGCAATCGCCGCCCTCGCGCTTCTTGTTCCGCACACGGTGCTGGCCGACGACTACGGCCTGGTGATTGACGCTGGCGTGGAGAAGAAATTCAACAAGAAATTCACCCTTACGGGATTGGCCGAGTTCCAGTCGCGCAACACGTTCCGCACCGTCGATCGAGTGTCGGTCAGAGTTGGAGGCAAGTACCGCCTCAACTCATGGCTAAGGGCCGAGGCCGCCTACCAGTTTATCGTGGTCAACAACCGCGAGCACCTGAGCTATAACAAAGACGGCTCCTACAACAACTGGCGTCCATCGTTCTGGGGCACGCGCCACCGCGCCACCGCCGCCCTTGTGGCAAGCGTCGACATGGGCCGCTTCAACGTGTCGCTGCGCGAGCGCTACCAGTACACCTATCGCCCCGAAGCCACCACCACGCGCTATGACTTTGACAACGAGTGGTTTGAGGACTGCACCGTCAAGTCCAAGCACGACCACGTGCTGCGCTCGCGCGTCAAGGTGCAGTACAACATACGCCACTGCAAGTTCACCCCTCATGTGAGCGCCGAAATCTACACCAGCGACGTCTATGACAAGACCAAGCTGGCGGTGGGCGGCAGCTATACGCTCAAGAAGCACCACGGCTTTGTGCTCGAGTACCAGCACGAGCTGCTCAACCGCACCCAGCACCCGTCATCAATTGCCAAGCAACACATCGTGGCTGGATATACCTATAAATTTTAAGCCTCTACACCATGATTAAGAATAAGTTACAATACATTGCAGTGTTGCTCATGGCACTTGTGGCCACGGCATGCGTCAACGACGATACCGCGCTGCAAGACCTCATCGACGCCGACCCCCGAATCAAGCCCATCCTCATCGATATCGACATGACGCCGCTCGACGAGGGCCAGGAGACTATTCCCACCAATCCAGCCGACGATACCTACAACGACTACTGGGAAAACAACCCGTGGACAGTGTCGGTAAAGGTGACCTATAACGATGGCGAGGCGACAGTCTCCACCACCAATTCGCGCGTGAGATACACCATCGAGGGCGCCCATGTCACCATACGCTCCACAGCCTCGCGCATGCACATCGTTGCCAGCGGCGAGACCGCCGACGGCTCGCTCAAAGTATATAGCGACTACAAGTACCGCCTCACACTTGACGGACTGTCGCTTGCCAACTCGCACGGCGCCGCCATCAACAACCAGTGCGGCAAGACACTCTACCTGTGCCTTGCCGAGGAGTCGGCCAACGCACTCTATGACAGCATGACCTACGACTATGTTGAGGGCGAGGATATGAAGGGCGCGCTTTTCAGCGAAGGGCAGGTGATTATCAGCGGCAAAGGCTCTCTCGACGTATATGCCAATTGCCGTCACGGCATTGCCACCGACGACTATCTGCGCGTGCGCAAGGGCGTGCGCCTTTATGTGACAACCCGCGTGGGCAACTGCCTGAGAGGCAACGACGGCGTGTTTATTGACGGCGGTGTCGTGGGGCTGAGGGCCAATGGCGCCGGCTCCAAGGGCATCAGCTCGCACCAGAGCGTGACGGTGGGCGGTGGACGCACCATGATTCTCAGCCACGGCGAGCCACGCATCGAGACTATCGACGACCCGCTTACCGGCGAAGCGATTGTCGACACAGTGAGCGCGGCAGGTGTGAAGTGCGACAGCCTCATGGCAATGACCGCAGGCACCCTACGCATCAAGGCCACCGGCGAGGGCGGCAAGGGCCTGAAACTCAAGAGCGACTTCACCCTCACGGGCGGCGACCTGGAGATCGTGACCATTGGCCGCAAGGGCCTTGCGTCGTCCAAGGGCATCAAGGTCGACGGCATCACCCGCATTGAAGGCGGCAGCCTGTATTCGTTCAGCAAGTTTGCCAGCGCAATCACTTGCGACTCGGTCTATTACGCTCCCGGAGCCATCACTCACGACGCCCCAAGCAAGCATTTCCTCCAAGTGAAATATTAGCCCAACATAATTCCCAACATTGTGGTTCACGATGACTGAAACAAAAAAGGCTGCGCCGTTGTGTGGCGCAGCCCTTTTTTGTTATGGGTGAATGGCTTACCCCAAAAAGTTCATTAGAATTTTGAACTATTTGGGTTTACTTCTTGGCGAGCAGGTCGCGTATCTCGGCGAGCAGCCTCTCCTCGTTGCTGGGCTCAGGGGCTGCGGGAGCCGGCTCCTCTTCTTTTTTCTTCTTGAGCCTGTTGATGCCCTTCACCATGAGGAAGATGCACAGGGCAATGATGATAAAGTCAAGGATGTTCTGAATGAACTGCCCATAGGCCCACACCGCCGCACCAGCCTCACGGGCTTCAGCCAGCGTGGCGAAAGTCTTGTCGGAGAGATTGATAAACAGGTTAGTGAAGTCGATACCACCTGTCGCGATACTCACCAGCGGCATGATGATGTCGCTCACGAGCGAGGTGACGATCTTGCCAAATGCGCCGCCAATGATCACACCCACGGCCATGTCCATTACATTGCCCTTGACGGCAAACTCTTTAAACTCTTTAATAAAACTCATAATGTGTAATTTACCGCCCTGGCGTGTGTGAGAATGGCGCCATTCTCATCGCCTGGCGTAATGCTAAATGTTGTGGTTAAGGATGGTGGCAGTTGCGCCGCGCTGCCGCCTTGTGAAGTGGTGCGGCGCTGGGAGCGTCGCCTAATTCCCGACAAATTTCAAAAAAATTTTCCACCTGTGCAACATCTCCCACATAAATATTTTGTGGGGAAGGGGAAAATGGGGGTTAAAAAAGTTAAATTGAAGAAATTTTTCCATTATTTTCATCTGAAATAAGGAAAAGTCAAAAATATTGCTTAAATTTGCAGTTGATAATAAAAAAAGCATGGCAAATGGAGCCACCGAGCTCGTTTCCCAGGCGCCTACAAGTGTGAAGTGATATAGACAACTAATTATAAGTTCAACTTTATAAAACTAAAATTTCAAGAAAAAATGACAAAAGTAGCTATTAACGGTTTCGGTCGCATCGGCCGTCTCGCATTCCGTCAAATGTTTGAGGCTGAAGGTTATGAGGTAGTTGCAATCAACGACCTTACATCTCCCAAAATGCTCGCTCACCTTCTCAAGTACGACACTGCTCAGGGTGGTTTCGCTGGCAAGTACGGCGAGGGCAAGCACACTGTAGAGGCAACTGACAACTCTATCATCGTTGATGGTAAGGAGATTACTATCTATGCTAAGCCCAACGCAGCCGAGCTTCCTTGGGGCGAGCTTGACGTAGACGTAGTTCTCGAGTGCACCGGTTTCTACACTTCTAAGGCAAAGGCCGAGGCTCACATCCAGGCTGGCGCAAAGAAGGTGGTTATCTCGGCTCCCGCAGGCAACGACCTCCCCACCATCGTTTACAACGTGAACCACAACACCTTGACTGCTGCAGACACTGTTATTTCGGCTGCATCGTGCACCACCAACTGCCTTGCTCCCATGGCAGCTGCTCTCAATGCTTATGCACCCATCCAGAGTGGTATCATGTCGACAATCCACGCTTACACTGGCGACCAGATGATTCTTGACGGTCCTCAGCGCAAGGGTGACCTCCGCCGTTCGCGCGCAGGTGCTTGCAACATCGTTCCCAACTCGACAGGTGCTGCCAAGGCTATCGGTCTGGTTATTCCCGAGCTCAACGGCAAGCTCATCGGCTCGGCTCAGCGCGTTCCCACCCCCACTGGTTCAACTACTATCCTTATCGCTGTTGTTAAGGGTGCCGATGTAACCGTTGAGGGCATCAACGCCGCCATGAAGGCCGCCGCCAACGAGTCGTTTGGCTACTGCGAGGACCAGATTGTTTCTTCCGACATCATCGGCATGAAGTTCGGTTCGCTCTTCGACGCTACCCAGACTATGGTTAGCAAGGTTGAGGAGGGTGTTTACCAGGTACAGGTTGTTTCTTGGTACGACAACGAGAACTCTTACACTTCGCAGATGGTTCGCACTATCAAGTTCTTCAGCGAGGTTAAGTAATTTAATTCTCTCCTGACGACTAAACCGGGACATCCCGGGCAACACAGCCACCCAGAAATCCTCTGGGTGGTTTTTTTGAAAAAAGTTGCAAAAATATTTGGAAAATATTTGAAATTATTGTAATTTTGTAACGATTACAGATTTTGGTGATGACACAGGCTACGCAACACTTGGTGAAACACGGCATTAGGCCCTCGATGCAGCGCATTGCTATCATGAAATATCTCATGGAGCATCGCACGCATCCCACTGTAGACACCATCTACAGCGACCTGCACCACAGCATGCCCACGCTGTCGCGCACCACCGTCTACAACACGCTGCAGGTGCTCGCCCAGAACCACGCGGTGACCACCCTCAGCATCGACGGGCACGCGACACGCTACGATGGCATCACCCAGCCGCACGCCCACTTCATGTGTCGCCACTGTGGCCGCATCATCGACCTCCCGCTCGAGAACCTGCCGGCAATGCCACGCAACGGGCTCAAGGTGGAGCAAGTAGAGATTAACTTCACCGGGCGGTGCGACCTTTGTAATCAGTAAAAAAGAACTAATTATTTTTATTAACAACTTATAAAACAAATAAATACAACTATGGCAAAAAAATGGATCTGCTCAGTGTGTGGTTATATTCACGAAGGTGACGAGGCACCCGAAAAGTGCCCAATGTGCAAAGTTCCCGCTGAGAAATTCAACGAAATGAAAGAAGAGGCTGGCCTTAACTTCGTGTGCGAGCACGAGCTGGGCGTAGCTAAAGGTGTTGACCCCGAAATCGTTAAAGGCCTGCAGATGAACTTCGAAGGCGAGTGCTGCGAGGTAGGCATGTATCTGGCAATGTCGCGCCAGGCCGATCGCGAGGGATATCCCGAAATCGCCGAGGCTTTCAAGCGCTATGCTTGGGAAGAGGCCGAGCACGCCGCTAAGTTTGCCGAGCTCCTGGGCGAGATGGTTTGGGACACCAAGACCAACGTTGAGAAGCGCATGAACGCCGAGTGTGGCGCAACCGCCGGCAAGCTCGAGCTTGCCAAGATGGCTAAGGCTCAGAACCTTGACGCTATCCACGACACCGTTCACGAGATGGCACGCGACGAGGCTCGTCACGGCAAGGGCTTCGAGGGTCTTTTCAACCGCTATTTCAAATAAGAATTTATATAGTTAGTAGTAAATTAAGGGGTATCTAAACCCCTGTGGGCGTCGTTCGAGTTGGTCTCGCGCGGCGCTTTTTTTACCCGAAAAATTTGGCAGACCGCCATTTTGGTTGTAATTTTGACACTGCAATCAAGATTTGCTCTATATGATGAAGAAATTTTTAGCATTGATGTGCTGCGCGACGCTCGCAATGGCCGCCGCCGCACAAGACGAGAGTGATATAAGCAAGTTTTCGGCGGGCATCGAGGGCGGCATAGGGTATATGGCGACAACGGGCTCGCTACACCATAATTTTAACGGAGCAGTGAACTTCTCGCTGGGTCTGCTGGCCGACTATAACGACCTGCGGGCAAAGTTTGACGTTGACTACGGCCAGCCGGGATTTAACAACCCCAACTTCTTTAATATCAAGGACGAGCAAGGTCGCGACGCACAGATTAACTCCGACGCCAATGCCTCCCAGCTTGGCCTGTCGTTGCAGGTGGGCTACAAGGTTATTAAGGCCGGGCGTTTTACCATTACCCCCAACTTTGGCGTGCGTTACAACCGTTACAGCTGGAAAATCAACGACATAGAGTGGAAAAAAGACGAGCAAGAGAAGGAGTATTTTGTCATAACCAACACCTTCGGCACCAAGATGAGCCGATTCTCGTGGATAGCGAGCATCGACATTGACTTCAAGGTGCACGAGCGCAACACCACCGACCCGTTCTTCCTCAACAACCGCTTCTCAAGGCTCACAACCTACATCCGCCTCACGCCATGGATCTCGGCTGGCAAGCTCACCACCACCGACCCCGCAGTGAGCGGCCTCTACGTGGGTGCCACGCTGCGCGTCGCCGGCTTCTGCCGCTCCCTCGGATTTTAAGGCTTGCTACGCAAGCGTTCAACCTTGTTCAACATGGTTTAACATGGTTCAACGTTGCTCGCTGGGGATTTCACATTAATTCAATTTTCCATTAATTTTTTAGGGGTGGATTGGGAGGTGTCTTCGGCGAAAAGTGGCGATAGTGTGCGAAAGTTGGGGCAAAAATGCCAACTTTCGCACACTATCGCCATATTTTGGGTGCAATACCATTATTTATTGGCATTATACCATGCCATGGGAAGGTGGGGGTTATCGGGATGTTTTCTCGTCGGGGAAGCGGTTGGGATAGGTGAGCGCGACGCGCGGGCGACGCATGGCTCGCACCACAAGCCACACCCCTATCACGACAAACGGGATGCTGAGCAGCTGGCCCTGGTCGATACCCCATGCGGCACGCATCTCAAGCTCCCACGGCTCCTGCACACATTTTATATACTCAATAAAGAAGCGCGAGGCAAAGATACCTATCATGAAAATGCCAAACAGCAAGCCCTCGCGCTCTTGCGCGTTGCGGCGCCAGTAGAGCCACATGCACAGCGCAAAGGTGGCGAGATAGCACAGCGCCTCATAGATTTGGGTGGGGTGGCACGGATTGGTGAAAACGGGGTCATAGCCATGCATATAGGCGCCAATGTTGCCGATGAAGCGGAAGCCCCAAGGCAACGTCGTCTCTCCGCCATAGATCTCGTGGTTGAGAAGGTTGCCGGTGCGGATGAGCGCCGCCACCAGCCCCACAGGCACAACCAGGCGGTCGAGCGTCCACAGTATGGGCTTGCGTGTCACCACCTTGCTGTAAAGCCACACTGCAAGAATGATGCCCAGCGTGCCGCCATGACTGGCCAGGCCACCCTCCCACACGCTGAGAATCTCGTCCAAATGCTGGCTGTAGTACTCCCAGTTATAGAAAAACACATGGCCCAGTCGCGCTCCCACGATGGTCGCCGCCACCACATAGATAAACAGCGAGCCCACCCATTTCTCGGGCATCCCCTCGTGCTTAAACATGCGCGACACTATCTCATAGCCAATCAGAAACCCGATGACAAACATCAACCCATACCAACGCACGGTCACAAACCCGTCAAATAGAATAGGGTTGGCCGTCCATGTGATGTAACTTAGCATATTCTTCTCAGTTAATTGTCACGCAAAATTACAAAAAAACTTTTACTAACCCCCAATATTGTCCTAAATATTTTTTGAAAAAACGAAAAAAGGAAGCTGAAAAACCAAGATAAAATTACTACCTTAGTAGTGATAACCACATCACTCAGCTTCCGATGACAAAGATAACACTTTTTGCGCAAGTAATCGCAGAACTTCCCAAAGAAATTGTAAGAAAA
>JABUUJ010000039.1:25831-28998 GCA_021443235.1 Muribaculaceae bacterium
AATGTCAAGTGGCATCGCAACTTACGTCGCGCTCAAAAAATATTTAGGACAATATTGACTAACCCCCCAAAAACCTCCCTAAAAATCACACAAATCCCGCCACGCACCCATTCACACCCCACATTGACACAACCAGAGAGCCAAGGAGAGCCAAGGTCAAGGCCATCGTCAAAATGTGAGGGCTAAAATTAGGGGTTTATGGAATTTTTGTTGTAACTTTGCAGTTTGAACAAAGAAACATAACATACTCGATATATGAACATTTCTTATAAGTGGCTCAAACGCTACATCGCCACCGACCTCACACCCGAAGAGGTGAGCGTGGCACTTACATCGCTGGGACTCGAAGTGGGAGCACTCGAACGTGTTGAAACAATTCGTGGCGGACTGCGCGGACTCGTTGTGGGACAAGTGCTTACCTGTGTCGACCACCCCAATAGCGACCACCTCCACATCACCACCGTTGACCTGGGCAACGGCGAGGCACCCGTGCAAATCGTGTGCGGCGCTCCCAACGTGGCCGCCGGCCAGAAGGTAATCGTCGCCACCATCGGCACCAAGCTCTATGACGGTGACAACGAGTTTGTAATCAAGAAAGGCAAGATGCGCGGCGAGGAGTCGTGGGGCATGATCTGCGCCGAGGACGAGATCGGCGTGGGCACCAGCCACGATGGCATCATCGTGTTGCCCGATAGCGCCGTGGTGGGAACACCAGCGGCACAATACTACGGCATTGAGGACGACTACCTCATTGAGGTGGACCTTACACCCAACCGCATCGACGGCGCATCGCACTATGGCGTGGCCCGCGACCTCAAGGCGTGGATGCAGCGCAACGGCAAGGCCGGCATGCTGCACAAGCCCTGCGTCGACAACTTTGCCAGCGACAAGGCCGAGGGCGCTATCCCCGTTGAGGTGGAAAACGCCGAGGCATGCCCCCGCTACAGCGGACTCACCATACGCGGCGTGAAGGTTCAGGAAAGCCCCAAGTGGCTCAAAGACCTGCTTCTGGCCGTGGGACAGCACCCCATCAACAACATCGTCGACATCACCAACTATATGCTCCTCGGCTTAGGCCAGCCCATGCACTGCTTCGACCTGGCAAAGGTGAAGGGCGACAAAATCGTCGTTAAGACCGTGAACGAGGGCACCAAGTTTGTCACCCTCGACGGCGTGGAGCGCACGCTCACCAGCCGCGACCTGATGATATGCAACGGCGAGGAGCCCATGTGCATTGGCGGCGTTTACGGCGGCCTGGACTCGGGCGTGACCGAGACCACCACCGACGTGTTCCTCGAGAGCGCCTATTTCCACCCCACATGGATACGCAAGAGCGCACGCCGTTTCGGCCTCAACACCGACGCCTCGTTCCGCTTTGAGCGCGGCATCGACCCCAACGCCACCGTCTACAACCTGAAGGTGGCAGCCATGCTCGTCAAGGAACTGGCTGGCGGCGAGATATGCGGCGACATCGTCGACGTGAAAGCCTGCGACTTCCCCGGCTTCCCCGTAGAACTGAAATACAACTACGCCACCAGCTTGATAGGCAAGGACATAGACCACGACGTGATTAAAGACATCGTGAAAAGCCTTGAGATGGAAATCGTGGCCGAGGACGACGAGAAACTCAACCTCATCGTGCCCACCTATCGCGTTGACGTGCGTCGCCCGTGCGACGTAGTGGAGGATATACTGCGCGTATATGGCTACAACAACGTGGAGTTTACCGCCAACGTCAACGGCACCCTCTCGGCTAAAGACGACGTCGACTTTGCCGACGACCTGCAGGAGCTAATCAGCAACCAACTCACCGCAGTGGGATACCGCGAGATCATGAACAACTCGCTCACCGCTGCCGCCTACTACAACGGCCTCACCGCCTATCCCGAGGACAACTGCGTGCGCATCATGAACCCGCTGAGCAGCGACCTCAACGTGATGCGACAGACGCTCCTCTTCGGCGGACTCGAAAGCGTGGCACGCAACATCAACCACAAGAACCCCAACATGAAGCTCTATGAGTTTGGCAATGTCTATCACTACGACAGCGGCGCCAACCAGACCGAGAAGGCCCTCGCGCCCTACACCGAGCAGCCCATGCTGGGAATATGGCTCAGCGGCAACAACCACGAGGAATCGTGGGCCGAGCCCGTGCGAGCAGTCAACGTCTATGACCTCAAGGCCACTCTCGAGAACGTGCTCACCGGCATGGGCGTGGACATCGACACCCTCGTGCTCGAGCAAACCGAGGACGACACCGTCGCGCCATCGCTCACCTACAACACCCGCGGCGGCAAGACCGTGGCAGTGCTGGGTGTGGTTACCGACGAGATGCTCAAGCGCGCCGACATCGACCAGCCCGTCTACTACGCACAGGTATTCTGGCGTGTGGCTTGCAAGCTCGCCGCCAAGAAAGACATCAAGTACCACGACCTGCCCAAGACGCTGCCCGTGCGCCGCGACCTCGCGCTGCTCGTCGACATCAGCGTCACCTATGCCGACATTCGCCGCGTAGTGGAGAACAGCGAGCGCAAGCTGCTCAAGAGCGTGTCGCTCTTCGACGTCTATGAGAGCAAGAAACTGGAGGCCGGCAAGAAGAGCTACGCCATCAGCATGATAATACAAGACGACGTCAAGACGCTGCAAGACAAGCAGATTGACGCCATCATGAAGAAAATCATCACCAACCTCGAGAACCAGCTCGGCGCCAAGCTGCGTTAACCGAGCAACTTCTACAAGGGTCTTTTCGGAGACGCCGTGAATATCATGCTGGCGGCGGCCGCATTCAACTTCAAAAGAGTCATGAGGATTCTTTTGCGCCTTATCCAAATGCTGAGGATGTGGGCTGAATGGGCAGCGGCTACTCCATATGAACTGCCGCGCGTGCTATTTTATCGAAGAACCGAGCGAAGCGAGCTCGGTTCATAATTGGATGATGCCGCCTTTTCAAAAAGAGAAAACCCAAGGTTCGCAGTGCTTACCTTGGGTTTTTATATTAAAATGAGACTATTAAATTCTTAGTTTGAGTTTTAGTC
This sequence comes from Muribaculaceae bacterium, assembly GCA_021443235.1. Classification (GTDB taxonomy): domain Bacteria; phylum Bacteroidota; class Bacteroidia; order Bacteroidales; family Muribaculaceae; genus Sodaliphilus. Next base: position 28,867 of record JABUUJ010000039.1, read on the forward strand.
TGGGTTTGAGTATGAGATCAACGAACCACGTGCTTTGTGGTGGTGTTGCCTTTCTTCACGATGTAGATGCCGGGCTCTGGGTTGGCAACGCGGATGCCTTGCAGGTTGTAGTATTCTGCTGGCTCGGTGCTG
>JABUUJ010000039.1:30536-34921 GCA_021443235.1 Muribaculaceae bacterium
CGCCTTTAGCCGCCTTTTTCTTGTGCACTTGCTTTGCATCGGGTTTTGCCTTTTGGAGCAAGTTCACTTTGTGATTAGGAATGTGTCTGATTGGGGTTACTGCAGACTGTGCGAAAGCCGCGCTTGCGAGCATCACACCGGAAATTAAAAGAGATAAAAATCTTTTCATAGATAACGAATTTTGTGGTTATTAAGTTAATAATCTGTTTTCAATTAGCAAAAGTGGTTAATTATCTGTAATCCGCAAAATTTTCAGGGACTTTTATAATGGCTGCATAACAAGGGGGATTTGCGATATGCCGCAAATCCCCCTAAGTGTGTGTTTTTCTGAGTCCTTACTATCTTCTAAATCCCGAGGAACTTATAAACCTTCTCAATAAATCGCTCGTTCTTGCGGGCATTCTCAATACCATTGCGCAACGCCTTCTTGGCCGAAACTTTGTCCTTAAACCAGCCTTCGCGCACACTCACCTCGGCGGCCTTGTCAACGGCTTTTGCCATGTTGAAGTTGTTGTCGACGAGGGTTTTGGCGACCTCCTCCACGATGCCACTCTCAAGAATCTTGTCCTTAGTGGCAGCCGTTCCATATCCCGACTCAACTGCTTGCGACAGCATCACCTCGGCGGCTTTGCGGGCGGTAGTCTCAACTGGGCTGCTTGCAGCCATTGCCATTGTTGCACTCATCACGGTCATCATGACCATCAAAATAATCTTTTTCATTGTATTAAATGTAAACTAATATGTATTAAAATTTTTTATTCATTCACAAGTCATCCTTGCTTTGTCTCTTAATACAACACACCGCACAAGGTAAACACCCTCCACAAAATTTTTTTGCAAAAAAGCAAAAATGGCAATTTATTTGGTGGGGTGAGGGGAAATTTGTAATTTTGTAGGGTGCTCGTCGGCAACGGGCACGATAATTGAGTCAAAAAACTGTAAAAATGAGAAAATTCATAGCATGCGCACTGGCAACACTGCTCGTGGCACTCACAGCCTGCGACGAGCCGCTGTTCAAGATGAGGTCATATACTTCCTATGACGGCACGAGGGAGTTTATCTCCAATTTTGCCTGTCTTGACGCAATGGGTTATGTCGACCAGTATATTATAGGAGAGCCACTTGACCCCGACAAACCCGAAGTCATCTCCTATGCCATGCCCAGCCTTGACGCAGCACGCGACCACTTCCTCTCGCTCATGCCCAGCGACGCCAAAATCAAGAAAAACTCTAAGGGTGTTATCACCTACACCCCCTACAGCGTCCTCACCGGCTATGACTGGAACGAGACCGACCGCGAGCCCTACGACATGAGCGAGCTCAAAGAAGACCAGCCCACAATCGTGTTTACACCCGTCAACGATGGCAACCTGCTCGCCACCATCACTTTCGACCCCAAGGCCAAAGGGTTGCCAATCACACAAATCAACGTGCTGGCATCGTGGCCCAAAACCGAGGCATCGCCCTACCGCAGGGGCGACATCGTGCCCATGTACAACATCTTTGACGAAGAAGTCGATGCAATATGCGTGCGCGAGCGTGCCAATGGCTTTGCCGGCGTGGCGCTCTACATCCCGATCATCGAGTGCGGCGTGACCACGATGTACTACGACGACAGGCTCGACGAGGCCATCGAGAAATATGACAAATACATGCTGTGCTCCCTCCACCTCAACTACCTGCCCAATGAGTTCCAGATGAACGAGTACTTCGACGTGATGTGCCAGGACCTCACCTACTGGCAAATACGCTTTGAGGACGCCGACAACGGGCCGCTGGTTCTCGACGAGCAATACTGGATGGGTAAACTCAAGATATGGGAATGGTGCACCTACAAGCGACTCGACAACGGCAAGCACAAGATCTCGAGTTACGCACGCCAGAAGCACCCCACACGGCCCACAATCCTGCAAAAATTCTTCTGACGCAACGTCACAACAAAACAGAAAATTCCATTATTAACTATACCATACTGATATGAAAAAAGTTTTTTTCGTGGCCCTGATGGCCGCTATGTGTGCTACAACATGGGCAGCTCCAGCCAAAGTGAGCTCGCCAGGAAATGTGATCAGCGTGGACCTTGACGTTGACGCTCAAGGCATTCCCACCTACCAAGTGTTTCATAAAGGAAAAGCCGTGGTTAAGCCCAGCAAGATGGGTTTCGACCTGGCAAAGGCGCCGCTGCCAGGCTCGTTCGACAACATCCTCGACAAGAGCAAAGGCGCAGCGCTCGACCTGCGCACCGGCTTTGAGATCAAAGACGTGAAGCACAGCAGCTTCAACGAGACATGGAAACCCGTGTGGGGCGAGGAAAGCGAAATCGTCAACAACTACAACGAGATGGCGGTGACACTGGTGCAACCCAAGATTCAACGCACCGTGGTGGTGAAATTCCGCGTCTATGATGACGGCGTGGGTTTCCGCTATGAGTTCCCACAGCAACCCACCCTCAACTACTTTGTTATCAAGGAGGAGCGCACCCAGTTTGCCATGACAGGCGACCACATCGCGTGGTGGATTGCCGGCGACTACGACACCCAGGAATATGAATACACCCGCTGCCGACTGAGCGAAATCAGCAAGCGCTTTGACGACGCCCTGTGCGGCAACGCCTCGCAAGAGCAGTTCAGCAAAACCGGCGTGCAGACCGCACTGCAGCTCAAGACCGACGACGGCCTATACATCAACCTCCACGAGGCCGCGCTCGTCGACTACTCGTGCATGAGCCTCAACCTCGACGAGAAAAACCTCGTCTTTGAGTCGTGGCTCACCCCCGACGCGCAAGGCATGAAGGGCTATATGCAGACTCCCTGCAACACCCCGTGGCGCACCATCATGGTCACCGAGAGCGCCAACGATGTGCTGGCATCGCGCCTCATCCTCAACCTCAACGAGCCCTGCAAGCTCGAGGACACATCGTGGATTAAGCCCGTGAAATACATGGGTGTGTGGTGGGAAATGATTACCGGTAAGGGCTCGTGGAACTATAGCGACGAGCTCCCATCGGTGAAACTCGACCTCAACGACTTCAGCAAGCTCAAGCCCAACGGCAAGCACTCGGCCAACAACGACAACGTGAAGCGCTACCTCGACTTCGCCTCTAAGCACGGCTTCCAGCAGCTCCTCATCGAGGGCTGGAACATCGGCTGGGAAGACTGGGCCGGCAACAGCAAGGACTATGTCTTTGACTTCGTTACTCCCTACCCCGACTTCGACATCGACATGCTCAACAAGTATGCCCACGACCGAGGCATGCGCCTGATGATGCACCACGAGACATCGTCGAGCGTGCGCAACTATGAGCGACACATGGAGAAAGCCTACCAGCTGATGAACAAATATGGTTACAACTCGGTTAAGAGCGGATATGTGGGCGACATCCTGCCTCGCGGCGAGCACCACTACGGCCAGTGGATGAACAACCACTACCTCTATGCCATCACCGAGGCTGCCAAGCACCACATCATGGTGAATGCACACGAGGCTGTGCGCCCCACCGGCCTGTGCCGCACCTATCCTAACCTCATCGGCAACGAGAGCGCGCGTGGCACCGAGTATCAGGCATTTGGCGGCACCAAGCCCGGCCACACCGCCATCCTTCCGTTCACCCGCCTGCAGGGTGGCCCCATGGACTACACCCCGGGCATCTTTGAGATGGACCTTACCTATGCCGGCAACAAGAGCAAGGTGCTTTCAACCATTGGCGGCCAGCTCGCCCTCTATGTCACCTTCTACAGCCCACTGCAGATGGCTGCCGACCTCCCCGAGAACTACGAGAAGCACCTCGACGCCTTCCAGTTTATCAAGGACGTGGCTGTCGACTGGGACAAGAGCGTTTACCTTGAGTCGGAGCCTATGGAATATATCACCATCGCACGCAAGGCCAAGGGCACTAACGACTGGTTTATGGGCGGCATCGCCGGCATGAAGCCTCACGACTCCAAGGTCAAACTCGGCTTCCTCGACCCAGGCGTGAAATATGAGGCCATCATCTATGCCGACGCCAAGGACGCCGACTACAAGACTAACCCGCAAGCCTACACCATCACCAAGCGCACCGTCACTGCCAAGGACGAACTCAAGCTCCACGCAGTAGCCGGCGGCGGCTGGGCCATCTCCCTCAAGCCCATCGCCAAGTAACCCCACCGCGATTCCCATCAATTGGTTTCGCGCCACAAATTTTTAGCCACGAACCGAGCTCGCTTCGCTCGGTTCGTGGCTCATTTAATTATATAAATCCTATAAATTCCCATGATATAATAATCCCAAAAATCTGTGGGATCTGTGTGAGTTTCCCCCATCAGCGCGAAGCAGATCAAAGTCAACGTCGTGGTTCCCCCCACATGGGAGGCGGAGGGGGGCTTAATGGGTGTGGCGCTGGCGCA
>JABUUJ010000003.1:0-4513 GCA_021443235.1 Muribaculaceae bacterium
TAAACGCTATTACAGGTTGCGGCCGTGGCACTGCTTGTATTTCTTGCCGCTGCCACACGGGCATGGGTCGTTGCGACCTACGCGCGGTGCCGCAACGATGGGCTGTGGACGCTGCTGCGGGTTGCGCGATGCTCCGGCGGCTGCCGCACGCTGTGCGCGGGCGTTGGCCTCAATAGGATCCTCGTCGCCGCCGCGTCCCTCGCGGTATTGCTGGCGTTGACGAGGCAACTCACGCTGCTGCACCTGCGCCTCATCGGGCTGCACAGGAATCTGGCCGCGCATCAATGTGCCCACAGTCTTGGCGTTGAGCTCGCCCACCATGCTCTTGAACATCTTGAATGCCTCGCTCTTGTAAATCACGAGCGGGTCTTTCTGCTCATAGCTGGCGTTCTGCACGCTCTGCTTGAGCTGGTCCATCTCGCGCAGATGCTCTTTCCATATCTCGTCAATTGAGAGCAGCATCACGGCCTTTTGCCACTGCTTCTCAAGAATCTTGCAGTTACTCTCGGCGGCCTCCTTCATGTTGATGCTGATGCCAAAGGTGCGGCGGCCATCGGTGATGGGCACACGCATAATGCCTTGTGGCTCAATGCCGTTGGCGCGCTGGTCGGCAACAATGTTCTGTATCACGGGGTTAGCCACCTCGCTCAGGCGCGTCATCTTGCGGTTAAACACCTCAAGCACGCGGCCGAACAGTGCGTCGGCCTTCTTGTCGTCGTCGTTGCGCCTGTAGAACTCCTCGTCAAATGGCACCTCTATGGCAAATGTGTTGAGCACGGCATACTTGAAGTCCTCATACTGGTCGCTGCCAAACTTGCCCACCAAGTCCTCGCAAGCATCGTTGAGCGTGTTGATGATGTCAATGCCAATGCGCTCGCCTATCACCGCGTGGTGACGGCGGGTGTAAACCACCTTGCGCTGGGCGTTCATCACGTCGTCATACTCAAGCAGGTGCTTGCGCACGCCAAAGTGGTTCTCCTCAACGCGCTTCTGCGCTTTCTCGATGCTATTTGTCACCATGCGCGACTCTATCGCCTCGCCATCCTGAAGTCCCATGCGGTCGAGAAGCTTCACGATACTTTCGCTGGCAAACAGACGCATTACCTTGTCCTCAAACGAAACAAAGAACACGCTCGAGCCGGGGTCGCCCTGACGTCCCGAACGACCACGCAACTGGCGGTCAACGCGACGGCTCTCGTGGCGCTCGGTGCCGATGATGGCAAGACCGCCAGCCTCTTTCACCTCGGGGGTGAGCTTGATATCCGTACCACGACCTGCCATGTTGGTGGCGATGGTCACAACGCCCTTGCCCTCAACCGAGCGGCCTGCCTGTGCCACGATGTCGGCTTCTTTCTGGTGCAACTTGGCATTAAGCACCTGGTGCGGAATGTGTCGCAGGTTGAGCATGCGGCTCAGTTTCTCCGAAATCTCTACCGAGGTCGTTCCCACAAGCACGGGGCGTCCCTCGTCGCGCATCTTCTGTATCTCCTCAATCACTGCGTTAAATTTCTCGCGCTCAGTCTTATAGACACGGTCGGGCATGTCATTGCGCATCACGGGGCGGTTGGTGGGAATGGTCACTACGTCAAGCTTGTAGATATCCCAAAACTCGCCCGCCTCGGTCTCGGCCGTACCGGTCATACCAGCCAGCTTGTGATACATGCGGAAATAGTTCTGCAACGTGATGGTGGCAAAGGTCTGTGTAGCTGCCTGCACGCTCACGCCTTCCTTGGCCTCTATGGCCTGGTGCAGACCATCGCTATACCGACGGCCTTCCATGATACGGCCCGTCTGCTCGTCAACAATCTTCACCTCGCCCTCGGGAGTAACGATATACTCCTCGTTGATGGTAAACATCGCGTAGGCCTTGAGCAACTGGGTCACGGTGTGCACGCGCTCGCTCTTGATTGAGTAGTTCTGCATCAGCGCGTCTTTCTTGGCAACCTTCTCCTCGTCGGTCAGGTCTTCGTTGGTCACTGCCGAGAGTTGCGAGGCGATGTCGGGGAGCACGAAGAATTCGGCGTCGTCGGTGCCCTTGGTGAGCACGTCGATACCCTTATCGGTAAGCTCGATGCTGTTGGTCACCTCCTCGATGATGAAATACAGCGGGTCGGTGACGATGTGCATCTCGCGGTTGTTGTCTTGCATGTAGTATTTCTCGGCCTGTTGCATCTGCTGCTTCACGCCTTCCTCGCTCAGAAACTTGATGAGCGGCGTGTACTTGGGCAGTCCCTTGTGGGCGCGATAGAGCAGCAGCACGCCCTCTTTCACGGTGTCCTTGTCGTCGCTTGCCATCTTTTTCTTGGCCTCGGCGAGCAACTCGCTCACAAAGCGGCGCTGGGTATTGTAGAGACGCTCCACATTGGGCTTGAACATGTCAAACATCTGGTCATCGCCCTTGGGCACAGGACCCGAGATGATGAGCGGTGTGCGGGCATCGTCGATAAGCACCGAGTCAACCTCGTCGACGATGGCATAGTTGTGCGAGCGCTGCACCATGTCCTCGGCGCTCATTGCCATGTTGTCGCGCAGATAGTCAAAGCCAAACTCGTTGTTGGTACCAAACGTGATGTCGCAGTTATAGGCGGCGCGACGCTCGGGCGAGTTGGGCTGCGTCTTGTCGATGCATGCTACGCTCAGGCCGTGGAACATATAGAGCGGACCCATCCACTCCGAGTCGCGCTTGGCGAGGTAGTCGTTGACGGTAACGACATGAACGCCGTTGCCAGTGAGTGCGTTGAGAAATACGGGAAGGGTTGCTACGAGGGTCTTACCTTCACCAGTTGCCATCTCGGCAATTTTGCCCTGGTGCAGAACGGTGCCGCCAATGAGCTGCACGTCATAGTGTATCATGTTCCACACGGTCTCGTTGCCGCCGGCCACCCAATGGTTGCGGTAGATAGCCTTGTCGCCCTCAAGGGTGAGGAAGTCCTTGCCCTCGGCGCTGAGCTGGCGGTCCATCTCGGTGGCTGTCACCTCGATAGTCTCGTTCTCGGCAAAGCGCTTGGCGGTTTCCTTGACTATCGAGAACACCTGGGGCAGCACGCGGTCGAGTTCTTGCTCGAGCACCTCAAGGATTTCCTTCTCAATCTTGTCGATGCGCTCCCACAGCGGCTCGCGCTGGTCATAGTCGAGCGACTCGATTTCTTGCTTGATGGTGTTGATTTCGTCGCGCTTGTCCTGCACGGCGCCGTTGAGTTGCTGGCGTATGTCGGCGGTGCGCTGGCGCAGTCCGTCATTGCTCAGCTCGGCTATCTCGGGATAGGCGGCTTTGATGCTGTCGAGGATGGGTGTGAGCTTGCGCAAGTCGCGGTCCGACTTGTTGCCAAAGAATTTTTTAATCAGGTCACTTAGTGCCATAATGTATCTTGTTTTTAAATTTTTTGCGTATTAACTCACAAAGGTACGCATTTTCTGTGAGAAATGAGCCTCTGGGCGTGTTTTTTTAATAATTTAAGGTGTGTTTTTGCCTTTTCGGCCGCTTTTAGCGGGCGTGCACATTGGCAATGGCTCGCAACACGGGCACTACCATCATGGGGAAGAACGCCACATTGGCAACCTGTGGCAGCAGGGGCCACAGCACAATGGTGAGCACCGCAACGGTGCCGTTTATCACATGGTAGAGCCTGAGCGCCTTGCGTGTGCGACGGCTCCACATCAATCCAAGCGGAATGAGGTAGAATGGGTTGGCCCACAACGCGTTGTAGTTGGGGAATGTGGCTTCTCTCACGCTCACAAACATGAGGAAATAAATCACTAAACCTATTGACGAGTAGAGCAGGGCGATGCACACGTCGAGCCAACGCGAGCAGCGGCGGCGACTCATGTCGCGCACAGTGACGGCCGCAGTCACAATCAGCAGGATAATGCCTGCGAATAGCGGTGTCGCCCACCATGGCTCGGGTTCTATATCCAGGCCTTCCTCGCTACCGTCAACCACTACCTCGGTGTGGCGCACCAGCGGCACGCGCTTGCCATCGACAACGTGGGTGGCGCCGTCAACGGCACTCTTGAGCGCCATGGGGATGAACATCTGCTGGCGGATTGTGAGCGGCTGGTCGATGCCGGGACCTAAAATCAGGTCTATCCCCATCTGCAGCCATTTGCTGTTGCGGGTGCACTGAGCCATCATCTGGCGATAGGTGAGGCTGTCGGTCACAGCGGGGTATTGCAGCGACGGCCCCACAGCCATCTCGATGATGTCGCGGGGGCGTGTCGAGCAGTTGTCGCCTAAATATTGATAGACATATCGGCAATTCTCGGGGCGTGCGTTATTTATCAGAAAATCACGCACTTTGGCTGCCTGTTCTTGCGTGAGGTTGAGCTCCTGCTCCACCATGCGGCGCCCTTCCATGCCCGCGGCGGCAAATTGTGGCGGCAAGCCCATGCACAGATACTCGGCGCTGCCCTTCACAAAACGATAAACGAAAAACGGCTCGCTGAAGTCAAACACGCCGTAGTTGAAATACCAGTCGTTGAAGCCCCACGTCACGCGCAACTCGGTGTGCCCATA
>JABUUJ010000003.1:4531-11062 GCA_021443235.1 Muribaculaceae bacterium
CCAGGGTAGAATGTGACGAGTTTCACCGTCACCGTGTCGCTAACGGCAGCAACGCTGTCGCCGGCAAGCTGGGAGTGGTGGCTCTGGGCAAAAACCGCTTGCGCGGTGAGTGCCACAGCAACGAGCAGGAAAAGGCGTCTCACTATCATTTGGGATAGCCCACGGGGTTGTTCATGATGGGCAGATAGCTGTCGTCATAGTGAAGCAACTCCTTGATGGCCTCAACGTCCATCGTGGCACGAGGCACTGTCGCCAGGCCCACCGACTGGCAGTAGAGGTTGATGTTCTCGCTCACGTTGCCGGCATCGACGCAGCACATCATCAGGCTGTGCTCGTCGCGCACGGGGCGTGTGGTGTATCCGACGTCTTTCGACTCAATGAATTTGTTGAAGTCAATCACCATCACCAGCGTAACGGGGGCATTGAGCACAAAGTCTTGCATGAAGTTTGACGTGCCAGCCACGAGGTGACGGTGGTTGCCTTTGGCTCGCTCAATGAGCTTGTTGTCGTAGGCGTCATATTCATACACGCCACGCTGCGTAAACACCAGCAGCACGATTTCCTGGCGGTTGAGTGCCGACGGTGCCGTGCGGTGCTCGCCGTCGCGCACCACGCCGCACGCTGCCCAGCACAGGTTGCTCAGCTCTTGCTCGTTGAGGTCGCGCGACGAGAACTCGCGCACCGAGTGCCGGGCGGCAAGTGCCTCGGGCACAGTCATTGCGGGTTGCCCGGGTTGCGGAACGGGCAGGTTGATGTCTTGTGAGTTCATGTTAATTGCAATTAGTGCCATTGCGGCAAACAAATATTTCTTCATCGTTGTATTATGTGAGATTATCGAGTGTTACTTGCCGCCCAGCAGTGCTGCCACGCTGGCAATGTCGGCTTTCTTGTAATTCTTGGGTATCGTGGTGTCGATTTTCACCTCTTGGTTCCAAGTGATGTTGCCATATTCAAGGTCGAGTTTCAGTTGTCGGCCCTTGATGGCAGTGTCTATGCCCAAAGCATGGGCAATTTTGCCCGCTGCGGTCAATTTCACGTCGCTGTAGCTCACACCATACGTCTGCCCTTTGTCGCTGGCGAGCGTGGCGGTGAGGCTCACGATATCGTCGTTCTTGTCGAAGGCAAACTCATAGCCGAAACCCTTGACTTCCTGGGTGGGACGAAGCACGCAACGGTCCTCGGCCTGTTCTAGCTGCACCTTGGCTTCAAGTGCGGTGCTATAGGTGCCTTCGCCCAGCACAAATGCACGCCCTAAGAATATGTCTTGCAGTGCCTCGAGTGTCGCAGGAAGCCCGTTGGTTATTAATGACACGTCCTCGGCGATATATTGCTTGTGCAGTTTGTCAACCACTATCACCGAGTCACCGCTAAATACCAGGCGACCCACCTCGATGCCCAGCATGGGACGCAGCGAGATGGCGATGCTCTTGCCGCGCTCCATGCGCACGTTGATTGAGCTCGACATTCCATTGCTGCCGCCCAGCTTGATGTTGCCGCCACACTGCATCGTGGTCCAGTCCTTGAAGTTGCTGGCAATGGCGGCGGCGTGCTGCACGGGTGTTACTGGTGCCGTGATGGTGCCTGTGGTGGGGTCCACATTGGCGGTCTTGGTGGTCTTGCAGCCAGCGAGTACGAGAAGCGCGGCGGCAAGTGTGAGGTGTGCTATGTGTCTCATTCCATGAATATTGTTTTGAATTTCACTTTCTTCTGTATCAACTCGTTGTCGGGTGCCTTCTCAAGGGCTTTCTCCCATTGCTCTAACGCTTTCTCGGGCTCGCCGGTCATGAAGAGGATATCGCCATAGTGGTCGAGCACGTCGGCGCTGTGGGTGTCGTCGTTGTCGATGGCGCTCTTGATATAGAGCAATGCGAGCTGGTAGTCTTTCTTCTTGAAATATACCCACGCATAGGTGTCGAGATAGGTCGCGCTCTTAGGATAGGCCTTTACCGCGATGGCTGCCATGCGCTCGGCCTTGTCAAGGTCTTTGCCCTCGAGCGACAGGAAATAGGCATAGTTGTTCATGATGCCCACATTGCCCGGATTGAGCTTGATGGCCTCCTCATAGAGGGCAAACGCGCTCGCCGTGTCGCCCATTGCCTGATACACATCGCCCATGCCGCCTTTGAGGTCGCTCAGCGTTTCCACGTCGAGGCTGTCGGCGATGCTCAACGCTATCTTGTAGGTCTCAATAGCCTTGTCATACTCTTTCATCTGCATGTAAGTGGGTGCGATGTACTTATACAGATCAAGGCTGTCGGGGTTGTATTCCAAGGCTTTATCGGCGCTTTTTATGGCGTTGCTGTAGTCCTCGCCCATCATCTGCACGAGCATGAGCTTGCGCCACATGTCGGCGTCGGTGGGGTTGATGTCGAGCACATATTGCAGTTGCTCTGAGGCGCTTATGTAGTCTTTTTTATAGATGAAATACTCGCTATACATCTCGTGCACCACTGCCTCGTGTGGGTGCTGCTTGATAAGCACCGCAAAGAGGCTGTCGGCCCTTCCGGTCGAGTCTTTGTCTTGTATAATCTGCTTCACCGACTGCACCAGCAGTTGCATCTTATCGTCAATGCCAAGATTCTCGTTGATGAGCGCCTGATGAATCTGTTGCTCATATTGCGCCGAGTCGCCGTTCATCATAAAGAATTGTGCCTTGGCAAGATAGGTGTAGCCGTTGTCGGGCTCTACCTGCTGCGCGAGGTCGAGGTAGTGCAGCGCGCTGTCGCGCATCCCAATGCTCTGGAACAGCCCGCCCATGCCGATGTTGTAGTCGGCGTTCTTGGGGTTGCTCTCCACCAGGCTGCGCATCTCGGCGATGGCGCTGGCGGTGTCGTTCATCGTTATGTAATTGGCGACTTTCTTCGACGAGATAGCCATCGACTTGCCCATAATCACCTCTATTGAGTCATAGGTCTCGTTCGACGCCGCATGGTCGCCCATACGGGCGTAGGCCTCGGCAAGGCGCGCTTGCAGCTCCATGCGGTGGGGGTTGCGATCGCACAGCGTCTTGATGGCTTTCAGTGCCTCGCCGGGGTTGCCCAGAGCAAGGTTGGCATCGCTGTAAAACTGCGTCTCATAGTAATCGCCGGGGCACGAGTCATAGTGCTGCTTCATCAGCGCAAGCGCCTCGTTGGCACGCGTGCGGTCGGGGTTCTTCATCATAAGCGTCAGGTAGCCCAGATAGAACGAGTAGACCGAGTTCGACGGGTCCAACTCATGCGCACGCTTCACCAGGTCGTAGTAGGAGTCGCCACGGTCATGGTTTTTCTCGTTTTGTGCCTCAAGGAAGTAGTATTCGGCCTTCCGCTTGTCGGCATCGCTCACCGCTGGCGCCGCCTTGTCTTTCGACACCATCGCCGGCACCGCCACCAGCACAAATGCGATTATATATATCAACTTCTTCATTCTAAATTCTTTATTACTCTTCACGTCAGCACGCCACTTCGCCTAAGCGTCTATGCGACTGCACAAAAATTCCCCCCTATAAATCACCATCTGTCAAAGTCAAAGTCAAAGTCAAAGTCAAGGTCAAAGTCAAAGTCAAAGTCAACCTTACCTCACTCCCGTGTGCCCAAAGCCACCGGCGCCACGCTCGCTATCGTCAAGCGACTCAACAGGTTCCCACTCCACGGTCTCGTGGCGGGCAACCACAATCTGGCAGATGCGCTCACCGTTCTCAATGGTCTGAGCCTCATTGCCCAAGTTGGCGAGAATCACACACACCTCGCCGCGGTAGTCGGCATCGATAGTGCCCGGACTGTTAAGCACCGTCAGACCGCGTTTCAGCGCCAGCCCGCTGCGTGGACGCACTTGGCACTCAAAGCCTTGCGGCAACTGCATATATATCCCCGTGTGCACCAGTGCGCGCTCCAGCGGCTGCAGCGTCAACGGCTCCTCGAGCCACGCACGCAGGTCCATGCCGGCACTCTGCGCAGTGCTATACTGAGGCAGCGCATGAGGCCCCTTATTCACAATTTTCACTTCCATCTCTTCAAAATTACTCTATTAACTTGCAAAGATAACACTTTTCCACCAATCCATCCCCCATTTCCCCCCACTTTTTTGTACTGCGCCCCCGCATAAATTTATATTTAGGCGGCTATAAACTTTTGACCCCCAGTTTAGGGAAGGTCTGTTGGACTCGTGAATGGATGCCTTAGGCATCGGTCTTTAAGTAGGCAGGTATCAGGGTGGCGGCGCGTAGCGGTGCCGCCCTGATGCCTGTATAGGGTTACAACGTTAATAGTGTGCCGTCAGGTACACGTCATTTTTAGCAATCGCCCGCTGTTTTTATAGCATGCGCCATATTTTTCAGTCGATTGTTAATGTACTTAGGTCTATGTAACTGTCGCGTGGACCTTCAACAAACGCCCCGAAGTAGGTGCCGGTGAAGCCACCAGCCGTCTCAGTGCTGATAAACCGCGCGTCCATGCAACCTATCTCCTTGCCGTCGAGATAGAAACGATAGTCGTGGGCCTGTCCCATGATGGTGAGTTCGGCTTTGTTGCCGCCCAACTCAACCTCTGCGGCAATGTGCCGCATCTTGCCCAGACGGTAACTCACTCGCGCCACTGTTTTGCCGCCTTTCTTCACGAGTGCGATGTCGTAGTGATGCTCAGGGGTGAGATAGGCGGTAAGTCCGGCACGGGCGCCGTCACGCAGCCCGTCACTGCTCATCATCGCCGTGAATCGCTGCTCTATATTGGTCTGGCGCAAGCCTATAAAGGTGGGCCAACCTTTCTCGTCGAGTGTTTTCTCTCCTGCCTTCATGCGCAGGTGGCCTGGTCGTGCATCGAGCGAGTAGCACTCCCATCGAGGGTTGCACAGGAAGTTGAGACGCAAGTCCAGCGGTTCGCCCTGCTTGAATGTGATGGTGCGTGGCGGCTCGGGGAAGGTGCTCTGTGGCAGTGTTTTACACTTCATCTCACTTTGCATGCACTCGCCACCATTGAATGTGGGCCACTGGTCTTTTTCCCACTCTACGGGCATGAGGAAGGTTTCGCGACCCAGCAAGTGGTGACCGCCCGTCTGCCATCGGAATGCGAGGCACACAGCCCACCAACTGCCGTCAACGGCGTCTACAATGTCGGCATGACCCACGCCCTGTATCCAGTTGTCCTGCCCTTTCTGCAACAGGTGCGTCATCACAGGATTCTTGGGATGCCCTTCGTAGGGACCCCAGATGTCCTTGCTGCGAGCCATTGTGATCTTATGCGAGAACTCGGTGCCGCCCTCGGCGATGAGCAGGTAGTAATAACCGTCGCGCTTGTAGATGTGCGGCCCTTCGGGGTATCGCCCGCCAGTGCCATTCCATATCACTTTGCTCTCGCCAATGCGTTTGCCCGTCGTCTCGTCGATTTCGGTGAGCAAGATGCCGCCTTGCGCGCTGCCCACATAGTAGGTCTTCTCTTTCCCGGTTTTGGGGTCTTTGTCCCAAAATAGGCATGGGTCTATTCCTTCCTGATCAACGTGGACGGGGTCGCTCCATGGGCCCTCGGGACGCTCGGCGGTGAAAAACTGGTTCATTCCGTGAGCCCAGTTGGTCACTATCATATAGAACTTTCCATTGTGATAGCGCAGCGTGGGCGCCCATATTCCGCCCGAATTGCCGTCATCGTTGAGCTTTACCTGCGATTCGCGGGTGAGGCAATGACCCACCTGCTCCCAGTGAATTAAATCCTTGCTGTGGTAGATGGGAACAGCGGGGAAAAACTGGAACGTACTGTTAACCAGATAGTAATCATCGCCCACTCGGCACACACTGGGGTCGGGGTGCATGCCCGGCAACACAGGATTGGCATATCCTTGCGACACGCCGGTCGACACGGGAAGGGTAGGGCGCACATTACTAATCTCAATGTTGCCCTGCGCACTCACCCACAGCGCGCCTCCCAGCATTGCCAATAATACAATATAAGAATGTAGTTTCATCGGTTTAAGTCATCTTTATTTCACCACAAAATTACAAAAAAAATCGCAACTCACCACTCCCCCCACACACAAAGTTGAACCAAGTTAAACTGGGTTGAACCAAATTAAACCATGTCACGACGCGAGGTTTGTGAGTTTTTGTGCATAAAATTTGCAAATTCGGATTTTTTGTGTTATTTTTGCACCATAATGCACAGCACCTTATGTGGAAAGTGACACGGTAAGTTATTATTTTTCACCAAACATTAAGAAGGCATCGGGCGCTTGAATGCATCTTTTTTGGAAAATTCAGTATTATGGATTTGTATTACAGACATATAGATTCTAATCATATATACAGCGAGCAACACTGTGTTGCCCGCTACCCAACTTTTGCAATCAACCATGGTAATTAATTTTCACCAAAAATCGCAATAACTATACCTTTTAACTAAGGTAGGAGTAGGGGGACGGCCGTGAGGTTAGCCCCCTATTTTCCCAGCATTACTTGACCATCTCCCGACACAACATCAAGCGGTCCACCATTTTGCCTTTTGAAAAGTAACTATATACTATTTGACCCCAAGAAGGGGCTGCCGGAGGCAGCAGATGTTAGTAGGC
>JABUUJ010000003.1:11830-21964 GCA_021443235.1 Muribaculaceae bacterium
CACGACATGGGCGAAATCGTCGCCGCCGCATGCCTCGCTCACGACCTGGGAAACCCGCCTTTCGGGCACTCGGGCGAGAAAACCATCGGCGCATTCTTCACCGAGGGACGAGGATTGGCGTTGCGAAAACACCTCACCGACGATGAGTGGAACGACCTCACACACTTTGAGGGCAATGCCAACAGCTTCCGCGCCCTCGTGCATCAGTTCAAGGGACGTCGACCAGGAGGCTTTGCGATGACCTACTCAACGCTCGCCTCTATCGTCAAGTATCCCTACTCGTCGTCGCAGGCTGGCGACAAGGGCAAGTTTGGATTCTTCTGCAGCGAGAAAGACTCCTATGAGTGCATCGCCGCCGAGCTGGGCATCAAGCGCAAGCCCGATGGCCGATACTGCCGTCACCCGCTCGTCTATCTCGTTGAGGCAGCCGACGATATCTGCTACCAAATCATGGACATTGAGGACGGACACAAACTCAAGCTGATCTCCACCGAGGAGACCTCGGCGCTCATGCTCTCGCTGCACGACGACGACCAGCACGACCACATGCGCGAAATCATGGCGCTCGTCGCCGACCCCAATGAGAAAATCGCCTACCTGCGATCGGCAGCCGTAGGCCTGCTCGTGAAGGAGTGCGTGCGCGCCTTTGTCAACCACGAGCAGGAAATCCTCTCGGGCACCTTCCAGGGCTCGCTCATCGACAACATCTCGCCACGCGTGGCCGAAGGCTACCAACGCATCAGCAAGGTGGCGCGCGAGAAACTCTACCGCGCCAGCTATGTCGTCGACGTGGACCTGTCGGGTAGCCGCATCATCACTCTGCTGCTCGAGAAACTCATCGACGCCGTGATGCACCCCGAACGCAACTACTCGCAGCTGTTGCTCGCCAAGTTCCCCCAGCAATATGATGTCAACGCCCCATCGGTCTACAACCGCATTCAGGCCGTGCTCGACCACATCAGCGCGATGACCGATACCTACGCCCTTAACCTTTACCGTCAACTCGACGGCATCTCAATACCTTCAGTTTAAATGATTTAGATATGGAACAAATAGTAAGATACTTCACCGACAACGACGCCTACACATTCAGCTGCATGTACTACATCTTGCAGAAGTATCCTCGCGCCGAGGTCGAATATACCTTCTTCGACCGCAACCACACCTGCTACCCGCAGGGCTTCGCCGCAATGCTCCAAGAACAGGTCGACTACATGCCCGCGGTCACCATCACCGACGGCGAGGTCAACTACATGCGACGCAGCATGTACTATCTGCCCGAGTGGTTCTTTACCTTTTTGCGAGGATTCCGCTTCAATCCCGCCGAGGTCAACATCGGCCAGGACGAGCAAGGACACCTCAGCATCCTCATCCGCGGCAAGTGGTACTCGACCATCGTGTGGGAAATGGTGCTGCTGCAGTGCATCAGCCAACTCATGCACACGCTCAACGGCGACACCGACAACTATGATGCCGCTCTTGAGCAGGAACGCACCCGCGCCAAGGCTGTGCGGGCCCTGTCTAATGGGTTAATCATCAGTGACTTCGGGTCGCGCCGCCGTTTCTCACACGACCATCAGGACATGGTGGTGCGCGTCTTCAAGGAGGTGTTCTCGCAAGGCGGATACACTGGCGATGATGGCGTCTTCCACAAGTGGACCGGAGCATTCCCGGGCACGAGCAACGTCTATTTCGCGATGAAACACCACCTCACGCCCATAGGCACGATGAGTCACCAGCTCATCGAGTTTGAGGAGAACGTGAGCGGCCTCTTTGAGTGCAACTTCAACGTGATGCGCAAGTTCAGCGACGTCTACGACGGCGACAACGGCATCTTCCTCTACGACTGCTTTGGCGACAAGGTCTTTTTCAACAACTTGAGCAAGCGCATGGCGATGATGTACAAGGGATTGCGCATCGACAGCGGCAAGGAGGAGGAGCAACTCGAGAAAATCATTGCCAAATATGAGTCGCTGGGCATCGACCCCGCAACCAAGCAGGTGGTCTATAGCAACGGCCTCGACATCGACCGCGCCATCGAGTTGCACAACTACACCGCAGGCCGCATGCAAGACAGCTATGGCATTGGCACACACCTCACCTGCGACATCACCGGCGTGAAGGCGATGAACATTGTGGTGAAACTCACACGCATGCGCATCACCGAGCTGCGCGAGTGGCACGACTGCGTGAAACTCTCGTGCGACAAAGGCAAGACGCTGGGCAACCCCGAAAAGTGCGCCTACCTCATCTCACAAATCGGCGATTAGCCTCGGGCAACGTGCTCTTAGCCAATATTAAAAAAGTCCCGGGCCGGGGAAGGCACGGGACTTTATATATTATTAATGTGTAGTCGAGGATTACTCGTGACGGGGACCACGCGAGCCACCATCGCGGCGAGGACCGCGCGGGCCACGGTCGTTGCCGCCTTCGCGACGAGGACCACGGTTGCCGCCACCGTTCCCACCCTGACGAGGCTTGCGACGCTCCTCATAGCCCTCGGGCTTCTCCTGAAGAACGCGCATCGACAGGCGGTACTTGCCGGTCTTCTTGTCAATCTCAATCAACTTCACGGTGAGCTCATCGCCCTCCTTGATGCCGCTGGCCTCCATGCTCTCGAGGCGCTCCCAGCTGATCTCGCTGATGTGGAGCAAGCCGTCCTTGCCGGGCATGAACTCAACAAATGCGCCGAAGTCCTGAATGGTTCTTACAACGCCAGTATAGATTGTGCCCTCCTCGGGAACAGCGATAATAGCCTTGATGCGCTCAACGGCAGCGTTGATGCTGTCGATGTTGGCGGCCGAAATCTCAATCTCGCCCTTGCCGTCAATCTCGTCGATAGTAACCACTGCACCAGTCTGCTCCTGAATGCCCTGGATAACCTCGCCACCCTTGCCAATGATAGCGCCTATAAACTCCTTGTCGACGGTCATGTTCACGATGCGCGGCACGTGAGGCTTGTAATCCTCGCGGGCCTCGGGAATGGCCTCGTTGATGAGGTTAAGGATGTGCAGACGACCTTCCTTGGCCTGCTGAAGTGCTTGCTCAAGAATCTCGTAGGGCAGTCCGTCACACTTGATATCCATCTGTGTGGCGGTGATTCCGTCGGCAGTACCGGTTACCTTGAAGTCCATGTCGCCCAGGTGATCCTCATCGCCCAGGATGTCGCTCAGCACGGCGTGCTTCACGTTACCCTCGTCGGTGATAAGACCCATAGCGATACCGGCAACAGGCTTCTTCAGCTTAACGCCTGCGTCGAGCAGTGCCATGCAGCCCGAGCACACTGTCGCCATCGACGACGAACCGTTGCTCTCCAGAATGTCGCTCACGATGCGCACTGTGTAGGGGAACGCATCGGGCAGCATGCGCTTGAGCGCTCGGTGGGCCAGATTGCCGTGACCAATCTCGCGACGGCTCACACCACGCGGAGCGCGTGCCTCGCCAGTCGAGAAGCTTGGGAAGTTATAGTGCAGCAGGAAACGCTCGTTCTCGTGGCGCAGCACGTCGTCAACGAGCTTCTCGTCGAGCTTGGTGCCCAGCGTAACGGTTGCCAGCGCCTGGGTCTCGCCACGGGTAAACACAGCCGAGCCGTGAGGATAGGACAGATAGTCGGGCTCGCAGGTGATGGGGCGTATCTCGTTGGTCTTGCGACCGTCAAGGCGTATCTTCTCGTCGAGGATGCAACGGCGCACCGCGTCGCGCTGCACATCGTGATAGTAGCGCGCAATCATCAGCGCCTTCTCCTCACGCTCCTCCTCGGGAACGGTCTCGATAAACTCGTCGCGGATGCGGTCAAACTCGCTGTTGCGCCACTGCTTGTCGGCGCTGCCAGCCTGAGCCACAGCATAGCACTTGGGATAGCACTCGGCAATGAGGCGGGCCTTCAGCTCCTCGTCGTCGGTCTCGTGGCAATACTCGCGCTTGACAACACCAAGCTCGGCAGCCAGCTCCTTCTGAACAAGGCACATGGGCTTGATGGCGTCGTGCGCAGCCTTCAGGGCGGCAATCAGCTCGTCCTCGCTCACCTCGTCCATCTCACCCTCAACCATCATGATATTGTCGTAAGTAGCACCTACCATTAATTCCATGTCAGCGTCCTTGAGCTGATCAAAGGTGGGATCGATAACAAACTCGCCGTTGATGCGAGCTACG
Organism: Muribaculaceae bacterium; assembly: GCA_021443235.1. Classification (GTDB taxonomy): domain Bacteria; phylum Bacteroidota; class Bacteroidia; order Bacteroidales; family Muribaculaceae; genus Sodaliphilus. The sequence continues at coordinate 15,983 of JABUUJ010000003.1, forward strand.
CGCACCTCGGCAATAGGCTCCTCAAAGGGAACGTCACTCACGGCAATCGCAGTCGACGCGGCAAGACCTGCCAGAGCATCGGGGCAATCAACACCATCGCTCGAGAACAAAATCACATGAACGATTGTGCTTGCGTGATAGTTAGATGGGAACAGCGGGCGCAACACGCGGTCAACCAAGCGGGCTGTCAGCACCTCATAGTCGCTTGCGCGGCCCTCGCGCTTGGTGAATCCGCCAGGAAAGCGGCCAAACGCCGAGAATTTCTCTTTATATTCAACTTGAAGGGGCATGAAGTCGGCTCCTTCCTCGGCCTCTTTGGCCGATACTACTGTCGCCAGAATCATTGTGTTGTTCAGGCGCAGCTCAACAGCTCCATCGGCTTGCTTTGCAAGCTTGCCAGTTTCAAGGGTGATCTCACGTCCGTCACCCAGTACGATGGTTTTTTTAGTAGGTGTCATTAACAATTTTTTTAATTACGTAGTCTAAAATCGGACAAAATTACTAATTTTTCTCCACACCACCAAATTATTACCAAAACTTTAAGTTTTATTGACCAACAACCACCTCCACCACAACTATTCAGCAATATCATGTCATTTTAGGATGGAGATTATACGTGGACTATCCCGGTTGCCGAACAGTTACTTTTTTTTATGCAAAACGGCACATCATCTACAAAAATGTGCCGTTATTTCAAATTTTATTTGTATCTTTGTTCCCAAATTTATCTTATTTCACCCTAACGGAATTAAAATATGGCACTATACATTAACAAAGGCAACAACTCGTTTGCGTCTTTGCTCAATGACGAGTATGTTGACAAGACGGGTTTGATAGCAGTGATTAACAACACGCTATTAAAAGAAAAGCGTTTTACATGCGTCAGCCGTTGCCGTCGCTTTGGCAAATCCGTGGCGGCTAATATGTTGTGCGCCTACTATGACCGCTCTTGCGATTCCCGCTCGTTATTTGAGAATTTGGAGATTGCTAAGCACCCTTCGTTTGAGACATATCTGAATAAGTTCCCGGTTATAAAGCTGGACTTGACCGACTTCACGACAAGGTACAAGGATGACCCAAATATCATTGATTTGATACAAAATGCCCTGAAGGAGGACGTGAAGAAAGCCTATCCTGGAGTTATTCCTGACGATTTCAACGATGACTTCATGGAGATGCTCATCAGCATCAAACAAGCTACAGGAGACTCGTTTGTTATGGTTATCGACGAATGGGACGCCATCTGCCGAGAGTTCGATCCAAAGGGCAAGGTCATGGACGCCTATGTCAACTGGTTGCGCCGTATGTTCAAGGGGAGCAACACTTTGGACGTCTTTGCCGGTGTTTACATGACTGGCATCCTCCCTATCAAGAAGTATAATACTGAGTCGGCACTCAACAATTTCTGGGAGTATTCTATGGTTGACCCCGAACCATTGTCCCGTTTCTTTGGTTTCACTCGCGAGGATGTGCGCACGCTCTGCGCCAGGCACGGCATGCCCTACGAAGAACTGGAGAAATGGTATGATGGCTATAGTATAGGTACAGAACCTTCGATGTTTAATCCAAGTTCGGTTGTCAAGGCTCTCGCCAAGAAATCTTGCTCCAACTATTGGGCTACTACAGGCGCGTTTGATGCTGTGGCACGCTATATCCAGATGGACTTCGACGGACTAAAAGGCGACATAGTTAAGATGCTCGGCGGCGGTTCCTGCCCAGTCAGCACCATCCGCTTTGGCAACGACCCCAATATCATCAGATCAAGGGACGAGGTGCTCACGCTTCTCATCCATTTAGGGTATTTAGCCTACAACCGAGAATCTAAAACCTGCTACATCCCCAACAAGGAGGTGGCCGACGAGATGGAGTCGGCGATTAAGGACAACGGCTGGCAACTGGTCATTGACGCCATTGATGAGTCGGAAGAACTCCTGCAATGCTTGCTGGATGGCGAAGCCGAGGAAGTGGCTGCCGGCATACAGAAGATACACGAAGAGAGCACAAGCATACTGAAGTACAACGACGAGAATGCCCTCTCCTGCGTCATAAACCTCGCCTTCTACTCTGCTCGCAGCAAGTATAAGATAGTGCGAGAACTTCCTGCCGGCCGTGGCTTTGCCGATGTGGTTTTCGTGCCATGGCGCAACGTTGACCTCCCTGCTATTGTCGTTGAACTGAAATGGAAGAGGGAAGCCGTCACCGCCATCGATCAGATTAAGCAGAACAATTACCCCGCACCGCTCAAGGAGTATACCGGCGAGGTGCTCCTCTGTGGCATCAACTACGAGAAGAATGAGAAGGAGCACACTTGTGTGATAGAACGCATATAAATAATAAATGCCAACATTGCTGAAAATATAACATAAAGCTCCTGTGAGGGTTGCAATCGTCTGTGACTAAATGGGTTGTGCAACTGCTACCCACACTCTACCACACACAAAAAAAAGCGTGCCCCCCTTCGACGGGAAAGCACGCTTTAGCCTGGATAATCTACCCGATTATTTTACTTTTGCTGCGAGCTCAGCACCAGCCTTGAACTTTACAACCTTCTTTGCGGGAATCACCATCTCCTTGCCATCGCGGGGATTGCGGCCCTTGCGCTCGGGCTTCTCAATGGCAGCAAATGTGCCAAAGCCAATCAGAGCAACCTTGTCGCCCTTTGCCAGAGCCTCGCCAATTGCGTTCACAGCTGCCTCAAGGGCGTTCTTAGCCTGTACTTTTGTTACTTTTGCCTCAGCAGCAATAGCGTTTACTAATTCAGTTTTGTTCATAGTGTTAAGTTGTTTAGTTTAAAAAAATAATTGTTAGTTTTCAATATTTAGGGCAAATATATATAAATCCATTGTGTTGACAAAGAAAATCGCACAAAAAATGCTATTATTTGCAAAAAAACTTCGTTTTGGTGCCTTTTTTTAGCAAAATAGGGCTTTTTTCCGTACTTTTGCAAAGATTTTACAAGAATGTAAACGACAACGAGTAACCTAAAAATTCATGATATGACTTACGGAAATAGAGGCTTTTCGATGCCTCCAGTGACTTTAAATATTCTCATCATCAACGCTCTGTTGTGGCTGGCTACTATTGTTTTCAATAAAGCCGGCATCTTCGACTTGCAGGCAATTATGGGCATGCACTACTGGCGTGCGTCCGACTTCAATGCGGCACAGTTGCTCACCCACATGTTCTTGCACAAATCAGGCGGCATTGCCCACCTGTTTTGCAATATGTTCTCGCTGTTTATGTTCGGCACAACGCTCGAGAGGGTGCTGGGTGGCAAGCGTTTCCTCTTCTATTATCTCACGTGCGGACTGGGTGCGGCGTTAGTTCAGCAACTCGCCTGGGAGTTTACGTGGGAAGACGAACTCGTGAAGGCGCTCGCGGCGCTCAACCACAGCTCTTACGACGAGATACGCGCGTTCCTCAATAGCGGCAGCGCCGAGGCAATGGAGTCAATATCCAGCTTCTGGAACTACCACATAGCCATCGGCGCCAGTGGAGCGGTATTTGGCATCCTGCTTGCTATCGCGATGCTGTTCCCCAATATGCCTCTCTACATCATCCCCATCCCGTTTCCCATCAAGGCAAAGTATATGGTGATAGGCTATGGCCTCATCGAGTTTTTCTTCGGTGTCACTGGCACGATGAGCCGTGTCGGTCACTTTGCCCATCTGGGCGGAATGCTCTTTGGCTTCTTGATATTAATGTACTGGCGCTACGGAAAAGGGTCGCGAGGAAGGTATGGCGATTATTGACGACATTAAGGTGCGCTTTGCCTCGGCCGACATGCTCATGCGCATCATCTACATCAACATCGGTGTGTTTGTGGTGCTGCGCCTCATCGGGATCGCCGCTTTCATCTTTGGCTTTGACTTAGGCTCTTGGCTCGAGTGGATTGAAATGCCCAGCGACCTCGCTATGCTTGCTATGCGACCATGGACGGTGATTACCTATTCTCTTGCCCACTACGACGCGCTCCACATCTTGTTCAACATGCTGTGGCTCTATTGGTTGGGGCAAATTTTCTTGGACTATTTCACGCCCAAGCAATTGAGCGGACTCTACATCATCGGCGCATTGGGTGGCGCGTTGCTCTTTGCCGCTGCCTACAACCTGATTCCCAACCTCGCGGCAAGGCACTCGCATCTGCTGGGCGCGTCGGCGTCGGTGCTGGCAATCGTGGTGGCTATTGCAGTCTATGCCCCTCACTACAAGATTAACCTGCTGTTTATAGGCGAGTTATCACTTAAATGGCTCGTCTTGGCGACCATTTTCATCTACATCCTCACCGTTGACGCTTCCAACGCTGGCGGACACATCGCACACTTGGGCGGAGTGCTTGTGGGCGCGCTTTACGGCACGATGATGCGTCGTGGCAAGGACATCACTGCGCCACTTAACGGCTTGATTGATCGCATCGTGTCGCTCTTCGCCCGCAAGCACCCACCAGGCGTGGGCGAGCCTATTGTGGGCGGAAAATTTCACGAGAGTTCTGCCCCGTCACGGCCCACCGAGGCCGAGCTCGACCGCGTGCTCGACAAAATCAAGCGTTCGGGTTACTCGGCTCTCACCGACGAGGAACGCAACCTCCTGTTTGGATTTGGCAAGAAGAAATGAAGCGACTTCTGGTTTACATAGTTAATCTGTTGGCGTTGGCCATCGCTCTTATGTTACTGATTTCGGTGGGAGCAGGATATCTCGACCCTCGCTCCTATGGCATCGTTGCGCCGCTTGTGCTGGTCTCGGGATTTGTAGCTATTGTGGCGCTCGTGGCTCTTGTTGTGTGTCTTGCGATGCGCAACCTCAAGGCGTCGCTCACCCTGGGCGTGGCACTGCTCATCAGCATGCCCACCATGAGGTTGCAGTTCCCGCTGCGACTGGGCAGCAAGCCCGACAACACCGACCGCACCTTCACCGTGCTCACGTGGAACGTGTGCATCTTTGAGGACATGATAGGTATTGACGAGGAGGGAACCACCATCAAGCACATCCTCGAGGTCGACGCCGACGTGGTGATGCTGCAAGAAACCTCATCCTACTCGGGCGACTACCTCGACCAGCCCGAAACCGCCCTCTATCGCTCTCAAGTTGAGCAGCGTTACCCCTATCGCTCAAGTAGTTACCGCGACCTGGTAATATGGTCCAAAATACCATACACGGTGCTGCCCGACACCACTATGAAAAACAACAAGTCAATGGTCGAGGGCGACTCAAGCTATCACTACTATGGCAAGGTATTTGATCTCACTGTGAAAGGTCATCAACTGCGCATGATCGACCTGCACCTGCAATCAATAGGACTCACCCCCGACGACAAGCAACTATACCGCGACCTCGCTTCTCTCAACAAGAGAGTCAAAACCGAGGACGAGTTGCGTGAGGTAAAGCACACGTTGTGGGACAAAATCTCTGGCGCTTCGCAACGGCGCGCCGCCGAAGCACAATGCGTGCGAGCAATCCTCGACAACTCGCCCGGCAACGTGATTGTGTGCGGCGACTTCAACGATGTCGCGGGTAGCTACAGCTACTACACCGTGCGCGGAGACGACATGCACGATGCCTTTGCTGGCGCAGCAACCCATCCTGCCTATTCTTTCAACCGTGACCAACTGTTTTTCCGCATCGACCACATGCTCTATCGCGGTGATATGCGGGCGGTTTCTTCGCGCATCGACAAGGCCGGCTCAAGCGACCATTATCCCATCATCACCACCTTTGAATGGAACGAATGACACGCCCCCGCATCACACATATCGCTCTTAACGTCCTCTCTGCCATTATGGCGGCATTGCTGCTCGTTTCGGCTTATGGCGGACTGTGCGACCCTCGCTCGTGGGGAGCGATGCCGGCAGTGCTGGTGCTGGCGTTTCCCATAGTGGCGCTGGTGGCACTGGTGTGGACGCTAATCGTGGCGGCAATGCGGCGATGGCGCGCCTTGGCCGCTCTCGCCCTGGCGTGGCTCATCGTTATGCCGGCTGTGCTCAG
>JABUUJ010000003.1:21985-26218 GCA_021443235.1 Muribaculaceae bacterium
AAGCCTGTGGCGCACCCCGACAGCTGCTTCACCGTGATGACGCTCAACGCCGCCGCATTTCCGCGGCTCTATCCGGGCGACACGAGCACCGTGATGCGCGACATCCTCGATGTCAACGCCGACGTGGTCCTCATTCAGGAAGCCATGCTCGCGCCGCACCCGTTCCACTACGACGAGGTGCCTGCCATACGTTGCTACAAGGACGAGCTGCACCGCAAATATCCCTATCGCTCTTATCCCTATAATGATGACGTGGCGATTCTCTCGCGTTATCCGTTCACTATCAACGCTATAGTGCCGCCCATCAAGGGCTATGATGTCTTCTCGCAGTTCAGCGACGTTGTGCACTATGCAACTTTATCGTTCGATGTCACATTAAAAGGGCGAAATCTACGTTTTATAAGTACGCACCTACATTCCTATGGACTGACCAACGCCGAGAAACAGCTCGCAGGCGCTTCGGCACAGGGCGAGATGGATGTGGAGCGTGGCAGCCGTGTCTATGGCTTGTCGCTGAGCCAAAAGCTCAAGCGCGCTTTCTCGCTACGCGCAAGCGAGGCACAACAGCTGCGAAGCGCCATCGACAACTGCCCGCACGATGTGATCGTGTGCGGCGACTTCAACGATGTCGCGGGCAGCTTTGCCCATCGCACCATTGCTGGCGACGACCTGCGTGACGCATGGAGCGAGTGCGGCTGGGGCTACCAACCCACCTATGCCAAGTATCGCTTCTTCTTCCACATCGACCACATCCTCTATCGCGGGGCGATGCGCGCGGTCGATGCCCAGGTCTACCACCCGCCGGTGACTACCCACACCAGCAGCGACCACTACCCGCTGGTGGTGAAGTTTGAATTTATTGAATAAAAACTACATACATTATGAAGAAATTAGTATTAATCGCCATCGCCGTCATGTGCTCGTGCATGACGCTACAGGCAGCAAAGAAACCTACAGTGAACAGTTCCAATCCATTCATGGCGCAATACACCACCAAGTACGCCATCCCGCCTTTCAACCTCATCAAGATGGAGCACTACATGCCCGCTCTCAAGGCTGGCATCGAGCAGCAAAACAAGGAGATAGACGCTATTGTCAACAATAACGAGGCTCCCACTTTTGAAAACACCGTGCTCGCTCTCGACAACAGCGGAGAGATTCTTAACAAGGTGGCCCTGGTGCTCTACGCCCTTAACGAAAGCGACGCTACGCCCGAGATGCAGGCTGTTGCCAAGGAGTTTCTACCGGCTCTCACCGCCCAGAACGACGAGGTTTACATGAACGACCGCCTCTTTGCCCGCATCAAGGCGGTGCACGATGGTGCCAAGGGGCTTTCTACTGCCCAAACTCGCCTCATCGACAAGTATTACAAGAAAATGGTGCGTAATGGCGCTCTGCTCAATGCCGAGCAAAAAGCTGAACTCAAGGAACTTAACCGACAGCTCAGCGAGCTGCAGCTCTCGTTCCAAAACAACCTTATGACCGAAATCGCAAGCAACATCGTGTGGGTGGACGACGCTAAGCGACTGAGCGGCCTATCGCAGGCTTGCATCGACGGCGCCGCCAAACTTGCCGCCGACAAGGGACAGCCCGGAAAATGGGCGTTTACCGCTACAGCATCGACTCGCCTCGATGTGCTGGGTGGCGCCCACGACCGCGACCTGCGACGCGACATGTATGAGACCTATATCAACACCGCCAGCCGTGGCAACGAGTTTGACAACACTACCAACATCAATAAAATCATCAAGTTGCGCATGCGCAAGGCCAACCTGCTTGGCTTTGAGACCTATGGTGACTATGCCGTTGATAATGTAATGGCCAAGAAGGTCGACGCTGCCGAGTCGCTCCTCATGCAAATCTTTACCCCAGCCATCGCCAAGGTGAAGGAGGAGGTTGCCGACATGCAGGCCTATGTCAATAATCACGGTGGCAACTTCAAAATCGCTCCCTACGACTACTATTACTATGCCGCCAAGGTTAAGGAGCAGAAATACAACTTCAACGAAGACGAGCTACGTCCCTATTTCGAACTTAACAATGTGGTTAAGAACGGCATCTTCTATGTCGCCAACAAACTGTGGGGTATCACTTTTACCGAAATTAAAGACGCCCCCAAATATCACCCTGAGGTTATCGTATATGACGTTAAGGACGCCGACGGAAAACACCTCGCAGTGTTTATGACCGACTACTTCCCACGCCCCACCAAGGCCCCAGGTGCGTGGATGAGCGACTTCGCGTTTGAGTACAACTACAACGGCAAGATGGAGCGCCCCATTGTATATAATGTGGCAAGCTTCGCTCCCCCCACCAAGGAACTGCCCTCGCTGCTCAACATCGACCAGGTAGAGACGCTTTTCCACGAGTTTGGCCACGCTATCCACAGCATGCTCACCATCGCTCCGTTCCGCGGTGGCTCGGGAACTAACGTCGACCGCGACTTCGTCGAACTCCCCTCACAGCTCAATGAGCACTGGGCATGGCTCCCCGAGGTGCTGAAAAACTATGCTGTGCACTACAAGACTGGCGAGGTGATACCCCAGCAACTCGTCGACAAAATGCTGGAGTCCAACAAGTTCAACATGGGATTCAACACCACCGAGCTCGTGGGCGCCGCTCTGCTCGATATCGAGTGGCACAAACTCAACTGGTGTGGCGACATCGATGTGAAGGCATTCGAGCGCTCGGTGAAGCGGCGCATCAATATGCCCGAGGAAGTGGAGTTCCGCTATCGCACCCCCTATTTCAAGCACATCTTTGGCGACGATATGTATAGCTGCGGCTACTACACCTACCTCTGGGCGCAGGTGCTCGAGGCCGACGCTTGGGAGCGCTTCAAGGTCGAGGGCCCGCTCAACACTAAGGTTGCCGCCGACTACCGCAAATTCATCCTTGAGACTGGCGATAGCGAGGACGCAATGACGCTCTACAAGAAGTTCCGCGGCGCTGAACCCACCCCCGATGCCCTGTTGCGCAACCGTGGCTTCAAGTGAAATGCACAAAATTTGTCGGTTTGCAAGTTTTTTTGTAATTTCGCACCGTCATTTGTGAAAACTTAAAGAAATGAAAAGATATTATTATCTGGCCCTTGCGGCCGTGGCTATGCTGTGCTCTTGCACAGGCAACCAATTTAAGGTTGACGGAAAGGTGGAAGGTGCCACCGATAGCGTGAAACTCGTTCTTGAATCGTCAAGCAACGGAATGTGGTTTGTCGTCGACTCTATCACTCCCGGTAACGACGGCTCATTCAGCGTGAGCGCCGAAGCACCCGAGTATCCCAACATCTACCGCCTGCGTCTGGGAGGGCAGTCAATCTGCTTCCCCATCGACAGCCTTGACCACATCACCATCAACACAAAGGCCGACGCTTTCGCAACGCAGTACACGCTCAGCGGTAGCCAGCATGCCGAGCAAGTGATGAAAATCGACAAGGAGGCTCTGCAGTTCTCGGGGGGAAAGGCTTCGGCCGAGCAACTCAAGGCGTTCAAGGATAAATTGGCTAAGGAAATTATCGTCGACCCAGCAGGCATCGTTGCCTATTATGCTATCAATAAGTACGTTGACCAAAAACCGCTCTTTGATCCGATGGACGATAGCGACTTGCGCATCATCGGTGCTGTGGCCAACTCGTTTAACTCGTTCCGCCCCAATGACCCGCGCACCAGCTATCTCGTGAGTGTGCTTCTCGCTGGGCAACAACGCCGACGTGCTGCCGCCGAGCCTACCGACACTATCAACGCTTCGATGGCGTCGCTCATCGACATCGACCTCGACGACTACAACGGCAAGGTGCACAAGCTGAGCGAAGTCGCCGCCAACAACCGCCTCGTGGTGCTCAATTTCACTATGTATCAGGGTGATTTCTCGCCAGTTTACAACAAGCTGCTCAACGACATCTACACCTCCTACAAGAACCAAGGACTTGAGATTTACCAGATTAGCCTTGATCCCGACAATGTGGCTTGGCTGCAGGCTGCTCGCAACTTGCCCTGGATTACCGTTTATGACCCCAACGGGCAAAACTCTATGTTTGTGGGCTACTATCAGGTAGCGGGCGTTCCCACTTCGTTCATCATTAAGAATGGCGAAATAGTGGAGCGTGTTGAGGACGGCAACAAACTCAAAGCCGCCATCACAAAACACCTCTAAAAGTCCATCAAGCATAAAGCGAGGGGCGAGTCAACAAAATCGACTCGCCCCTCATTTATCATCATTAGCCATTAGCCATTA
>JABUUJ010000003.1:26318-28864 GCA_021443235.1 Muribaculaceae bacterium
CGGTCGCGATGAAGGCGATAGGCAATAAGCACCGCACGGCGATATTTAGTGTCGTTATAGGCAATAGCCAGGAATGCACCACGCGCTTTCAGTGTCCCTGGATGCGCCACCATTTTGGTCGTCGTGGTCTCGCCACCCACGTGGGTAACCACAAATGCTGGATAATATACGCAGTTCAGCCCCAGTTGTTTAGCATCATAGATAAACAACTCCTCCTCACCACAAAGCAGCTCGGGAGCACCTAACCCAAAGTTCTCGTTAAATGCCAACCGACCCTGCACGCTGCTGCGCCTGAATGCGATGGTGAACGAGATGGCAAAGTAGCCGCTTGCCGACTCGTTGAGGTTGAACGACCGCGCAGGATACTCTATGTTTACACCACGTGCCTTGAATGTGCCGATGTCAAGCTTGAGATTGGTGGCAAATGTGAGTACCAGCGCGTTAAGTTCGTTATGGTCGTAGCGACAGTCATCGTCACACAGCAGGCACACGTCGCCACTTGCGTGATTGATGCAGTTGTTGCGATTGCGGCTCAGCCCTCGTCCTTCCAACTCAATGACCTCTACGTCAGCACGTTTCAACTCGGCGGGCAACTCTCGCGTCGCCTTGTCGCTATGCTGCCACGACACAAGGTAGCTCACACCCTCACGAGGCTCAAGAAGCAGGTCGGCGATATTCTCAATTCCGCCATCGAGTGTGCATATCAGCAACTGAAGTGTCATAACTTGTTTAGCCTTAGAAAATTAGTGTAAATTGTTCTGTCACAGTGTGTTCCAAAAGTCAATGTGTCGCTGCGCCACTATGGCGGCGGCATTGTGCCGCTCAACAAACAGTCGACTGTTGCGACTCATTTCGGGCAGCAACTGCTTGTTGTCGATGATGTGGTTGAGCTGCGCCTCTATGTCGCCTTCAATTAGCGGATCGACGTTCACCACTGGCCGGTTCTCGGTCTCGCCTATCAGGTCGTAGAACTCGGGCTCGGCACCGCTCACTGCCACCAGCCCTTGCGCCATCGCAAGCAGCGCATTGGTCGCTGGCGTATAGCTGTATAGTTGGTCAAGAAGCACATGGCTCGACCGCATTTTTTCTATATATTGCTCGTAGGGAACTCCCTCTACCACAACCATTTCGCACTCATCGGGACGCGCTGCGCACACTCGCTTCAGTGCATCAAGCATGCGGTCGGTGCCTTTAAGGACAGTACGTGTGGGTTGTATGCCTATGAAGAATCGCACTTTCTGGGGGGCTTTGTCAAGCGGGCGCATGACGATGCCATCGGTGTCAATGGGGATGCCGGTGTGCACCACGCGGTCGCCCAGCACGGGCTTGTAGGCAACGTAATACTCCCACAAGCAGGCAGTCGCGCCGTCAATCTTGCCCAAAACATAGTCGCTGTGCTCTTTCATAAATGGCTTGCCCCAGTTCTCTTGCTCTTGAGCCTGGTATTCGTGCGAGCCCACAAAGGGCGACGGCTCGTTGCCCAGATGGTAGTCGCTGTAACGGTAGGTGTGGCCATCATGGCACGCGTCATAATAAACACGATCGGTCGCCAGCGCCGAGAGCACTACCTTGCCGTTGTGCCGCTTGAGGTAATCAAGCACCCAGCGCACTTTGGCGGGCTTCAGGTTCAGGAAAATGGGGGTGCACAGTTGCACGATGTCGTGGCCGCGCATCTTTGGCAACGCCTTGGCAATGTCAACCACATAGCGCACTGCTCCCAGCTTGCCTGGACGTCGCAATAGGTTGATATCGCGGCGAGTATCCATCCACGTCGAACCGTTGGACGCCACCACCGCTTCATGCCCCATGCGCCGCAACTGCCCGGCAAGGCAGTTGTGCAGGTTGCTCGCATCACCCACAAATAACACCTTCATACCTCGCAAAATTACCTCTTTTTTTGCACATAAGCAAAATTATTACTACTTTTACAACATATTATGCACGCTATATCGATTGTCATACCAGTTTACAACCGTGCGACCTTGGTCAAACGCACGCTTGAGTCGGTGCTCGCACAGAGTTTCCGGCCACTGCAGGTTGTGCTTGTCGACAACGATAGCACCGATGGCTCTTATGCTGTGCTTCAGCAGTTTGCCTCCATGCATTCGGCTCCCGACTTCGAAGTGAAAGTGGTCACCGAGAGTCACCACACGGCTGGCGCCGCGCGCAACCGTGGCGCCCACCATGCCACGGGCCGGTGGCTTATGTTCTTCGACAGCGACGACGAGATGCACCCACACTTGGCGCAAAGCTATGCCCAAGCCATTGACGAGGCCGGAGGCGAGGTCGACGTGGTGTCGGTGAAAACCACAAAGGTTTTCGGTGACGACACAAAACGCGAGTTGCCATTTTATCAAAAAGATATCATTGGGGTGCAATTGCTTCATAGCCAACTCGCTACGCAGCGCTACATCGTGCGCAAGGACTTCTTTGAGCAATGCCATGGGTGGAACGTTGACCTGCCCGTGTGGAACGACTGGGAACTGGGGATGAGATTGTTGCTTGCCGGTGCGCGCGTCGCTTTCATCCCGCAAAATCTCGTCACT
>JABUUJ010000003.1:28902-31020 GCA_021443235.1 Muribaculaceae bacterium
GCCCACAAGGCTGGCCAGTGGGAGCACTCAATGGATGTGGTGGAACAACAAATTCTTAATTCGGGGCATCCTCAGTCGCTCCGACTCAGGCGTTTGCTCGACTTCAAACGCATAACTCTCGCCGCCCAGTATCAAGCCGAAGGACAGCGCGAACTCTCGGTGCAGCTGTGCCGCAAGGCATTTGCCAGCCTACACAGCACCTATGGTAACAGCTTGAAGTGGCGGCTCGTGGTTGCGCCCATCGTGAAGATACTGTTTGCACGCATCGCACATGGCAAGCGTGGCTCGGCGCTTGTGGCACGCTATCTCTTATAAACCATTTATTTACAGAGCATCTCGTTGTGATTCATCCTGTACATGTATTGCTCGATGATGCTTTTCATGCGCCGCTCCATCGTCTCTGGATGGTGGCCGTTGAGGTCGTGCCTCAGCGTGGGGTCTTCCTTGAACTTGAAGGCGTGCACCATCTTTTCGCCATCAAACTGCAACATCCAGTCGCCCTCAAAATACTGGAAATAGTCGTTGCCTGGCAGGTAGTTGATAGCGCAACTGCCCGATGCATCAGAATTCAGAAGGTCCTGGCCAAATGCGACATAAGGCCGGTCATATCCCAGCATCCCTAACACTGTGGGCATGATGTCGGCCTGGCTGGCGATGCGTGTTGTGTCCACGCCGGTGAGGTGTGGCATTGATGGCGCGTAGATTATCACAGGAACGCGATACAACCCTTGGTCGCTCTTAAACTCGGGGTCGATGGCATCGGCGGCGGTGGCATGGTCGGCAGTGAGCACGAAGATGGTGTTGCTATACCACGGCTGCTTGCTGGCTTTGTCAAAAAACTTTCGCAGGGCGTTGTCGCTATAGCCCACGCAGGCATAGAGTGGGGTAGGACCCTCCTTGAACTTGCCGCGACAATGCTCGGGCAAGCTGTAGGGCGAGTGCGACGATGCCGTAAACACTGCTGTGACAAACGGTTGCTCCATTTCGCTCATCTTGTCGCAATAGAATTGCAGGAACGGCTCGTCGTAGATTGCCCATGTGCCGTCAAAGTCGGCGTCACCGTTATATCGCATGTCTTGCTTGTACTCGGTGCGACCAAAGTATTGCTGGAAGCCGCTGGAGCGCGCAAAGGCCTCAAAGCCCATCGATCCGTTCTCTGCCCCATGGAAAAACGCGCTGTGGTAGCCTTTATGCCTGCTCAACTCGCCTGCGATGCCGCTCAGGTCGTTGAGCGACGCGGGAGTAAGAAAGAATGGCTCGACAAATGAAGGTATTGACGACAGCACCGACGGCATGCCGTCAATGCTCTTGCGGCCGTTGGCAAAACTGTACTCATAGCTTCGGCCCACGTGCGCCAACGAGTCAACAAAGGGCATAAATCCACCTTTTTGTGCCTGTGTACCAAAGCTTTCGCATATCAGCACCACGACGTTCATCGCCTTGAACTGAACACTATCCGATGGCACATGCACGGGGTCGAACAGCCTCTGAGCCTCGCTCATGGGCATATAGTTGCGTTCAACAAGCGCTTTTTTGTCGATTGTGCGGAAAATGCTGAATGGCGTGTTGAGCACAATGCCTGCGTCAATGGCCTTGTTGACATATTGATTGGCGTTACTTATAGTGATGGGCCGCACCGCCGTGGTGAAGCCGCCACGCATTCCGCCCACTGTGAGCCCCGCGGCAATCACGAGCATAACCAGCTGGCTGGCATAGTAATACCACAGACGCCCAAAGCGCTCGTGATAGTTTGCTGCAGGGCGAGAGAAGCATTTCCACAGCACAATGCCGCAGCCTATGCCCACGACCACAAGATACCAGTAGGGCAGCGCTTCGTGGGCGACAATGGCGAGGATGTTGCTGTCGTTGCCAAATTCCTCAAGTACATTCCACGTCGTGCGGCGGCCAGTAAACGGAAAGTAGGCGCAGTCGCACAGGTTGGCGCTCAGTGCCACAAAGTTGGCAATGACATACACCCATCGCGCCACCTTGTAGGTCGTTGGGCTCTTTTCCTTATAGTGTAGAGGTAGCAGGTAAAGCAATAACATCCACGCATTTAGGTAGAGGATCGCCGATGTGTCGAATCGCAACCCAGCCACAAGCATCTGCATGAGGTAA
>JABUUJ010000003.1:31386-54039 GCA_021443235.1 Muribaculaceae bacterium
CCCTGCAACAAGCATCTTCATGAGGTAACCACCCGTCAGGTGGTCGGCAAACAGGCTGTAATTGACCGCGACAAACACCAGTCGCGTCACCATAAACAGCGCATACACCACCGCCAGGTTGCACACCACCGCACCCAGCGTCCCACTCCTAAACCTTTCAAAAACTCCTTTCATCCTCAGTAGTTATATCGTTTGTTATCAAGGTCAATGTCAACGTCGCTACTTGTAGCGGTCGCTGATGTTGTAGATTGAGGCAAAGATGTCGCGGTCAACTTGCGTGAGTTGCTTGCCGCGACGAGCCATCACACGCTCGGCAATGGAGTAGAAGGTCTTGAGTGGCACGTCCTTGAAGCCTGCTGTGCTGCTGCCCTCTTGGAACGACGCCACAAACGGGCGAGGAAATCCGCTGCCGTGGATGTTCACGCCCACACCCAGTACTGTCGCCGTGTTAATCATGCAGTTGACGCCGGTCTTGCTGTGGTCGCCCATAATCAGGCCGCAAAACTGCAGCCCTGTGCGCACAAAGCGCCGCTCCACATAGTCCCACAGCTTAATCTCGCTGTAGTCGTTCTTCAGGTTCGACGCCGTAGTGCCCCCGCCCAGGTTGCACCATTCGCCTATCACCGCGTCGCCCAGAAAGCCGTCGTGCGCCTTGTTGCTGTAGCCTATCATCACCGTGTTCTCTATCTCGCCGCCAACCTTGCAGAACGGACCCAGAGTGGTGCCGCCATACACCTTTGCGCCCATGCGCACCTTGGCGTCGTGGCATGCAGCAAACGGACCTCTCACGCACGCGCCCTCCATAATCTCGACCTTGCGCCCCACATAGATGCAGCCCTCGCGGGTGTTGAGTGTGGCGCCGTCGACGATGGCTCCTTCCTCAAGGAAAATGCGCGTCCTGTCGCCTATCACGATGCAGCTCTCGGGCAACGGTTGCGACTGCCGTCCAGCGGTGATGCGCTCAAAGTCTTGCTCTATCAACTCGCTGTTTCTAAGGAATATATCATAGCTGCGATGAAGCATCGTGGGGTTGACGCGCGCCTGCAGCGTCGACGCAAACGAGCGGTTGTCAAAGTCAGCCGCTGTGCCGTTAAACGCTATCAACTCGTCACCGCACTTCAGCGCCTGCCCGTCGGCGAGCGCAAGCACTTGATCGGCAAGCCCTGCACTTGGCACCACATGCCCGGCAATCATCAGGTTCTGCCGGCGTGCGATAACGGGGAACTTCCCCTTGAGGTGCGACGCGGTGAGGTGACTGTAGGTGTGCTGGCTTCCCAGCATGGCGCGCCACTTCTCCTCAATAGTGTCGATGCCAACGCGCAGTAGCGACGTGGGGCGTGTGTAGGTGAGTGGTAACAACCGACGCCTCACCTCGTTATCGTCAAAGAAAATAATATTCATCTTCGCTCCATTTTCAATTTCACCCACAAAGTTACCCTTTTCCCCACAATAAAACCACTAAATCTCCCAAAAAATAGTCAACTCATGAGTCGGAACACTTATTCATACGTTACAATCCAGTAACCATTCTTGCGTCCACCTTGTCTTATGAGCAAACGCAATTCTTGCAAACGAGCTATTGCCGATATCGTACCACCTTCGGTTGCTCCTTCCGTAGCATTGATAAAATCTTTGCGTGTTGCGGTTGGATGCTTGGCAAAGTAAAGAAGTACCGACATCTGCAAATCGGTTACTTTCTGCTGACGAACTCCCAATATGTTTTGTATGCCCTTTTGTATGGAGTCTAAGTCCAATTGTGTGCTCTTTTGTATGTACTGTTCCTTCTTTTGTTTGGTTTCGTCAACTGGATATTCTGTTTTTTGTATGGTGCTATCGGAATATAAAGCCAATCTGAATCGCTGAATCTGGTCATTGTCGTTTGTACGCCAAATAATTACTCGGAACTGATTTGCCTCTTCTTCATTGATGAAGTCAATCATAACATTCTCACGCAAAGCTCTTACAATACCACTGCCAAGCCCACGATAAATCATTGTTCGGGCTGCAAAGTTGGCTATTAATGGATTGCGTTGCTTTGAGGCACCAAGTCTAATGTCCTCAACTTTCAAGCCCCCATACAACCTTCCAGGGTTTACAATCTCAATGCGATTCTCAAACACCAAAAGACGTATGGCGGCTTGATGTAGCAGATCAATATGAACGAGTGCATTCTGAAGTAGTTCTTCAAGCACTATCTCTGGTATTTCAAGCACACCAATGCTATTGAAGTTCTGACCGTTCTGCCTATGGATAAGCATAGATTTCAAGAATGCCATGCCTTCGCGGAACATCCATGGAATAGTGCCTTCTATGTCCCTGCTGTCAATATACTCGGTGCCTCCAATGCTATTTCCTACAAAAGCAACGGCTTTAATCTTAAATGCCCGTTCAAACTGTTGCGGATGTTTCCCGAAATACAGCACACCAGCACGAGTAAGCTCCCCTTTATCGCTCATCACACCAAGACTATGCAACATTGCCTCCAATGGTCGGTTGAAGCCTTCTATATTTTTCCCGTAAACTTTTTGAAAATAGTCACGCACATAGGACATTTCAATGTCATCAACTGAACTGCCTGTTACAGATGTCTCCTCTGCATGGAAAGTGCCGGAGTCCTGAAACAGCGATAGTATCTCAGAGTTCTCGGTTACTCGACGTTTATCTTGCCCTTGCTTTACCCATATCTCGCCATTGTTGGTTTTGTATGGTTTGTTTTTCCCTTCTGCAATATGACAGACGAGGAAACGCTTTTCATCAACTTTTACTACTTCCGTATGAATGTATATAGTTGGTTTAACTTGTTCATTAGCAGTATTGCCAAGTTCCAAGCCAGTGTCTTGCAACTGTTTGTAGGTTAGACCAAGCATTTTGCCGGTTTTGTCCTCTACACCAAACAAGATGACTCCACCATGTGTGTTGGCGAAAGCCACCATATCCTGTGCTATCTTCGTTTGGCTGGTGAAGCATTCCTTATATTGCACCATAGTCGTTTCGCCACACTGGCAAAGTTCGACAAATTCGTCTGTTGTCATATCTACAAAATATATGTGTTAAAACGAGGGAAAACACATCCTTATGAGTGCAAATTTACGATTTTCTTTGAACATTTTTGCCATTTAAGTTGTAAAATGTGTGCTTTTAGGTTTTTCCCCTGAAAATCACTCTTAAGATAGTATCTTGGCAATTTTTTGGGGAAATGGGGAGAAAGTGTTAACTTTGCAGTTGCGACATGTCTAATTGCGCTGGGCGTGGACTGCCTGTTCGCGTGCGCGTATATATAATAAGGTGTAATGAATTTTATCAAGACTAAGATTGATGGCGTGTGGATCGTCGAGCCTAAGCGCTTTGGCGACTCGCGAGGCTATTTCAGCGAGGTGTTTAAACTCGAGGTGTTCCGCGATAATGTGGGGCCGGTCGAGTTTGTGCAAGACAATGAGTCGTTCTCGGCGTTCGGCGTGCTGCGAGGACTGCATTTCCAGAAGGGCGAGTGGAGCCAGGCCAAACTGGTGAGAGTGAGCCGCGGAGCAGTGCTCGACGTGGCCGTGGACCTGCGCGGCGACAGCCCCACATTCGGGCAGCACGTGGCTGTGGAGCTCAGCGCCGATAACGGCCGCCAGCTCTTCATTCCCCGTGGCTTCGCCCACGGCTTTGTGGTGCTGAGCGACGTGGCGCAGTTCCAGTATAAGGTCGACAATGTCTATGCACCCCACAGCGAAGCCACCCTCCGTTTCGACGACCCTGCGCTCGGCATCGACTGGCGCATCGACCCCACCCAGATGCTCCTGAGCGAGAAAGACAAGGCTGGCCAACTCTTAAAAGATATTAAACCTTTCTAATAAAATGTAAATTTACTCCTCGGCCCCCCATATGCCGCCTGCAATGGCCACTGCAACGCCCTTTGCGGTAGCCGCTTGAAAAAAGTAAGGAGCGCCGAGAAAAAAAGAGTAAAAACATTTGGCAGTTAAGGAATTAATCCGTAACTTTGCACAGTTTTTGCGGCCTAATGCAATGTTGTCGTTCATTAATCGTTTGATTTAATGAATGATAGCGTTGTGTGGCCATGAAATGTGACTAATTTTTTAACAATTAATTTATAATTAAAAACTAAAGTAAAACAGAACTAAGATGCCAACAATTCAGCAATTAGTAAGAAAAGGTCGTACTTCGCTCGAGAACCAGAGCAAGTCTCCAGCTTTGGACTCTTGCCCCCAGCGTCGCGGTGTGTGCGTTCGTGTTTACACAACCACCCCCAAGAAGCCTAACTCGGCTATGCGTAAAGTAGCACGTGTGAGATTGACTAACGGCAAGGAAGTCAACAGTTACATCCCCGGTGAGGGACACAACCTCCAGGAGCACTCTATCGTTATGGTGCGCGGCGGCCGTGTCAAGGACCTCCCAGGCGTTCGCTACCACATCGTGCGCGGCACTCTCGACACCGCCGGCGTAGCTGGCCGCACACAGCGCCGCTCTAAGTACGGCGCCAAGCGTCCAAAAGCCGCCAAGAAGTAAGCAGCAACCGCTCTAAACGACTTTTCAATTTACTAAAAAAGAGACAAACAAATTTTTTAAACTTAGTTTTTGATTTTATTGGACTTGATTTAAGGTTGAGTAAATGACAGCAGAGGCTGCCGTTGAAGAACAAAGAAGCAACAACCAAGCGGACAAAAACTACAACGTATTTAAACAATGAGAAAGGCTAAGCCAAAAAAGAGGATCATCCTTCCCGATCCCGTGTTCGGTGATGTGCGCGTTTCTAAATTCGTCAATCACCTCATGTATGATGGAAAAAAGAACACATCTTACCGCATCTTCTACAGCGCACTTGAGTTAGTGGGCAAGAAGATGGCCAACGAAGAAAAAACTCCCCTCGAGATCTGGAAACAGGCTCTCGAGAAAGTCACTCCACAGGTCGAGGTTAAGTCTCGCCGCATTGGTGGCGCAACTTTCCAGGTACCCACCGAGATACGCGCCGACCGCAAGGAGTCTATTTCAATGAAGAATCTCATCATCTTCGCACGCAAGCGCGGCGGCAAGACTATGGCCGACAAGCTGTGCGCCGAGATCATCGATGCCTACAATGAGCAGGGTGGCGCCTTCAAGCGCAAAGAGGACATGCACCGCATGGCCGAGGCTAACCGCGCATTCGCTCATTTCAGATTTTAACATTGATCGAGGGAAATAGATTATAAATGGCTAACGAGAATCAATTAAAATATACTCGTAACATTGGCATCATGGCACACATCGATGCCGGCAAGACCACCACGTCTGAGCGCATCCTGTTCTACACCGGCCTTACACACAAAATAGGCGAGGTGCACGACGGTGCAGCCACCATGGACTGGATGGTACAGGAGCAGGAACGAGGCATCACTATCACCTCGGCCGCCACTACAGCTTTCTGGAACTATCAGGACGAGAAATTCAAAATCAACCTGATCGACACCCCGGGACACGTCGACTTCACAGTCGAGGTAGAGCGCTCGCTCAGAGTGCTCGACGGAGCCATCGCCACCTTCTGCGCGGTGGGCGGGGTTGAGCCCCAGAGCGAGACAGTGTGGCGCCAGGCCGATAAATACAACGTTCCTCGCATCGCCTACATCAACAAGATGGACCGAAGCGGAGCCAACTTCCTTGACGTAGCACGGCAGATGCGCGAAATCCTGGGCGCCAACCCCTGCCCCATTCAGCTCCCCATAGGCGCCGAAGACACCTTCAAGGGACTCGTCGACCTCATCAAGATGAAGGCCCTCGTGTGGAACGATGAGGCAATGGGCAGCTCCTACGACGAGCAGGAAATCCCCGCCGACATGATCGATGAGTGCCAGGAATACCGCGACAAGATGCTCGAGGCCGTCGCCGAGCACGACGACGAGCTCATGAGCAAATACTTCGACGACCCCGACAACATCACCGAGGACGAAATACGCCGCGCTCTGCGCGCCGCAACCCTCAAGATGGAAATCGTGCCAATGCTCTGCGGTAGCTCGTTCAAGAACAAAGGCGTGCAGCCTCTGCTCGACGCCGTGTGCGCTTTCCTGCCCAGCCCTGCCGACAACGACGAGGTGGTGGGACACGCAGCCGACGACAACGAGAAACTCGTGCGCCGCAAGCCCATCCCCAGCGAGCCACTGTGCGCGCTGTGCTTCAAAATCGCCACCGACCCCTATGTGGGACGTCTCGTGTTCTTCCGCGTCTACTCAGGACACCTCGACGCCGGCAGCTATGTCTACAACAGCCGCTCAGGCAAGAAGGAGCGCATCTCGCGACTGTTCCAGATGCACAGCAACAAGCAGAACCCCATGGAGGTTATCGGTTGCGGTGACATCGGCGCCGGAGTAGGCTTCAAGGACATCCGCACCGGCGACACCCTGTGCCTCGACGAGGACCACGCAATGGTGCTCGAGGCAATGGACTTCCCCGACCCCGTGCTCGGCATCGCCGTTGAGCCTAAAACCCAAAGCGACCTCGATCGACTGGGCGTGGGCCTGCAGAAACTCGCCGAGGAGGACCCGACCTTCCAGGTCGAGACCAACGAGGAGACCGGACAGACCATCATCCGTGGCATGGGCGAGCTCCATCTCGACATCATCATCGACCGACTGCGCCGTGAGTTCAAGGTTGAGTGCAACCAGGGACGCCCACAGGTTACCTACAAGGAAACCATCAGCCAGGCCGTCGAGCTGCGAGAGGTCTTCAAGAAACAGACCGGCGGACGAGGCAAGTTTGCCGACATTATATGCCGCGTCGAGCCCGTCGACCCCGACTTCGAGGGCACTCTGCAGTTTGTCAACGAGGTTACCGGCGGCGACATCCCCAAGGAGTTCATCCCCGCCATCGAGAAGGGCTTCAAGAACGCCATGAAGAGCGGTGTGCTCGCAGGCTTCCCCGTCGAGCAACTCAAGGTCACCGTCACCAGTGGATCGTTCCACCCCGTCGACAGCGACCAGCTCTCGTTCGAGCTCTGCGCCATGCAGGCATTCCGCAGCGCATGCGTCAAGGCACGCCCCGTGCTGCTCGAGCCCATGATGAAGGTCGAGATAGTCACCCCTGAGGAAAACATGGGCGACGTGATAGGCGACATGAACAAGCGACGCGGACAAGTCGAGGGCATGGAGTCAAGCCGCAGCGGTGCGCGCATCGTCAAGGCAAAGGCCCCGCTCGCCGAGATGTTCGGATATGTAACAGCACTGCGCACCATCACCTCCGGACGCGCCACCAGCACAATGTCGTTCTCACACTACGCCGAGGTCAGCAAGTCGATCGCCGAGAAAGTCCTCACCGAGTGCCAGGGACGAGTTGATTTACTGAAATAAATAACAAAAAACATATAACAAAATGAGCCAGAAAATTAGAATCAAACTGAAATCTTACGACCACAGCTTGGTTGACAAATCAGCCGAGAAAATCGTAAACACAGTTAAGAGCACAGGCGCTAACGTGCGCGGACCTATCCCTCTGCCCACCCACAAGCGCATCTTCACTGTAAACCGTTCGACTTTCGTTAACAAAAAGTCGCGTGAGCAATTCCAACTCTCGTCGTTCAAGCGCCTCATCGACATCTACGAGTCTACAGCCAAGACCGTCGACGCACTCATGAAGCTTGAGCTCCCCAGCGGAGTTGAAGTGGAAATCAAGGTGTAGTAACACACCCATCCACACTTTCCTAAACAAGAACTTTTTAAACAAGTGTTTTTAATAATTTAAATTTTAAATTTCAGAGAAATGCCAGGATTATTAGGAAAAAAAATCGGAATGACATCCGTTTTCAGTGCCGACGGTAAGAACGTACCGTGCACTGTTATCGAAGTTGGTCCTTGTGTAGTAACTCAGGTCAAGACTGTTGAGGCCGATGGTTACGAGGCATTGCAGCTGGGCTTCATCGAGAAAAAAGAGAAGCACACTACAAAGCCCGAAGCCGGTCACTTCAAGAAAGCCGGGGTGGCTCCACAAAGACACTTGGCCGAGTTCAAAGGATTTGAAGGTGACCACAAAGCCGGCGACACACTCACCGTCGAAATCTTCAACAACGTGGAGTTTGTCGACGTTATCGGCACATCTAAAGGTAAAGGCTTCCAGGGAGTCGTTAAGCGCCACCACTTCGGAGGCGTAGGACAGGCCACTCACGGACAGGACGACCGCCTGCGCGCCCCCGGCTCTATCGGCGCCTGCTCTTATCCCGCCAAAGTCTTCAAGGGAATGCGCATGGCCGGACAGATGGGCAACGAGCGTTGCACCGTTCAAAATCTTCAAGTTATTAAAATTCTGCCCGAGAACAACCTCCTCGTAGTGAAGGGCTCGGTTCCCGGCAGCAAAGGTTCAATCGTTTATATCAAGAAATAATGGAACTCGCAGTATACAACATTCAGGGTCAGGACACCGGTAAGAAGGTTACGCTCAACGACGCAATATTTGCTGTTGCCGAGCCCAGCGAACACCTCGTCTACCTCGATGTCAAGCAGCACTTGGCCAACCTTCGCCAAGGCACCCACAAAGCCAAGGAAAGAAGTGAGGTCTCAGGTTCTACCAAGAAACTCGGCCGACAGAAAGGCGGCGGCGGCGCTCGTCACGGCGACATCAACTCGCCCGTTCTCGTCGGCGGTGGACGCGTCTTCGGACCACGCCCACGCAACTATAGCTTCAAACTGAACAAGAAGATGAAAGCCCTCGCACGCCGATCGGCACTCACTTACAAGGCTCAGCAAAACCAAATCATGGTTGTCGAAAACTTCACTTTTGACGCCCCAAAGACTAAAGAAATCGTAAATATTACTAAAAATCTTAAAATCGAGGGCAAAAAAGTACTCTTCGTTTTGGCAGGCCAGGATAAAAACGTATATTTGTCGGCTCGAAACTTGCCCAACGCAAGTATCGTTACTGCTTCCGATATCAACACTTATCGCATTCTCGACAATAAGATGATGGTTGTTACCGAAGGCAGTGTCGACGTGCTTAATAATTTAAAGTAACTAAAGGAGGTATTTAACAATGAGTATTAACATTCATCCCATCGTGTCAGAGAAGGCTAACGCCATCAGCGAGAGCACAAATCGCTATACCTTCAAGGTATCTCCCGAGGCTAACAAGTTCCAGATCAAGGACGCCGTCGAGAAACTCTACGACGTCAAGGTAGTGGGCGTAAGCACAATGAACTATGACGGCAAGAAGAAACAACGCTACTCCAAGAGCGGCATCATCCGCGGTAAAGTGGCCGCCTTCAAAAAGGCTGTTGTTACTGTTGCCGAAGGTCAAACTATTGATTTCTATAGCAATATTTAATAAACAAAAATGGCAGTAAGAAAATTTAAGCCCACAACACCGGGGCAAAGACACAAGGTTATTGGTGTATTTGACGAAATCACTAAAAGTACACCAGAGAAATCTCTTACAGTCGGCAAGCGCAGTACAGGCGGCCGCAACAACGAAGGCCACCTCACTATGCGATACATGGGCGGCGGACACAAACGCCGCTACCGCATCATCGACTTCAAGAGAAACAAAGACGGTGTGCCAGCTGTAGTAAAAGCCATCGAGTACGACCCCAACCGATCGGCTCGCATCGCGCTCCTTTACTATGCAGATGGCTTTAAAGCTTATATAATTGCACCCAACGGCTTGCAAGTTGGCGCTACAGTTGAAAGCGGTGAGAACGTAGCCCCTGAATTGGGAAACGCGCTTCCACTCAGTTCTATTCCTGTTGGTACTTTAATTCACAACATCGAGCTCCGCCCAGGGCAAGGCGCGTGCATGGCACGCTCGGCCGGCACCTTCGCACAGCTCACCTCTCGTGAAGGCACCTACGCAATCATCAAATTACCTTCGGGCGAAACTCGCAAGGTCCTCGCTGCTTGCCGCGCCACCGTCGGCGTCGTGGGCAACAGCGACCACGCTCTCGAGCAGTCGGGCAAGGCCGGACGCTCACGCTGGCTCGGACGCCGTCCACACAACCGTGGTGTTGTTATGAACCCTGTCGATCACCCCATGGGTGGTGGTGAAGGCCGCCAGAGTGGTGGACATCCCCGTTCGCGCACAGGCCTCTATGCTAAGGGCCTGAAGACTCGTGCACCGAAGAAACAGTCTTCGAAGTACATCATTGAAAGAAGAAAGAAGTAATTTGTTGATCTAATTTAACGCCTAACTATGAGTCGTTCATTAAAAAAAGGACCCTTCATCAGTGTAAAGCTTGAGAAGAAGGTTATCGCAGCCAACGAGAGCGGCAAGAGCGCTGTAATCAAGACTTGGTCACGCGCATCTATGATCTCGCCCGATTTCGTGGGACTCACTTTCGCCGTACACAACGGCAACAAGTTCATCCCCGTTTACGTAACCGAGAACATGGTCGGACACAAGCTCGGTGAGTTCGCTCCCACTCGCACCTTCCGCGGACACAGCGGTAACAACAAGAAGTGATACCGGGTCAATTAGTTTTAAAGAAAAAAAAGAATTAAAAATACAATGGGTAAAAGAAAAAAAGAATCAGCTAACTTGATGAAGGAAGCTCGCAAGAACGTAAGCTTCGCCAAGCTGCGCAACGTGCCCAGCTCACCACGCAAAATGCGCCTGGTGGCCGACATGGTTCGCGGCGTCGAGGTCTTCAAAGCTCTTGGACTGCTCCACTTCTCAAACAAAGCAGCTGCTGCCAATGTAGAGAAGCTCCTGAAGTCGGCTATCGCCAACTGGGAAGCTAAGAACGGTGCAAAGGCCGAGGCCGGCCAGCTCTACATCAAGTCAATCAACGTTGACTGCGCACCTATGTTAAAGCGCCTACGCCCCGCTCCTCAGGGACGCGGCTACAGAATCCGCAAGCGTTCGAACCATGTTACATTGTTCGTCGACACTATTAACTCTAACGTAAAAGACGCATAAGATATGGGACAAAAAGTTAATCCAATTGCAAATCGTTTAGGTATCATCCGCGGCTGGGACTCTAACTGGTACGGCGGTAGTAACTATGGAGATACTTTGCTCGAGGACAACAAAATCCGCAAGTATCTTAAAGAGCGTCTGGCCAAGGCCAGCATCTCTCGCATCGTCATCGAGCGCACCCTCAAACTCGTCACTATCACCATCTGCACATCGCGACCCGGTGTAATCATCGGCAACGGTGGCGCAGAGGTTGATAAACTCAAAGGCGAGATTGTGGCTCTCACAGGTAAGGACGTGCAGCTCAACGTGCACGAAATCAAGCGCGCCGAGCTCGACGCCGAGCTCGTGGCAACCAACATCGCTCGACAAATCGAAGGCAAGATGGCCTACCGTCGCGCCGTAAAGAAAGCCGTGCAGGAAACCATGCGCGCAGGTGCCGAGGGCATCAAAGTACTCGTCAGCGGACGACTCAACGGAGCCGAAATGGCACGCAGCGAGATGTTCAAGGAAGGACGTACACCCCTACACACTCTTCGCGCCGACATCGACTACGCTCTCGTGCCAGCACTCACCAAGGTGGGGCTCATCGGCATCAAGGTGTGGATCTGCCGTGGCGAAGTCTATGGCAAGCGCGACCTCGCGCCCAACTTCCAGAGCAACAACGACCGTCGTCAAAACAATGGCGGCAACCGCCGCGGCGGCTTCCGCAAAAGCAAAAACAACAACCGTTAAGTTTATTTTTTAACTGAAGTACAATGTTACAACCTAAAAGATTAAGATACAGAAGACCTTCTGACGGGCATCCTCGCCAGTACAGCAAGCGCGGCACCGAGCTCGCTTTCGGCTCTTTCGGAATCAAAACTCTGCAAAGCAAGTGGATCACCGCACGCCAAATCGAAGCCGCACGTATCGCTGTAACACGCTACATGCAGCGTGAAGGTCAAGTTTGGTTACGCATCTTCCCCGACAAACCCTACACCCGCAAGCCCGCCGACGTGCGTATGGGTAAAGGTAAAGGTGATGTCGCCGGATATGTTGCCCCCGTTCACCCCGGTCGCATACTCATCGAGATCGACGGCGTGAGCTTCGAGACCGCCAAGGAAGCACTGCGACTCGCAGCACAGAAACTTCCAGTGTTAACTAAGTTTGTGGTTCGTCGTGACTATGATCCGACACAAAACGTGTAACTAAGAGATTATGAAAAAACAAAACATTAAGGAACTGAGCGACAAAGAGTTGCTCGACCGCCTGGATGCGGCTCAGAAAGAGTATATGCAGGAGAAGGTTCAGCACGCAATCACTCCCCTCGATAATCCCGCAAAGATTACACTCGACCGCAAGATGATCGCACGTCTCAAAACCGAGATCCGCGCACGTGAACTTAACATTAAATAATCCCAACACAATATGGAAAAACGTAATTTGAGAAAAGAAAGAATTGGGGTTGTTTCAAGCAACAAGGGTGACAAGACCATCACTGTAACCATCAAGTGGAAGGAGAAACACCCAATCTACGGCAAGTTTGTCAACAAGACAAAGAAGTACCACGCTCATGACGAGAAAAACGAGTGCGAAGTCGGCGACACCGTGCGACTCATGGAAACCCGCCCGCTGAGCAAAACCAAGAGATGGAGATTAGTTGAAATAATCGAAAAAGTGAAGTAATTGAATTATGATACAGACTGAAACTAGACTGACAGTAGCCGACAACAGTGGCGCTCGTGAGGTGCTCTGCATCCGTGTCCTCGGTGGAACCGGACGCCGCTACGCCTCGGTAGGCGACATCATTGTTGTTACCGTTAAGAACGCAATTCCCGCAAGCGACGTGAAGAAAGGTACGGTTTCCAAGGCTGTGGTCGTACGCACAAAAAAGGAAATACGACGCGCCGACGGCTCCTACATCCGCTTTGACGACAACGCTTGTGTGCTGCTGACTAACACTGGCGAGTTGCGTGGAACTCGTATCTTTGGACCAGTGGCTCGCGAACTACGCGCCACCAACATGAAGATTGTTTCGCTCGCTCCCGAAGTTCTTTAATCACACTTTAAAGCAATAGATTTAAGTAATGGCAAAGTTACATATCAAGAAAGACGATACCGTAAAGGTCCTCGCCGGCAACGACAAGGGCAACACCGGACGCGTGCTTAGCATCGACGCTAAGAAAAACCGCGCCATCGTTGAGGGAATCAACGTGGTATCAAAAAGCACTAAGCCCAACGCCAAAAACCCACAAGGCGGCATCGTGAAGATGGAAGCTCCCATCCACATCAGCAACCTTATGGTCGTTGACCCCAAAACCAAACAGGCTACTCGCGTGGGCTTCAAGTTTAACGAGGACGGCAAAAAAATCCGCTATTCTAAAAAAACAGGAGAGGAGATCAAGTAATGAGTACAACGCTGAAAAAACAATATGACGAGAAAATCGCTCCCGAACTCATGAAGCAGTTCAACTACAGCTCGTCAATGCAAATACCCCGTCTCGTCAAGATCGTCCTCAACGAGGGCCTCGGCGACGCCACACAAGACAAGAAAATCATCGACACCGCCATCAACGAGCTCACCACCATCACTGGTCAGAAGGCCGTTATGACTCTGTCAAAGAAAGACATCTCTAACTTCAAGGTGCGCAAGAAAATGCCTATCGGTGCACGCGTCACTCTGCGCCGCGACCGCATGTATGAGTTCATGGAGCGCTTCATCCGCATCGCGCTGCCTCGCATCCGCGACTTCAAGGGTATCCCAGGCAAGCTCGACGGACGCGGTAACTACACCGTGGGCGTGACCGAGCAAATCATCTTCCCCGAGATCAACATCGACTCGGTTAACAAGATGCAGGGCATGAACATCACTTTCGTCACCACCGCCAAGACCGACGAGGAGGGCTACGCTCTGCTCAAGGCCTTCGGACTTCCGTTTAACAACAAATAATTAAAAACGTTTAGTTTATGGCAAAAGAATCAATGAAGGCTCGCGAGGTAAAACGCGCTCGTCTCGTGGCTAAGTACGCCCAGAAACGCGCCGCCCTCAAGAAGATCGTCAACACAAGCGACGACCCCGTTGAGGCCTACGAGGCTGCCCGCAAGCTCCAGGCTCTTCCCAAAAACGCCTGTCCCATCCGCGTGCACAACCGCTGCAAGCTCTCGGGACGTCCCAAGGGCTACATGCGCCAGTTCGGCATCTCTCGCATCGACTTCCGCGAGATGGCTTCGGCTGGCCTCATCCCCGGCGTGAAGAAAGCAAGCTGGTAATTCAACCCAATATCGAGATTTTTTAAATTTTCAAGTATTAAATATTGTTCGGACTCAACACCGTGTCATGAGTTCCGAATCAATTTAAAACAAAAACAAAAATGACTGATCCAATTGCAGATTATTTGACAAGATTGAGGAATGCGATCAAGGCACAGCACCGTGTCGTTGAAATCCCTTCTTCGAAACTCAAGAGAGAGATCACCAAGATCCTCTTTGACCAAGGCTACATCCTCAACTACAAGTTTGTAGAAGGTGAAACCCCATCAGGAACCATCAAAATCGCGCTCAAGTACGACGCCGTCGACAAGGTCAACGCCATCAAGTGCCTCACCCGCGTCTCGCGTCCAGGCCTTCGCCAGTACACCGGCTACAAAGACATGCCCCGAGTGCTCAATGGTTTAGGTATTGCCATCCTCTCAACCTCTAAGGGCGTTATGACCAACAAGGAGGCTAAGGCCCAGAAGGTGGGTGGCGAAGTTTTGTGTTACGTTTATTAATTAAGGAGGGAACATTATGTCAAGAATAGGTAAATTACCCATCGTGTTACCCGCCGGCGTAACATTTGAGAACAAAGACAACGTGATCACTGTAAAGGGCCCAAAAGGCGAGCTCAAGCAGTCTATCAACCCCAATATCAAGGTTGAGGTAGAAGGTAACGAAATCAAGGTCACCCGACCCAACGATGAGCGCGAGTCGCGCGCACAGCACGGACTCTACCGCGCCCTCATCAACAACATGGTCATCGGCGTAAGCCAGGGCTTCAAGAAGGAGCTCGAGATCGTGGGCGTCGGTTACCGCGCAACAAGCCAAGGACAAGTCCTGGAGCTCGCGCTCGGTTTCTCACACGCTATCTACTTGAAAATGCCCCCCGAGGTTAAGCTCGAGGCCAAGAGTGAGCGCAACAAAAACCCGCTCATCACTCTCGAATCATGCGACAAGCAGCTCCTGGGACAGATTTGCGCCAAGATCCGCTCTTTCCGCAAGCCTGAACCTTACAAGGGCAAGGGTGTTAAGTTCGTTGGCGAGGTTATTCGCCGCAAGTCTGGTAAATCGGCTGCAGCCAAATAATAAGTAGAACATCATGATATCTAAAGTAGAAAGACGTAATAAAATCAAAAGACGCATCCGTGGTCGCATCAGCGGCACTCCCGAGCGTCCCCGCTTGTGTGTCTTTAGAAGCAATAAGCAAATTTATGCCCAGGTCATCGACGACCTCGCCGGCAACACACTCGTCTCGGCCTCTTCTAAGGGCATCGACGAGGGAACTAAAAGTGAAATCGCTGAGAAGGTGGGCGAGCTCATCGCCAAGAAGGCCATCGAGGCTGGCATCAGCACTGTAGTCTTCGACCGCAACGGTTTCCTGTTCCATGGCAGAATTAAATCATTGGCTGACGGCGCTCGTAAAGGCGGACTTAAATTTTAATAACAATCATGGTAAAGAAAAATAACAGAGTTAAAATAACCAGCGAGACCGAGCTCAAAGAGCGTCTCGTTGCCATTAACCGTACTACCAAGGTGACCAAGGGTGGTCGCACCTTCACCTTCGCCGCTATCGTAGTAGTGGGCGACGGCAACGGTATTATCGGATACGGCCTCGGTAAGGCTAACGAGGTGACCACTGCCATCTCTAAGGGCGTTGAGGTCGCCAAGAAAAACCTCGTCAAGGTTCCCGTTCACAACGGCACTATTCCTCACGAGCAGGTCGCCAAGTTCGGCGGCTCGCGCGTCATCATGATGCCCGCAACTCCCGGTACCGGCGTGAAGGCCGGTGGTGCGATGCGTGCCGTCTTTGAGAGCATCGGCGTTACCGACGTGATCTGTAAGTCTAAGGGCTCTTCCAACCCCCACAACCTCGTCAAGGCTACCATCGCAGGTCTACTCGAAATGCGCAGCCCTCTTGAGGTGGCTCACTATCGCGGCGTAACTCTTGACAAAGTGTTTAACGGTTAATAATAACGACAAGTAATTATGGCTAAGATACAAATCAAGCAAGTTAAGTCTCGCATCAACCGCCCCGAGCGACAGAAAAGAACTCTCGACGCTCTGGGACTGCACAAAATGAATCAAGTAGTGGAGCACAACGACACTCCCGAAATCTTGGGTATGGTTAACGCTGTTCGCCACCTGGTAACTGTTACCAAAGTTGACGAATAATTAAAAAATCGATTTAAGAATATGGAACTACATAATTTACAACCCGCTGTCGGTTCAAATAAGAAGAAACGTCGCATCGGTCGTGGTCCCGGCTCTGGCAAGGGCGGTACTTCAACTCGTGGTCACAAGGGTGCCAAGTCGCGCTCGGGCTACAAAAACAAGGTTGGTTTTGAAGGTGGTCAGATGCCTCTGCAGCGCCGCCTTCCCAAATCGGGATTCAAAAACATCAACCGCGTTGAGTACAAGGCTATCAACATCGCCGTCATCGAGGCTATCGCCGAGCAGAACAACCTCACCAAGGTCACTATCGCCGACCTCATGCAAGCTGGTATGGTTCGCAAGGGCCAGCTCGTGAAAATACTTGGCATGGGCGCTATCACACGCGCCATCGAGGTTGAGGCCAACGCATTCTCAAAGTCAGCCGAGGCTGCCATCACAGCAGCTGGTGGTTCAATTGCTAAAGTTTAATTCTGATGAAGTTTATCCAAACAATTAAGAACATCTGGAAAATTGAAGACTTGCGCCAGCGCCTGCTCACCACGTTCTTCTTCATCCTCATCTATCGCATAGGATGTTTCGTCGTGCTGCCAGGTATCAGCCCTCAAGACCTTGAGGCAATGCGCAATTTCACTAACAGCGGACTGATGCAGCTCCTCGATATGTTCTCGGGTGGCGCTTTCTCTCAGGCTTCAATTTTCGCGCTGGGTATCATGCCCTACATCACCGCCTCTATCGTTATCCAGCTCATGGGTATGGTGCTGCCTCAGTTCCAAAAGATGCAGCGCGAGGGCGAGAGCGGACGCATGAAGCTCAACCAGTATACCCGCTACCTCACAGTGGCCATCCTGCTCGTGCAGGCTCCCGCCTACCTTGTTAACCTCCAGTATCAGGTTAACGCAGCCGGCGGTCACGCACACATCGGCTTCTGGATGATGCTCTACCTCTCTATCGTGCTCACCGCAGGCGCCATGTTCATCATGTGGCTCGGCGAGAAGATCACCGACAAGGGCATCGGCAACGGTATCTCGATGATCATCCTCGTGGGTATCATCGCACGCTTCCCCGGCGCTATCGTTCAGGAGTTCACCAGCCGCCTCAACACAGCACAAGGTGGCCTCGTGATGTTCCTCGTTGAGATCATCATTCTCTTCGCAGTTCTCGCCGGTGGCATTATGCTCACTCAAGGCACTCGCAAGGTGCCTGTGCAGTATGCCAAGCGCATCGTCGGCAACCGCCAGTATGGCGGCGCCCGTCAGTACATCCCCCTGAAGGTCAATGCGGCTAACGTGATGCCCATCATCTTCGCACAGGCTCTCATGTTCATCCCCATCACACTCGCCGGCTTCGGCGCTCACCAGCAGGAAAGTGGCATCCTTGGCACTATCTCACGCGTTTTCGGTGACATGAACGGGGTTTGGTACAATGTGGTTTACTTCCTCATGATTGTAGCGTTCACCTACTTCTACACTGCAATCACAGTACAACCCAAGCAAATCGCCGAGAACCTCAAGAAGAACAGCGGCTTTATCCCTGGCATCAAGCCCGGTACTAAGACCGCCGACTATATCGACTCTATCATGTCGCGCATCACCTTCCCCGGCTCGCTCTTCCTCGGTGTAGTAGCTATCCTGCCTGCCTTCGCACGTTACTTTGGCATCAACCAGGCGTTCGCGCAGTTCTTTGGCGGTACTTCGCTGCTCATCCTCGTGGGCGTAGTGCTTGACACTCTCGCACAGGTCAACAACCACCTCGAGATGCACCACTACGACGGCCTCATGAAGAGCGGTAAGATTAAGGGACGCACCGTCTGATCCTTTTTAAGGTGAATTAAGTAAATGATTTATCTTAAAACCAATGAAGAAATAGAGCTTCTGCGTGAAGCTAACCTTGTAGTAGCCCGCACACTTGGCGAAGTCGCCAAGTGGGTGGCTCCAGGGGTTACCACTCGCAAGCTCGACCAAATCGCCGAAGAATATATCCGATCACAAGGATGCACCCCAGGATTCAAAGGCCTCTACGGCTTCCCGGCTTCGCTCTGCATCTCGGTCAACGAGGTTGTGGTGCATGGCATCCCCTCAGGATACGCGCTGCGTGAGGGCGACATCGTCTCTTGCGACTGCGGAGCAGTGACTCCAGCAGGATTCAACGGCGACTCAACCTACACCTTCTGCGTGGGCGAGGTGACCGACGAGGTGAGAAATCTTCTCGTCACCACCAAGGAATCGCTCTACGTGGGAATCGAAAAGGCGCTCGTGGGCAACCGCATAGGCGACATCAGCAACGCCATCCAGCAATACTGCGAGAAACGTGGCTACAGCGTCGTGCGCGAAATGTGCGGGCACGGAGTGGGGAAGAAACTCCACGAAGACCCCGAAGTCCCCAACTACGGACGCCGCGGCACCGGGCCACTCATCAAAAACGGCATGTGCATCGCAATTGAGCCTATGATCAACCTCGGCAGCCGCAACATCGTCACCGAGCGCGACGGATGGACTACTCGCACCCGCGACCGCAAGCCCAGCGCCCACTTCGAGCACAGCATCGCCATCCACGATGGCAAGCCCGACATCCTCTCATCGTTCCAATACGTCAAGGAGGCTTTAGGCGAACGCTTCATTTAAGGTTTTATAATCAATAATTTAAGTCACTTTTACAACAACCAGTTTATGGCTAAACAAAACGCAATAGAATTAGACGGAACCATCGTCGAGTCGCTTTCCAACGCAATGTTCCGTGTGGAACTTGAAAACGGCGTGCAAATCATCGCCCACATCAGCGGCAAAATGCGCATGCACTACATCAAGATACTCCCCGGCGACAAGGTGCGCGTCGAGATGAGCCCCTATGATTTGACCAAAGGAAGAATTTCATTCAGATATAAATAAACATAACAAAATAAGATTATGAAAGTAAGAGCCTCTATCAAGAAGCGCACGCCTGATTGCAAAATCGTACGTCGCAAGGGTCGCCTGTATCTCATCAACAAGAAGAACCCTAAGTTCAAGGTACGTCAGGGATAATTCCTCCCTAATCGGGCTTGCAACTGGTTGAAATCGCATTTTTTGCGGTCAACCTTACCTCAATTTCAATTAATTTGATTAATTTTGCACAAAATTTTAAAAATATAATATGGCAGTACGTATTGTCGGAGTAGATTTACCCCAAAACAAACGCGGCGTGATCGCCCTCACCTACATTTACGGTATAGGACGCAGCAGCGCAGCAACCATCCTTGCTAAAGCCGGTGTCAGCGAAGACACCAAGGTCAAGGATTGGACCGACGCCGAGGCAGCTAAGGTGCGCGAGGTGATCGGTAACGATTTCAAGGTCGAAGGTGACCTTCGTTCAGAAATCCAGATGAATATCAAGCGACTGATGGACATCGGTTGCTACCGCGGTATTCGTCACCGCAACGGGCTCCCCGTGCGCGGACAGAGCACCAAGAACAACGCTCGCACTCGCAAGGGGCGCAAGAAAACAGTTGCAAACAAGAAGAAAGCTACTAAATAATAATTAAGTATGGCAAAAAAGACAGTCGCAGCAAAGAAGAGAGTTGTTAAGGTTGACGGTGTAGGTCAGCTTCACGTGCATTCTTCTTTCAACAACATCATTGTGTGCCTCGCCAACGGTGAGGGACAGGTAATTTCATGGTCTTCAGCCGGTAAAATGGGCTTCCGCGGGTCAAAAAAGAATACACCCTACGCAGCTCAGATGGCCGCACAAGACTGTGCAAAGGTTGCTTTAGACCTCGGCCTGCGCAAGGTCAAGGCCTATGTAAAAGGTCCAGGCAATGGACGTGAGTCAGCTATCCGCACCATCCATGGCGCAGGCATCGCAGTAACCGAAATCATCGACGTTACTCCGCTTCCTCACAACGGTTGCCGCCCCCCCAAGAGAAGAAGAGTGTGATATTTTGGCTTTTATTACATCAACCTAACTCTTGTAATTATTCACATTTTTATTTTTCGCGAATCTCCTAACAGTGATTGGATTGCAATCTACAACAACCTCTCTGCAATCGCGGCTGCACTGTGGTGATTCCACAACAAAACTTTAATTATTTAGAAACAAAATGGCTAGATATACCGGTCCAAAATCTAAAATCGCTCGCAAGCTTGGTGAGCCCATTTTCGGCGAAGATAAGGCTTATGCTAAGAAAAACTATCCTCCCGGACAGCATGGCGCCAACAAGAGAAGAAAACTCTCTGAGTACGGTACACAGCTTCGCGAAAAACAAAAAGCTAAATACACCTACGGTGTCCTTGAGCGTCAGTTCCGCAACCTCTTCAAAAAAGCCTCTTCGGCTAAGGGCGTAACTGGTGAAAACCTCCTCCAGCTACTCGAGCAGCGACTCGACAACGTCGTTTACCGCCTCGGTATCGCTCCATCACGCGCAGCAGCTCGTCAAATCGTTCTGCACCGTCACATCACAGTCGACGGCGGCGTGGTTAACATCGCTTCTTACAGCGTGCAGCCCGGACAAGTAGTAGCAGTGCGCGAGAAGAGCAAGTCGCTCGAGGTTATCCAGGACGCTCTCGCTGGTTTCAACCACAGCAAGTACCCCTGGATCGAGTGGGACGAGAACGTAAAGGGCGGAAAGCTCCTCCACCTCCCACAGCGTGAGGATATCCCTGAAAACATCAAGGAACAGTTGATCGTAGAGTTGTATTCTAAACAGTAAAATCTTAACAATCCATGGCTATTTTAGCTTTTCAGAAACCCGACAAGGTGCTTATGCTTGAAGCCGACAGCACCTTTGGCAAGTTCGAGTTCCGTCCTCTGGAGCCCGGCTACGGAGTCACCATCGGTAACGCTCTGCGCCGCATACTCCTCTCAGGACTCGAGGGCTTTGCTATTTGCGACATCCGCATCGACGGTGTTTTGCACGAGTTCGCCACTATCCCCGGTGTAAAGGAAGACGTTACCAACGTTATACTCAACCTCAAGAAGGTTCGACTCAAAAGAATCGTTGAGGACACCGAGAGCGAGAAGGCAACAGTCAAGGTTTCGGGCCAGGATGTGTTTAAGGCTGGTGACATCGGTAAGGTCCTCAGCGGGTTCGAAGTGCTCAACCCCGAGCTCGAAATCTGCCACATCGACCCTTCTACCGGATTCCAGATTGAACTTTCCATTAATAAGGGTCGCGGTTACATCCCAGCCGACGAGAACGCCAAGGCTAACCCCAACGCTCCCATCGACCAGATCGCTATCGACTCAATCTACACGCCCATTATTAATGTGAAAACTGTGGTAGAAAACTACCGCGTGGAACAGAAAACCGACTACGAGAAACTTATACTTGAAATCACCACCGACGGGTCTATTCACCCAAAGGAGGCTCTCAAGGAAGCCGCTAAAATTCTCATCCAGCACTTCATGCTCTTCAGCGACGAGAAAATCGCTATCGACATTGAGCAGGGCGACGGCACCGAGGAATTTGACGAGGAAGTACTGCACATGCGTCAACTCCTTAAGACTAAGCTCGTTGAGATGGACCTCTCGGTTCGCGCTCTCAACTGCCTCAAGTCGGCCGAGGTTGAGACCTTGGGCGAGCTCGTTGTGTTTAACAAAAACGACCTGTTGAAGTTCCGCAACTTCGGCAAAAAGTCGCTTTCCGAGCTTGAAGAACTCCTTTCGGCTCACAGCCTGTCGTTTGGCATGGATATTTCAAAGTATAAATTAGATAAAGAGTAATTAACGATGAGACACAATAAG
The DNA here is from genome assembly GCA_021443235.1 of Muribaculaceae bacterium. Classification (GTDB taxonomy): domain Bacteria; phylum Bacteroidota; class Bacteroidia; order Bacteroidales; family Muribaculaceae; genus Sodaliphilus. The sequence continues at coordinate 53,374 of JABUUJ010000003.1, forward strand.
AAATTCAACCACTTAAGCCGCAAGAAAGCTCACCGCGACGCGATGCTCTCTAACATGACTACATCGCTCATTCTCCACAAGAGAATCTTTACAACCCTTGCTAAAGCTAAGTCGCTCCGCGTCTTCGCCGAGCCTATCATCAACCGCGCTAAGGAGGACACTACTCCCTCTCGCCGTGTTGTATTCAGCTATCTTCAAAGCAAAGAGGCTGTCACCGAGTTGTTCACTGTAATCGCTCCCAAGATTGCCGACCGTCCCGGTGGATACACTCGCATCCTCAAGCTGGGCAACCGTCTTGGCGACAACGCTAAGACTTGCTTCATCGAGCTCGTTGACTTTAACGAGTCGATGCTCGCAGCCAAGGCTCAGGATGGCGCAGCTAAGAAAAAGACTACTCGCCGCAGCCGCCGCTCAGGCAAGAAGGCCGAGGCTCCCGCAGCCGAGGCTCCCGCTGCCGAGTAATCACCCCTCGATTTATCACTCCCGTGATATACACCAGCATCCCAGTACCCCAACTGGGATGCTTTTTTTGCATCCATGGCGTTACTTTTTCGCCGTTTTATTTCGTTTTTGCACGCTTTTTGACTAAATTTGCACTCACATACAATTAACCCAAATAGTTCATTAGAATTTTGAAGTATTTTTGAATTTATGTCGAGCCGATTT
>JABUUJ010000003.1:54065-58427 GCA_021443235.1 Muribaculaceae bacterium
AGCTATGTGACTGAATAAACAAGGAAAAGATGCCGGCAGAAAACAAAAAGACGAAAAATCGAAAAAATAATCAACCTCGGCGCTCTAATGAACTTTTTTTAGGATTAACCTCTTTACACTATATGAATTTTTCGCGTTTCTTTTCGGCCGTTTTACTTGGCCTTGCGCTCGTGGCTTGTACCAGCGACGAGCCTACTCCTGTCAACCCGCCTGAACCCCCAGTTGATCCCATTATCGACCCCGTCGTTGAGGACACTACCGTGCTGCCCGAAGGCCGAGTGTGCATCGCCTATGCTCCCTATTATCGCTCGCGTCTGCCGCGACCCGAGATGGTGACTCACATCTGCTTCTCGGCGGCCGAGGTTTATGTGCGCAACAATGTCTACGAGGGATTCAACCTTCAGGGAGAGGGCATTAACTCGGCATTCAAACAGGTCCTCGCACTCAAAAATAAGAACCCTAAAATCAAAATTCTGCTTTCTTTCACCCACACTGTGACCAATAGCGACAACCGCCAGGACGGCGGCTTCAGCGCCATCGCCGCCAGCGAGACGGCACGACGCGAGTTTGCCGAGGATTGCGCCGAGTTCCTGCGCAAGTGGGGCCTCGACGGCATCGACATGGACTGGGAAATGCCTGGCCTTTCCTGGAGTGGGGCGGCTTGCGACAAGGTTAACGACGTCGACAACTTCACTCTCCTCATCAAGCAATTGCGCCAGTCGCTCGGCACACGCTACTTGCTCACCCTTGCAGGATATGTAAAGGACAAAAAGCCACAGGACGATGGGATTGGGTGGAAATACTTTGATCTAAAGGCAATTAAACCCTACATCGATTGGGTAAACATTATGACCTACGACCTCGACGACGCCTCGTCGGGGCATCGTGGCTTCAACTCTGCGGTCAAGAGCACCACCTCCTACTGGGACATAGAGCGCACCATGGCCGAGTATGAGGCTGCCGGCTACGACTCCACGCAGATGGTGCTGGGCATCCCGTTCTACCTGCGCCACAGCTTCGAAAAATCACCATCGGTAATCGACTATCGCGATTTCGATAAGCATTCCGAACTCAATTTCGACAACTGGGACGACAATGCCATGACCCCTTATGCCAAGAAAGGCTCAATTTTCTATGGCTCCTACGATAACCCCAAGAGCATAGCGCTCAAGGCCGAAAAATATGTGGGTGGCGGACGTGTGCGCGGACTCATGTACTGGGATGCTGGGGCCGACGACCTCGACTACTCTCTCGCAACAGCTTGCTGGAAATCTCTTAGAAAACTTTACTGATATGAGACGTTACTTTTTTTTGATTATTATTGCAACAGTCGCTCTCGCCGCTCAGGCCGAGGCGTGGATTCGCATCAACCAGTTAGGATACCTGCCGCAGTCGACCAAGGTGGCTGTGATTATGTGTCAGGACGTCACCCCAGTCACCGAGTTCCAACTCGTCGACAATGCCACGGGAAAGGTGGCTTTTACTTCTAAAGACGTAACCGCTACAGGCGCGTTGCAATTCATGAAATCAACCTATCGACTTAATTTCTCCAGCTTCCAAAAGCCTGGCACCTACCGCATTAACGTGAAGGGCGTCGCCCAATCGCCCGCCTTCAACATTTCCACTAAGGTCTATGACGGAACAGCCGACTTCCTGCTCAACTACATGCGACAGCAGCGCTGCGGCTTCAACCCGTTCACCGGCGATAGTTGCCACCAGAAGGACGCCTACATCAAGTATCATCCCACCAAGGAAGGACAGCACATCGACGTGCGAGGAGGATGGCACGACGCCGCCGACCTGCTTCAGTACACCAGCACTTCGGCCAACGCTATCTACCAGATGATGTTTGCTTTCCAGCAAAATCCCGCCGCATTCGGCGACCATTTCAAGGCTAACGGAACACCAGGAGCCAACGGCATCCCCGATATTATCGACGAAATCTACTGGGGACTCGACTGGCTCGACCGCATGAACCCCGAGAAAGGCGAACTCTACAACCAAATCGCCGACGACCGCGATCACTGCGGCCTGCGACTGCCAGTCAACGACCATGCCGACTATGGCTGGGGACCCAACAACGGACGCCCCGTCTATTTCGTCAACGGCAAGCCGCAACAACGGCACAAGGGCCTCAACGCCACCATGGGTGGGGCTAACACCGCGGGTAAGTATGCCAGCGATTTCGCCCTCGGTGCCAAGGTGCTCGCGCCTTTCTATCCCGAGTTTGCCGCCAAAATCGCCGCTAAGGCTGCCGATGCCTATCAGGTGGGCATCGACCTCCCAGGCAACGCTCACACGGTCTCTATCCTCTCGCCCTACATCTATGAGGAGGATAACTGGGTAGATGACATGGAGTTGGGAGCAACCGAGCTCTTCCACCTCACCCACGACCGACGTTACATCACCCAGGCCACCGAGTACGGCCGACGTGAGCCTATCACTCCGTGGATGGGTGCCGATAGCGCACGACACTACCAGTGGTATCCCTTCCTCAACATGGGCCACTACAACCTTGCCAAAATCGCTCGCGACAATGGCGACAAACGCCTTTCGGCCGAGTTCATCAGCAATATGCGCACGGGCATTCAGCGCACTCTCGACCGCGCTAAGGCCAACAACAACCCATTCCTGTGGGGCATCCCGGGCATCTGGTGCAGCAACAACCTCACCACGGCAATGCTCACTCAGTGCATCCTTTACCGCACGCTCACCGGCGACCGCACCTACGAGGAAATGGAGGGCTCGCTGCGCGACTGGCTATTCGGCTGCAACCCGTGGGGCACAAGCATGGTGGTCGAGTTGCCTCAGGGTGGGGTATATCCGCACGCGCCACACAGCAACTACGTCTTCCTCAAGGTGGGCACAACCACCGGCGCTCTCGTCGACGGACCTGTCTACGCCACCATTTTCGAGAGTCTGAAGGGTGTGAATCTCACCGACGATATGCCGCACCTCGTCTCTAACGCCTACGAGCAGTTCCAGCCCGGCGACGTTGTATATCACGACGTTAGCCACGACTATAGCACCAACGAGCCCACAATGGACGGCACCGCTTGCCTCACCTTCCCCCTTTCTTTCTACCAGATGGAGGGCGCCAAGCAAGCTTCGCAAAAATAAAATTTTGCGCTTACGCCGTTTTTTTGTAATTTTGCTTTGTCAATAACTCTCTACGAAATGAAAAAGATTCTTTCTATACTTCTTGTCGCTTTTTCGACTGCATCGCTCAGTGCCAGCGCCGCCACTTTCCAGCAAATGCGCTTTCACTGCGACAACGACACCACCGAGATTAACGACCTCCTGCGCAAAGGTGCTCAGTCGGGGCTTAAAACGCCCAACCAGCTCGTCGCGTTCTATGCCAATGAGCTGATGGGACGACCTTATGTGGCACACACGCTCGAGGGCGACAACGAGATGCTCACCATCAATATCCATCAGCTCGACTGCACCACTTTTGTTGAGACTCTTTATGCGCTCACGCGCTCCACGCTCAACTCTCGCACCTCGTGGCGCGACTATGCCGCCAATCTCGAGGACCTGCGCTATCGCAATGGCGAGATGACCGACTACTCCAGCCGTCTGCACTACATCAGCGAGTGGATTGTCAACAACCGCAGCCGTGGCAATCTCATCGAGGTGACCTCCGACATTCCCACAGCCGACCACATCGTCAAGAACATTGATTTCATGACCAAGCACAAAGACAGCTACCAGGCTCTCAAAAACGACAGCGCTATGGTCGAGAAAATACGCAACTACGAGGTGGGCTACCGCAAGCACCGCATGCCCTATGTCAAGAAACAATGGCTCGGAAACAAAAAGGTCAAGGAAGCTCTCAAGCCGGGCGACTTCATCGCTCTCGTCACTAAAATCGAAGGTCTCGACATCTCACACCTCGGCATCATCCACAAGGACGACAAGGGCGAGGTCTACTTGCTTGACGCATCAATGACCGGCGAAAAAGTTATGCTCGAAAACGAGCCCCTCGCCGACTACCTGCGACACAGCAAAAACAACCTCGGCATCCGCGTCTTTCGCATCATGCAGTAAAAGCAACCCCACTGCCACCATCCCCATTCCCCACTGCCACTATCCATCCAGCACCGCCCCTGTTCTTTCGCCAAAAGCGAAGGCCCCCACCTTATTATATTATAAGGCACCATCCTTTCACCCCTCCATCTCCTCCTTCTTTCACCCCTCCTTTCCCCTCGGGAAAATTTTTTTCAAAAAAAGTTGTGAAAAAATTTTGCCGGTTCGGGGGAAAGCAGTAATTTTGCAGTCGCTTTCGGGCTTTTCGGAGCCCGGGGGCGAGATGAGAGATCATTGAAATGCTTTGCAACAACTAAGTACAAGGAGACGAGT
>JABUUJ010000003.1:63578-71290 GCA_021443235.1 Muribaculaceae bacterium
GTAGGTAACCGCCCCCTACCCAGAGCGACGAGCCCCAGGCCCGCCGCTCTTTTTTTATGTTAACCCAAAAAGTTTATTAAACCTTCAATGTTTCTTCAAGTCACATTATTATATTACCTTTGTATGTTTAATTTATATCAATACTATGTTTAGATATATTGTGTCGATTTTAGTGGCTGTGACGATGGGATGCGCTTGTGCTGTTGCTGCATCGTTTAGCCAGCCTAACGCTACCTATAATGTGACCAGCGTTGTTACCGGCTTTATCCATGTGGGCGACAACTCTACGCTTGTGTTCAGCGGCAAGGGTATGTTTAAGGACGCCACCATTACTGGCCACAACCTCAAGGTCGTCACCTCGCTTTCCACAACCATCTTCAAAAACTGCGACTTCTCGGTCGCTACTTTTGCCAACTCGTCGCTAAAGGCGTCTAATTTCGGTCTTGTCAACGACATGACGACTCAGCGCTATAACTACACCTTCAAGGGCAAGCGCTTCAACACGCAGCTGCGCAAAGGCACCGACAACAGCACTGCTTTGCAGATGCTCGCCCAGTTCCTTTCGGGCAGCAACGGCGTGAAAATCGTGATTAACGGCAACTATTTCTCCTCTAAGCAGGTGCAAACTATCAAGATTGGCAGCGCCAGCAATATGGAGCTGTGTGGAACGGGCACGCTGGGCTCGCTCGTGATGGGCCTGGTGCTCAATAACTGCAAGGATTGCTCGATTCACGACCTGAAGTTTGTCGGTTTCCACTCTGTGCACGATTTCCCTCCCGTCTATGCCAGCAAGTTCCCTACGGTTAACGGTGTGACCTACAGCGCCGAAACAGCCTATAACTATGGGCAGGACGGTGGCTATTCGTGCGGTATCGCTGCCGACGCCATCCAACTCATCCCCAAGGTGGCCGACTCGTCGCTCAACCGCAATTTTAACATCTATAACTGCCATTTTGAGATGCGCAGCAGCGGTCTGGTAGCGGGAGTGCGCAGCAAGTCGCTCATCGTGCGCAACGTGAATATGCACGACTGCACATTCGACCACATTTATTTTCAGCCCGTAGGATTGCACTGCTCTGGCGCTAAAATCAACAATGTAACAGGTCGTTACAGCCTTCAGGGCCTTGATATGTCGGCTGGTACCAACAATGCCACTGCAACTAATTGCATCTTCAACGACTGTGCTTGCGGACCAAAGCAGGAAAGTATCACCGACCTTATGTCGATGAGTCACCACAATGTGATTGACGGCTGCACCTTTGGCATAAACGAGAAATATATGCTTCTTGACGCCGCGCAATATATCCTGAATGTTGCCGAAGGTTTGAGCGGCGACACCTTCACCGTGCGCAATTCGACGTTCAACGTGTCGAAAAATAGGGTGCTGTCGTCGGTGATGACGCGCGCCTACCGCACTGTGCTCGAGAATGTTACTTTCAACATCGACGTTGACCTCGACAGCCGCAACACGGCTCAATACTCAATGAATCAGTTTTTTGCGGTGTATGGCAAAAGCTCGTTTGAGCCTCAACTTGAGCTCAGCAATGTCACTGTCAACCTGAGCAATTCCACCACACTCAACACGCTCGTGACGCCAGCCATGGACATCCCTTTCCATTTGACTGCAAGTAATTTAACGGTAAATGGCTCAAACACGCTCAACACCTACTTTGATCGCATGGCAACGGTTTCGGCACAGTATTGCAACCTTGCAACGAATGTCAAAAATGTCGCCACACGTGTCAATAATTTCACTGTCGACCACGTCACGGCACCCAGCGTTGAACAGTCGTTTGTGCTAAATAATGTGGCCGACGCCAAACTCACGATAAACAATAGCGACATTAAGACTAAAATCCTTGTAAACTGCAAACAACAGCCGGCGCAGTTGTCGGTTAGTGGCAATCGCGTTTCAGTGTCACACACCGAGGCAATCACCGATCTTGACGCCACGCGTGTAAGCTCTTCCAAGATAAAAATCAGCGGCAACACGTTCACTGGAACACAGCGCGGCGTGCGCATCATGAACAATAACTCAATGTCGCGACTGCCCAGTGTCGCACGCCAGAATACAGTGCGTTAGCCACCTGTAGAAAAGCGGTGTAACTGAAAAAGTTACACCGCTTTTCTACCCAAATAGTTCATTAGAATTTTGAAGTATTTTTGATTTTATGTCGAGCAGATTTTTCNGGTAACCGCCCCCTACCCAGAGCGACGAGCCCCAGGCCCGCCGCTCTTTTTTTACACCCTGTTGGGGCGTAGTTCAATATAGTTTAACATAGTTCAACCTTGTTCAACGTGGTTCAACATGGTTGAGATTTTAATTTTGGGGTGGGGGAAATTTTTGTTAATTCGGTGAAAATTATTACTTTTGTGACATGACTTCTAATTACTTTTCACAACGCAATGCTGCGATTGATATGTTTAGGGCTCTCACAATGGCTGTGATGCTCTTTGTCAATGACTTATGGCGCGTTAAGGATGTCCCGAAGTGGATGGAACATGCCGACTGGGCAGAGGATTTCATGGGTCTTGCCGATTTTGTGTTTCCATGTTTTCTTTTCGCTGTGGGCCTGAGCATTCCTTATGCCATCGAAAATCGTTTTCTCAAAGGGAGATCGGTTGAATCGACTCTTTCGCACATTTTGTCGCGCTCAATCGCACTCTTGCTGATGGGCGTGTTTCTAGTTAATTCGGAAGGAGGTTTTGCCGAGGGTTCGTTTTTCACTGCTAACAACTATCGCCCCATTTGCATTGCGGCATTTTTCATGATATGGAATGTCTATCCTAAATCGTGGGATGGCAAGTGGTTCAAAATGTCGTTGCAAGTAGCGGGTTTACTGATTCTAACGATTGTGGCGTTCAATTTTGTGAGTGCAAAAGGCACTATGTTTGCAGCCAAATGGTGGGGCATTCTGGGTATAATAGGGTGGGCCTATCTTTTCAGTGCGATTGCCTATTTGCTGTGCCGCCAGTCGCGCTACGGTATCTACATAGTTTGGTCTATTCTATTTATTATTAATGTGTTTGTCTCACCGTTTAATGATACCTGGGGCGGGAAACCGATTGTCCCGTTGCAGGACAATTTCCTTGGCACTTTCCTCCACGACACTCTTCACATTGACAATGCCTCGCACCACTTGCTGGTGATGAGTGGCGTGTGCTTCACTGTGCTTATGTCGCGACTGAACGAAAAAGGCAGTAGCATTCAACTTAAAGCTGGTCTTGTTATTGCTGTGGTTATGGCGGCGATGTCGCTTATTACCAACGTTTTCTGGATTTTCAACAAACTCTCTGCAACACTTCCATGGGTGTTTATGGCAGTCGCCGCATCGGCTGCACTCTACACCATTTTTGCCAAGTTCCACACTACGCGCGCAATGCGTGGTTTCTTCACAATCATCAAGCCGGCGGGCACTGCTACTCTCACTGTTTACATGGTGCCGTCGCTCATGTATGTATTGGGTAACGTGCTTGGCATTGAGTGCCCCGAGTGGTCTAAAGGCGCAGGCATAGGGCTTATTAATTGCTTGTGCTTCTCGTTGCTATGCATCGTTGTGGGAGGGTTGATGGAGCGTTGCAAACTCAAACTCAAGGTGTGAGTCGCCGGGATGCAAAAGTGAAAAAATGTTTTTTTAAACAATTTTTGGTCATTGTATTTTGTTATACAAAGCATTTGATGTAATTTTATAGATTAAATTAGGATAATAGTGTTTTTAAACTAAGAAAATGAAACGTTTTTATACGGTAATTTGTGCTTTAACTATTTCAATGTCAGTGTGCTGTGTGGCTCAAGACCAAGCACCTGCCACTCCGTTTGTCTATCCCGTTGCCCCCGACACTTGCACCACGCTTGAGAGTCGTTGCAACTACATCATCGTTAATTTCTGGAACAACTACGACATCTCGCGTCCCATCACTAACGATGCCGACTTTGAGCGTGCTTTCCGCGACTACATAGGCTTCTTCAAGTTTGCTCATCGCAACATAGTGATGTCGTCGATGCGCGATTTCCTATTTAAGGCTCGCGCCAATAGTAAAAACTTGTCAAAAATTGGCCGCGTGGCACAAGACGCACTTTATGGCGTCAACGCCGAGTACTGGAGCGACGAGCTCTACTGCGAGATCGCAAAAAAACTGAGTGAGTCGACCAATCTGAAGGCCGACGAGCGTAAGTATTACAGGCATCAGGTGGAAATTATCAACAAAAACCTCGTGGGCAATGTGGTTGTTGACTTTGACATCGCCACTGCCAACGGCAAGTCGCGTTTCTCGACTATCGAGGGCGAGACAATTATGCTTTTCTTTACCGACGATTCGGCCAATAGCTCGTTTGAGCGCACCCGCCTGAGCCTTGACATAGGCGTAAACAACCTTATGGAACAAGGTAAGTTCAAACTCGTACAAATATATGTGGGCAAGCCCGATGAGAAATGGTATGAGCAGCAGCCCGAAAAATGGGTGAATGTGAGCTGCGAGGATGCCCTCGACATCTTTGACATTCGCTCTATCCCCAGTTGCTACATCCTTGACAAGGACCGCAAGATTCTCACTAAGAACGTTACCGTTGACGATGTGAAGAACGCTCTTAATTAATTGACAACCAAAAGATAAATATATATTTTATGCGTTTCCTAAAACGACTTTTCCTCTTTAGCACTGGTTACACCTACAGCAACCTGTCGCGTTTGTTTCTGCGCCTTTTTGTGGGCGTTATGTTCCTCACCGTGTGTGTGCGCCAGATGCTTTACTTCGACGAACTGGTGCCTACGTTTGAGGGTTTCTGGGGCATGTCACCCGAGTTCTCGATGACGATGCTTCTTGTGCTTGAGCTGCTCAGCTCCACTATGATTATGCTGGGACTGCTCACTCGCATTGCGGTCATCGTGCCCTTCATTATCATGTACATTGCCGAGAAAGGAATACTAATGTCGCAACCCGCGACAGTTGACCAGCTTTTCAACTTTGAGGCGGGCTATCCCATTATGTTTATTGGTGTGTTTGTTTACATGCTTCTTGCAGGTCCGGGCAAAATCTCGCTCGACTACATTATCTCGGCACACATTATCACCGACGATCGCGAGAACGACGTGATTGAGAACGCTTAACCATGAGGGTAGCAGCACTGATTTCGGGTGGAGTCGATAGCGCGGTGACCGTTCATCGCCTTGTTGAGCAGGGCGAGGACGTGCATCTATTTTACATACGCATAGGCCTCGACATCGACGAGGGCGATTGCGCCGCCGAGGAAGACATTGAGATGTGTCAGCTCATTGCCCACAAGTATCACTTGCCGCTCGAGGTGGTGTCGCTGCACGAGGAATACTGGGAGCATGTAATGGAGTATGCCCTACGCACGGTGAGAGAGGGCCGCACGCCCAACCCCGACATGATGTGCAACCGCATCATCAAGTTCGGATACTTTGAAGAACGTTGGGGGCACGAGTTTGACATCACTGCCACAGGCCATTACGCTACGACCGATGAGATAGACGGTGTGAAATATCTTGCCACGGCGGTTGATCCGGTTAAAGACCAGACCGATTTCCTTGCCCAAATCACCTACGACCAGCTCAACCACATCACTTTCCCCATAGGAAACCTGCCCAAGGATGAGGTGCGCCGCATTGCAGCTGAGGTGCACATGCCCAATGCCTATCGCAAAGACAGTCAGGGCATTTGTTTCTTGGGACAAATCAATTATAACGATTTTATTGCTCGCCACCTGGGCACCAAGAAAGGTCCTATTATCGAGATAGAGACAGGCCGTAAGTTGGGCGAGCACAACGGCTTCTGGTTCCACACAATAGGGCAGCGCAAGGGGCTGGGACTGAGTGGTGGACCGTGGTATGTTGTGAAAAAGAATGTTCACGATAATGTTGTCTATGTATCAGGCGGTTATGATACTACTCGCCAATATGGACACGAGTTGCACCTCCAGGAAATGCACTTCATCAGTGGCAACCCTTGGGAGGGAGCCACGCTGCCTGTGAGCATCATGTTTAAGAACCGCCACACACCTGTTTTCATGCCGGGTAAGCTCAGCCGCAACGGCGACGACTGGCTCATCGAGAGCGAAAAACCTGTTCAGGGCATCGCACCCGGGCAGTTTGCTGTGATTTACGATGAAAGAGCTCATCTGTGCTACGGCAGTGGCGTGATAACTGTTTAGAAACCAAATGGAAATGGAAGGACTTGTAGAACTGAAAGTGCTGGGCGTGTCGTGCAGCGAGGTGCACAGTGGAGCCTATGCGCTCATACTTGAGGAACTTGATGGCTCGCGTCGTGTGCCCATTGTGATAGGTGCCACCGAGGCGCAGTCAATCATGGTGCGCCTCCAGGAAATTATCCCAGTGCGGCCGCTCACTCACGATCTCATGTGCAGCGTTTTCCATGCTTTCGGTATCGAACTTTCCAGTGTGATAATCAACGAGTTTAAGGACGGAGTATTCACGTCGCTGCTCAATATCAGAAACGACCAAACCGAGACGAAACTTGACTCGCGCACAAGCGACGCAGTGGCGATGGCACTGCGCACTGGGGCACGCATATATGCCACGGCTCAGGTGATGGCGATAGCAAGCTATGACTCATCGCGCGACAAAGACATCGACGAACCGGTGCACACTCGCCTCGAGGATATGCCCATTGCTCGGCTCAAGGCCATGCTGCAGCAGCATGTCGACAACGAGGAGTATGAGCAGGCGGCCGAAATCCAGAAAATCATTGAGTCGCGCACTGCAAAGTGAAGATTTACCGATGGTTATAATGACTATTAGCAAATAAATTGTTAACTTTGCAGTTTGGAACAAAAAACGTTGCAATTTGATTGATGATAATTAATATAAACTACATAAAAGCTTTATTATGAACAATTTGAAAATAAGACTTATTGTGATGAACTTCCTGGAGTTTGCAGTCTGGGGAGCCTATCTCACATGTATGGGCAATTACTTGGGACGTGCTGGCATGGGCGCCGAGATTTCTTGGTTCTATGCCATCCAGGGCATCGTGTCAATCTTCATGCCTACATTCATGGGCATCGTGTCCGACAAATTTATACAGCCACAGCGCCTGCTGGGTATCTGCCACTTGGTGGCTGGTGCGGCGATGATTGCCCTGTTCTCGATGGGTGCGGCGTCCGAAATGCCCGACAAGGTAACGTTCATCACCCTCTACACCCTTAGCGTGGCGTTCTACATGCCCACATTGTCGTTGAGCAACACCGCTGCGTTCTCAATCATGCAACGCAACGGCATGGACACCGTTAAGGATTTCCCGCCCATCCGCGTGTTTGGCACCGTCGGCTTTATTGCCACCATGTGGTTTGTTAACTGCGCAACTCTTGATGGCGGTTTCTCGTTTACACTTGCTGAGAGTGCGTCTAAGTTTCAATACACTCACTATCAGTTCCTTGTATCGGGTATATTAGGCGTTTTGCTTTGCTTCTATTGCTTCACGCTGCCCTCTTGCCCCATTGTGAAGAAAGAGAGTGCTTCGCTTGTCGAGACAATGGGCTTAAACGCATTCAAATTGTTCAAAACCAAGAAGATGGCGATGTTCTTCATCTTCTCAATGCTTCTTGGAATGTCGCTTCAGGTGACCAACAGTTTTGCTACTCCGTTCCTTACTCATTTCAAGAGTATTCCCGAACTGGCCGATACCTTTGCCGCTAACAATGCCACGATGCTCGTTTCGCTGTCGCAAATCAG
>JABUUJ010000003.1:71300-73075 GCA_021443235.1 Muribaculaceae bacterium
TGCATTCTGCTCATTCCGTTCTTCTTGAAACGCTATGGCATTAAGGTGGTTATGCTCATCGCAATGTTTGCTTGGGTGTTCCGATTTGGCTTCTTCGCTGTTGGCAGTCCCGCGATGCCTGGAGTACTGTTCTTCGTAGCTTCTTGCATTGTTTACGGCGTTGCTTTCGACTTCTTCAACGTATCGGGCGCGATGTTTGTCGACCGCGAGTGCGACAACAGCATCAAGTCATCGGCTCAAGGTCTGTTTATGCTTATGACCAATGGTCTTGGTTCTACCATCGGCACGCTTGTTGCTGGTCAAATCATTAACTGCTTCTGCCAGTGGAATGATGGCGGTTACCTCGTGGGCGATTGGACCACCCCATGGCTCATCTTCGCGGGCTTCGCGCTGGTTGTGGCACTGTCGTTCTGGGTATTGTTTAGATATAAACACGAACCCGAAACTGTTAAGCATTAACACTTTACAATAAGATGCACCTGTTCTACTGCCCCGATATCGCCACCACTCTCCACCTCAGCGAGGAGGAATCGCACCACTGCGTCAAGGTGCTTCGCCTTGTCGAGGGTGACGAGGTCGATATTGTCGATGGCAACGGAACATGGCATCACGCACGCATCACTATGGCGCATCAAAAACGGTGCGCCGTAGAGATTGTGGGCAGCGAGTCGCGCCCCCCTCATTGGCCTCATCGCATTGTGGTTGGCATTGCTCCCACAAAGGCTATTGACCGCATTGAGTGGATGGTGGAAAAGACTACCGAGATGGGCATTGACCGCATCATCCCGCTGCAATGCTGCCATAGCGAGCGCAAGGAGGTCAAGACCGAGCGCTTGCGCAAAATCTTGGTTTCGGCCATGAAGCAGAGCCTCAAGGCAACGCTCCCGCAACTTGACAAGATGACGCCCGTGATGCAGGTCATCGCGATGCCGTTTCAGGGCAAAAAGTTTATAGCCTACTGCGACATGACGCTCCCGCGCGAGCAGCGCAAAAGCTTTGCTCAGGAGTACGATTCCACTCAAGACACCCTCGTCTTGATAGGCCCTGAGGGCGATTTCAGTCCCGAGGAGGTTGCAGCAGCCCTCAAGGCAGGCTTCGTCCCTGTTACGCTGGGCGAGAGCCGTCTGCGCACCGAGACCGCGGCAGTACAAGTGGTGGCAAGTTGCCATACAATCAATCAGTTAAAATAATCATGCTCGATGCTTCTTGGCATCGACCGTAAAAAAACAAGATATATAATCTATGATAAAAGCGTTGACCAGCGCCCCCAGTGGCCAGTTTTTCCTGCTTGCCGGCCCATGCGTAATTGAGGGTGAAGAAATGGCTCTTGACATTGCCGAGAAAGCGATGAATATCACCTCGCGACTGGGCATTCCCTATGTGTTTAAGGGTAGTTACCGCAAGGCCAATCGCTCGCGCATAGACAGTTTCACTGGTATCGGCGACGAGAAAGCGCTCAACATCTTGCGCAAGGTGCGTGAAACGTTCGGAATACCTGTGGTGACCGACATTCACACTGCCGAGGAGGCAACTATGGCTGCCGAGGCTGTCGATGTGCTCCAGATTCCTGCGTTTTTGTGCCGTCAGACCGATCTGCTTGTGGCTGCTGCACGCACTGGCAAGATGGTTAGCATCAAGAAAGGACAGTTCCTCTCGCCCGAGGCTATGCAGTTTGCTGTGCAGAAGGTGCGCGACGCTGGCAACGACGATGTGGCAATTACCGAGCGTGGCACAACCTTTGGCTATCAGGACCTTATCGTCGACTTCCGTGGCAT
>JABUUJ010000003.1:73099-76117 GCA_021443235.1 Muribaculaceae bacterium
GTGATTGTCGACATCACTCACTCACTGCAGCAACCCAACACATCTAAGGGGGTTACCGGCGGACTTCCGCAACTCATCGAGCCTATGGCGCGCGCTGCGGTTGCGGTGGGTGCCGACGGACTATTTCTTGAGACTCATCAAGACCCCAGTGTGGCTAAGAGCGATGGCGCTAACATGCTGCGTCTCGACCTGCTCGAAGGCCTACTCACCCGCCTTGCCGCCCTGCGTCAGGCCGTTAACCAGCTGTGAGCCGATTAAACCAAAACGCTTTAACGCTATCAAATAGAATATAAAACAATTATTTATAGAAAATGAAGATTAAACATTATCTCATGGCTCTTGCACTGATTGCATGCAGCCTTGCAATGAAAGCGCAGAATAACGATGATTCGCGTATGCGCGACAAAATCACACAGGCCGTTATGCAGGTCTATGACGAGCAGCTGGAAAAGAACCCAGGCGACTATGAGACACGCTTCGCACGAGCTAACCAGTTGTATTATAACGGTGAATATGCTCAGGCTCTCGCCGAGGCCAACGAGGTGCTTTCACAGATTCCAGCTAAGGATAAAACCCTCTCTTTCGATACACACATGCTCAAGGCTCGCATTTTCGAGGCTATGGGCAAGTATGGCGACGAGGTCGAGGCTCTGCGCGAAGCATCGGCGCTTAACCCCAAGTCGGCAGCCTGCATCGACATGCTCGCCAAGGTTAGCCTCAAGGTTAACGACCTTGACGCCGCCGAGAAAAATTTCAACAACATTCTGCGCGAGACACCCATGAACTATGACGCTATGTATGGCCTCGCCAAGATTGAGGTTCAGCGCAAAAACTATGAGAAGGCCGCCAGCTGGGTCGACAAGGCTGTGAATCTTTTCTCAACCGAGCCTCAGGTTTACATCAACCGAGCCGACATCTTGAAACAGATGGAACAATATGAGCCTGCCGCTCAAGATCTTATCTCGGCGCTCAGCGTTGGCAATGACACTCAGGTGGCACTACAAACTCTCATCGCCATGAGCGATACTCACTACGATGCCGTAATGAGCGCGCTTGCCAATAGCATTGACAAGGCGCCACGTGTGGGCATGTTCTACTATGTGCGCTCAAGCATCGCTATTCGTCATCTTCACTACGGACAGGCGCTCAAAGACCTCAAGTCGTTGATTGCCAACAATCTGTACGACTTCCACGGACTCTATGGCGACGCCGCGCTCTGCCAGATGGAGCTCATGCAATATGACGACGCTCTCGTGAACATCGACAAGGCCATTGAGATGAAAGGCGACGAGGCCGACTACTACATCCTCAAGTCGCGCATCGAGTTTAATAGAGGCATGGGGGCCAACTTCGGAGCAGCCTATGCCCACCTTGACAAAGCCCTCGAGCTCAGTCCCAATAACACCAACGCACTGCTCATGAAGGCTCGCCTTTTACTCACTCAGCGCAACAACGAAGAGGCTTTGAAATATGTTAACATCGTGATTAACAATAATTCGGCTTGCAGTGAGGCCCTCTTGTTGCGTGGTTGGATCTATAAATATCGCATGAAAAATGCTGTGGGCGCTACCAACGATTTCGAGGCTATGCTCAAGCTTGGCAACGACTACAATAGCCTGCGTGGCTTTGCTCTTCATGAGCTGGGCAAAGATATCGAGGCTCGCGACTGGGCTAAGAAAATCATCTCCGATGGCATGCTACCTGGCGGACAGTCCTACATCATGGCGTCGGCGCTTTACAGCGATATTGGTGACATTGAGATGGGCGACAAGGGTAACTCGATCGATGCCCTGCGCAGTGCGCTCGCCAACGGCTTCGGGAGCCTTTACGACATCAAGGTCAACGAGTTCCCCTACGTTAACCTGAAGCTCGTGCGCCGCTACCCCGAGTTCAACTCAATCATCGAGCAAAACGAGGACTGCTTCATCGAGCGCCGTTAATCACCCACACCACAACACATATAAAGGCTGGATCCCTCACGAGGACCCAGCCTTTTTCACCTCTTCAATAACTTTAAGAATTCTCCCTGAAAAGGTCATCTAATGTTATTGAATTCTGTATTAAGTCGTTATACTTGCTCTTGGCAAGGCCATAGGTTGTAATCATCACGGGATGCACTGTCTTTCGCCCTTTGCTTACCTTGCCAAATATCTCAATCTTATTCTCAATATTCTTTGAAATTGCTTGAGTTAGAGTAAATTCTTTTTTCCAAAACTTGATTTCACACAGATTGATGATGTTGTCGTTTCTATCTATTATCAAGTCAATTTGAGCGCCGCCATTGACATTGTTTCGCCATGCATAGTACTCACTTGCAACGCCAGTAATGCCTAATTTTGCCTTAATTTGGCGGATATGCGCAAAGCACACTTGCTCAAAAGCCAGTCCAGTCCATGCACTGTGTGTGCTACTATCTTGATGGTTACACCAGTAGTTCTCATCGGTGGAGTGTTGCTTCAAATATTTGAAGTGGAATATTGTAAAGAAATCTGACAACTGATACACTGCATCTTTCTTTACATGTCCATAATAAGAGTCCAAGCGAATTAAATCACTGTTAATCATGTTATCAAGCATCCTCGAAAGATTGCCTCCACTCGAGATACTGATTTTTGCAGCGATTTCTTCACGAGTTAGTCCAATTGTGGTTTTGCTCAGTTCCTCAACGATTTTTATATAAGTTTCCGATGTGCTAAAAAGGGCGTTGTAGAGGTGCTCAAACTCGTTTTTCAGCAACGGATTTTTCTTAAAGAAAATGTTGTCGATATTTTGAGACAAACTCATTCCTTTTCGCATCTTTGATAGGTAATAAGGCACGCCTCCCATTATCATGTAACACTCCACAACCTCGTGTCGGCTCAATGAGATTCCGTTCGATTGCAGGTACGACTCGGTCTCCTTAAGCGTGAACTGCTCAAGATAAATTCGCTCGGTGTCGCGGTTAAATAGCCCGCCCTTGTCGCCAAGCAACTTGTCCATTATCCACGCTGTTGCCGAGCCACACACCACCAGCATCAC
>JABUUJ010000003.1:76139-79844 GCA_021443235.1 Muribaculaceae bacterium
CGTTCCAAAAATTCTCAAGTGCACTCACAAAGTCGGAGCGGCGGGTGTCCATCCAAGGCACCTCGTCAAGGAAAATTAGTTTGCGACCAGGACGTGAAATGCTTAATATATAATGTTTTAACATCCTGAATGCATCATACCATGTCTTGGGTGTTTTAATCTCTTCTCCGCTGTATTCTGCCAGGACATTTGCAAAGTTTTCAAGTTGTTTGGCCTTGCTTTTCTTGAACAACCCGGTGAGATAGAAATCAAACTGATTGGCGAAGGTCTCCCTTACCAGAAAGGTTTTGCCTATGCGGCGACGGCCATACACGATTACCATCTCGGGTTTGCCCGAGTCGTAGCATTGCTTCAGTTGCGCAATCTCTTGCTTCCGGCCTATTATCTTTTCCATTTTCGTTATATTTTATTTTTTGCAAAGATAATAGTTTTCGTCGAGTTTTGTGCAAAAAAATGGCGAAAACGGGCGAAATGTGGTGAAAAAACATAGATTTCGCCCGTTTAAGGCCAAAAATGGTCAAAAACTTGGCGAAATCTCACTGCCTCACATCGCATATATCCTCCGCTTGGTTTTGCTGGGAAGAAGGGTGGGGGCAAAATTTGTTTATTTCAGTATTTTGGCGTAATTTTGTAGATTATTTTCAAGAATGAGAAACGGGCTTGTTAACACATTGTGGATAGTGTTGCTGACAATAGTGATTTTGCCAGCAATAATCTCGTGTAACATGACCAAGCATGTGCCCGATGGCAAGATGCTGCTCGACAACGTGAAAATCAATGTCGACAACAAGCAAGCCGGTGTCCAGCCTAACGAACTTACCAACTACTTGCGACAGACCGAAAACCATAAGGTGCTGGGCGGCATGAGGTTACAGCTTGCCATATATAGCCTCTCGGGCAAAGACTCGTCGAGATGGTTCAACCGCTGGATACAGCGCGTGGGCACACCGCCTGTAATCTACGACTCGACACTCACCGTGGCGAGCGTATCGCAACTACACACCGCACTGAAAAACAAGGGCTACATGAACAACACGGTCAATTATACCGTTCAGGCCGACACAGCCAAGAAAAAAGCTCGTGTAACCTACGACATCTCTCTCGGAGAGCCATATTACATTCGCTCGCTCGCCTATAATATTGACAACGACACCATTCGCGACATCGTGCTTGCCGATACCACCAGTTTCCCCATCAAGGTGGGCGACCTGCTCGACCGTAACAACCTCGACACATGGCGCCAACTCCTCACCGAGCGCCTGCGACAGCACGGCTATTACGCTTTCAACAAGGAATATATCACATTCACGGCCGATACCGCCGCTGGCTCTAAGGCCGTAGATATTACCCTTAATACCATGGCTCCTTACCCCACCGAGCGCATGAGCTACTACACCTCTCACCGTCCGTTCTATGTGCGCAATGTAACCTTTGTGATGAACTACGACCCTGTTGCCATGCAGGAAGGTTACTTCGGCACCGACACCATCTCTCACAACGACATCACTATAATGCACTGCGGCGACAATTACCTGAAACCCAGTGTGCTCTCGGCTTGTAACTTTATCGAGCCAGGGAAAATATACAACTCCGACGACGTCAACCGCACCTATAAGTCGCTGTCGCGCCTTAACATTGTCAAGTTCATTAACATTGATGTGAGGCCTGTGGGCGAGATTGAAGGCAAAATTTGGCTCGATGCATTTGTGCTGCTTCAGAGGGATAAGTCGCAGGCTTTCAGCGTTTCACTTGAAGGAACCAACAGCGCCGGTGACCTTGGCTTCGGGCTGGGGCTCGACTATCGTCATCGCAACCTCCTCAAGGGGTCGGAGCAGTTGCATGCCAAATTGCGCATCAGTTACGAGAGCCTATCGGGTGACCTGAGCGGACTCATCAACAACAACTACAGCGAGTATGCTGCCGAGGTGGGCGTCACCTATCCCAAGTTCAAATTCCCATTCCTCAAGCAGGACTTCAAGCGCAAGGTGCAGGCCTCAACCGACCTCGCCACCACCTTCAACTACCAGGCGCGCCCCGAATACACCCGCATAATCGCAGGTGCCGCATGGCGATATCTCTGGACCGAGCCATCGAAGCAGAAACGCCACACTTTCAATCTCATCGACCTCAACTATGTTTACGTGCCCAAGAGCACCTCTCACTTCCTCGATAGCATTAAGAATCCGCTGTTGCGCTACTCATTTGAGAACCACTTTATTATGCGCATGGGCTACAACTACTATCGTACCAACAAACGCTCGTCATCGGTGCTGCCCACATCGCATCAAACCAATGTTTACACCATACGTGCGGCGGTCGAGACGGCGGGTAACCTGCTCTATGGCATCTCTAACATGGTGGGCCAGAATCGGGCTAAAGACGGCTCTTACAAGGTGTTCGGCATTCGCTACTCGCAGTATGCCAAGGCCGAGGCCGACTATGCCATCACCCACATCATCGACAATCGCCAGTCCATCGCCTTCCACGTGGGCGCGGGTGTCGCGGTGCCTTATGGCAACTCGACGGTTTTACCGTTTGAGAAGCGTTTCTATGCCGGTGGCGCCAATGGTGTGCGTGGATGGAGCGTACGCACGCTGGGCCCGGGCAGCTTTGCCGCGTCCAAGCAACAAAACCGCTTTATATACCAATGCGGCGACATTCGCTTTGACATGAATCTGGAATATCGTGCCAAGTTGTTCTGGGTTATTGAGTTAGGTGCATTTATCGACGCTGGAAACATCTGGACCATACGCGAATACGACGACCAGGAGGGTGGCGTGTTCAAGTTCAACAAGTTCTACGAGCAGATTGCGATGTCCTATGGCGCGGGTCTGCGTCTCGACTTCAACTACTTCCTGTTGCGCATCGACATGGGCGCCAAGGCATTCAACCCGGCTTCGGGGCAAGAGCGTTGGCCTTTGTTCAGCCCCGATTTCAAGCGCGACTTTGAGTTTCACTTCTCGGTGGGTTATCCATTCTAAAACTATTGATTATGAAGAAATTAGTGATATTTGACCTTGACGGCACGTTGCTCAATACGATTGAGGACCTGGGGCATGCTTGCAACTATGCCCTTGAGAAAAACGGCTTTCCCACCCACACTATCGCGAGCTATCCTTTCTTTGTGGGAAACGGCGTTAAACGCCTCATCACTCGCGTGCTCCCCGAGGACTATCGCGACGAGTCGACCATCGCCACTTTGCTTGCCGACTTCAAGTTCTTTTATGACCAACACAACTGCGACTGCACAAAGCCCTATGAAGGCATCACCGAGTTGCTGCTCGACCTGCGCGACGCGGGTGTGATGATGGCGGTAGCATCTAACAAATACCAAAAGGCGGTTGACAAAATCATTACCCACTTCTTTGGTGATGAGCAGTTTATCGCCATTGAAGGACAAGTCGATGGCCGTAACCGCAAGCCCGACCCCTCGGTGGTATTCAGCATTCTCGCAAAGGCGCGCGTGCCTAAGGCCGACGTGCTTTATGTAGGCGACTCGGGGGTCGACATGGAAACGGCGCGCCGTGCGTGCATCGATTCAGTGGGTGTGACATGGGGTTTCCGACCCGAGAAGGAACTGGTAGAGAGTTATGCCGGAACTATCATCCACAGCCCTGCCGACATCTTTAGCCTATGTGTAGATAAATAGTTTAATTGCTTTACTTTCAATATTATGAACTGGTTATACGACTTAATCACTGGAAA
>JABUUJ010000003.1:80837-84513 GCA_021443235.1 Muribaculaceae bacterium
GCGCTCCAAGTGGGCGACCGCCTCACCGTTGTGGGAGCTATCGACGACATCACCCGCCTGGCAGCTCGCATGGGTAACTCTATGCGTCGCCTCGACGAGCCCAATATGTTCACCATGTTCCTGGGCATCGTGCTCGGCATCATCCTTGGTTCTATACCCTTGATGCTGCCCGGCATGTCGGTTCCCATGAAGTTGGGTCTTGCTGGTGGTCCGCTCATCGTCGCTATCCTACTTGGCCGTTTCGGCTATAAGATCAAACTTGTTACCTACACCAGCAGTAGCGCCAACTTGCTCCTGCGCGAGCTCGGCATCTGTCTCTTCCTCGCCTCGGTGGGCATCGCCGCCGGCGGCAACTTCGCCGCTACGGTGTTCAACGCACAGGGCGCCCGTTGGGTCCTCTACGGTTTCATGATTACGTTCATCCCGCTGTTCATCGTCACTCTCGTGGCGCGCGGCAAGTTCAAACTCAACTACTGCACCCTTATGGGACTTGTGGCTGGCTCTACTACCGACCCTCCCGCGTTGGCCTATGCCAACAAGACCGCCGGTAACGACGCTCCCGCTGTGGCCTATTCAACCGTTTACCCGCTCACAATGTTCTTGCGCGTGATCTCGGCACAGCTCTTAATCTTGCTTTTAGCATAATAAAATTATTATAAACCAATTATTTATGAAGAAATTTTTGACTCTTGCGCTGCTTTTTGCTATGGCATTTACTTGCAGCGCCCAAAAGGTGGCTTCGTGGACCGGTGTCCGCGTTTCCTACAGTAATTTCAAACTCAACCGCGATGGCATTCAGGAAGTGCTCAAGCAAAGCCTTACGCAGACGTTCAATGGCCTCTCGGGCACTTTTGTCAAGTCGTGGCAACTCTCCAATCGTGTTCCATTTTATCTCGAGACCGGACTGCAACTCGAGTGGGGCACCAACTCGCTCGATGTTCTTAAGGAACTCATCGGGGGCGGTTCGTCTGAGCTCACCACAACCAAAACCAACATCCTCAATCTGGGCATTCCCCTGAACTTTGGATATTTCATCCAGATAGGGCAGAGCGGCACTTTCGGCATCGCACCCTATGTTGGCCTTGACGGCAAGTGCTATGTTTATGGCAACATGAGCGCGCTGGGCAGTGACTTCAACATTTTCGACAAGGACAAACTCAAAGACTTCGCCTCGTTGCGTTTCCAGCTGGGATGGCACGTGGGAGCCAATCTGCACATATCAAAGTTTGTCGTTGGTGCCTCTTACGGCAGCGACTTCACCAAGTTTATCAAGGACGAAAACACCAAAATGAAAACCTGGAAAATCAACGTCGGCATCAACTTCTAATCACCCCTTAACCACCCCCATAATAAAGGCTGGCCAAAATCACTTTTTGGCCAGCCCTTGTTATCAAAAAAACCTCTCGTCTTCTCAATCTCCTCTCGACACAATCGATACAATCGTGACCCTCGTCACAATCGCCCCCTTNGGCTTGCCACTTGATAAACTTGACAAACTTGATAAACTTGACAAACTTGAAAAACTTGACAAACTTGACAAACTTGAAAACCTTGACAAACCTGACAAACTTGAAAAACTTGACAAACTTGATAAACTTGAAAAACTTGAAAAACTTGACAAACTTGAAAAAACTTGACAAACTCAAATCACTCCTTCCCGTCAAAGCAGTAGGTGCAAACCTTGCACTTCGGCAGGTCGATAGCAGCAATCAGGTCATCAAGTGTGTTGAATTTCAGCGATGTGAGCCCAAAACGCTCCCTAATTGCCTCCACCATGCGGGCATAGCACGGCGTGGTGTGGTCAATGTATTTGTCAAGGTTCTTCGACGGATCGCCCTCAAATTCCTCAATGATGCGGCGAGTAATCAGCTCCATGTCGCTCTTGCTGTTGGTAAACCCAATGTACTTGCAGCCATAAACCAGCGGCGGGCAAGAGATGCGCATGTGCACCTCCTTGGCGCCCATGTCATAGAGCACTCGCGTGTTGTCGCGCAACTGCGTACCGCGCACAATCGAGTCATCACAGAACAGCACGCGCTTGTCCTTGAGAATAAAACGATTAGGTATAAGTTTCATCTTTGCCACAAGCGAGCGGCGCGACTGGTCGCTGGGTGTGAAGCTACGTGGCCACGTTGGAGTGTACTTGGAAATAGCTCGGTGGAACGGCACGTTCTTGCCCTCGGCATAGCCAATCGCCATGCCTGTGCCTGAGTCGGGAATGCCGCATGCGCAGTCAACCACGCTCTCGTCTTTCTGGCCCATCTTGTAGCCTATCTTGAAGCGCACGTCCTCCACGTTGCGGTTCTCGTAGCACGAGGTGGGAAAGCCGTAATACACCCACAAAAAGGCACATATCTTCATCTCGGGACCAGGTGCCTGCAGCCGCTCATAGCTGTCGGCAGTGAAACGGATAATCTCGCCGGGACCCACAAAACGCTCAATCTCATAGTCAAGGTTGGGGAACGATGTCGACTCGCTGGTCGCCGCGCGTGCGCCGTCGCGCTTGCCTATGATAATGGGTGTGCGGCCCAGTTTGTCGCGAGCCACGATGATGCCCTCGGGTGTGAGCAGCATAATCGAGCACGAACCTTTCACCTTATTAAATACGTTGTTGATGCCCTCAACAAAGGTCTCGCCCTCGGTGATGAGCAGCGCAACGAGCTCGGTGGGGTTGATGTTGCCCGAACTCAACTCGGCAAAGTGATGGTTCTTGTCGAGCATCTCCTGTGCCAGTTCGTCCTTGTTGGTGATGTGATTGACGGTAACAATGGCAAATTTTCCCAAGCGGCTGTTGAAGATGATGGGCTGCGGCTCGTTGTCGCTGATGACACCTATGCCACTGTTGCCCACAAACTTGTCAAGCTCTTCCTCAAATTTTGTCCTGAAGTAGGAGTTCTCAATGTTGTGGATAGACCTGAGAAACTTCTGTTGCTCTTGGTCAAATGTTACCATACCGGCACGACGCGTGCCCAAATGTGAATTATAGTCAACGCCATAAAACAAGTCGTTGACACACGGCTGTTTAGCCGATACTCCGAAAAAGCCACCCATTTTGTAGTTTATTTGTTTTAGTCTATTTCCACTGCAAAATTACTGCTTTTATTTCATTGATGCAAGCACAAAACACACCGTTTATCCAATTTTTTTCACTAAACCGTTTGCGCTTTTTATTATTTATCACAAATAGTTTATTAGTATTTTAATTATTTTGTGTACTTTTGTAGCCTGTAATTTTTTAACTGCTTTAATGATGAAGAAATTAGGATGCATCGCTATCGCTTTAATCGCCGCCGTAACACTCGCTGGCGCGCAAAGCATGCCCAAAACACTCCAGAAATTACTTAACGCGCAATTTGCCATCAACAACTTTTACGTCGACTCGGTCAACGAGGACAAGGTCGTTGAGGATGCAATCGTGGGAATGCTCGAGAAACTTGACCCCCACAGCAGCTACACCGACGCCAAGGAAACCGCTTCGATGGAGGAACCCCTGCAGGGCGAGTTCAGCGGCATTGGCATCCAGTTTAACATGAAGCAAGACACGCTCTATGTCATCCAGACTATTCCTGGCGGACCAAGCGAACGCGTAGGCATCCTTGCCGGCGACCGCATCGTCACTGTCAACGACTCGACTATCGCTGGCGTGAAGATGAAAAACACCGACATCATGAAGCGC
>JABUUJ010000003.1:84594-87058 GCA_021443235.1 Muribaculaceae bacterium
CGACAACATTCCCCTTTACAGCATCGACGCCAGCTACATGGTCGATCCCATCACTGGATACCTGCGCATCTCGCGCTTTGGCGCCAAGACCTACGAGGAGATGATGGAGGCTCTTGAGAAACTTGCTAAGCAGGGCATGAAGCAACTCGTCATCGACCTGAGCGACAATGGCGGTGGCTATCTCAACGCCGCTATTGACATGTGCAACGAATTTCTCGACCGTGGCCAGCTCATCGTCTACACCGAGGGCATCAAGTCGCCGCGCAACGAGGCAAATGCCTTTGGCAATGGCAAATACAAGGACTTGAAACTCGTGGTCATCACCAACCAGTACTCGGCCTCGGCAAGCGAGATTTTTGCGGGTGCCATGCAAGACTGGGACCGTGGCATCATCGTGGGCCGACGCTCCTTCGGCAAGGGCCTGGTGCAGCGCCCGTTCCGTTTCGACGATGGCTCGATGATGCGCCTCACCGTGGCTCGTTACCACACTCCCAGCGGCCGATGCATCCAGAAACCCTACACCAAGGGCGACAAGAAGGCCTACGACCACGAGCTCCTTGACCGATACAACGACGGCGAGTATTATAACCTTGACAGCATACAAATCAACGACTCGCTGCGTTACTCCACTCTCAAAAACGCCCGTCCCATCTACGGCGGCGGTGGCATCCTGCCCGACATCTTCGTCCCAATCGATACAACTGAATACACCACCTACTACCGCGACCTTGTGGCTAAGGGCATTGTCAACCAGTATGTTATCAACTATGTTGACAACAACCGCAACCGCATTAAGAGCGGCTACAAGGATGTCAACGACTATGACGCGCGCTTTGAGGTCAACGACGCGATGATGCGCGACTTTATCGCCTTGGGCGAGAAAGACAGTGTGAAGTACGATGAAAACAAGTACCTCATCAGCAAGAATATGCTCAAACTCATGATTAAGGGGCTCATCGCTCGCGATGTCTTCAGCGACGCAAGCGCCTACACCATCGTGGTTAACCATCGCAATCAGGACCTCGACGCCGCCCTCAGCATCATTAACGATGACGAGCGCTTCAACCGTCTCCTCCGCGAGGGAAACCACGATTACGAGCGCCTTATCAACAAAAACAAAAAGTAATCAATAAACACTTTTTGACAAAATTGCGCAAAAAATGACACTTTGTTACAACTTTTAACCTCCAAAAATAGGTCATTCCAAAATAATTTCCTAATTTTGAGCGTTATATTACTGAAACGTGACCTTAACAAGGGGCCGATATCGCTCGCTAATGCAGCGCTCACGCGTGTTACACGCATTTTGCTTGCGTAATCGGACAAACGGCAGCACCGCCTTCGGATACCGCCTTTTCTGCCTTAAATGGGTCAAAAAAACTTACTATTTAGATGCAAAAAATTCAAAAAATATTATTCTTGGCTCTCGCAGCTGTGCTTTTTGTTCCCGCAACAGCAAGCGCACAGAGCCTTCAGTCATTAAAAAACAAGTCTCATTCCAAACTGCTCGCCAAGCAGGAACGCATCCAGGATCAAATCCGTCTTGAGGATGCCAACCAGTTTGCACGCGACCTCTACGACGAGGTCGAGCCCGAACCCGATATCTATGAGGAAGGGTGGGAGAGTGGGCTGGTCAACCCATTCAAGGACAGCGACGTGCCACAGACTCGCAACATCAACGTGCGTGGTTACGTTATGCCGCTCAAGAATCCGCGCGTGACCTCGCACTATGGCTACCGTCCGCGCTTCGGTCGCAACCACAAGGGTGTGGACTTCGGATGTCCAATGGGCGACACCGTGCGATCTACATTCAGCGGACGCGTGCGCCTCACCAAGTTTGAGCGCGGCGGCTATGGCTTCTATGTCATCGTGCGTCACGAGAACGGACTCGAGACCGTTTACGGACACCTCTCGCGCTTCCTTGTCCAGCCCGACCAGTATGTCAAGGCGGGGCAGCCCATCGCGCTTAGTGGCAGCACCGGACGCAGCACCGGCCCGCACCTACACTTCGAGACTCGTTTCATGGGTTGTGCCATCAACCCCGAGGCAATCTTCGACTTCGAGAACGAGGTGGCTCACACCGATGTCTATACATTTAATAAGTCAAACTACTCGCAGTCGCGCAACTACTCGCCCACACGATACAGCGCGTCGAGCGACAACAAGAGTAGCCGACGCAGCAAGAAAGGCCGCAACAGCTCACGTTCGACCTACAAGGTGCGTCAGGGCGACAGCCTCGGCAAAATCGCCGCTCGCAACGGCATCTCGGTCGCACAGCTTAAAAAGCTAAACGGCATAAAAGGCAACCACATCCAGAAAGGAAAGGTCCTGAAAGTGAAATAGAAATTTTGTAATATGTTTCCGCATAAATAAAGTTTGGCGCGGCGCTCTGTGAAGAGTGCCGCGTTTTTCTTTGGCAACTATATACTATTTGACCCCGATATATGGAATGATAAAAAGCTGC
>JABUUJ010000003.1:87087-109158 GCA_021443235.1 Muribaculaceae bacterium
ACCACAGGAGGGAGCGCAGCGACCAGATGTGGTCGTGCCTGTGTAAAGAGCCACACAAAAAAGGCGTGCCGTAGGTACGCGATAACACTATCAGGTCAAAGTCAATGTCAAAGTCAACGTCGAAATGATTGTCGCGTACCTACGGCACGCCATTGCTAGAGGACATCTCTATACCTGCACCAGCTGGTTGTCGCTTCGCTACTTAACCAGCTGATACAGGCCTACTCACATCAGCTGCCTAACGGCAGCCCTTTATCGAGGTCAAAAAGATAAAACCAAAAAGCCCTGCTTCACAGCAGAGCTTTCCATTCTTTACCTAATTGGAAAGTTTTTATTGCGATTATGGTCTTTTGATTGTATTTTTTCAGTGTTGGGCTATGCTATACTGCCGCGCTAAAAGTCATAGCGCACGCATTGCCTGCCGAATGCGTTTTCGGCCGCGCAGTGGTAGCTAACAGACGTGCGTAGTACCAGTGTCAAATGCTTGCTAATCAGTTCTTCCATTATTGGGATTCAATAGCAGTAGTATAGTATAACTATAAGTAGCGATTAGTTAGTAAACTTATATTCGTTGCAAAATTACAATGAAAAACTCGTTTTTCCAAAAAATTTCCCCGTTTTTTTCAAAATTTCCTATTTTTTTGGGTAGTGGCAAAAACTGGGTGTGTGTTGTGGAAGCGGCTGCCTCCATCATTGGGAGGCAGCCGCTTTTATCGGGTATTACCAGCTAAATGCTGGCGTGTTGTAGGGGTGTGTGATTAGTCGGCCGATTGCCACTTGATGTTCCACACGCAGGCGCGGTCCTTGTTAGAGTCTGTAATGGTGGGGCACAGGTTGGTGAACACGACGTAGAACTGCTCGGCCTTGGCCACGCTGATTCCAGTGATTTCGTGCGAGTAAACCTGATACTTAACGGGGCTGGCGTTTTCGACGATGTCTTCCTTAACGAGAGTGCCGTCGGCCTTAAACACCTTCACGCTGAACTTGACGACGGTGTCGCTGTAAGGCATAGCGTAGTTGAACGAGAGGCTCTTGATGCCGCCGGCGATAACGGGCGAGGTGAGCGTGCCCACAGCCGAGGTCTTGCCGTTGAGCGTCACTGCCATAGCGTAGGCACTGGTGTCCTCAACCTTGCCGATGAAGGTGAAGACGGGGTTGCTGTCGGCCTCGCCGCCCTGAAGGACGTTGCAGTTGGCGGCTTTCCAGCCTTGTGTCGAGGTGTAGGCACCATAGGAGCTCTTGGGAGCTCCGCCGTTCATAGTCTCGAGGTCGGCGCGGTTGGCGATCACGGGCTCGGGGTCCTCACCGCCGCCACCGCCGCCGGCAGCGCCAAACTTAATGTCGTCGACACACCAGGTAGCGTAGTTGGCGTCGCTCTGGGCCTCAAAGCGGAAGCCCACGAAGTAGGTGCCGTCAAACTGCGAGAGGTCGAGGTTGCCCGACTCTACCCAGTCGCTGTAGCCGCTTGCGGGAGCCACGGCAATCTTGGGATTGAGCTTGGTCTTGGTCGCGGTGACGGGATCGTTAGACGAGAGCACGTAAACCTCGAAGTGCGAAGTGGTGCTGCCATAGCCGTTGACCTGAGTCTTGAACGAGAGTAGTTTCTCCTTAGCCTTCTTGATGTCGAGGGCGGGAGTGATGAGCCACGAGTCGAAGGGGGGAGTGCCCTTGTAACCGGTCATTGCGGCGTAGTAGTTGTCGTTGAACGAAGTCACATACCATGCCTTGTTGCCCGATACCTGCACGCTGGTCCAGTCGGTGGGTATTGCGCCTCCCGAGAAGCCCTCGTTGAGCTCGGTCACGCCACCGCCAATTACGGTGAGCTTGTACTCGCTGGTCGAGCCGGTGTTCTCGGTGATGCCGTGAGTGCCCATGTAGGGAGCGAGCTTGCCGCGAACGAAGATTTGCGACTTGTAGACGATGTCGTTGTCTTTGAGGTTGGCCTGCTCGCGGAACTTAGAGCCCTGAGGCAACCCCACGATGAGGCACTGGCTGAAGTCGGTGCAGTCCTTGCTGGGAGCGATGACGAGGGTGTTGTTGAGTGTGGTGGGGGCCTTCCACTCGATGTCGCTGTTGCTCTTCACGGTGGTGACCTCGGGAGCCACTGCGCCCACTACGTAGCCCATAGTCCAGCCGGTGCGCTCTTTTCCTTGGATTTCGATGGCCTCGGCCACGGTGTAGGGGTCGTTGATGGTGCCCTTGGTGTCGGTCGAGAAGCCCTCGCAGTCGCTGGTGTCGCGTATGTAGAGTTTCCACTGGTCGGAGCCTGTCATGGTGAGGATGCCGGTCACGTCGCCGCTGCCCAGGGGCAGCATGTCGGCGCGGAAGGTGGCGTAGTTGCTGTTAACCACGGTGAGCTGGTTGCCCTGCTCGTCGACGAGAGTGCGGTTGGTCGATGCGTCGGCCTCGCTGTAGGGTGCCACGCCGTCGGCCTCGGCCCATTTCACATTCATGATTTTAACGATTTGTCCCGAGTAGGTGAGCTGGGTCTGGCTGTCGCTCTTGCCTTGGAAATCGCTGATTTTCACGTTGAGGGGCTGCACCATGTCGGGTTTGGGCAGGCCGTTGCTCTCGACCATTGCCTTGAAGGTCTCGAGAGGCAGACGTCCGGCTTCCCACACGCTTTGAGCCTCGTAGTATTCGGGCAGGCCGATGAGGTACTGGCCGTTGTACTTGCCTATCCAGCGGTCTTTCATGCTAAGCACGATTTCCTGTCCCACGCGATAGGTGGTGCTCAGGCTGCTGGCGTCGATAGAGATGCCAATGCCACCGGTCTCGTCCTGGATGAAGAGGTACTTGTAGATGTTTCCGGCGGCGTCGCTGCTCGACACATATCCGTGGATATATATTTCCTCTTTACATGTGTCGATGAAGTTGCGGGTGTCTTGCCAGTACTTTGCCTTGAAGTCGGCAATCGTCATGTTGGGCTGGTGTGTAGCTTGCGGCACTACAATGGGTGGCACGTCAAATTCCTCGTTACATCCCACTGCAACTACCATCATGAGCAGCATGCCCAGGTAATAATTGATGCGTTTCATAATCTTTATAGCGTTTTTTATTATTATCGATGTTTTAGTTAAGAAAGTTGTTTAGAACCTCACGCCCACGTTAAGGAACACCTTGATGCCCTGGGCATAGTAGTACTTGTTGGGGAACTTGCCGGTTGTGAAGTTCTTGTAGTCGAAGCGACCCTGCTGGTAGCCGCCGGTCATGATTTTGCGGTTGTTGAGGATGTTGTCGACGTTGAGGTTGAGGTTGAGCGACGCGCTGCGGTTGAGGTAGATGACCTTGCCGATGCTTGCTCCAAGCACAAATGCCGAGTTGAGTTTCTCTTGCTTGGCGATTTGCACCATCATCTCCTTGAGCTCGTCCTCGGTGGTTGCCATGGTGTAGAGGTCGTCCATCTGCTCGTGGCGTATGGGCGAGAGGTCGATGTAGGCCTTGTCCATGTAGGTGCCGGTGATTTCAAAGAACCACATCTTGGGGGCTGCCCAGTTGAGCGAGAGCGAGTAGGCCTCTTGTGGAGTGCCGCTCACATAGAAGTTCTTGAGATATACGGTCTTGGTGATGTCGGGCTGGGTTCCGTTCTCATAGCTGCGTGTGCCGGTGGGGCGGTTCTTGTACTGGTAGCGTGCAAAGTTGGCCGCGCCGCTGATGGTGAGCGATGAGGTGATTTTGTAGGCGAGTCCCAGCTCTACGCCCTTATAGACCTTGTGCACGTTGGTGAGCGCGTAGTTCATGAAGGTGCTGTACTGGTCGTCGTAGTAGCTGTAGCGCTCGGTGCCGTGGCGCACGTCGGTGTAGAAGCCGGTGATGATGCCCTTGAAGCGGCGGTAGTTCCACTGGTAGCTGATGTCGCCGCTGAACACCAGCTCGCTGTGCAGGTCGGTGATGACGTCGTCCTTGATGCGTGGCGAGACGTAGGCGTTCTGTGGCAGCGGGGCGTTGCTGCCGTAGTAGAGGTGCGCGCTGAAGCTGTTGCGTCCGTCGAGCTTGAATGTCGCACCGGCCTTGATGGCGGCGTTGACATACTCGTGGCGCTGTCCTTTGCCCTTAGAGTTGAGCGGAGCGCGTCCGTTGCGCATGTGTCCGTCGCGCTGGTAGCTGGTGTAGCTGGCGCGCAGGGCGTAGCTCAGGTCCCACTTGGGCAGTGTGATGACCATCTGGTTCCATGCCTGGGCCTTCAACGAGTTGATGTCGTAGTCATAGCCAAAGCGCTCGCCCTTGGTGACCTTGCGGTTGGGGTGGTCGAGGTCGTTCTGTGCCATGTCGGCGTTTTCGGGGAAGTCGCGTTCGGCATACTGGTCAACGTCGAGCCAGTATTTCCCGCCGAGTAGGTCCGACATTGTCTTGTAGTAAGACGAGCGGGTGTAGTTGGCGCTGAGTCCGCCCTGGAAGGTGACTTTGTCGTTGAGTCGGGTGTTGAGGTTGGTGTTGAACGCCCATGAGGCCTGGTTGCTGTGTCGGCGCTCAACCGAGTAGGTCGCGCCTTTCTCCTTGCCGGTTCGTTCGGCCTCAACGTTGTTGAGGTAGTTGACATAGTAGAGATGGTCCCAGTTGATTTGCCTCATCTCCTCCGATGTTTTCCACAGGTAGGTGTAGTACTCGGCGGTCTCGCCGTCGTAGTAGCTGGGCAGGTAGCGGTAGTAGTCGGGGCGTGGGTCGGGAGCGTTAAACCAGTTGAGCGCTGTCGACGAGTAGAACGACTTGTGGAAGGCGATACCGGTGTTGAGCGTGGTGTTGACGCTGGGTGTCCACAACCAGTTGAGGATGGCGGTGGGGTCGAACGACTGCACGACTTTGGCGTTGCGTTTCTTGCCGTTCTGCCAGCCCCAGTTGGAGTTGTAGAGGTTGTTGCCCACCAGGTCGTAGGCCTCTTGCACGGTGGCGTTGTTGCTGGCACGGCAGGTGGGTGCGCCGAAGAGGGTGAGGTTGAGGCTATGGGCTTGGTTAATCACCTTCTGCACAGCGAGAAACACGCCTGCGCTCTTGTAGAACGAGCCCGGGATGATGCCTTCGCCGGCATAGCGTCCCACTGCCGAGGTGGTGAGCGCCCATCCGGTCTTGCTCAGGCCGGTGGAGTAGGTCACCATGCCACGCCACTGGTAGTTGCCGTTGGTATAGGCCACGCTGCCGCGGAAGCCGGGCGCATAGTCCTTGGCATAGGTGCGAATGTCGGTGGCGCCGCCCATGTCGCCAAATGCGAAGCTGGTGGCTTCGAGCCCTATGCCGGTGGTCTTGGCCTTGAAAGCCTGGTTGAGGCCGCCCATCATCGAGTAGTTGAAGCGTCCGCGCACGGCGTCGTTGAAGTTGATGCCGTTGATCGATGTCGAGGTGTACTCGCTGTTGTAGCCACGCATGCGGAAGCGCATCAGGCTGAAGTCGTAGCTGGCAGCCTGGTAGAAAGGATTGTCGTTGGCTCCGGCGAGTGTGCCCACGGCCTGAGTGTTGCCTTCCTCGTCCTCGAGCTGTGACTCGGTGAGGACGATGTCGCTGTTGCCGTAGGTAAACTCGTTGTTTTGGTTAAACACAACGGGCTCAATCACCACCTGCAGGTTGTCGACCTTGTCGGTGGCGATGTCCACGTTCATTGACCAGTCTTTGTGGTCAGGGCTAAGCACGAGAAGCATGTCGCTGCCAGCTTTGGCCCCTGTGATGGAGAAGTCTCCGTTGGGTCCTGTGGTCACTGCGATGCCCTGCTTGTCGAGCAGCACAGTGACTCCGGCTACTGGCTGACCGCTTTTCGCGTCTTTCACCACGCCCTTGAGGCTCGTCTGTGCCCATGCGGGCAGGCAAGCCAGGAGCGCGAGTAGCATAAAGAGTTTCAGTTTCATAAATAGTTTTTTATATGTAAGTTTTAGTTTTTTAGGCAACCTCATAGTGGGGTGGTTAACCCGTTTTGTTAGGTTAAATTAACCAAAATTCTCACGCCTGCGCGTGTGCGCCTGCTGAAAGTCCACAAATTTAAATAAAATTTTTCAATTTCTCAAATAAAGGGAAATAAAGTTTATTGTTTTTAAAGTTTATGGTTTAGAGTTTATTGTTTATAGATTTTAGAGTTTATGGTTTATGGTTTATTGAGAATTCGAGAAAGACTCGCCACTTGACAATCTTGATAAACTTGACAAACTTGATAAACTTGACAAACTTGATAAACTTGATAAACTTGATAAACTTGACAAACTTGATAAACTTGATAAACTTGACAAACTTACTCGTCGGGGAGGAAGAGGGGGTCGTCGGTAGTGAGCATGGTGGGCTTTTGCTCAAATTCCTTGAGCAGCTTTGCCGAGACATACTTCTTGTCGACCACGAGGCGGAACATATACTCGTTAAACCACTCGTTGGTCATCAGCGCATGGCCCTTCT
Source organism: Muribaculaceae bacterium (assembly GCA_021443235.1). Taxonomy (GTDB): domain Bacteria; phylum Bacteroidota; class Bacteroidia; order Bacteroidales; family Muribaculaceae; genus Sodaliphilus. The sequence continues at coordinate 93,457 of JABUUJ010000003.1, forward strand.
CGCCGCTGGTCTCGCTCCACGAGTTCTCGACCTTCCACTTCACAGGGTTGCCCTTGGCGTCGAGGTCGACGGCGGTGAGCGTCATTGCGTGAGCCGAGCCACTGTCGAAGGTCATGATGCGCTGCGTCTTGTCCATCCCGAAGGTAGTGCCCATAAGCGACTCATAGTCAAAGAGGTTGACGTCGCAAATGCCAGTCTTGCGGTCGAAGAACTTCACGTCGTAGCTCGAATATAGCTTGTGGCCGTCTTTGAGCGAGGCGATGGCGAGCTGGGCGATCTCGTCCATGGGCAGGTTGAGGTATTTCCAGTTGTGGCCGTCGTGCACATGGCGATCCATATCGACCTCAAAGGTCTGGTGATAGGGGTGCCGCGGGTCGTTCATCACCATGATGAAGCTGCCGTTGATGGGGCCGCCCACGGTCTCCTTGTAGAACTCGATGGGGGTGTATTTCTTGGGCTGTCCCACGGGCTTGCCTTTCTTGTCGACGTGGGTGTAGGTAAACTCCTTTACGGGCTTGCCCAGCGTGAGGCTGAGCATGTTGTAGATGGTGCCCAGCATCTCGGTCTTGCGGCCCTCAATCTCGCCGGGAGCCTTGATTGAGCGGCTCTGGCACATCTTGCGCAGCTCAAGGCCAAACTCGCGCAGTTTCGACTTGACGAGACGCGCCATCACCTTGGTGTTCTCGGCCGAGTAGGTCTCGGGCATCACGCACATGGGCACCAGGCCATATTTGTCGGCAAGGTCGGCAACGCCGCAGAAAGTGCCGCCGTCGTTGATGGGGTTTTTGAACAGATACTGCACCTTGGCGTCCTCAAAGGGGAGATTGGCGGTCTCGATGCAGCCCTGAAGCATCATGTTGGCCTTCTCGAGCTGGTCGTAGAAGAAGAGATAGACGTGCGAGAACTCCACCTTCAGCGAGTCGTTGTGCGCCTTGGCGAAGTTGGCCCTGAGCACGTTAAATCCCGAGAACATCCAGCATCGTCCGCTCGACTTCTGGTTGTGTATGCTCTGCGATGGCGTCTCAACCGAGAAAAACTTGTTAATCGCGTTTTGCGCGCCGTAGTTCTTGGCAAGGTCGTCGATTGAGTTGCTTGCAAGTGCGTTAAACAGAGCCTTGTTGACCGGCTGTTGCGACTGCTCAATCTTGTTGAGCATTTGGGGCGAGATGCCGCCCTGAGCGCTGGCAGCGACAGCCATCATGGCTGCTCCAGCAAGAATTAAATGCTTTATTTTCATTGTTTTAGAGTTTATCAAGTTTGAAGTAATGTTTAAAGTTTATTGTTTATTGTTTATTGTTTATAGAGTTTTTTTCGCGTAGGCGCTTAGACGAATCGGCGTGCGGGTGACGACTGTGACGAGCGGTCAATGTCAATGTCAATGTCAATGTCAAAGTCAAAGTCAAAGTCAAAGTCGCTCCCCCTTTAGGGGGCTGGGGGACTCGCCCGTGTTCTGGCGGCGTGCGATGTAATACTCGGCAAAGGTGGCTGTGACGAGGTAGATGCCACACAGCAGCCACAGCATGACGTGAGTGGGCCCCTGATCGAAGAGCGACGCGCCGTTGCTCTGCATCTGGATGTAGCTGGATGCCGCCCATGTCGACGGAATCATGTTGCCAACGGCCTGCCACAGCTCGCTCATCTGGTAACGCGGCCACGAGATGCCACTGAGGAACACGAAGCCCACCGATGTGAACACCAGCGTGATGAATGTGGCCTCGCGGCCTTTGATCAGCACCTTGAGAGTCTGCGCAAACAGCGCGCAGGCAATGAGATAGGGCAGCGACATCATTATTATCTCAAAGGGGTTGCCGTTTTGCGGGAACGAGAAGAACTTGGGCACCAGCAGCAGGGTGTAGAACGTGGGCACGACATAGACCAGCAAGTAGGCCACGGTGCGGCCCAGCACAGTGACGAGAGCCGAGCAGTTGAGCTGCTCGGGGTCGATGCCGCCGTTGCGGCGCCTGCGGTCGCGAGAGCCGCCATGTAGCATTCCCACGCCCAGAATCATGCTTTGCTGCAACACGAGCACAAGGATGCACGGCAGCACTGCCGAGGCGAGTCCCATGGCGGTGTTGCCCAGCGGCACCTGCTTGTTGTCGAGAGTGGTGCCGCCCACATTCATGGGTATTGCCGACACGGTGGCGGCCTGGATGTGAGCATTCATTTCTTGCTGCACGGCGTTGACGGCGATGAGCGTCTGCCTGTAGCGCATCATCACGCTCATGTCGCAATACACGTTGACGTGAGCCTGCTCGCCCAGTCGCTCAACGCTCGCCGAGAAGTCGGCAGGGAAATGCACTATGCTGTAGCACTCGTGGTCGTTGACGAGACGGCGCGCCTCTTGCATGCTGGCGGCATAGCCCACCACCGCCACCTCCTGTGTGGCGTCGAGCATGCGCACAAACTCACGAGTGTCGGCGCTGCGGTCGTCGTCAACGACCACCACCTTGACGTCGCGAGGCAACTCGGTGTTGTAGATGAGTGAGTAGAGCACGGGATAGACCAGGCACACCACGAGGAAGAAGATGATTACGCCCACATCGGCGAAAATCAGCTTCAGCTCGCGTATGGATACCCCAAACACCTGCAACAGCCAGTTAAATATGTTGAACTTCTTGATATTCATTATCTTGCGTGCCATTAAGGCAGATAAAGCGGGTTTTTACACTCGTGCTTGAGTCGCCACAGCATGGGCAGCGGCACCAGCAGGTAAATGATGAGGATGGCATAGTGCCATCGCGAGAAATAGATGTCGATGCCGTTGAGGGCCTGGTCGGCGCTGATGAGGAAGTAGTGACGCACCGGCATGATGTAGCCCACGGCATTGATGATGGGATACATAGCCTCGCCCGGCAGCGAGAAGCCGCAGAACGAGAACGAGAGCATGCCCATGAGCGTGCACAGCGTGGCCCCGTAGCGGTAGTTGGGCGCAAAGCAGAACATCGCCACGGCAAATGCCTGGCAGGCAGGCACAAAGAGTAGCATGGCCAGAATCATATTCCACGGGTTGCCATGCAGCGGCAGCCCATAGACGCGGAACATGAGGCACTGCACCAGCCAGCCCACAGCGACAAACACCACAGTGTGGGGCAGCAGCTTGCCCGTGAGGGCTATCCACATCGAGCCACCGGCACTGTCAAGCCACTCGCGAGTGGTGTTATACTTCAGCTCGTTGCCTATCGATGTGGCTGTGGCAAGCAAGACGAAGAGCGCCAGCAGGCACGGCACAAACGACATGTTGAGGTAGTAGCTGTAGTTCATCCACGGGTTGCTGATGCCATGAACGTGGGTGAGCACAGGCTGCAGCACCGACATGATGTTGTGGCCGCCCACCAAGCCAGTCGCCTCGATGGTGGTCATGGCAATGGAGCCGTTGGCCAGCAGGCTCACAGTCTTGTAGCCCTTGAGCTGCTGCGATGCCGGGGCGAAATAGGCATAGTTGATATAGTAACTCACCAGCGGATGCTCGCCTGCCAGGGTGCGCTGCTCGAGGCGCGGCGGGATATAGAAGAATCCCAGCACATCGCCACGCTGGAGTGCGCGCATAGCATCGTGAAACGAGTCAAACTCCTCGGTGATGTGCAGTCCTTGCATGGCGGCAAGGTTGCGCTGCAGGTTGCGCGACAGGCTCGAGTTGTCGAGGTCGATGAGTGCCACTGGTGCGCGCTCGATGGCTCCGCTCTTCATCAGGTCGAGCATGAACCATGCGCAAAACAGCGGCATCGCCGTCATCATGAGCAGCATGAACCGTCGCTGCACCAGTTGCAGGCAGCTGCGCTTTAGTGAGTTAATAAATATGTGGAAAATCTGTTTCAAATTTATTTTTTAGTTCAAATTTGTTCAACGTGGTTCAACCTTGATGGGCATTTTTTCGAGGATGACGATTATAACGACTGTAACGACTGTAACGATTATAACGACTGTAACGACCTGTCAAAGTCAACGTCAAAGTCAAAGTCAACGTCAAAGTCAAAGTCAAAGTCACTTGCTCAGGATTGCCGACATGCCGGGACGGAAGTTCTCGATGGGCTGCACTGGACGCACCCTGATCTCGAAGGTCTTGCTGTCGTACTGGCCATAGGCCTTGGTGGCGCTCCATGCGGCATAGCTGCCACGGTCGTGGATGAAGTAGATCTTCATGGGCACCTCCTTGTTGTCGAGGGCGGGAATAGAGACCTTCACCTCTTTGCCCATGGGAAGTCCGTTGAGCATCTCCTCGCGCACGTTAAACGACACCCACATGTCGGCCATGCGGGCAATCGACATCACTGGAGCGCCCATGGCGATGAGCTCGCCCAGCTTGGGATAGATGTTACTCACCTCGCCATCGCACGGAGCGACGAGATACTGGTCGGCGAGTATCGACTCCACCTCCATCACGCCACCGCGGGCGGCGTTGGCCATGCCGCGTGCCGCGGCCTTGTCCTCGGCCTGAGCGCCGTTGCACGCCATGTCGTACTGGCTCTTGGCGGCCTTCACCTGCGCCATTGCCACCTCGTAGGCGGCACGAGCCTCGTCGCGTTTCTGCTCGCTGATCACGCCTTGCTCATAGAGGTTCTGCATGCGCTGGAAGGTCTTTTGGGTGATGGTCTCGGCGGCGATGGCCTGCTGCCACACGTTGTAGGCGCCGGCTTTGATTTCGCTACGGGTGCCGTTCTCGGCCTTCTGGCTGGTGGCCTGTGCCACCTCCTGCATGCTCTTGGCCTGCTGTAGCTTGGCGTCGACGGTCGATGAGTAGATGCTTGCCAGGGTGTCGCCCTTGTGCACCATGTCGCCCTCTTGAACGTAGAACTTGGCGACACGTCCGGGCATCATTCCCGACACGCGCACCATGTCGCAGTCGGCCTGTCCCTGGGTGATTTCGGCCGGCGGTGTGATGAGCACGAGTCCCAGTATTGCCACGGCTGCGACCAGCACGATGAAGACTGCGATACCTGCCAGCAACGACTTATTTTTCTTGCTCAAAGTGATAGCATTGTTGTTTTCTTCGTTTGCCATAATAGTATATGTTGTTTTTAGTCGCTTGCGGCGCTTGGGTGCGCCTGGGCGAGAATTTGTGATTGTTGTTCTGTTTTAGGGATTCAGCTCGCCCATTACCTTAGAGAGATATACATCGCACAGGCGCACGTCGATTTCGGCGTCGATTTTCTCGCTGTTGGCCTTGAGCCACGCTGTTTGGGCGGCGAGCACGTCGTCGGCTGTCGAGACGCCTTCCTTAAACGCCACATTTGCCATGCGCAGGTTCTCGTCGGCCTTGTCGAGGTTTTTGCGCGCCACCTCATAGGTCTTGTAGGCCTCCTGGTAGCGGAACGAGGCCTGGCTCACCTGCAACTGCACCTTCTCGCGCACGTCGTCGAGCTCGACTTGCTTCATGCGAGCCTCAACGAGGGCGGCCTTGTGCTTGTTGGTGGGTCCGCCCCAGTGCCACAGTGGCACCTTGGCGACTACGCCCACCGAGAAACCGAATCCGAACTTGTTCTCATATCCGTTGTAGCTGTTGGGGTTGGTCGCGTGATAGGCGGCGATGGCTACGATAGAGGGAAGCATCTCGCTGCGAGCGACCTTGGCCTTTTGGTCATAGATTTTGCAAGCCACCTCAAGCGAGTGGATGTCGCTGCGCTGGGCATAGACGTTGTCCATGTTGATTTCGGTGGGTCGCAGGGTGGTCTCGGCAAGCGACTCCTTGTCCTCGTCGGCAAGCGTAAACTGCTCGGTGGCAGGTCGTCCGCAAATCTGCGAGAGCAGCATGCGCGACAGCGCGAGGCCATTTTCAACACGGGTGAGGTCGACCTGTGCCTCGTTGAGCTTGACGTCGACGGTGAGCAGGTTGGAGCGTGTTGCGACGCCCTCGTTCACCATCTTCTTCACGTCCTGGTCGAGGGTCTCGACGAGTTTCACATAGCTCTGTGCCAGACGCTGCTTGGCCTTGAGCGATACCACCTGCCAGTAGGCGGCGTCAACGCTGTAGATCACATCTTGCACCTTGGTGTCGCGCATCGAGTAGGCGAGTTCCTCGGCATAGCGTGTAATCTCGTTCATCGCCTTGATTTTGCCACCCATGTAGATGGGCTGCGTGAGGGTGAGCGCTCCGGCAAAGACGTTGTGCACCTTGAAAGTGAGGGCGTCCTTGGGCAGCAGAGCTACCTGCGAGGGGATGGGGTGTCCATCGACCATGATGGGCTCGCCTGTGATGGGATGTGTCACAAAGTCAAACTCATAGCTCTGTGTTGCGAGGTTGAAGTTCTTGACGGGGAGCAACTGGTCGCCACTCACGAGCGAGAGGTTCTTTTGGTTGTAGATGTAGGATGCCTGCAGGTCGAGCGCGGGCTTGTAGGCCGCCGAGGCTTCTTTACGCTGGTATCCGGCCTGCTCGATCTGTAGCGAGGCGACCTTGATTTCCTTGTTGTTGCTCAGCGCCATTGACCGGCAGGAGTCGAGCGACACCTGCGCCACTGCGGGCATTGAGCAAGCAACAACTGCGAATGTATAAATTAGTCGTTTCATAATTGTCGGCTTTCTTTTGAACGTCTTTTCAAGACAACAAAGGTAGGTACTTATTTTATAAATATGTAGTTCCCACGTCCAAATATACCACCAATAGTGACATTTGGAACACTTTAACTGCATTTTTTGCCCGAAAACATCGTTTTTCTTCTTTTCAGCTTGATTTCAACCCCACTCCACAGGCTGGCAAGCGGCAGGATCAACGGTCAAGGTCGTCGAGGTCAAACTCGCCATTGAACGTATTGCGTTCGTCGGAAAACTCGCTGTTGCTGAACTCGTCGTCCTCATACATCTCATAGTTGCGATGCCAGCACGACGAGAGCGACACAGCAATTGCCGCGCCCATGGCGATAATCAACAGGTATTTTTTCAATAAACCCACTTTCATGCAACAAAGTTAGCATTTTTTTTGAAAACCAACAACCCCCACCCTCATTTTAACAAAAAATGTAGGGAAACAGGTAGTGGTGGGGTGTTTTTTATGGAAGAAATAGGGGTGGGGGTTTATAATATTGTGGAAAAGTTGTAACTTTGCAGTTTGAATGCGCGCATGGCATGGCAATGGGCGTTGCTTTGGCACGTTAATTGCACGATGCACAATTAGGAAGCAAAGGCAATGGATACAAGATACATCTTTGTTACTGGCGGCGTGGCCTCATCGCCGGGCACCGAAATCGTCGCGGCATCGATAGCGCGACTGCTGCTCGCCCACGGCTTTGGCGTGGACGTGGTGAGGTGCGACCCGTGCATCAACCCCGATGCCGCCTCGCTCAGCACAGCCGAGCGCGGCGAATGCTATGTGACCGCCGACGGGCATGAGACCACCCTCGAGATGGGCCACTATGAGCGCATCGCAGGCCTGAAAGCCTCACGCGCCAACGTCATCACCACAGGAAGCATCTTCCAGAGCGTGATCGACCACGTGCAACGGGGCGACTATCGGGGAAAGACAGTGCTACTGACGCCCCACGTCACCGACGAGATCAAGCACCGCATCACCAGCTTGGCCCAAGGCGGCAAGCGCGACTTTGTGGTGTGCGAGATGTGCGGCACTGTGGGCGACATCGACATGTTGCCGTTTCTCGAGGCCGCAAGGCAAATGCGCTGGGAACTGGGCGACAGGTGCATGACAGTGCACGTAACCCACGTGGGACAAAAGCAAGCAACCGCCGACCCCGAGGCCAAACCCACGCTGCACAGCGTGAACCTGCTGCGACAAGCCGGGCTGTGGCCCGACGCGCTGGTGCTGCGCAGCCAACAGGGTGTGTCGCCGGGACACCGCGCAAGGATGGCGGCGATGGCAGGCGTAAGCCCCGAGGCAGTAATCGACTGTGCCTATGCCTCCACCCCCTACGAGGTGCCCATGACGCTACACGCGCAACGACTCGACTCGCTCATCCTTGAGTACACCCACACGCCACCGCGCGTGGCGCCCGACATGGAGCGCTGGGCCACAGTGCTCGCACAGATGCTTGACGCACAGCGCGAGTTGAAGATAGGGATTGTGGGCCGAGACGCCAATGCGCGCAACGCCTATCGGTCGGTTGAGGAAGCGCTGCGGGTGGCATGCGCCGCCCACGGCTGCAAACCGCGCCTCGCCCGCATCGACAGCGAGCGCCTCAACGACGCCACCGTGGAGCAGGCCTTTGGAGGGCTCGACGGCATCGTCGTGACACAGGACGAAGGGCAAAGCGGCTTTGAGGGCTGCGTGTCGGCGCTGAAATGGTGCCGAGAGCACGATGTGCCCACCCTTGCCACAGGCCAGGGCATGCAGTGCATGGTTGTGGAGCTGGCGCGCAATGTGCTGGGACTCACCGAGGCCAACAGCACCCAGATGGAGGCGCAAACGCTTTACCCCGTTGTCGACCTCATGGAGGCGCAGAAGACCTACGCCTTCACGAGCATTTTGCGGCTGGGAGCCTACGCCTGCCATCTGCAAGCCGACACCCGAGTGGCACAGGCCTATGGGCGACTCGACATCGAGGAGCGCCACCGGCACCGCTATGAGCTGAACACCGACTTTCGCGGCTCGTGCGAGGCAGCCGGGATGAGATGTGTGGGCGAGAACCCCGAGACGCGGCTCATCGAGGCGGTGGAGATGACGGGCAAGCGCTGGTATGTGGGCACTGCGTTCTGTCCCGAGCTGAGCAGCACGGTGCTAAATCGGCATCCGCTGTTTCTCGACTTTGTGGCGGCTTTGGCTAATGGCTTTGGCTAATGGCTAATGGCTAATGGCTAATGGCTTTGGCTAATGGGTAATGGATTGATACTGAAAAAAATATAACAATAAAATAAACGAAATGGACAAAAACACTCTCACCGGATTGCTGCTAATGGCAGTTGTGATCTTTGGCTTCATGTGGATGAACTCGCCCAACGAAGCACAGCTTGCCGAGCAGCAGCGCATCCAGGACTCGATTGCCAACGCGCAACTGCAGCAGGAAAAGGCAATCAGCAGTAACGCGATCGTCGACACCCTCAAACCCGAGGAACTGTCGCAAATCAAGGAAGTCATCACACGCATGGTTGCCGACTCGACCAGCGCTGGCATTGATAATGGCGGCGTGAAACTGGTGCTCGACAACGGCGAAATAGGCGGCATCATCGACTTGGGCGACGCCAAGGTCGACTTTACCGAGGTTGTGGCAAAAACCAGCAAGAACCCCGCCCTGCACAACCGCGCCGTGGCAGCCGTGAAGAAAGCCCTTGAGGTTTACACCAAGAACGGCAACTTTGCAAGCCACCTCACAGGCAAAGAGCAGATTATCACACTCAAAAACGACTCGCTCGCCATCGACCTGAGCACCAAGGGCGGCATCATATCGCGCGCTGCGCTGCAGGCCTACAAAGCATTCAACTCGCCTCACGTAGAGGTGTTCACACCCGGCGACAACGACTACAGCTTCACGCTGAGCAACAACACCCAGCGCTTCGACACCCGCAACTTCTACTTCAGCCCCGTGCAGCTCAACGACAGCACCGTGCTCATGCAGCTCGACCTGGGCGGCGGCGCCAAGTGGGGCTTGAAATACACCCTCGTGCCAGGCAGCTACATGGTGCGCATGGAGATGGTGCAAGAGAACATGACAAGCATCATCCCCTTGAACATCAACACTGTGGACTTCAACTGGCATCAGAAGATGTCGCGCCACGAGGAGGGCAAGATGTTTGAGGAGCGCAACAGCGCCATCTACTACAAGTACTATGGCGAGAGCGGCGACGTGGAGTACACCAGCGAGAACGGCGACGACGAGCAAGACATCAACGACAAGCTCAAGTGGATCTCGACCAAGAACCAGTTTTTCAGCGCCGTGCTCATCAACGACAGCTGCTTCACTGGCGCACAGCTCGTGAGCAAAGAGATAGGCAAAGACAACAAGGACTATGGCAAGTATCTCAAAGACATGACAATACACACCGTCGTGCCCTATGCCAGCGACAAGGCGCAGCCAGCATCGTTCTACTTCTACCTGGGCCCCAACCGCTATAACACGCTGCGCGACTACGACATCTACTCGCCAAAAGAAGACCTGCAGCTCACACGCCTCATCCCGCTGGGATGGAAACTCTTCCGCTGGATCAACACCGGCATCATTATCCCCGTGTTCTCGTGGCTGGGCAAGTTTATCAACGGCTACGGCATCATCATCCTCATCCTCACCATCCTGCTCAAGATCGTGCTCTCGCCACTCACCTACAAGAGCTATATGTCGCAGGCCAAGATGCGTGTGCTCGCACCCGACATCGCCGAGATCAACGAGAAATATCCTGGCGACGAGAACGCCCTCAAGCGCCAGCAGAAGACTATGGAGCTCTACAGCATGGCCGGAGCAAGCCCCTTTGGCGGCTGCCTGCCCATGATGCTGCAAATGCCCATCCTCATCGCCATGTTCACTTTCTTCCCCTCGTGCATTGAGTTGCGCGGACAGTCGTTCCTGTGGGCCGCCGACCTCTCGGCTCCCGACAAGATTGTGGAGTGGACAGCGCAGATTCCGTTCATCACCAACTATTTTGGCAACCACATCAGCCTCTTCTGCCTGCTCATGACAGTGACCAACATCGTCTACACCTACCTCACCATGCAGTCGCAGAGCCAGCAGAACGCCATGCCCGGCATGAAGTGGATGATGTATCTCATGCCGCTCATGTTCCTCGTGTTCTTCAACAACTATGCGTCGGGCCTGAGCTACTACTACTTCATCTCGCTGCTCATCACCATCGTGCAGACCTATAGCTGCCGTCTGATCGTGAAAGAGGAGGCAGTGCGAGCCAAGATTGCCGAGAACCGAGCCAAGCCCCGCAAGAAGAGCGGCTTCATGGCTCGCCTCGAGCAAGCCCAGCGCATGCAGCAAGAGCAACTCAAAGAGCAACAGAAACGCCAAAACAAACGCAGATAACTCTTAATTGGCTCCGCCGAGCTACGTCTATGCGACTATGCGTCTATGCGAAGCTCTTATAAACCCTCAACGTTACTTTAAACGATAAACACCCAACTTTAAACTTCATGATTATGAACACCTACATTTGTCCTCAATGTGGCAAGCCCGTCGCCACCGAGCAGCCGGCACAGAATGTTCAGTGCCCCTACTGCCAGTGTGTTTTCCAGCCTGTTCAGGGTCAGCCAGCCTATGGCCAACCCATGTACGGGGCGCAACAGCCTCAGCAAGAGCCCGACATGTTTGCCAACGGTCCTTCGGGCAAGAGCCGTGGCGTGGCAGCTCTGCTGGCAATCCTTTTGGGCACTCTGGGCGTGCACTACTTCTACCTGGGCAAGAACACTGGCGGCGCGCTCACCATCTTGCTGTGCATCTGCACCTGCGGCATTTGGAGCATAATCCCATTTATCCAGGGTATCCTCATGTTCACTATGACTCAAGCCAACTTTGAGGCAAAATATGTGAACAACAACTCGACAATGCCACTGTTCTAAACAATGGGTGGCTACGATAGCGATAAGCCAAAAAGCCCCAACTATCTTAAGCTGTGCTTGATAGTGGGGCTGGCAGTGGTGGCCATAATCTATGGCTACCTGCTCTATCAGCGTATCGCAAACCCAACCACCCCGCCGGCACCACCCAAAAAGGAACTGACATTTCCCGTGTATGGCATCGACGTGTCGCAACACAACGGCAACGTCAACTTTGACAAGGTGGCCAAAGATGGCTACACCTTCGTCTATATCAAAGCCACACAGGGTGAATACTATGTCGACCCATGCTACGAAAGAAACTACACGAGAGCTCTCAAGGCCGGGCTCTACATAGGGTTTTACCACTACTTCAGGATGGACCTTGACGGCCATCAACAAGCCTTAAACCTGCTCAAGGCCGCCCAGGGCAAGCATCTTGACCTGCCGCTGGTGGTCGACGTGGAGGATCCCGACGGCATTAAGAAGCTCATGGTGTCGGAGGATAAAGTCAGAGCGAGCCTGCGCGAGATGATTGCCACCCTCAAGAAAAAAGGGAAAAGGGTGATGATTTATACCAACCGCAACGGCAAGAAAAAGTACTATAACCCCGATTTCAAGGGCGAGTTGCTGTGGCTGTGCACGTTTGAAGACCCCAGCAAAGCCAAGTATCACAAGCACACCATTCAGCAATTCAGCCATTGGGGCAAGGTTGATGGCATAAAAGGCGATGTCGACATTGACGTGTTTATGGGCTCAATTAAAGAGTGGGAGAAATTTATAGACAATTGATTGTCGAATGTCGACGTTGACTTTGACTTTGACTTTGACTTTGACTTTGACTTTTTTCAAGATTTCGTTAAACCCTATAAACAATAAACAATAAACTTTACTTTCAACTTGACAAACTTGACAAACTTGATAAACTCAATAAACTCGCGGCTTCGCCGCGCTGTAGCGACGATAGCCATTGCCTGGATGAGCGCCACGGGCGTTCAGGCTGCCGTGTACACATGGAGCAGCCACAACCTCACCTTTGAGACGCCCGACGACGGCTTTGTGGCATTCAGCAGCGCCACGCGCTTTGAGGTGCAGTGGGAAGACATGGTGCTCACCATCCAGCTTTATACCAAGGACAACAGCGACGACAAGGCCATCAAGGAAAACCTCGAGCGCAAGGCTCTGGGCTATAACATGTACGACACCAAGCAAGGCAAAATGAAGGTAAAAGGCTTCAAGCCCTTCTATATCGAGGGCACTATGCCCGACGGCTCGCGTGCCGTGATTGCCGACCTTGTGAGCAAGAAGCAGAACCTCGTCATCGAAATTACCATCAACTACCTCTTTGGCAACCGCGAGGCTGCCGACGACATCATCAAGAGCTTTGCCGAAGGCCATAAGCCCAAGGTAGAGAAAGAAAAGAAAAAACAGAAGGTGCAAAGCAAAGAGGACGCCGAGATTCAGGAAAAAGAACTGAAAAAAGAACGCGAACTGATGGAACAGCGCAAAAACAAGAAACTCTTTGACGCTTAAAACACATTGCTAATGAAGAAGATATATCTACTAGCCATAGCCGCCATCGCGACACTCACATCGGCTGCGCAGGACACGCAAACCGGCAACGCCGCCCTCTATATGCCGCTCATCTTTGAGCGCTATGACAACACGGCAGCAACAGCCACACCGACCGACACGCTCTACCGCCTCGAAGCCGACGACCAATGGCTGCGCGACGCCCAGCAGCGCACCCAACGCAACAACGAGCTGCGACGCGCACTCATGCTCGCCAGCCCATCGCTCGTGCGCTACAACTTAGCCACGCTGCCCGAGCCTCCCGAAGAATACGCCATTAAAAGCGACCCCGGCAAGGCGCTGCTCACCGTGGCACCGCTCCCCATCGTCCAGCCCGAGGAAAAGAAAGTGGAAACCGTCGCTCCGCGCCTGCGCAACTGGCTGCACGAGTTCAACGGCTCGGCGCAGTTCACCCAGGCCTATATCAGCGACAACTGGTATCAGGGTGGCGAGAACAACCTTAACATCCTGGGCGACCTCAAGTGGAACTGCAACCTCAACCAGGACCTGCACCCCGACTGGATTTTCAACAACATGGTGCACTACAAGGTGGGAATCTCGACCGCGCACGGCGACTCGCTGCGCAACTACATGATTAACGTCGACAACTTCCTTTTCACCTCGCTGGTGGGTTACAAGGCGATGAAGCACTGGTACTACAGTGCCACGCTCAACTTCAAGACGCAGTTTTTCAACACCTATAAGAGCAACACCGTGACACGCACCGCCTCGTTCCTCTCGCCCGGCGAGCTGAATGTGGGTCTCGGTATGACCTACAGCTACAAGAGCGAGCACGGCGAGCGCACCTTCAACCTTGCCATCGCGCCCTTGAGCTACAACATGAAGATGTGCATCGACTCCGACATCGACCCAACCTCGTTTGGCATCGCCGCCGGACACCGCACCAAGCACAGCATAGGTAGCAACATCGAGGCAAAGCTCGTGATGTATTTCACGCCAAATATCTCGTGGAACTCGCGCCTGTATGCCTTCACCGACTATAAATATGTGCAAGGCGACTGGGAAAACACGTTCCAGTTCAACGTGACAAAGTATCTCAATACCCAAATCTACGTGCATCTGCGCTATGACAAGTCGCGCCCGCGCCACGATAAGTGGAACTACTGGCAGCTGAAGGAAATCCTGAGTTTCGGCCTCACCTACCGCTTCGCAACCCAGTAATTTTGGCTAATGGCTATTGGCTAATGGCTAATGGCTATTGGCTATTGGCTATTGGCTATTGGCTAATGGCTATTGGCTATTGGCGATAAATGCTTTTGCACCACCTTGATAAACTTGCCCCTTGACAAACTTGAAAAACTTGATAAACTTGATAAACTTGAAGAACTTGAAGAACTTGATAAACTTGATAAACTTAATGGCGGCAATGCTGGTGGCCGTGGCGGCGCATGCTGGAGTGGTGCCCGAGCGGTCGGTGGTGTTGCCGGGCATCGACGAGGAAACCGTGCGCGAGCGCATGGCGCAGAGCGGCTTGCAACTGCTTGAGGGCGTGTGGGAATACCCCGCCGAGGAGATGCGCCTCGCCATTGAGCGTCACGACGGAGACCACGGCATAGCCTATCGCATCATCATGCTTTATAACCGCGAGATGGACCTCACGCCAGGCACCGTTATAGGCTATATCGCGCCCAGTGCCGTAGAAAACCGCTACCAACTGTGGATCTACAGCGAGCGCGACGGCGACACGCTGAAAAACCCCAAGGAATGCGTGGCAACCCTCAATGCTGCCGGCACCTCGCTCACCTTTGAGAAGCCCAAGTGGAAACTTGATGTGCGTGTCAACGTGATGCGATTCCTTCCCACGCTGTTTCGCGGCATCTCCATTAACCCTCACAAAGACGAGCAAAAAGTGCCCATAGGCTTCACAAAAACCTACCCCACCCTCCCCTCTAAAAACCAAATAATCTACCTATAATGAGACGACTGGCTATTCTTGTAGTGACCGTGGCGCTGGTAGTGCCAGTGGCGATGCAGGCGCGACGTGTGCGCACCACACACAACAAACTCAACACCATAGAGACGCCGATGCCCGCCATCGAGATTGCCGATAGCGACAGCGTGGCTGCTTCGGCCGGCGTTGACCGCAATGCTGTGTCGTTGTTCAACTTCAACAAGCGCGCCAGCGACACCAAGGAGAGTTTCCACGTGCGCAACAACCTGCAGCAACGCATCAGCAGTGTGCGCCTGTTGCTGCGCTACACCGCTCTCGACGGCACCACGCTGCACGAGCGCACCGTGACTGTGCCCATTGACTTAAAAGCCGGAGAAACCAAGATGACGATGATAAAATCGTTTGACACCCAGCGACTTTACTACTATTACAAAGGTACGCAGCCCCGCAAGCAGGCCACGCCGTTCAAGGTTGCCGTTAGGGTAATAGGCTATGACATCCCCGTGGGGTATTAGAGAGCCCCCCTTCGCCCCCCATGTGGGGGGAACTGCCGTGGTTGATGGAATGCTCTCACAAATAATGCAGATATAATTTTCAAAGGTTTTTCTAAAATTAGTTGAGACACATCTCTACTAATATAACGTTCCTTAGAATTGTTGCCTGTGGCTCATCAGCCCCCCACATGGGGGGCGGAGGGGGGCTTTCAATTAGGCAACTATATACTATTTGACCCCGATAAAGGGCTGCCAGAGGCAGCAGATGTTAGTAGGCCTGTATCAGCTGGTTAAGGAGCGAAGCGACAACCAGC
>JABUUJ010000003.1:109319-112261 GCA_021443235.1 Muribaculaceae bacterium
CGCTCCCTCCTGTGGCCATACCTGCCTACTGACATCTGCTGCCTACGGCAGCTTTTTATAATTCCATATATCGGGGTCAAATTGTATATAGTTGCCTTCAATTATTGTTTTTGTAGTAGCATTTTATCTCGCCGATGGGGAGTTTTCCCACGAGGAGGAGAGGGATGCGCTGGGCGTCGGTTGAGAGCCAAGCGTCGATGTCGTCGCTCGATTTCTTCCCGTTGTCGCGGGTGAACTTAAACGTGATGCGGTGCGCCTGGTGCTTAGAGCCGTCGCGCAGCTTGACCTTCTCAACGCCAAGATATCGTATAGTGAGCTGTTCCTTTTGTTTGCCCGAGAAAATGATGGTTGTGACGGGCTTGTTTTTGGTCATCGTGTCGAAATTGAGGCCTCGCAGCATGTAAAACACACTCACCATGTCATAGGCCTGGCAGGCGGCGCTCAGGTCGACCGTCTCGGGCTCCTTGTCCTTGCGATAGCGTGTGCAGTGGGCGCTGGTGTGGCTGTAGTTGTATTGGAACTTCACCACATCGCGCGCATAGTAGGTTTTCTCGTGCACAATATTCTCATAGAGAAGAGGTTGCATCTTGTCGTTCATCGAGCACTTGAGTGTGTCGCGTGTGGGGTAGATTTTCTCGGCCCACGAGCGCGTGCGTCCGGTGAGCAGCGAGAAATACCCCGTGCTGGTCTTGCGTATTGCCAGCTTGGCGTCGGCGGCATGCTTCCAGATAAAGCCCCACTGATACACCACGTCGTAGTGCAGCGTCTCGTTGGTGTAGTCGGCTGCGACGGCAGGCATCACCGCCAGCCAGCAGAGAAGTTGCAAAGCAAGCTTTGAGTTTGTCAAGTTCCTCAAGTCTGTCAAGTTCCTCAAGTTTGTCAAGTTTGTCAAGTTTATCAAGGGGAAAGCGTGATTGCGAGTTATTGATTGTGACGAGGGTAACGATTGTATCGATTGTAACAAGCGGTCAAAGTCATAATCACTTCTCGGGCTCGATGACTTTCAGGCGGTCGCCTGAGCCACGCACGATGTTGTCGAAGTAGTCCTGGTTATAGCCGCCAAATTTAGGCTGAACGGGGGTTCCGGCCTCGTTGCGCTCAAACTTGCCGTCCTTTTCCTTCTTGATGTTGCCATCGAGGTATTTCACAAAGAGGTACTCGCCCAATTTGCGGTAGCGCGAGGTCGCCTCCTGAGCCTGAGTCACCGAGTAGGTGGTGAGCATCTTGGTGGCCTCGGCGGGCGCACGTTTGTAGGCCTCGAGGGCGAGAGCCTCGATGGTGGGCTGATTGGTGGCAAAGCCGTCCTCGATGGCGCCCTGCTCCTTGCGAATGTCGCCAATCATCTGTGAGTAGCGGTTATAGGCCTGGTTGGCGACCCAGTTGTTAACCCAGAAAGCGCTTTCCCAGTTCAGGGTGTAGAGGTCGGCAGTGCCGCGGGCATAGCTCTTGGGCACCTCGGTCATGCAGCAGTACATAGGCACGAAGACGGCAGTGTTGGCATCATCGACGCCAAACCATAGGACGCCGCCCACGGCAGCGGGCAGCCAAGAGCGCATCTGCGCCACCATCACCCAACCCGTTTGCTGTGTTGCGATGGCACGCTCGTGGCTATATTGCACGCCATCGACCTTGAATCCCATGGGACGCCAGCGATAAGGCACATCAAAGTAGCATGTAGCGCCCGGATCCTTGGTCATGTCGAAGGGGGTGTCCTCAAAGTGGTCGCGCATCATGTTCTGCAAGTCGCGCACGCTCACCTTGCGGTCGGGGCGCACGGCTAATGGCATGATGGGGGCATTTTTCTTGCCGTAGATATAGGGCAGATAGGCGTCCATGCCGCTCTTGAAGCGATTGAAATAAGACCACACGCGTGCGTCGCACCCACGCAGCGCGCCTGCGTCGAGGTGGGCATAGGTTGCGCTGAAGTCAAAGTCCTTGTCGCTGCCGCTGTACCAGCCCTTCTTGCGAGCAAACGAGATTACGTCGGGGGCGTAGAGGCAGTTGGCTTTATCGTTCTGCGGGAAGGTGTGAATGCGGGCGAAGTTGGCATGTCCCGAGATGCAGTCGTCGGGCAGACGCTGAGCCACCCACACGGCGCCCAGTTCGTCAAGTCCTTTGCCCACCATCTCAAGCACCCAGATTTCGTTGGGGTCGCCTATCGAGAACGACTCGCCCTCGCTGCAGTAGCCATATTCGGTCACAAGCTTGGTCATCAGGTCGAGAGCCTCGCGGGCGGTTTTGCATCGTTGCAGCGCTATGTAGATGAGGCTGCCATAGTCGATAGTACCTTTGCTTTCAACGAGTTCGGCACGTGGTTCCCATGTCGACTCGCCTATGGTGACCTGGTGCTCGTTCATGTTGCCCACCACCGAGTAGGTGTGAGCCACCTCGGGTATTTCGCCGTGGCACACGCCTGTGTCCCAGTCATAGATTTTGCGCATTTCGCCGCTCTGATGATCGGCTGCGGGGATGAACTGCAAGTCGCCGTAGAGGGTGTGCGAGTCGGCCGAGTAGGAGATAAACGCGCTACCGTCGGCGCTGGCATTCTTGCCCACGATAAGGTTAGTACAGGCGTCGGCGTGCGACGCGCCCAGAGCCACCATAGCGGCCACTGCAAACAGAGAGACAATTTTCTTCATATTATTTTGTTTTTTAATTATTTACAACTCAAAATCGGCCACCACAAGGCGAGTGAGCCTATCGGCAGGCTCGCCATTATAGAGGTGGTCAGGGTCACGGAAATCGGGGGTGTCGAATAGGTCGCTGTCGAAGTAGGATTTATACTCCAGGCAGGCGCTGTTGCGAGCCTGCAGCGTAGCGATGATTTCCATCATTTTTTTGTATTGCTGCTGGTCGATTACCTTGCGGTATTCCTTGTGCGCAGGCGGCGTGATGAGGATGAGGCGCCAGCCGTTTTGGTGGCAGTAGTCGATGATGCGCTG
>JABUUJ010000003.1:112279-145843 GCA_021443235.1 Muribaculaceae bacterium
GTCAACCCATCTATAATCCTTGACCTTGTGGCGCTTGGCGATTACGCGGCCCAGGTGGTCAAAGTCGGTGCGCTTAGGCATCATAGTGTTAATGCCCTGTCCCAGTGGCGTATAGTCGCGCACGGGGCGTTTCACCACCGTTTTCTGCACCTTTCCCTTGAAAAAGTTGAAGTTGCTCAGTTCCCAGTTATACTTGCTCAGCAGCGGCCCCTTGTTAATGTCCATGTAAATCCTGTAGTTGCGGCTATACACCCACTCCTTGCCGTCGTCGATAGGAGGGTCGAAAAACGACGAATAGGACACTTGCGCGATGACGGTTTTCAGCGACTTGTAGGGAGCATATTTCTGGAGCAGAAGCAGGTCGTAGTCAAAGGTTTGCGAGAAATTGGCGAGGTTGAACGCCTTGCCCGGAATGAGCTCGGGGTTGATGCCGTAGAGCGTGTGCGAGTTGCCCAAAATCACAGTCTCGACCTCATCGTGGTGCCCAAGCATATACTGGTGCTTGTAGGAATAGACGTTGGGCTGCATGCGCACCGCCCATTCCAGCGCGAGCAACACCGCCGCCACTATCACCGCAAAAGCCAAGCAATAAGTAATAAACCGTCTCATAAGCACTTAGAACTGGAAATAGATAAACTGTTGCGACGACGCGCTATACACCAGCGTGAAAGTCACCAGACCCAGGTAGAGCGCCCAGCGCGCGGCACGGTAGCGCAGCAACGGCACACCGTCGATGCACAGCGCATGCGGCTTGGTGCGTTGCAGCCACTCAACGAGCATAAACACCACAATCCACCCCGTCACCGTGCCGCCCATAGCGGGCAACGACAGTGAGAAGTCGGTGAAAATGCGGCACAGATAGTGCCACGAGTCAGTAATTGAGTTGGTGCGGTAAAGCAGGCGGCTGAACGCCACAAAAAGGAAGGTAACCAGCATGTTAACCACGTCGCGCAGGCTGGGCAACACGCGCCCTTGCGCCACGGTGTCGCGGTACTTCTTGTTACCGCCAATGAGCATGAGCACCACAAACGCCAGCCCATGGAAGAAGCCCCAGGTCACATAACCCCACTTGGCGCCATGCCAGATGCCGCTCACCACAAACACTGCCATCGTGTTGCGTATCTTCTTGGCCTGCGAGCAACGGCTGCCGCCCAGCGGGAAATATACATAGTCGCGAAACCACGACGTGAGCGAGATGTGCCAGCGATGCCAAAACTCGCCTATATTGCGTGAGAAATAGGGATAGTTGAAGTTCTGCATCAGGTTGATGCCGAAGAGCTTGGCCGTGCCTATGGCAATGTCGCTGTAGCCCGAGAAATCGCCATAGATCTGAAACGAGAATAGCAGCACGCCCAAGATGAGCTCGCTGCTGTTGCAGGTGTGAAAATGTGTGAAAATGTGGTCGACATAGGTGGCGCAGTTGTCGGCTATTACCATCTTTTTCACAAACCCCCACAGCATCTGGCGCATGCCGTCGACGGCCGCGGGATAGGAAAAACGGCGGTCGGCAAGGAACTGCGGCAGCAGGTTGCTGGCTCGCTCAATGGGGCCCGCCACAAGCTGCGGGAAGAAGCTCACAAAGGCAAAAAACGCCACCACATCGTGAGTGGGCTCAACCTTGCCCTTATACACGTCGATGGTGTAGCTCAGCGCCTGGAACGTATAGAAGCTAATACCCACAGGCAGAATGAGTTGCACAGTCACAAAATCAAGCTGCCAACCCCATATTCCCACCAGCGACTGCAGGCTGTCGACAAACCAGTTAAAGTACTTGAAAGCACCCAGAATGCCTAAGTTTACAATCACATTGGCCGCGCACACCAGCTTCTGCCGACGGCGGTTGTCCTTGAAATGCTCTATCGCCACGCCGCTGGCATAGCTGCATGCCGTGGTGAAGGCGATGAGAATCAGGAAACGCCAGTCCCACCACCCATAGAACACATAGCTGGCAACGACGACAAACGCGTTTTGCCACCTACGCTGCCTGAACCCATACCAGTAGAGCAAGAACACCACCGGCAGGAAAAGCAAATATTCGATAGAGTTAAACAACATCGGGGGCAAAGTTACACAAAATTTCGCAATTAGGAAAATCAAGAAGTGGAAACCTCAACCATGCCACCACATTGAGCCACGTTGAACGCAAGTTTGGCGAGTGCTGTTGCGTGGGGTAGAGAGGGGCTTGAATAGGGGTCGCTGGCGTGCGTGTTATTAATAAAAAGGGGAAATTGTTTTTAGGTGTGCAATATTTTTTGTAATTTTGCCGTTATTCTTGTAAAGAATACTCAAAACAAACGCTGAAAGTATGAAGAAAACTACCATAATGCGCTTTATCGTTGCCAGTGTCGTCGCCCTCTCGGCTATGGCGTCGCACCACGCAATGGCATTACCATTAGAGCACTACGCCTCCTCGTCGAAACTCGCATCGGGCCGCTGGGTCAAGATTGCGGTGACCGAGAGCGGCATACACCAAATCACCGACGCCGACGCCAAGAGCTGGGGCTTCGGCAGCGCCCAGTCGCTGCACGTGTTCGGCACCGGAGGCGCCGGGCTGAGCGAGACACTCACCAGCGACATCCCCGACGACCTGCCGCAGCTGCCCGTAGTGAGAGCCGCCGGCAAACTGCTTTTCTATGCGCAAGGCCCCGTGACATGGCAAGCCAACAAGACGGGCATCACCTTTGAGCAGGTGCACAACCCCTATAGCAACAAAGGCTACTACTTTGTGACCGACAGCGAGGAATATCAGGACATCACCGCCGAGCGCAGCGAGAAAACCGCCGCGGGCGAGGCCGTGACCACCTTCACCGAGCGCCTCTATCACGAGGTCGACATCACCAACCCCAGCGAGACCGGACGCGTCTATCTGGGCGAGGACTTCATGAGCAACGCCCAGCAGACCTACAACTTCAAGCTCACGGGCCACGTGAGCGGCACCAAGGTCAACGCGCTCACCGTGGCAGGCGTGTGCCAGCAGAGCGCATCGGGCTCGGGCTCTTTCACCTTCCAGGCCAACGGCACCAACCTGCCCAAGGCCGCGAGCGACCAGTTCTCCTACTCAAGCATCAAGTACCAGATTTATCAGAAGCTAACAATGCTCAAGACCTTCGACCCCAACAGCGAAGACCTGAGCTACACCGTGAAGCTCAACCTCACCAACGCGCTGCTCAAGATAGGACGCCTCGACTATATCACCGTCAACTATGAGCGCGCACTGGCACTGAGCAACGGCCAAATAGCCTTTGCCACACCACTCTCGTGGACCGAAGGCACTCCCATGAGCATCGCCGGAGCCACCAGCAGCACCGTGGTGTGGGATGTCACCGTGCCCCACGCGCCAGTGCAGATGGCCACCACCGTGAGCGGCAACAGCGCCACCATCGTCACCGGGGCGAGCCACCACGAGTATGTCGCCTTCAACCCCGAGGGCAGTTACGTCAGCCCCAAGGAGCATGAGACCGTTGCCAACCAGAACATCCACGCCATGAGCGTGCCCGACCTGATTATCATCACCCACTCGCGATACATGGTTCAGGCCCAGCGCCTCGCCGACCTGCATGCCGATGCCGACACAATGCGTGTGCTCGTGCTCTCGCAAGACGACGTGTTCAACGAGTTCTCCAGCGGCACGCCCGACGCCATGGCCTATCGCATGGTGTGCAAGTATTTCTATGATCGCGGCACCGATGGCGGCCACCATCTGCAGCACGCGCTGCTCATGGGCAACGGCACCTACGACAACCGCCAAATCTCGTCGGAGTTCAAGTCGATAGCCTATCCCGCGGTGCTTACATGGCAAAGCCCCGTGTCGTACACCGAGAACGGCTCCTACTGCGTAGACAACCACATGGGCATGCTCGTTGACGGCGCTGGCAACAACTGGGGCGCGCAAGAGATGAAGATAGGCGTGGGACGCCTGCCCGTGAAGAGCGAGAGCGAGGCCGAGATATGCGTCAACAAAATCATCAACTATGTCACCTCGCCCAAGTTCGGGGCATGGCGCACCAAAGTGCTCGTGATAGCCGACGACGAGGAGAAAGCCTCGTTTATGAAAGACTGCGAGACCTATATCGAGAGCGCACGCTCGACCGACATGGGCAACAGCTATATGTACAAGCGCATCTACCTTGACGCCTACGACGCGGTGTCGGTGGGCTCGACACGCAGCTACCCCGGGGCGCGCAACGACTTCTACGGCGGCCTCAAGGACGGAGCGCTCGTGTGGTGCTATAACGGCCACGCCAGCCCCAACGTGATAAGCGGCCACAACTTCGTGCGCCGCAACGACTTCCTCGACAACATGTACTACAACCACCTGCCGCTCATGATGGGCACCTCGTGCGAGGTGGCACGCTTCGACGCCATCGACGACTCGGGCGGCGAGCTCATGATGCTCAACAAAAACGGTGGCGCCATTGCCGTGATGAGCACCAACCGACAGGCATATATGCACGACAACGCCTTGCTGGGCAAGCAGATGTTCAAGAACATATTTGACCGCGACAAGGACGGGCAGTCCTATCGCCTGGGCGATATCTTCAAGATGTCGCTCAACAGCACCAAGCTGAGCAACAACCAGGCCTATATGCTCATGGGCGACCCCGCCATGCGCCTAACGCAGCCCCTCTACAAGGCCCGCATCGAGACCATCAACGGCCAGAGCATCGACACAGGCAACAAGCCCGTGTTCAAGGCCCGCCAGAAAGTCACCTTCACCGGCTCAATCGTCGACAGGCAAGGCAAGCGTGTCGAGGACTTCAACGGCACAGTGCTGAGCAGCCTCTATGACTGCGACCAGAGCGTCACCACCCACGCCTATGGCGAGGGCTCGGCGTTTACCTACCAGGAGCACAGCAACCGCATCGCCATAGGCAGCGACAGCGTGAGCAACGGCCAGTTCAAGGTCACACTCACCATCCCCAGCGAGATTATGTACTCGTTTGACAACTACACCCCGTCGCTGGTGAGCGTCTATGCCCAGGACAACGCCAAAATGAACGACGCCATGGGCTCGTGCGAGGACTTCTACATCTATGGCTATGACGAGACAGTGCCCACCGACACCTTAGGCCCCGAAATCATGCACTTCGGGCTCAACAGCGAGGACTTCAAGAACGGCGGCGACTGCAACGAGTCGCCACTGGTGGTGGCAACCCTCTTCGACCGCAGCGGCATCAACCTGAGCGACGCCGGCATAGGCCATGCCATGACACTCACCCTCGACGGCGAGACGCAATATAGCGACGTGAGCAAGTACTACACCCCCATCCACTGCGACGACGGCTACAAGGGCTCAATCAGCTACCCGCTCAGCGATCTGGGCAACGGCATGCACACGCTGCGCCTCAGGGCATGGGACGTATATAACAACATGAACGAGATGACCCTCAACTTCAATGTGGTGCGTGGGCTCAAGCCCCAGATTGCCGAGGTTTATGTCACCAACAACCCAGCCTCGACCGAGACCACATTCTATGTCAAGCACAACCGCCCCGACGCCAAGCTCAACGTGGGCATACAGGTATATGACATCATGGGACGCCTCGTGTGGAGCACCCAGCAAAGCGGACAGAGCGACAAAGACTACTCGTTCCCCGTGACATGGAACCTTACCGACCTGAGCGGCAACCGCGTGCACAGGGGCATCTATGTGTATCGCGCCACCATCTCGACCGATGGTGTGAGAGAAGCCACCAAGTCGAAGAAACTTGCCGTCACAGGCGAGTAACGTGAGATGCCGCAACAACACAACGAACCAATGACTAACGAAAAGAACACCACGCAACGGGCCGTGCTGCCCGAACCCACACTGAGACGACTGCCATGGTATCTGGCCTACGTCACCCTGCTCGACAAGCTGCACGTCGACAACGTGTCGTCGACACAAATATCCAAGGAGCTCAATGTGGATGCGTCACAGATAGCTAAAGACCTGTCGTTTCTCAACATCAAGGGAAAGACACGCATAGGATATGACGTGCACCAGCTCGTGAAAGAGCTCACCGACTTCCTCGGCTTCAAGAAGAAGCACAACGCCATCGTGATAGGCGCGGGAAGCCTGGGCGCCGCGCTCATGAACGACAAGGGACTGTCGCAATATGGACTCAACATCGTGGCCGGATTTGACGTCAACGACGCCATCACCGGAACCATGGTTGCCGACACGCCCGTTTACGACATGCGCGAACTGGGCGACCGACTGCCCGAGTTCAACGCCCAAATCGCCATCCTCACCGTGCCCATTGAGCACTCGCAGGCGGCGGCCAACGAGGTGATAGCCTGCGGCATCAAGGCCATTTGGAACTTCACCCCGTTCCGCATCAAGGCTCCGGCCGACATTGTAATCGCCAACACGTCGATTTACTCGCACCTGGCGCTCATCTATAACCGCATGGAAGGCGCCAAAACCAAGTAACCGCGAGAAATGAAACTGATGGTAATGAACAACGACAACGGGCGCATCGTGACACGACTCATGGCCGACTCGACAACGCTGCGCAGCGGGCAACCGTTCTTTGTGCCCGACCACGCGCCGCGCTTTGCGGTCACGCCCATGCTCGCGTTGCGAGTGGGACGCCTGGGCAAGTGCATCGCGCCGCGCTTTGCACATCGCTACATCGACGCCGTCACGGCCGCGTTTATCGTCACGCCCACCGACCTCGACGGCAACCCGCTTGACCTCGACGGCATGGCGGCAGTAACCGACGGCACGGCGATGATGGGCGCGATGACCACCGTCAACGCCCAGCAACCACTGCCGGCAATGACATGGAGCCACAACGACTGCGAGCACACGCTCGACACCGCCTCGCTGTGCCCCACCCCGGCGCAGGCCATCGAGCACATCAGCCGCTACTGCACCCTCAAGATGGGCGACATCGTGTGCCTGAGCCCACTCGGCACCCAGCCCGTGCCCATAGCCATCGACGACCACCTGACGGCGAGCGTAGGCGGCAAACAAGTGTTAACCAACAAGATAAAATAAACAAAACAGTATAAACGCGATCAAAATTTAATAGATTCTATGGCAAGACTCATCAACAAGTGCCTCGTAACGCTTTTCATCGCTTGCGCAGTAGCCTCGACAGCAATGGCTCTGCCCAGCAACAAATTTGCTAAAAACTCACGCCTAAAAACCGGTAAATGGGTGAAAATAGCAGTGCCCACCACCGGCATCTATGAAATCACCGAAGACGAGCTTCGGGAAATGGGCTTCAGCAACCCCGCCAACGTGCAGGTGTATGGCGCTGGTGGCAACCCCATCAGCGAAGTCCTCGACGGCAAGTACCCCGACGACCTGCAGCCCGTGAGCGTGGGTCGCTACAACGGCAAGCTGTGCTTCTACGGCCTTGGGCCGGTGAAGATGTCGGTCGCCGACCCGCGCACCACGCCACACTTCGCTCGTGCCATCAACTGCTACTCCAACTATGGCTACTACTTCCTGACCGAGGCCAGCTCGGTGCAGAAGGTTGACGTAATCTCGGCCGCCTCGGTTCGCGGCGACAACGAGCGCCCCACCAGCCTGGGCTACTACTACCACGAGAAAGAAATGGTATC
The DNA here is from genome assembly GCA_021443235.1 of Muribaculaceae bacterium. Lineage (GTDB taxonomy): Bacteria > Bacteroidota > Bacteroidia > Bacteroidales > Muribaculaceae > Sodaliphilus. Next base: position 119,837 of record JABUUJ010000003.1, read on the forward strand.
GCTCAGCCAGAGCGGCAAGGACCTGCTGGGCGAGGACATCGTGAGCGGCGACGCGACCTTTGACTACAACCTGCCCGGCATTGCCGACACCACACTCAACGTCAACGTGGCAGTAGCGGTGATCGCAACGTCTTACACCTATGCCTATGCGAAAGTGCTCAACGACACCGTTGCCGACAGCGTGGCATTCTCGGTCGACCAGAGCAAAATCTATCCTGCCGAGAGCGCCAACCGCTTCTACACCATCGTGTCGCCAAGTGGACTGGTCGGTTCGTCNNCATCGGCCAGCATGGCAAGCTCAACCCCTATATCACAGGCTCGGGCACCATCAAGACCGCCAAGCTCGATTACTTCATCATCAGCTACACCAAGCACAACACCATTGAGGAAGGCTGCGACAACCAGAACGAGATGTACTTTGTCTCGCCCAGCACCAGCGACTGCTATGTGATGCCCGGCGCGAGCGCCCAGACCATCGTGTGGAACGTCGACTCGCCCTCCTCGCCCATCCAGTACATCATCTCGCCCACCCTCAACAGTGAGCAGGAAATCATAGGCTACGACTTCACTCCGCGCAAAGGCAGCACCATCGCCTCGACCGAGTTTATCGCCTTCAACCCCGAGATGACACTCAAGAAAATCGCCTCCTACGAGGTTATCGACAACCAGGACCTGCACGCTACGCCAGTGCCCGACATGCTCATCATCACCAACAAGGAGTTTATTGAGCAGGCACAGCGCATCGCACAGCTGCACAAGGATGTCGACGGCATGGATGTTGCCGTGGTCGACCAGGAGCAGGTGTTCAACGAGTTCTCAAGCGGCGCCCCCGACGCTATGGCCTATCGCCTGATGTGCAAGATGCTCTTTGACCGCAACAAGACCAAGTTCAAGAACTTGCTGCTGCTGGGTCCCGGCTCGTTTGACAACCGCGGCATCACCACCGGCAAGCCCAACCGCATACTCACCTATCAGAGCGACAACAGCTTCCACCACGAGGGCACCTTTGTGAGCGACGACTTCTTCGTGCTGCTCGAAGACGGCTCGGGGCAGGCATCATCGCTCTACAGCAACAAGCTGAGCATCGGCGTGGGACGTTACACATCGAACAACGCCGCCGAGGCAAGCAACGACATTGACAAGCTCATCAAGTATGTATCACTGCCCGACTACGGCGCATGGCGCAACGACGTGCTCATCACCGCCGACACTGGCGACGACGACACACACATGTACGAGGCCGAGGGCGTGAGCAACCTCATCGAGACCACCGCCAAGACACAGATGACTCAAAACAAGGCCTATGTGGACATGTTCAGCTACTCGGTGCTCGACAAAACAACCTCGAGCGAGGCACGCGCACGCATGGCCCAATATCTGCAGGACGGACAGTACTTTGCCACCTACGTGGGCCACGCCGGCCCCTTGGCATTCACCAAGAGCAAGATGTGGACATCGACACTGGCACAGAACACATCCTATCCCCACCTGCCCATCCTCACCACAGCATGCTGCGAGGTGGCACGCTTCGACAGCGACGAGCGCGGCATCGCCGACCACATGTTCCACAAAACCGATGGCGGATGCATCGCCATGGTGGCATCACCGCGCCAAACCATCAACTCGGAGAACGAGCAGATGAACCGCGGCTTTGCCAACGCAGTGTTCAGCTACAGCGCCAACAAGAAGATGCCAACACTGGGCGAGGCCTACATGACAATGAAAAACAACTTCGGATACTCGACCACAGGCAACTACAACAAGCTCACCTACGTCTTGATAGGCGACCCCGCCATCAAGGTCAACTATCCCAAGCCATTCTTTGAGGTGCTCACCATCAACGGCGACAGCGTGTCGGCAATTCAGACCGCCGCACTCGCACCCATGCAGGCCATCACCGTCACCGCACAGGTCAACAAGGCCGACGGCTCGGGCATCGACAGCGACTTTAACGGCGACGCCACACTCACGCTCTACGACGTGAAGCGCCTGCTCAAAACCGTGACCATCACCGGACGCAGCCCGCTTGACATATATTATCCGCGCGACGTGCTCGCACGCGTTCAAGGTCGCGTCGAGAACGGCCTGTTCAGCGGCACAGTGATAATTCCGCGCCACACCAAGGGCCTGTATGAGAACGCCATGATACGCGTTTATGCCCACAAGGACAATAGCGACGAGATGGTTAACGGAAGCTTCGACAAGATGAGAATCGACCAGTATGACGACTCGACCGCCATCGTCGACGACCAGGCCCCCGCAATCACCACAATGTTCATGAACGAGGAGACCACATTTGCCGAGGGCGCCGTGGTTCCCGCCAACTCTACCCTGTATATCACCGCGACCGACGACTATGGCCTCAACACCCAGAGCGCGTCGATGGGCAACTGCATGAAGCTGTTGCTCGACGGTGGCAAGACATCCTACTCAATGGTTAGGACCTTTGCCGTGGCTCGCAACGATGGTCGCGACCTGAGCATAGCATTCCCCGTCAACGGCCTCGCCGAGGGCAACCACACCCTCACGTTCACCGTCTTTGACGTTGCCGGCAACTCGGCAAGTCGCACCATCTCGTTTGTAGTGAGTGGCGCGCGCGACGTCGAGCTCAACGCACAGGAGATGCTTGCCATCGACCAAGCCACATTCAGCATCGCCGAGAGCGACCAGGCAACATGCCCCTCGATGAATATCAAGGTCACCGACGCGCAAGGCCACATCGTGTGGAACACCACCACCTCGACCTGGCCTGTGACCTGGGATCTTACCGATGCCAGCGGCGAGCGCGTGAAGCCCGGCCTGTATAAGTACTTTGGCAACTATGACTCGGGCGCAAGCTATGGCGGCACCGGCATAGGCGACCTTATCGTCATCGACAAGAGACAGTAATTTATTAAAGTTTAGAGTTTATTGTTTATAGTTTAGAGATTTTTTCGCTGAGGCGCTTAGGTGCCGGGCAACTATAAACTGAAATTCGCGCCTTACACATTATATATAATAATGAAATCGCTATTACACAACCTGCGCATTGCCGCTGTGTCGCTGGCGTGCCTCGCGGCACCACTCAGCGCGCTTGCGTTCCCACAATCTAAGTATGCAACACAGTCGCAGCTTGCGAGCGGCCGATGGGTGAAAATCGCCGTCGCCGCCGATGGCGTCTATGAGCTCACCCAGCAGGAACTGCAGGAGATGGGATTCACCGACATCGACAAGGTGCGCGTGTGGGGGCAAGGCGGCCATGCCATCAGCGAGACGCTCAACGGCAGCGCCATCGACGACCTGCAGCAAGTGAGCAGCACGGTGATAAACGGCAAGTTGTGTTTCTATGGCAAAGGACCGGTGGGATTGTCAACAACAGGCAACCTGTCGACATTCAGCATCTTTACACGCTCGCTAAACGTATATTCCACAATGGGCTACTACTTCCTGAGCGAGGTAGGCAACAAGTGCGAGGTGCCCATCGTGGGCAAGCAAGAGCAAGGCGAGGGCACACAGGTGCGCGACACCAGCTGCGACTACTTCTATCACGAGGTCGACAGCTACTCCTATGGCCGCAGCGGCAAGGATATGCTGGGCGAGAACCTAACCAAAGGCGGCACCGTCGACTTTACCCTGCCGCAGGTGGCCGATAGCTCGGTCGTGGTGAGCACCACAGTGGGTGCCAAGACATCGGGCGGCGATGTGAATGTAATTGTGCGCATCGGCTCGCACGGCACCTCTACTTATGTTCCCTTTGACGAATCAAGCACCCGCATCGCCAAGCCCATAAAGACATTCAACTATTACAACTCCTGTTCACCCATTGCGCAGGTCCGTCTAAGTATTCTGCCCGATGTAGGAAGAGCGTACTATACATTTGGAAGTAATGGTGGCTCGCTTGTGCAAGCCAATCTTGACTTCCTCATCATCTCCTACAAGCGCCGCAACATCATCGACGCCAGCGAACAGGGGCAAATGAGGATGGCATTTCCCACAATCGAGAACGGCGACCTCATCACCCTCCCAGGCGCCGCTCCCACAACTGTTGTGTGGAACGTCACCAAGCCCGAGGCACCAGTGGGCTACGAGCTCACGTCGCAAGAAAAAGGGCTTGCGATGTCGCCATTGAGCAGCAGCACTCCAAGCATGTGGGTGGCATTTGACCCTGCCAAGACACTGATGAAAATATCAAGCTATCAGGCCATTGACAACCAGAACCTGCACGGAATGCCCACCCCGGGAATGCTCATCATCACCAACAAGACATTCCTTGAGCAGGCCCAGCGCATCGCGCAGATGCACGCCACGCTGGGCGACGTCGAGGTGGCGGTTGTCGACCAGGAGCAAGTGTTCAACGAGTTCTCCAGCGGCACCCCCGACGCCATGGCCTATCGCCTGATGTGCAAGATGCTCTACGACCGCGACAAGACCAAGTTCAAGTATCTGCTGCTTGTGGGCGAAGGGTCTTACGACAACCGCGGCTTGTCGAGCGCCAAGCCTAACCGCATTCTCACCTATCAGACCGACAACAGCATCAACGAGGACTACTCCTACACGACCGACGATTTCTTTGCCATGCTCGACGACGAGACCAGCTTCAAGGTCGACAAGGCAATGGTGCGGCTGGGAGTGGGACGCATCCCCTCGGCCACCGTCGACGAGGCGCGCAGCGACATTGACAAGCTCGTCAACTACGTCCTCAACCCCGACTACGGTGTGTGGCGCAACAACACCTTCTACTCGGCCGAGACCGGCGACAACGACATGCACCAGGCACAGGCCGAGCTCATGACCACCACCGTAGCGTCAACGCTGAAAACGGCATTTGAGCTCAACAAGGTATATATCGATATGTTCCCGCGTGCGGTCAACGAAACCGCAGTCTCCACAGTCACCGATCGCACCTCGAGCGAGGCACGGCGCGCCCTGGTGGCGTTGCTCAACCGCGGACAATTCTACGGCACCTACATAGGTCATGCGGGGCACCGCAACCTCACAACCAGCCGTCTGTGGACCAACACCGACGCAAGCACGGTCACCTACGAGCGACTGCCCATCTTCATGAGCGCATGTTGCGACGTGGCGCGCTACGACAGCGACCAGCGAGGCATATGCGAGCACATGTTCCACAACCCCAAGGGCGGAGCCATCGCACTGCTTACCTCAACACGCGAGGTGTATGCCAACAGCAACGACCAGCTCAACCAGGCGTGGACCAAGGCGCTCTTCAACTACAGCTCCACTGGCTCGCTCACCACCTTGGGCGAGGCCTACATGAAGGCCAAGCAGTCGTTTGGCAGCACAACGAGCAACCCCAACAAACTTAAGTTTGCCCTCTTTGGCGACCCGGCGATGAAGGTCAACTATCCCCGCCCGCTCATCAGCCTAACCGAGGTCAACGGCACAGCCATTACCACAGAGAGCAACGTCACAATCAACCCGCTTGAGCCCGTCACCGTCAAGGCGCAAGTGAAAAAGCCCAACGGCAACCTCGACGACACCTTCACTGGCGACGCCACCCTCACCATCTATGACAAGCAAGTGCTGCTCAAAAGCACCACCTATAACGGCAAGGCGGTGTCGATCTACTACCCTCGCGACATCCTCGTGCAAGTGCAAGGACGCGTTGAGAACGGCTTGTTTACAGGCACAGCCATCTTGCCGCGCTACACACGCGCGGTCAACGAGGACGCCGAGCTGCGCATCTATGCCCACAAAGACGGCACCGACGAGATGGTCAACTGCACCTTCTCGGGCATCACGATAGGAAGGCACAACGCCGCTACCGCTATTGCCGACAACCAGCCGCCCAGCATCGTCAAGATGTATCTCAACGACGAGGAAACCACAGTCGATGGAGCCGTCGTGCCAGCCAACTCCACCCTCTACATCCAGGCTACCGACGACTACGGCATCAACAACCAGTCGATGACGATGGGCAACAACACACGCCTCGTGCTCGACGGCGGCAAGGTGAACTATGACCTCGTGGGGCAATACACCACACTCACCGACAACGGACGCACCCTCAACGTGGCATTCCCCATGAGCGCGCTCAGCGAGGGAGAGCACTCGCTGTCCTTCACCGTGCACGACGTGGCAGGCAACTCGGCTCAGCGCACCATCTCGTTCAGCGTGGGCAACACCGCCGCCATCAAGCTCACTGTGGAGGAGGTGCCGGCAATCGACACAGCAACCATCAACGCCACCAGCACGCTCGATGCTATGCCCGCCATCAACCTCAAGGTCACCGATGCGCTGGGCAACATCGTGTGGACACGCACCACCAGCTCGTTCCCAGTGACGTGGAACCTGACCGACAACAACGGCGCGCGCGTCAAGGGAGGCCTTTATAAGGTGTATGGCACCTGCGACGACGACGGCACCCCCGCCACTATCCATGCTGGCACCAATGTCGCACCCATCACCGTCATCACCCCTCTAAAGTAACCCTGCGGTTGCAAGTTGGCAATGAAGATTGCTAAATATATAGATATCACCTACCTACTGACACTTTTAATCACTGCATTAATAGTGTTTATATTCGGGCTGACTATAGATTTTAACGCTATAGTCAAGCCCACCTACTATGTGCGATGCATTATGGACGGCTCGATAATCGCGCTGCCCGTGCTGCTTGCGTGGGCAAGCCTGAAAAAGCCGCTGGCTATCGCCATTAATGTCGCCCTGGTGCCGTTTCTGCTCGTCAACTACAGCTATGCTACGTTTTTTGGCAACTTCGTGCCGCTCAGCAGCTATTTGATGGTTGAGAACGTCAACAGCCTGCTTTTTGACAACTTCATATATTCAGTGAAATACTGCTGGCTCATCGTGTTGCCCTTGCCGCTCCTTTTCTTTGTCAAGAAAGGGAAAGCCTGCCGGATCTGGCCCATTCTGCTTGTCGCAGTAGTGGCGTTGAACGCCGCGTTCATAGCACTTGAAATATATATAGCCAACCGCGCCCTGAAGAGCAAAGGGCTTCCCACATATAACAGATATACTGATATTGAATTCTACAATATTGACACTGACTTGATTGTTGCTAATGGACTGATTCCCTATATGTGGATTTATTTCTGCCAACAATTGGATTATACGGTTCATTACGACTACACAAGCATCGATACGTCGCTACTTCCTAATGGCCACGACGACAACAACTATGCCTTTGCCAAAGGGAAAAACCTTATTATCATCTTCGTAGAGTCGCTCAACAGCACTCTCATCAACTACAAGATAGGCGGCAACGAGGTGTGCCCCAACCTTAACCAGATGTTTAACGACACCGCCAGCATCTCGGCCATTGTCAAGCCACAGGTACAATTGGGCAGGAGCAGCGACGCCCACTTTATAGTCAACACTGGCCTCTTGCCTCTTCACGACAAATTCACCTCCAAAGCAATAGGGCCAATGCCGTCAATTGTCAAGGCCCTTAGCAGTTACTCGTCGTTTGTGGCAACCACCGACGAAAAAAACTTATGGTACCAACATGCCACTTCAAAGTTTTATGGTTACCAGGAGAATTACTATGCCGAACGACTGAACGACGAATATGGCATAACACATCTGCTCGACAAGGAAATACTGAAATTCACGGCCAACAAGGCAATCTCGCAGCCCAAGCCATTTGTAGCGCAGGTGGTCACCATCGCCATGCACTTCCCATTCAATAGAGTGAAGGAAAAACAAGAATGGATTATGGCGGCCGACTCGCTCGACAACGACACAAAGCGCTACCTTAACTCGGCACACTACTTCGACAACAGCCTGGGCGAGTTTATCGGCAACCTGAAAAAGAACAACCTATATGACAACTGCGTGATTGCCATAATGGGCGACCATATCACAAATAAGGTCGGCACGACTGTTGCCAGCAGCAACACCGCAATGGTTATCCTAAATAGCCAATGCCCGGCAGGCACCCTGCCGCACCCTGTCTTTATGCGGCAAGTCGACATCTACCCCACCCTTCTCGACCTAATGGGGGTCAACCACTACCAGTGGAAAGGACTAGGGCACAGCATCTTCCGCCCCACCACGCCAAACGATGAAAGAGTCCTCGATAACCTCTCCGAGCAACTAATCCTCTCAGAATATTTCCAGCACCACACATTCTAACCCATCAATAAAACACATTGGAGTTTGTGTATATTAACAGGCCTTGAGGTGCGGCTGGGGTAAATTTTAGGGAAAAATGTGGGGGGAGAGGAAAAAATAGTGGTAAAAGTTATGGTAATTGGGGAAAAAGTGTTAACTTTGCACCCGCAATTTTTCCGAAAGGCACTAATAAGTGCTTGTGGCGCATAGCCCAAGCCGCCGTACGGTCCAACTTTCAATACAATTTATAAATGTACGCAATTGTAGAAATTCAGGGACAGCAGTTCCGCGCCGAGGCCGGCAGGAAGCTGTATGTTCATCACCTCCCCGAGGTGAACGAGGGCGACACAGTAGAATTTGACAAGGTTCTTCTGATTGACGCCGAAGGCGCTGTAAAGGTGGGCGCTCCCACAGTTGAAGGCGCAAAGGTAGTGTGTGAGGTCATCAAGCCTCTCGTCAAGGGTGAGCACGTGATTGTTTTCAAGAAGAAACGTCGCAAAGGCTATCGCCGCTTGAACGGTCATCGCCAGCAGTTCTCTCAGGTAGTGATTAAAGAAATTATTGCTTAACCCCCAAAATTTTATCAATTATGGCACATAAAAAAGGTGTAGGTAGTTCAAAGAACGGCCGCGAGTCAGAAAGCAAACGACTTGGCGTTAAAATTTTTGGTGGTCAATTTGCAAAGGCTGGTAACATCATCCGTCGCCAGCGCGGCACAGTGCATCGTCCCGGCAAGAACGTGGGCATGGGTCGTGACCACACACTCTATGCACTCGTTGACGGCACTGTAGAGTTCCAGCATCGCGCAGGACACACTTACATTAACGTAGTGGCTGCTCCCCAAAGCGAAGAACAGAACTAAAAACCAGTAACGGTTTGACATTCACACAGGCGGCTTCACCCATCCACGGGCGAAGCCGCTTTTCTATTGTGACGAAAAGCGATATTTAGAGCCGTTTTGCTACTATTTCGGTGGCAAAAGACGGTTATAGACAACAAAATACACCTAAAAGGAACAAAAATGACCGAAAAAATTGCGATAAGGGATTTTTTTTGCTAACTTTGCAACACCCATACCCATACCGGTTGGAAGAAAGACAACATTACGAACTAAAACAATATTATCTATGAAGAAATTTTTACAACTGATGGTTTTGGCAGGCGCAATGCTTGCCGGAGCACAATTAGCAAGCGCAGCCGAGCACACCAAGTGCGAGAACTGCAAGTTCTATGTTCCCGAGTTTGCAATCCAGAAAGGTGAGACCAAGCTCGTCACCCTGTGCCTTGACAACCCCGACTTCGTTCCCACCGCCTATCAGATTGGCCTTTACTTCAGGGGCGGCCTCAAGCTCGTGGAATATATCGACGAGGAGGGGCTGTATCTTGACGGCACCTTCATGGCAACCGACCGCATCAAGAGTCGCAACACACCCTTTGTGACACTCAACGGCAACTGGAAAGAGGACGAGAAAACTCACGAGATGTTCTTTGCGATGGTGGGCGCCAACATGAAGCAGACCCCCGTCAAGGAGAACTCGGGCGCACTCTATGAGTTCTATGTAACCACCGACGAGACCTTCGGCACCACCGACGAGAAGCCATCGATCGCGGTGAACGAGGACTTCACAATGACTGCCACACTCGAGGGGCACTATCCCCAGTGCTTTGCCAACACCGTATATGAGGCACGTCCGCTGAGCGAGGTGCTCGTTGCCGACAAGGCCTACGCGATTGCCGACCCCGTGAAGGTTGTTGCAAGAACCGCATCGCCCATCGATGGCAACTACTTTGCATTCCTGAGCGACGGCAAGGACAACTGGGTAAAGGTTAACGTGCCCGAGTCGAGCGCCGACATGTTTGTTGAAGGCAAGAGCTACGACGGCGAGCAGTTCTACGGCCAGGTTTCGGGCTTCAACCCCGAGTTTGCAATCATCAAGACCCTTTCCAACGAGGATGCTGTGACACCCGTTGAGGCCGAGCCCGTTCCCCACTTGATGACAAGCACATTGTCGTTCAAGCCCAATGAGGTGGTTTCGATCAAGGGCTTCTATTTCAAAGAGGAAGCTGAGGAGAACCTGCGTGCCTACAGCGGCCAGAGCGGCGAGCGCGGCCAGAGCCTCACTATCAACAACAGCTGGGCCGGCGATCTGGGCTTTGAGAACGGCAAGCAGTACAACATCAGCAAGGGCGTTGTTCAGCTCAAGGCCGCTTGGGAGAAGGTTGATGCTCCCGCGCTGATTAAGCCGAGCGACGACCTGGCATTCCAGAACTATGTGATCTACCCCTTCGAGAAGACTGGTATTGCCACTGGCGTTGAGGACGTTAATGCCGACAAGACCATCTCGAGCGTGCGCTACTACAACGTAGCCGGCGTAGAGAGCGCCACCGAATTTGAGGGCGTGAACCTGGTTGTCACCACCTACACCGACGGCACCACAAGCACCGTTAAGGTTGTGAAGTAAACCGCCCGCCCAATAAGCTATAAGAGATTAAAGGGATTCACCCACCTATATAAGTTTATTATTTCTTTAAACTCCTCGCCTACCCCTAAGGCGGGGAGTTTTTTTTGAGATAATTATGCAAATATTTGCTCAACGGGAATATAAAGTGTAAATTTGCAGAATTATTATTCTTAAACCAATCTTAATATGAAAAAAATCTACATGATTTGTGCCGCACTGGCACTCACCTGCGGCCTTGTAATGCCCAGTGCCCAGGCAACACCCGTGATTGTGAAAAATGCCCACGGCAGCAAAAAAGAGCGTGCCGAGGTAAAAACGAGAACCCTGAGCAGCGAAGCTAAAGTGCTCGACACAAAGCGCAACAGCATCAAGCTCCAGGCCAGCGACTTTGCCGGCATGCCGCTGAAAGCACCCGTAGCGGGCGACACATTTACCTTTACGGCAGGCGACATCACCTACTGCAACACTGTGGTGACAATTACCCCCAGCAACGAAAACGAGTACTACTATTACATGGCTTTCACCAAGCAAGAGGTGGCCGATATCATTGACGATGCCAGCAAGGCAGCCGGCACCGAGGTTGACGAGGCAACAGCCATCAACGCCTACATGGCCAAGAAGGCAAGCTACGACCTGGAGATGAAGAACCTCTTTAGCGGCATCACTGGCGAGCCCAAGGTCACCTTTGAGGAATACAATGGCACAAAAGGCATGTGCCAGCCCTCTTTCGAGGTAATTCCCACCACCGACTACTGCCTGTATGCCACCTACATGAGCCATGGCGAAGCCGAGTCGTCGGTGGTAACCTACTTTGCCCCAGTGAAGTTTGAGTTCAAGACCAAAGAGCTCACCAAGAGCGAGAACGTGATTACCATCAACATCGCCGACGGCAAAATCAACATCACCACCACCAACAGCGACACCTATGGCGTGTTTATCTTCAAGACCGACAAGATTGCCGATTTAAAGCAAGACTTGGGATTCACGACCGACGAGGAGCTGCTGGCCTATGCTGTATCAGAATATGAGGACGAAGTGGTATATTCGGGCGACCAGGAGCTCGTGATTGCCGAGGAAATGCCCTATTACTACGACGGCGACGGCAACTACACCTTTATGATTGCCCCCTACTACAAACCCTCACATCAGATGTGGGGCGACATGCAGAGCAAGACCTTTGACTACACCGCCCCCGTTGCCAAGGAGTATCGCTACATGTTCACCGAAGGCCAGGCAGCCTATTGGGGTGACTATTACGGCGACAACTACACCCTCACCCTGTTTAAAGACTGGGACGACGAAGGCTGGCTTCTCGCTCCTTATGTCGAGATCGACATCTACACCAACTCTAAGAACTCGCTGGCAGGCAACTACAACGAAGACGACTGGAACATCACCTACGACTTCTCTTATGCAATGGTGCCCGGCGAAGGCGAAGACGACCTTGAGCTTGACTTCAAGACCGGCTATATGGATGTAGAGTTTACCGGCAAGACCCAGGACGGCATGGCCGAGTATAAGGTATCGGGCGAGTTTATTGCCAACAACCTTGCCGGCGACAAGTTCATCATCGAGGAGTCGACCATCATGGTTTATGCCTACGACATCTACACCGAAGATCAAATCATTCTTGAGCACGCATCGGGCGTTGTTGACGTGAATGCTGCTAATGAGGTGATTAGCGTGAAGGACGGCCGCATCAACGGCGCCACTCACATCTATGACCTGCAGGGCCGCGAGGTGACTTCGCGCAACGGCGAGCTCAACGGCATCTACATCGTGACCAATGGCAAGACTGCCCAGAAAGTTCAGGTGAAATGACTTTTTGACTAATGACCGATGACTAATGACGGCTAATAGTTAATGGCTGCTGGTTGGTCAATTCCAATATTGGGGGGAGGCGTTGTGCCTCTCCCTTTTTTGTGCGGCAAGGTGGTGGGCGACGATGAGAAATAGGGCAAATTGATGCCGGAAATGGGCAGTATTAACAATATATAAGAGTTAGCAGTTGGGGAAATCAATAATTCTTTGTAACTTTGCACGTTAATTATATATATTATGCGCAGAATATTTTTATCTCTCATAACACTTGCCGCCACAGCCGCCGCCAGCGCTGTAGTGGTTGAGAACATCGCCGGACAACTGGAGGCCAACACCACCGACCGCAACATTACCGAGCTCACCGTAACCGGGACAATTGACGCCCGTGACGTCAAGTTTATCGCCGACTCGCTCGCCGAGCTGCGACACCTCGACCTTAGCGAGGCACAGGTAATGGCCTATTGCGACTCGCTCAAGCCCCTCGCCGGCACCATCTTTAATTTCCCGGCCAACGAGTTCCCCGCAGCCCTGCTTATGGGAGCCGAGCTTGAGACCATCGTTATGCCACAGACAATCACCAGTATAGGTCACGCGGCACTTGCCGGATGCGAAGGCATCACCAGCATCGTCGTCCCCGACTCGGTTACCACTATCGGCAGCTATGCTTTCAGCGGCACAGGCCTCACCAGCGTCGTTCTGCCACAGGCGGTGACCACAGTGGGCGAGGGCGCATGGGCGCGCTGCATGAGCCTTGAGAGCGCCACCATCAACCTTGACGAGGTTCCGGCACACGCCTTCATGGGCGACACCCTGCTGAGCGACGTGACACTGGGCGAGAAAGTCACCACCTTAGGCAAAAGCGCGTTTAACGGCTGCTCGGCGCTCGATAGCGTGAAGGTTGCCGAGGGCAACGCAATCACCACCATAGGCACCGAGGCATTTATCGGTGCTGGCGCGCAGGCCATCGACCTGAGCACACTCACCCGCCTGGAGCGCGTGGGCAACTGGGCGTTTGCCACCACCGGCATTACAAGCGCCGCACTTCCCGCGAGCGTGAGCACACTGGGCGACGGCGCGTTCTTCTATAGCCCGCAGGTGGGCAGCGCGGTCATTCCCGAGGGCATGACACGCATTCCCGCCTATGCCTTTACTGGCGACAGCCTTGTGTCGGTGTTCACCGTTCCGGCCTCGGTGAGCTACATCGGCGGTTGGGCAATGGCAGGCATGACCGGCCTTGACACTATCAATGCTCCCGCAGTAGTTCCCGAGTTGGGCGACAGTGTGTGGGCGCGTGTGCCACAGAGCCTTGTGATGCTCAACACCGCCAATAACGACATCGCCGACCTCTATGCCGCTGCCGAGCAGTGGAAAGAGTTCCACATCTTGCGCGACTATCTTATGGGCGACGCCAACAACGACGGCAACATCGACGTGATTGACGTCAACATGATGATTGCCGTAATCCTGGGCCAAAGCGTAAGCGGCTTCTACTTCGAGCTTGCCGACATCAACGGCAACGGCGAGATTGAGGTAATTGACATCAACCTTGACATCAACTACATCCTCAACGGCAACTACGACTACATACGCAAGGCACCAGGCCGAAATCAACCAGCAAGCAACTTCACCAGCGACTGCATTGAGGCTATGCCATTGGCAATCAACGCCGGCGAGACACGCCAGCTCACCCTCGTGCTCAACAACGAGCGCGACTACAGCAGCCTGCAGTGCGACATCACAATGCCCGAGGGACTCGCCATCGTGCCCGGCAGCATGCAAGTGGGCCAGCGCAACGCCGGTCACACAATCATCATGAGCGACAACTGCAAGCGCATGATGTGCTACAGCAACGCCGTGAAGGCCATCGACGGTCGCGAGGGCACCATTGTCACCCTTCAGGTTACTGCCGACGACACATTTGCCGGCAATGGCGAAATCGCAATTGGCAACCTCATCCTTGCCACACCGCAGCACGAGCGATATGTGGGCAGCGACAGCTACTCGCAGGTGAGCAACACCAGCGGCATCGACGACGTTGACACCAACGCCAACCGCGTATATGCCTACGGTCACACCCTCGTGATTGAGACCGAAAACGCCGGCAGCGCAGTAGTTGCCGCCATGAACGGCGCATCGCAGGAAATCAACGTGCAGGCCGGCCGCAACGAGATTGACATGCCCACCGGCTTCTATGTAGTGAGCCTCGCTGGCAAGGGCTACAAGGTAGTCATCAAGTAACGGAGCCACCCCACCCTTGACACAACCCATAACTTGACGAAATGCGCAAACTATATATTTTATTGGTAGCGATAGCCGCGACACTGTGCTGCAAGGCGCAAGTCGAGTGCCAGCCGGGAATGCTGAGCCAGCTGGTGACCGACCACAACATCACCTCGCTCACAGTGTCTGGTGCAATGGACGCGCGCGACTTCAAGTTTGTTGCGCAAAAACTCGACAAACTTGTGAGCGTCGACCTGAGCAATGTGGAAATCAAAGCCTACGACAACCTGAGCAGCCCGGTATTAGGCACCGAGTATGACAACCCCGCCGGCACAGTGCCCACCATGGCATTTGCCGGAAAACAAGCGCTCACCACCGTGTTGCTGCCCAAGGGCGGCACAGGCGTGGGCACAGCGGCTTTTGCTGCTTGTCCCAAGCTCACTACCGTTGTGGCTGGCGACGCGCTCACGAGCATCGGCGACTACGCGTTCAGCGGTTGCAACGCGCTTGTTTCCATTACATTGCCCGCAAGTTTGAGTTATGTGGGGCAAGGTGCGTTCTCGCGCTGCTCAGCGCTCACCACCTTCACCGTGAGCAACGCCGGCACGCCAGCATCGAGCCTTGATATTGCCGACGAGGCCTTCCTTGACTGCCGTGCGCTGAGCAAATTCACTGCCAGCAACGTTACCACGATAGGCAACAGCGCGTTTGCCGGCACAGCGATGACCGACGTCAACCTGATGCACTGCAGCAAGTTACACAGCATTGGCGACTACGCATTTGCGTTGAGCGGCACCAGCCGTGCTATTATGCCCACATCGCTTAAAAAATTGGGCAAAGGTATCTTCATCTATAGCGATGCACTGGATCAAGTGACACTCCCCAAGGAAGTAGAGACCGTGGGCGACTATGCCTTTGCGGGCAACAGCAAGCTCGTGGCAGTGGACTTAGGCGGTGCCAAGGAGATAGGCGCTTATGCGTTCTATGACGCTCGCTCACTGCAAGACATCACCATCCCGCAACGCACCACCTACATCGGCACACGCGCGATGGCTGGCACCACATCGCTGATGCGAGTGATGTCGCCGAGCAAAGAAATGGCGATGCTGGGCGACGACGTGTGGGAGGGCGTGAATCAGCATGACGTGCTGCTATATGTGCCCATATCGGCCATCGACGACTACAAGTCGGCGCAACAGTGGCGCGAGTTCAGCGTGCTGGGCTGCGTGCGGCTGGGCGATGTGAATGCCGACGATGTGATCGACATCAGCGATGTCAACGAGTTGCTAAACATCATCCTAACGTCGGACGAAGGATATCCCTTCCAAGCCGACGCCAATCAAGATGGCGTAGTCGACATCGCCGACGTGAACACGATAATCAATTTCATACTTAGCGTGAAAGAGCCACAATACATCTTTGTGACACCCAACGAATAACACGCCGGGCACCAGCTCTGGCCAACGACGAAATAAATCCAGAAATGGGAAAAAACAAACTGAAGAAATTTGCCGACATGGAGACTATGGACTGCGTGTTTCAGTTTCCTTGGGCAATAATCAAACTGGGTGGATGCCCCATGCGCGGGCAGTGGAACGAGAAATATTTTCACAACGACAACCCCATAGTGCTCGAACTGGGCTGCGGCAAGGGCGAATATGCCGTGGGCCTGGGGCGGCGCTTCCCCGAGAAGAACTACATAGGCGTTGACATCAAGGGCGCGCGCATGTGGACCGGAGCCAAGCAAGTGATTGAGAACGAGATGACTAACGTGGCTTTTCTGCGCACCAGCATCGAGATTATCGACCGTATGTTTGCCCCGGGCGAGGTGTCAGAGATTTGGATTACCTTCCCCGACCCGCAGATGAAAAAAGTGAACAAGCGCCTCACCTCTACCCTATTCCTGAACAACTACCGCAAGGTGCTAAAAGACAATGGAATAGTCCACCTCAAGACCGACAGCCCATTTCTCTACACCTACACCAGCGAGCTCGTCAAAATCAATAATCTGGACACCGAGGTCAACACCAGCGACCTGTATAGCAGCGGCCTTGCCGACGACATACTCGAAATCAAGACTCACTATGAGCGGCAGTGGCTGGAGCGCGGCTTCACCATCAAGTACCTCAAGTTCCACCTGCCTCACGGCGTGGAACTTAAGGAGCCCGACATTGAAATCGAGCCCGACGGCTACCGCAGCTATCACCGCGACCAGATGAGTAATAATCCATAATTCATAATTGGCTTCGCCTATGCGACTATGCGCCTAAGCGTCTATGCGAAAAAATCCCCCTCTATAAACTCTAAACAATAAACAATAAACATTAAACAATAAACATTAAACATTAAACTTTAAACATTACAAATGGCACTTTATCCTAATCTTATAATCGATGCGCTGCGCACGGTGCGCTATCCCGGCACAGGCAAGAACATTGTGGAAATGGGCATGGTCAACGACGACATGCGCATCGATGGCATGAAGGTGTCGTTTTCACTTATATTTGAAAAGACTACCGACCCGTTTATCAAGTCGGTAGTGCGCGCCGCCGAGGTAGCCATCAACACCCATGTGAGCCCCGAGGTCGACATCAAGGGAAACATCGCGGTGGTCACCCGCCAGCAAGCCGCGCCCAAAGCCGCGCAGGCAGTGCTGCCCGGAGTGAAAAACATCATAGGCGTATCGTCGGGCAAGGGTGGCGTAGGCAAGAGCACAGTGGCTGTTAATCTGGCAGTTGCGCTGGCTCAGCTGGGCTACAAAGTGGGGCTGCTCGATGCCGATATCTTCGGGCCATCAATTCCCAAGATGCTGGGCATTGAGGATGCTCAACTCTATATGCGGCAGGAGGGCGAGCAAAGCCTTATCGTGCCCGCCGAGCAATATGGTGTGAAAACGCTCTCGATAGGGTTTGTCATCGACAAGGACAAGCCCGCGTTGTGGCGTGGCGGCATGGCAAGCAATGCCCTCAAGCAGCTAATCACACAGGGCGACTGGGGCGAACTCGACTACTTCGTCATTGATATGCCTCCTGGAACAAGCGACATCCATCTCACTTTAGTACAGACACTTGCCATCACTGGCGCTATCGTGGTCACCACCCCGCAAGAGGTCGCACTCGCCGATGCTCGCAAGGGTGTGAATATGTTCCTGAGCGACCACGTCGAGGTGCCTGTGCTGGGCATCGTTGAGAACATGTCGTGGTTCACTCCCGCGTCCCATCCCACCGAGAAATACTTCATCTTTGGCAAAGACGGCGGCAAAAACCTCGCCAATGCATTGGGTGTGAGCCTGCTGGGCCAAATTCCCATGGTGGCAAGCATCTGCAAGGGCGGCGACGACGGCACGCCCGTGACGCTGCAAAACAGCGTGTCGGGGCAGTCGTTTATCGCGCTGGCGCACGCCGTGGTCGAGGCAGTCGATACCCGCAACCTCACCATGCCCCCCAGCCACAAGGTTGAGACACACTGACAAATGGCAAGTGGCATTAATTTTGATTTAAACAATTAACTTGTAAAGATTTACATATTTTAAACATCAAAAAATGAAAAATTCAAATTTATTTTTACTGTATTTACTGGTGATGGCAATGATGCTCACCAGTTGCGGTTCGGTGCCCATCACTGGCCGCAAGCAACTCAATCTTGTGAGCGACGAGCAAGTGTTGCAGTCAAGCCTTCAAAGCTACACCAGCTTTATGAGCACAGCCAAGATTTCGACTCAGAAGACTCAGAGCGAGCAGGTTACACGCGTGGGTAAGAAGATTGCCGCCGCTACCGAGGCCTACCTGAAATCGGTAGGACTGGAGAGCGAGATCAAGAACTTTGCATGGGAGTTTAACCTGGTGAAAGACACCGAGGTGAACGCATGGTGCATGCCTGGCGGCAAAATCGTGGTTTATGAGGGCATCATGAAGCTGATGAGCAGCGACGCCGAGCTCGCTGTGGTATTAGGTCACGAGGTGGCTCACGCAGTGGCAAAGCACAGCAACGAGCGTATGAGTCAGCAGATGCTGGCAGAGTATGGCGCCAACGCTGTGGGCGTACTCACGCAGGGCAAGAGCAGTGCCACACAGACGATTGCACAGCAGGTTTACGGTCTGGGCGCCAATTATGGCATTATGCAGCCCTTCTCGCGCAAGCACGAGACCGAGGCCGACTATATGGGCCTTGTGCTCATGGCAATAGCGGGCTATAACCCCGACGTGGCGGTTACATTTTGGCAGAAGATGGCGGCACAGTCAACAACTAAGGTGCCCGAGTTCCTGAGCTCTCACCCCAGCGACGCAACTCGCATCGCCGACATCCAGGCCAAGCTTGCCGAGGTTAAAAAACAGTATTACAAAGGGAAGTAACGCCTAAGGCGATAGTTTGTCAAGTTTTTCAAGTGGCGGCTGTCGCCGCAAGTTCGTCAAGTTTATCAAGTTTTTCAAGTTTGTCAAGTTTTTCAAGTTTGTCAAGTTTTTCAAGTTTGTCAAGTTTTTCAAGTTTGTTATGGTAAACGGGTGATATTGCAGGACTTGATTTAGGCATTTGCAAATAACAAGCCCCCGCTTCGATTTTGGGAAGCGGGGGCTTGATGTTTGTGAGTGTAAAGATTAGTTGATTGCTTCGAGGATGCGTTTCAGTTCCTCGTCGGTGGCGGTGAGCTTGGCTCGGCAGAAGTCGAGCAGTTCCTTGGCACGCTTGGTGTAACCGCTCAGGTTGTCGATGTTGCAATCGGGTGCCTGCATTTTCTTTACCAGTTCGTCAAGCTCGGTAACAGCCTTGGTATAGGTCATTCCTTCTTCCATAGTTATGATTTTTCGTTCATTATTATTGTTGTTACTTTGGTTGATGCCTTGCCGTCTTTAAAATGTGTCGTGATCACATCTCCCTCAACAAGTTGCGATGCCTCGGTAATAAATTTTCCATTGCGCATCGTGAGCGAGTATCCGCGATTGAGTATTTTGCGTGGGTTGAGCAAGTCAACCTTGTCGATGAGTGCCTGCAACTGCAGCTTGGAAGTCGCAAGCAACTGTGTGACAGCATTTCTCATCAGTTCGGCATTATGGTTGACACGAGTGTTTTGGGCGTTGAGTAGCGACATTATAGCCACGGGAATCGCATTCACCTGACTGTCGAGGTGCTGTCGCTCTTTTGTCACATGGCCTTGGGCAATAGCGGGAATCGACGAGGTGAAGTAGGCCAAGCGCTCACGCTCGCGGTTGATGGCGTTGTTGACCACAGTGGCGATGGTGTTGCGTAAATCGTCGAGGCGCGCCAACTCGTTGGTGCCACAGCCAATGAGCAACTCGGCTGCTGCAGTGGGAGTCTTCACTCGCCGGCAAGCAATCTCGTCGAGCACCGTCACATCGCGCTCGTGGCCGATGCCCACAACAACGGGCAATGGGAACAAAGCCACCTCGCGCGCCAGCGCATAGTTGTCAAACGAGTTGAGCTCGGCAGTCGCACCGCCGCCGCGTATTATCACGAGGCAGTCGAAGTGCTGCATCACCGCTTTCACGCGGTTCATCGCCTCAATCACGCTTGTGGCGGTGGTGTTGCCCTGCATTGTGGCGGCGAAGAGGTGGGTGTAGAACTTCAGCCCATAGGGATTGTTGTTGAGCTGGTTCATAAAGTCGCCATAGCCTGCCGCAGTGGCGCTCGAAATCACCGCAATGCGCTGTGGCATAATGGGGAATGCCAGTTGCTTGTTATTGTTGATGATACCCTCTTGCGTGAGTCGGTTGAGTATCTCCTGACGTGCACGCGCCATGTCGCCCAGCGTGTAGTTGGGGTCAATGTCGCTAATCACCACCTTCATGCCAAACTGGCGGTTAAAGCTCGCGCTCACAAGCATCATCACCTTCATGCCATTGGCAAGGTCCATTCCCGTTACTGCCTTGAACTTGGCGAGAATGTGGGTGTTATTCTGCCAAATCATCGCTCCTATTTTGGCCACCATGCGGTCTTTGTCGTCTTTCTCGACAAGGCTCATGTAGCAGTGGTTTTTAATGTTCACGTCGGTGGTCTCGGCGATGACCCACTGGTTAATCAGCGTGGGGTTGCCGTTAATGAGATGCTCTATGCGGGCGTTAAATTCGCTCAGCGTAATGCCCTGAGGCTGAGAGTCGAAGAGTGATTGCTGCTCGGCCATAACTTTACTTATTTAGTTGCCATTTCTTGCCTTTGAGCGTGTAGATGAGCGTTGGTTGCAGTTTGCCCTCAAAGGGCGCAAACTCCTTGCTCCCAAGAAATTCCTTGAGGCTGTGGCGAGCCACGAGCCTTCCGTCCTCAAAGTTGAGCGAAATCATCTCAAAGGGCAACTTGGCGAGCAGTTCGGCACGCTCGGCCTTGCCAACCTCCTTGTGGAAGAAGTCGGCCAGCGTGGGCATCTTGAACAGTTTCTCGGGCTTCTCGATAGGGTTCCAATCGGCGTCGTAGAACGAGATCTTGCTATCGAGCGCGGGAGTCTCAAAGGTCTCAATCACAGCGATTACGGTGTCGCGCGCCGGCACGAGCAGCATCTGCAGCGACTTGCTGTCGCTCATGCGCAGGCTGAGGAAATCGCCCTCGACCTTGAGCAACGAAGTGCCCGAGCCGAGGTTGTTGCTGGCAAAGACAATCTGGTCGTTGTCGTAGTAGTCGAGCAAGTCAAGGCGAGCGTTCTTGGGAAGCAGCGCAAGCAGATTTCCGGGCTCGCCGACAAAAAAATCGCGCACCGAGCGAGCGTCGCAGCCCATCACGGCCGCCACACACACCATCGCTATCAATAGTTTCTTAATCATAACTGCAAAAGTTGGAATAAAACTCAAGTAGTTAGCGTTTCTTTTTCTTGAACTTGGCGTAGTTGTCGACCTTGGGCTTTTTGCCAAATTTCTTTTCTTCCTGGGCCTTGCGGAAGCGGCGGTTGGAAGCGTTGTCGCGCTTGCCCGACTGTCGTATTTCCTCGGCCTGGCGCTCCATGGCCTCCTCAAAGCGGGCTCGGCGCTCGTCGCGTCGGCGCTCGGCACGGTTTTTCTTGATCTCGACCTTTGACTCTCGCACGCCGCTGGCATAGTCCTTGCCCTCAACGGCAGGCTCGACATAGAGTCGCTTGCCATAGAACTCGCAGCCCTTGAGGGCGCTCACCACGCGGTGTCCCTCGCCCGCCATGACGTCGAAGAGCGAGTAGTTGCTGAGCAGGTCGATGCGTCCCAGCCCTATCTTCTGGCCCTTGGTGTTGGCGTTGAGCATGCGTATGAGGTCGGGGGCGAAGAAGCCGTCGGCCTTGCCCACGTTGATGTATATGCGCTCATAGCCGGGCTCGGCCACGCGCGAGTCTTTCTCGCTTGCGGTGCGTTGCGTGCGCTCGGGGCGTTCTTTCTTGCGTCGCTCGCCCTTCTCGGGGACGTTTACAACGACGGGTGCGTTGCGGTAGTAGTCGAGCATACGGTTGATTTCGAGCGAGAGGATGCGCTTGAGCAGGTCCTCGCTGCTGAGCCACGACAGTTTCTTGAGCACCTCGGGCAGATAGGTGGCGATGTCGTCCTCGTTTACGTCGACGCGCTCGAGTTTGTCGATAAAAGAGTGCAGTTGCTTGCTGATAATCTCCTCGGCCTGAGGCACATCACGTCGCTCAAAGGTTTTGCCGATGTGCTTCTCGATGTCGCGCAATTTGTTGCGCTCGCGCGAGTGGATGATGGCGATTGACGTGCCTTTCTTGTCGGCGCGGCCAGTGCGTCCGCTGCGGTGGTTATACACATCGTTATCGTCGGGCAGACTGTAACTGATGATGTGGGTGAGGTCGTCAACGTCGAGGCCGCGGGCGGCGACGTCGGTGGCGACAAGGATTTGGAGGTTGCGCTCGCGGAATTTCTTCATCACGGCGTCGCGCTGTGCCTGCGAGAGGTCGCCATGCAGCGCGTCGGCGTTATATCCGTCCTCAATCAGATGGTCGGCCACCTCCTTTGCCATAGCGCGGGTGCGGCAAAAGACGATGCCATAGATGCGTGGCCGTGAGTCAACGATGCGTTTGAGTGCCAAGTATTTATCGTTGGCCTTCACCATGTAGTAGCAGTGGGTCACGTTGGCCGAGCCCTCGTTGCGCGTGCCCACGACATATTCCTGCGGGTTGTGCATGTAGTTGCGGGCGATATTGGAAATCTCGGTGGGCATAGTGGCCGAGAACAGCAGCATTTTGCGCTGCTCGGGCACATGCTCGAGAATCTCGTTGATGTCGTCAACAAAGCCCATGTTGAGCATCTCGTCGGCCTCGTCGAGGATGACGGTGTTTACGTTCTCGAGGTTTACCTTTTTGCGCTTGATGAGGTCGAGCAGGCGGCCTGGTGTTGCGACAATCACCTGAATGCCACGGCTTAACGCCTTGATTTGGTTCTCGATGCTTGCGCCGCCATATACGGCGAGGATGTTAAGTCCGTCGATATATTTTGAGTAGTCGGTAAGGTCGCTGGTGGTTTGCAGGCACAACTCGCGAGTGGGGTCGAGGATGAGGGCTTGCGTGGTGCGGCTGGCGACGTCGATGCGTTGAAGCGTGGGGAGGCCGAAAGCGGCGGTCTTGCCGGTGCCGGTTTGCGCCAGCGCCACGACATCGCTTTCCTCGTTGAGCAAATGTGGTATAACCTTCTCTTGCACAGGCATTGGCGCCACATAGCCCATGTCGGCGATTGCGCGCAGCAGGTCGTCTCTAACTCCTAATTCTTGAAATGTCATATATTATTTTCTTAAAAACTTACAAAGTTAATGCTTTTTTTCGTAACAACGAAATTGAGCGGAAACTTTGTGAGTGACAGCTGTGTGCTGCAGTTGTGTGGGGATTGTTAGCCACGAATTTCACGAATTGACACGAATTTATTGATTTACACGAAGAAACTGGTCAATGTCAAAGTCAATGTCAAAGTCAAAGTCAAAGTCGACAAAGTTTACTCTATCACGCAGTCGCCGGGGGCCTTGAGGTTCTCGTCGAGGATGATTTCGCCATAGCCATCGGCCTTGATGCGGCCCGTGAGCGGATTTTTCACGCTGGCGACGTGGCTGTTGATTGTGGCGTTGACACTGCTGTACTCAAAGGCGAGGTCGGCATCGGGCCCCATAGTGCAGTTCTCGAGCACGAGATTGTGGGCATAACACAGTGGTTGTGTGCCGGTTATGTGGCAATTCACCATTTTCAGGTTGTGCGAGTGCCATGCGAGGTATTCGCCCTTGACGAGGCAGTTCTCGAGCAGCACGTCGTGCGTCATCCAGAAGGCGTCCTTGGTGTCGAGCACCGAGTTGCGCACCACGACGCGGTTGCAATACTGGAAGGTGTATTTGCCGGTGAGGTGCAGGTTGTCGATGTCAATGTCGTCGCAGTGAAACATGAAATAGTCGGCTCCACAGGCAGTTACGTCTTTAAGCGTGATGTGCTTGCAGTGCCACAGCGTCTCCACTGCCTGTGGAAACTGCACGTTCTCGAGCCTGAGGTGCTCCATCTCGCGCAGCGACTTGGGCGCGAGCACCTCGGTGTGAGTCATGAGCATGTGGCGCGAGTACCACAGCGGCGCGCGCGAGTCGACAGTGAAATGGCTGCGGTGTATCTCGAAGTTGTCGTTGTGCCAGAACGGGTAACGGCCCTCAAACCTGCAGCCGTCGGCCACAATGTTGCCACACTCCTTGAGGGCCGACTCGCCCTCGTGTATTGTCACGTTCTCGAGCCTGAGGTCGTGCTCGGCAAAAAACGGGCGTTCGCCCCCGGTCTCAATATCCTTTATTGTTTTCATCGTTTCGGGTGTTTTAGGGGCAACGCTGCGCCGCCCCAGTTTCTCACCCCAAAATTACAATTTTTTCGGCAAATCCAAAAATCTCCCCCTAATTTTATCACCCACCACTCGCACCGATTATATTTAATTCAGTGGGGGTTTGTTTCTCACAGATTCCACAGATTAATCAGATTATATTTTTAATCGGTGGGAGATTTTATGTAATTTTCAAAGTCGACTTATAAAATTGCATAAAAAACACCCCGTTTTTATGTAAATTATAAAATAGTTTTTGTATCTTTGCGGTTGTAAAACAATTTAAGATAAAAAATGATATATCGAGACATTAGCGAGAAGGTGAGGTCTCTCGCCATGAAATTCCCGGTAGTCACACTCACAGGAGTGCGCCAGTCGGGCAAATCAACATTGTTGAAAAACATGTTCCCCGACTACCGGTATGTGAGCTTGGAGGATCCCGATTTCAGGAAATTTGCCAGCGACGACGCGCGGGGCTTTCTTGACAGCATGGGCAAGCATGTGATTATTGATGAGGTTCAGCGAGTTCCCGACCTGTTTTCCTATATCCAAGGTCGCGTTGACGCCATCAACCAGGAGGGCATGTACATCCTCTCGGGGTCAAGCAATTTCCTGCTTATGGAGAGCATATCACAGAGCCTTGCAGGGCGTGCCGCTGTGCTGAAAATGACGCCATTCTCGGCACACGAGCTGTTGGCAAGCAAACAGGAGTTATCAATCGACAATTATATGTTCACGGGCTCATTTCCACGCATTTATGACAAAGACATCCCTGCCACCGACTATTACCCAAGCTATATTCAGACCTATGTTGAGCGCGACGTGCGTATGCTGAAAAACATCACAAGCACAACAATGTTCATGCGATTTTTGAGGCTGTGCGCAGGCCGCATTGGGCAGTTACTCAATGTGTCGTCGCTCGCCAACGAGTGCGGGATATCGATAGCCACCGCCCAGTCGTGGCTGTCGGTGCTTGAGAGCAGCTACATGATTTACTTGCTAAAGCCCTATTACCGCAACTTTAACAAACGACTGGTTAAGAGCGCCAAGCTATATTTCTGCGACACAGGCCTGGCCTCGGCACTCTTAGGCATGGACAGTGCAAACCAGATGCCAATGCACTACATGCGAGGCGAGATTTTTGAGAACATGGTCATCAACGAGTGTGTCAAAACCATGTATAACAATGGTAAAGAGCCAAACATCTATTTTTGGCGCGACAGCAACAACAATGAGGTAGATCTGCTCATTGAAAAAGGCATGTCGCTGCTTGCAATTGAGATAAAATCGGGCGCAACCATCAATTCGAGTTGGAAAGATGGCTTGATGAAGTTTGGCGCTACTGCCGGCCTCCAAGCTACCGACATGAAGGTAATATACGGTGGCGACACAAGCCTGCTCCACAACGACATTCTGTTCCAGTCGTGGAAAGAGATGTCGTTTTAATTAAAGTGATTTAGGCGGGCTATATGGTTGTGGGGGGGGTACTTGAAATGGTGGGGGAACAAAGTTGAACAACGTTAAACCAAGTTGAACTCAATAGTCCCCCCAACATGGGGGGCAACCATTAGCCATTAGCCCAAAATGATGTTTACGGCGGCATTGACGTCGGCGATGTCGGTGGCGTTGTCGCCGGTGAGGTCGGCGCGGCCATTGTATTTGCTGGCCTGGTCGGT
>JABUUJ010000003.1:146750-153822 GCA_021443235.1 Muribaculaceae bacterium
AGTTTATCAAGTTTGTCAAGTTTGTCAAGTTTGTCAAGTTTATCAAGTTTATCAAGTTTATCAAGGCTTGGAGTTTTCTAAATTTCGAGAAATCGAAGCCCCTCTAAACTATAAACATTAAACATTAAACCATAAACTCTAAACCATAAACTATAAACATTAAACCATAAACTATAAACTTTAAACATTAAACACTAAACATTGCCAAGGTCAAAGTCTTAATAATTACTAATATATTGTGGAAAGTTGGGCACATGTGAAAGATTTGTGGTAACTTTGCGAGTTATTACACCAATAGCGGCTTGCCGTGACAGGGCTGGCGCTGTTGAGCGCATGAGAAAACAAACAACTTTACAACCATAATGAAGAAGTACAACATTATCAACAACACGCTTGGCTGGATTGTCTTTGCAGTGGCCCTGGTGACCTATCTGCTTACGATTGAGCCAACTGCAAGTTTCTGGGATTGCCCCGAGTTTATAGCACAAGGCTTTAAGAGCGAGATTGGCCACCCACCCGGAAACCCCATCTTCATTCTGGCGGCCCGCTTTGCCGCCAACTTTGCCGGTGGCGACATCACCAAGGTGTCGGCTTGTGTCAACGCTATGTCGGGCGTGTTCAGCGCCCTCACCATCTTGTTGCTGTTCTGGACCATCACCCATCTTGCCAAGAAACTGCTGGTGACCGATGGCGAGGAAGACCAGATGACTGTAACTCAATATATTGTGATTATGGGTTGTGGCGTTGCCGGCGCTTTGGCCTACACATGGAGCGATACGTTCTGGTATTCGGCAGTCGAGGCCGAGGTTTATGCTTTCTCGAGTTTCTGCACCGCGCTGGTGTTCTGGCTCGTGCTCAAGTGGGAAAACCGCGCCACCGAGCCCGACAGCGACCGCTGGCTCATCCTCATCGCCTACATCCTGGGGCTGTCGCTGGGTGTGCATCTGCTTAACCTGCTGTGCATTCCCGCTATCGCACTGGTTTACTACTACAAGAACTACAGCAACACCACCGCCAAGGGCTCGCTCATCACGCTCGCGGTGTCGTTTGTCATCATCATGTTCATCCTCTACGGGCTGGAGCCGGGCTTCGTGAGCGTGAGCCAGCGCTTTGAGTTGCTGTTTGTCAACGTGCTGGGCATGCCGTTCAACAGCGGCGTGATTGCCTATGCCATCCTGCTCGTTGCATTGCTGGCATGGAACATATATGAGCTCTACACTGGCAAGAACGACATGCGCATCAAGGTGTCGTTCCTGCTTGCGGTGCTGCTCTCGGGCGCGCTGTTTATCAGCAGCAACTTGATTGTGTGGCTGGTGCTCATCGCCGCGCTGTGCTTCTATCTGTTTAACCGAGTCGTTCCCCGCCGCCTGCTCACTAATGTGTCGATGAGCATCCTTGTGATTTTCATCGGCTTTGCGAGCTACGGCCTCATCCTAATACGCTCTAACGCCAACACCCCGCTCGACGAGAACTCGCCCAACAATGTGTTTGAGCTCGCCAAGTACCTCAGCCGCGAGCAGTATGGCGAGACACCGCTGTTCTATGGACGCACCTATCGCAGCGAGCTTGTCTATCAGGACACCAGCTCTGGCGGAGCCAAGCCCAAGAAGAGCAGCGGCTGGGCTATGTATGCCCAAAAGGTGAAGGAGAATCCCAACGAGCCCGACGAGTATATCAAGACGGGCAACAAGGAGAAATATGAGTATGTGTCGGCACAAAATATGCTCTTCCCGCGCATTCACAGCGAGGGCCACGCAGCACAATATGAGGAATGGCTGGGCCTGGAAGGCACTCAGGTCGAGGGCGTGACTCGCGTCGATCAGGAGGGCAAAGCCGTGGTCACCGAGAACCTCATGCGCCCCACCATGATGGAGAACCTGCGCTGGTTTATCGACTATCAGGTCAACTATATGTACTGGCGCTACTTCATGTGGAACTTTGCCGGACGCCAGAACGACATCCAGGGCATGGGCGAAATCAACAACGGCAACTGGATTAGCGGTATTCCCGTCATCGACAACATGCGACTGGGCGACCAGAGCCTGCTGCCGCCCGACATGGGCTCAGGCAATGCCGGCCACAATGTGTTCTACATGCTGCCGCTGCTGCTGGGCATCGTGGGCCTGCTGTGGCAAGCCTATCGTGGCAAGAAGGGCATCGAGCAGTTCTGGGTGATTTTCTTCCTGTTTTTCATGACCGGCCTCGCAATTGTGCTATACCTGAACCAAACTCCCAGCCAGCCCCGCGAGCGCGACTATGCCTATGCGGGCTCGTTCTATGCATTCGCGATATGGATTGGTCTGGGCGTAGCCGGCCTGTGGCGCATGCTGCTGGCACTTATGGGCAAGGTGCAGAAGTGCGACGCCGAGGCTGTTGAGCCCCGCAAGTCGCTCGCAATGGCGTGCATCGCCGCCATCGTGGGCCTCGCGGTGCCCCTGCAGATGGTAAGCCAGACGTGGGACGACCACGACCGCTCGGGCCGCTACTGCGCACGCGACTTCGGCATGAACTACCTGTCGAGCCTCGACAAGGACGCCATCATCTTCACCAACGGCGACAACGACACATTCCCGCTGTGGTATGCTCAGGAGGTGGAGAACTATCGCACCGACGTGCGCGTGGTGAACCTGTCTTACCTGTCGACCGACTGGTACATACGCCAGATGCAACGCGCCGCCTACGACAGCAAGCCGCTACCCATGAAGGCCGACGGCAACACCTTCTCCTACGACGGCCGACAGTATAACTACTTCATCACGCCCGACACCAGCACCGTGATGCCTGTGCTCAAGTCGCTCGAGCATCTCTATAGCAACAAGAACATGGACAACATCTACGGGCTGTCGGAATTGCGCTACCCGCGCTGCTTTATCCCCGTCAATGCCGACGATGCCATCAAGGCTGGCGTTATTCCCGCCGAGGAGCGCGACCGCATCCTCGACTTCATCCCCATGAACCTGCAGTCGCTGGGCTCGGGCATGACAGCGAGCCAGGTGATGTCGCTCGACTACATCGCCTCGAGCATCGACCAGGGCTGGAAGCGCCCGTGCTACTTCGCCATGACAGTGCCCGAGAGCTACTATCTGGGACTGAGCCCCTACATGCGCAACACCGGTCTGGCCTTCCAGGTTACGCCCGTGCGCAACGATGGCGGCGTCACCAGCTCGGCCTGCGACAAGATGTACGACAACGTGATGAACAAGTTCCGCTGGGGCGGACTTGACACTGCCGAGCCAGGGTCGCTCTACCTCGACGAGACCATTCGCCGCATGGTGTCGACTCACCGCACGGCTATCACCGAGCTTGCCACCGACCTCGCCAATGAGGGCGCACTGGCACAGCGCGCGCTCGACCTGGGCGTCTCCACCTATATGGGCCGTGATGCCAAGGCCTTTGCCGCCGACCGCTTCAAGAAGGCCTACGACGTGCTTGAGTTCATGCACAAGAAACTGCCGGTAGCCACTTGTCCCTATGGCATACAGATGGGCCAGCAGATTGCCAGCGCCTATGAGTTCATCGGCCGCATGGGCAAGAACCCCGCCGCCACCAAGCGCGCCATCGAGGTGCTTGAGAGCGAGATTCTGCGCTATGCCGACTATGCTCGCTACTACCAGAGCCTGTCGCCCAGCATGTCGGGACGCATCACCAATATCGACCGCTTCATCGACCAGCGCTATTTCCCCGAGATCATCATGGACTACGGCTCTATCAACCCCAAGGGTGTTGACGCGCTGATGTCGAAAGTCGAGGCTAAGGGCGTGAACCTTGAGCGCGTGGCGCAGTACATGCAGCGCATTGAGGCCGCACGCAACCCACAGCCCATCAAGGCGGCTCCGGCCGACAGCGACGCGGCACAGGCAAGCAACTGATTGATATGTTAGTAGAACGTCCGCCGCTGCTCTATCGCATGCTCTTTCCTGAGACGCTGTGGCGCATCCACAAGCGCGAGCACACGGTTTATCTCACCTTTGACGACGGGCCCATACCCGAAGTGACGCCATGGGTGCTCGACCTGCTCGACCACTACGGCGTGAAAGCGACTTTCTTCTGCGTGGGCGACAATGTGGCGCGCAGCCCTGAGCTTTTCGACGAGATACGCCGCCGCGGCCACAGCGTGGGCAACCACACGATGAACCACATGCAGGGCGCCAAGGTCACCACACACACCTACCTGCGCAACGTGGCGCTGGCACACGAGCTGATTCAAAGCCCGCTGTTCAGACCGCCGCACGGACTGCTGCGCTGGGGACAGAGCAAGGTGCTGCGCTCGCGCTACACCATCATCATGTATGACCTGGTGACACGCGACTACAGCAAGAAACTCACTGGCGAGCAAGTGCTTGACAATGTCAAGAAATATGCCCGCAATGGCTCTATCATCGTGTTTCACGACTCGCTCAAGGCCGAGAAAAACATGAAATATGCTCTGCCGCGAGCCATCGAGTGGCTACGCGACCAGGGATATAAGTTCGCCGCAATACCCTATGAATAATTTTGAGGACGCGATAAAGGCGCGAGCGCTTGAGCTGGGACTCGACGCCTGCGGCATTGCGCGTGCGCAGGCCGTGAGCCCCGAGGCGGCACAGCAATACCGCCAGTGGATAGCGCAAGGCGGCCACTTCTGCATGGACTATTGCGCCCGCTACCTCGACGTGCGCGATGACCCACGGCTGCTGCTTGAGGGCGCGCAAAGCCTCATTGTGGTGGCAATGAACTACTATCCCGCTGTGTTCCAGCCCGATGACGCACCACAGTTTGCCTACTATGCCTATGGGCGCGACTATCACAAGGTGATGCGCAACCGACTCAAGCAGCTGGCGGCCTTCGTCAGCGAGAACGGCGGTGGAGCAACACGCTGCTGCGTCGACACCGCCCCGCTGCGCGAACGCTACTGGGCACAGCAGGCGGGCATCGGCTTCGTGGGACGCAACAACACGCTCATCATCCCCGGCCGAGGCTCCTACTTCTTCATCGGAACCCTACTCACCACACTCGCCCTCACCCCCGACGAGCCATGCACCTTCACCTGCGGCGACTGCGGAGCATGCATCAACGCCTGCCCCACCGCCGCTCTCCCACCCATCAATGCGACAGCAGGAGAAGCCGCGATTAGCGGGGCAGTCGATGCCTCGCGGTGCCTGTCGTGCCTAACTATCGAGTATCGTGGCGAGCTGCCCGAATGGGCGCGGAAAGCATTGGGAAACAAAGTCTACGGCTGCGACGAATGCCAGCGAGCCTGCCCCCACAACCGAGACGCCCGCCCCACAACCATCCCCGAGTTCCACCCCACCCCCGAGTTCCTCGCCCTCACCCACGAACAACTAAAAACCATGTCCCCCACCACCTTCGCCACCCTCTTCGCCCACTCCCCCATCCGCCACCCCCTCAAAAAACCCTAATCCCACCAATCCTATCAATACCTGCACCAGCTGGTTGTCGCTTCGCTCCTTAACCAGCTGATACAGGCCTACTCACNTTCGCTCCTCAACCAGCTGATACAGGCCTACTAACATCTGCTGCCTCCGGCAGCTCTTTCTTGGGGCCAAATTGTATATAGTTACCTAATTGTTCCGTGTTTCTCGGAGCACAGTTTAATCTCCATCTTCTTGTTTTTTCTCGCCGAGTAATCGCACATCAGGCAATCTTGATTTTCACAATGTTGAGCCGATGAAACCCCATGAAGGTACTCATGCACTATAACCGGCACAAAGTTGTTCTTGCCAACCCTGAAATCAGACACTATAGACCTGTTCCCTCCCACTCGAGTCAGCCCCATTATGCCGTAATTTTCGTGTCCATGAATCTTGAAACTGATGTCCTTGTGTGTCAATCCAAAAATAAACCCGTTGTCGGTTCCTATGTGTTTCAATAAGACATCGGCCAGATATCGGTTTCTTGGTTTGTAATAAGAGTCCTCGGGCAAAGGTTTGGGCGCCAGAACCACATATTTATAAGTTACCTTGGGAAATATCTTGTGCAATCCCTCGTCCAGCGATTTAGTGAGTCTTTTAGCCTCTTGCTCAGTAAAATTGCCAAACGGCTGGAGATAGATTGTGGTTTCCAACGAGTTTTTCTCGCGCAAGCTTGAGGCCCCGGCTGCGTCTTTGGCCGAGGTGTCGCCAGCAGCGGGTGTGTGCGAGCACCTTGTTATCGCAAGCATGAGTGTCAATGTTAAAATTAAATTTTTCATTGTCATGTCTTTTTACTATTTATAAACGCTCTAAAGATAACCAAGCCCGCCAAGATATTTGGGTTAGATTACTGCCTGCGTTTTCAGGAGGAGGTACCTCTGGAGGACGGCGGCGCTGAGTTCCTGCGGGGGAGTGAGGATGACGTTGATGCCCTGTTTCTGGAGAAACGAGACGAGGAGTTGCTGCTGGTCGAGGTAGTCGGCACACAAGGCGCGGAAACGCATCTCGCCCAACTTGTTTTTCGTGTGATCGTCGCGGTTTTTCGCCATGCTGATAACGCCCTCGTTCTCAAAGAGCACCACCACGAGCGCATTGCGGCGCGCCATGCGTTTGAGCGACGGCAGCGCATGCCTTGCCGAGGTAAGGTTCTCAAAGTTGGCAAAGAGCACGAGCAGGCTGCGTCGCGAGATCCATCGGTCGACATATTGCGACAAGCTGCCGAAATCGGTCTCGGCCTCATAGGTGCGCTGTCGGTTTCGCACCTCGGCGACCACCTCGGGGTCAACGCCCACAGGCATCACGTCCAGGTCGTCGACCATAAACTGCTCGTCGCGCGATAGCGGCCGGCAGAAGTTGTAGGTGGCATCGAGGATGCGCGCCACGGTGTCGGTGCGTCGTGTGGGCGCAAGGTAGCGCTCCACGCCACGCTGCGAGGCGGTTATGAGCCCCGCCTCGTCGTAGTGTCGCAGAGCCGACGAAGCCAGCGCCACGGCGGCCGAGGTGGCTCGGTCGATCAGCGTCACGCCATCGGTGGCATGCTGCATCGAGGGTCCGGCACACAGGATGGGGATGATGGGTTGCGAGCGCTCGTCGGTATAGGTGTTGACCATGAGCGAGGCGGCTCGTGCTGTAGCGCGCCAGTTGATGGTGCGCACGTCATC
>JABUUJ010000003.1:153853-156391 GCA_021443235.1 Muribaculaceae bacterium
TTGGTATTATTTCCGGCGCGTCGCACGTTCTTCGGGCCTGTTTGCAACTCGTTTTGCGACGCCATCACCTCCAGTTCCTTGAGGTTGTGGAATGTGGGGTAAACCTTCACCTCCTGTGACTTGCGGAAGAAGCGGCGCACCTCGACGAGTCCCATAAAGCGCGACACAATGAAGCAGCGGGTAAGCGGGAACGAATACAGGCCGCGGTGAGTGGGCACCACATGGTAGCGGTGCTCGCCGGTGCCGCTAAACAGCGGCTGGCTTGAGCAGCTGAACGTGTCGGGCATGTCTTCATAGACGGTGATTTTCAGCCAGCGCGACACAGCCATGGGCAACGCCATGCGCACGGCAAGCGTCACCTCGTTGGGTTGCTCAAGCGAGAACATGGTGTTGTGCCGGCGGTTGACGCGCAGTCGCAAGGATGCCGCCAGCAGCGCGAAGCCGTCGGCCATAGCCGCCACGATGAGGCACCAGGCAATAGACCTCGCCACATCCACCAAGGGCGGCCAGATGAGGCCCAGCAGCGCAAGCACAACGGTGCCACCCAAAATTATAAAAAATCGGCGCGTAAGCATTGATTTAAGTTTTTTGAAAATTCAAGTACTCGATTGTAACGAGAGTAACGACTGTAACGATTGTAACGACTGGTCAAAGTCAAAGTCAATGTCAAAGTCAAAGTCAAAGTCAATGTCAAAGTCAACCCTACTTCAGCTCGGCCGAGGCAGTGTTGAGCAGGCGTGAGATCTCGCTGGCGATGTTGATGCCCTCCATCTCGGCCTCGGTGCTGAGCTGGATGCGATGCACGAGCACTGCGGGTGCCACCATGCGCACATCGTCGGGCGAGACATAGTCGCGGCCACTGATCAGGGCAAACGCCTTGGCCATGCGCATCATGCACACAGCGGCGCGGGGCGACGCGGGCATCACGATGGTGGGCGAGTTGCGGGTGATGGCAGTGATATTGGCGATGTAGCGCATAATTGCCGTGTCAACGAGCACGCGATCCATGGCGGCGCGCATCTCAAGGATGTCGCTGGGCGAGAGCAGAGCCGCAACATCGTCGAGCGCCTGCAGACGGGTGTTCAGCTGGTGACGGCTCAAAATCACAACCTCCTCATCGACCGACGGATATCCCATCACAATCTTGCACAGGAAGCGGTCGAGCTGCGCCTCGGGCAGGCGGTAGGTACCCTCCTGCTCAATGGGGTTCTGGGTGGCGAGGATGGTAAACACCGGGCTCATCTTGTAGGTCTTGCCAGCCACGGTTACCTGTCGCTCCTCCATCACCTCAAAGAGGGCTGCCTGCGTCTTGGCGGGCGCGCGGTTAATCTCGTCGGCAAGGATAATCTCGCCGAAGACGGGGCCCTGGTGGAAGCGGAAAGAGGCGGTGTTGGGGTCATAGACCTCGGTGCCCAGCACGTCGCTCGGCATGAGGTCGGGGGTGAATTGTATGCGCCCATACTGAGCGCCCAGCAGTCGTGCCATGAGCCTTGCGAGCAAAGTTTTAGCCACGCCGGGCACGCCCTCGAGCAGCACGTGTCCGTCGGCGATAATAGCTGTGAGCAGCATGTTGGTAGCCGCGTTTTGGCCCACGATGATCTGGCCCACGGCGTTTTTCAGTTGAGAGATTTTTTCAGTGTACATATTGATTTGTTTTATATATATTTTTCAGTGATTGTTTGACTGTATTTAAACACATTGGCGGTAATATTGCCATCGCCCGTCATGAAGCCCTGCATCCAAGCGAGGTCGTCGAGCACCTCGCTGGCAGGCATTGAGTGCCGCGAAGCCAGCACATTGGCAGCCAGTTTCAGTTGCTCTTTGTCGGCGCTTGCCAGCTCCACGCTTGTGTGATGCGCCACATATCGCGCCATGCGGCGGAAGTTGATCTCAAACAGCGATCGGTAGTCGTGCCGGCCACGGTAAAGCCACGAATACTGGAAGATGAAGTGCAGCAGCGGCGAGTGGCGGAAACGATACTCACGCACAGCCACCGGGTCGGTCTCGTCAAGCAGTTCGCGCTCGGCGCCAGGTGTTGCCGGCAGGCGTCGGTAGAGTCCGCGCACCAGCAGCAGGAACGCCATGAGCAGCACCAGTTTCCATGCCAGAGCCAGCGCTGGCGTCTTGGCAATCGCCATCATGCTATCATTCTTGGTCGGCTGCGAGGCCGAATTAGGAACTATATAAGGATACTCTATCCTCACCACCTTGCGCTTGTCGATGTTGCTCAAGGCGCACGCTATCACGCCCGGCCCCTCAGGGAGCATCACGCCCAGGTTGGTGAAATACTCCACAAGCGAGACCACATACAAGTGTCCTTTCTTCCCTTGCCTGTATATGTCAATGCCATAAATGTGGCTCTTATCGCTCATTATAGACCTCACCTTCAGCTGCTTGGCAAACCTGCGCATACCGGCATCGGCATCATCACGACAGTAGGGATGACTATCCCTGTTGAAATCGGCAGATGCAAATCGACCGTTAACCTGCGTTGACTCGTTGATTGTGACGAATGTATCGGGACTATTCTTGTAATAG
>JABUUJ010000003.1:156407-158621 GCA_021443235.1 Muribaculaceae bacterium
TTGGGCCATAGGATGAGAGCTCGTAATAGTTGTTATAAGCTCCCTCGTCGACATTGGCCAACAGGGCATTAAGGAAACCACCTGTGGCATCAGACTTTCCGGTCACCAACACCACGTTGCCACCTTGCATGACATAATTCAGCAAGTCGGCTGCAATCTCGCCATCATATACCCAATCATATTTCTGCACCACGAGTATGTTCTCGGTGCGAGGGTCTCCGAGGACGTCGGTTGACACAGGATAGCCGCACAGATACTTTTTTTTGACAGGCTCTGTTTCGGCCATTTTATCCACTTCTTCTTGTGTGCTGACTTCGTCGAACTCCGTGTTCAATGGGCGCACCTCGTAGCCCGAGGGCAGCGAGCGTTGCAGCAACTCGTCGAAGAGAGCCATGTCGTAGGGCTGGTGCCCCTTGGGCGTGGATTGCTCCATGCTCCACACAAATTGCTTCTTGCGAGTCGAGAGCCCAAGAGCCAAGATAATGGCAACTGCCACTATAATAAATGCCGTCGTCTTTCTCATCTCGTAAGTTCAATTAATTGGTTAGCAAGTTCTTGCGATGCCTCGCGGTGACCATAGCGCGTGTCGAGGTAGTGATGCGTGAGCTCGGGCAAGTGGGCCACAAGCGGGTGGTCGGTTCCAGCTTTGTCGCGGGCCTCGGCGAGAAACATCCCCGGGGTCTTAGACTGGTGGAACTCAATGATGCTCCCGTCGTTAAGACGGTTGAGGCAACGCAGATAGCACAGCACCACCACCTCGCCATAGACGCCCTGCCGCATCAGCTGTTCAATCTCGGCGTCCCAATCGTGGCCATAGATAGTGTCGCCGCCCATACCCTGGACATTGACGTCATCGTCATCGTCGTTCACATAGCGTGACCACAACCACAGTGCCGCCACAACGAGGACAAGGGCACACGCCACAATTATAATCATCTGCACCACTGGGTTCTGCACCAAATCGTCGATCCACGACAAGTCAAATTCGGGCCAAAAGGTGCCGGTGCCTTTTTCCACATTTTCCACATTACCTATCTCGGCCAAGTAGTCGTGCTTGTGGCCATTGGCAATGCTATCGATATAATTACTGTCAATCTTCATTTCAATTACTCTTCAGGGTTGTTCACTGTGCCGTGCAGCAGCACCGAGCTCACAAGAAACATCATAATACTCAGGCCAAACGCCATATACCACAGCACACCTATAAAG
Organism: Muribaculaceae bacterium; assembly: GCA_021443235.1. Lineage (GTDB taxonomy): Bacteria > Bacteroidota > Bacteroidia > Bacteroidales > Muribaculaceae > Sodaliphilus. Next base: position 157,617 of record JABUUJ010000003.1, read on the forward strand.
TAGTAGAACACTCTCTTTATCTCCTCTATTCCAGGGATAAACGCATCGATGGCAGTTGACGACATGCTCTCAACCAATTCCATGAGTCCCATCACGCCAAGGGGCGCAACCATCACCACCACCATCGTCACAGCAATCAGCAAGCCGTAGGCTGCCAGCATCACGAAACGCCGGAAATCAAGGTTGAGCATGCTTTGCCCCATTATCACATTGCCCAACATTAACGCAAGCACAGGCAGCAACAACAACATCGGCTTGAAAAGCAACATTACAGCAAAGAAAACCGCCAATATCACGCCCACCGCCAGCGAGCGGAAAAGACTGTGCGCAAAAAGCGACGGATATTGCCGCAAGGCAAACTTCTGCAGGCTCAGGCGCTTCACAAAGTAGTGTCGCAGCAGCGGCACCACAAGCACTGCCACACCGATGATGAGCACAATGCGCACCAACGTCACACGAGCGTTGGTCGTCGAGATAGTGTCTATCCAATCGTCGGGCAATAAGAAATAGAGAAAAGACGATGACCTTTCAACCCATGAGTTGTAGTCGCCCCACGCCTGCCCCAGCAGGCACAGCACTGCCAGCGGCATCATCACCAGGGTGAGCGACCGCCTGTTGAGCGTAATCCACGCCCAGGTGTCACGAATTATGGTGGTGGCGTTTCGCGATGACTGGTAACACAACATAGTATCCCACAATGAAAAAGAGTGAAACAAATATTATAGCGAGCTTGGCAGGCATAGGCCACTCGGTGTGGCGCGTGACATAGCTCTCGATGAATGCGGCAATAAAAATGACGGGCAACGTGCTCATAAACACCAACATGCTGTGGCGAGCACTGCGCACCAGCGCCTGACGGCGAGTGAGGCGCCCCGGGAACAGCCAGCCGGCGCCCAGCAGCAACGCGGCACCGCCATTGATGATAATCGACGACAACTCAAGCGCGCCGTGCTCATTGGGCACGATAAACGCCTCGGCGGCAAGCCCATTCTGCACAAAGAACAT
>JABUUJ010000003.1:158639-163133 GCA_021443235.1 Muribaculaceae bacterium
CACCCAGTTGTTGACAATAAAAGACAGTGGCCCAACAAATGTGAGCAGGCCCGTGAAATAGAGCCTCATGCTCACCAAAAAATTGTTGCTAAAAATTTCAATAAACATATAAAAGCTGTCTACAGAGCCATAAATGCCCATAGGGTTGCCGCTATTGATATTATCAACGGTGGTCTGGTAATAGGAATCGCCCAAAATGGTGTGGAAGAAATCGGTGTCGGCGTGCTGCGAATACATGCCAATGGTCCAGCACGACAGGCTCAACACCAGCGACGCCAGCATGGCATAGCGCGCGCTGTACATGGCATGGGGCACGCTGCGCAGCGCAAATGCGAGGGTATCGACCACGCCAAAGCTCTTGCGGCGAAACATCTTCAAGTGCACAGTAGAGAGCAGGCGCTCAAGGTAGTCGACCAGCTCAGGGGCATAGTTGTGGGTATTAGCCTCGGCAATATAGGTCTGCAACTCGCGGTAATAGCCCGCCAGCTCGCTCGGAGCCACATCGGGGAGCGTCAGCGCATACTCAATATCCGTCCAGCGATCGGTATATCCGGGCGGAAGATAGTAATCACCGGGCGAGCATAAGGCATAATGAGAAGGGGCTTTCCACACCACCATAGTGTCGGCGACAATGTCGCCCAAACGCTGGCATCGCTTGGTCATGAGACAGCACATCAGGTCGATCAAGCCCAGTGTGAGCATCGACAGATTCAGCATCAAGAACCGCTGCAGGCTGTGAGCAGGCGTGACAGGACTGCCGTCGGTGCGCACCACCCGCAACCCCATGCATCGCTTTCCCACCGTTTCCCCGTCGGCTAAAACCTCGCATATCACAGGATAGAACCACAACGGCACCATGCCTATAATATAGAATGTCAAAAGCAGCTTTTCCCCCAGTTGCGAACCAGAATAAGGAAGGGCAACAAAGAAATAAGAATAAAAGGTGGCCACTGTCGACAGTATCAAGTAGTCGATGAAGGCCGCCAGCAAGCGGCGTTTTATTGTGCCTGGATATAATTTCATAAAAACCTCAAAAAACAGGGACTATTTTCTCTTTATACATTACAATATGCAAAAGTAAACATTTTTCCCAAACTTTTTCGCCCCAGAAATGTTTTTTTAAAGTTTAGAGTTTATTGTTTATTGTTTAGAGGGGCGGGGAGTCGCGTAGACGTGAAGCGAGAGCAGCGAAGCCAATTACACATGACGCATTATACTAAAGTCCAAAACGAAGCGCAACAAAATTGCGGTGTTCAGAATGAAATAAGACTATGAAAAACACCGCGGGGGTTGCGCAAGCGCGCGNAGTTTTTCAAACATTTTATTTAATTTTGCAAAGTGTTGCATTTGATGTTGGACTCTACACACATGACGCATTATGAATTTTGGGTTGAAAAATTGTGGTGTTAAATTTTGTGGCGGTCGATTTTTTTTGTAACTTTACCGAGTTAATTGGGCAATGTTGCTGCAAGTGACTACAGATTAACCTAAATTTATTCACTAAAATATTAATTATCAACCTGTTATGATTTATTCACAAGAAGTACAAGACATGTGCTGTGTAGCAAAGGGTGCCAATCATCCCTCTGCTCCAATTCCTGAGGAAGGAAAATGGGTACGTTCTAAAGAAATCAAGGACATCTCTGGCCTCACCCACGGTATCGGTTGGTGCGCTCCCCAGCAGGGCGCCTGCAAGCTGACGCTTAACGTTAAGGAAGGTATCATCCAGGAAGCCCTGGTCGAGACTATCGGATGCTCGGGCATGACTCACTCGGCCGCAATGGCAAGCGAGATTCTTCCCGGCAAGACCATCCTCGAGGCGCTTAACACCGACCTCGTGTGCGACGCTATCAACACCGCAATGCGCGAGCTCTTCCTCCAAATCGTCTACGGACGCACACAGAGCGCCTTCTCGGAGGGCGGTCTCGTGGTGGGCGCTTCGCTCGAAGACCTCGGCAAGGGCCTCCGCAGCCAGGTGGGCACCATGTTTGGCACCCTCGCCAAGGGTCCCCGCTACCTCGAGATGGCCGAAGGCTATTGCACCCGCATGGCCCTCGACGAGCACAACGAGGTGATAGGCTATGAGTTCCTGCACCTGGGCAAGTTCACCGATGCCCTCAAGAAAGGCAAGACACCCGAGGAGGCACTCGAGGCCGCCAAGGGCAGCTATGGCCGCTTTGCCGATGCAGCTAAATACATTGATCCACGTCACGAATAATTAAAGGAGGAATACATTATGGCAATTAGAGAAGTAAAATTCGAATCGCAAGATCGTCGAATCGACAAAATCATCGCCGTCCTCAACGAGAACGGCATCAAGAACATTGAGGAGGCTAACGCTATCTGCGAAGAAGCCGGTATCGATCCTTATAAGACATGTGAGGAAACTCAGCCCATCTGCTTTGAGAACGCCAAGTGGGCCTACGTAGTGGGCTCGGCCATCGCTATCAAGAAGGGTTGCAAGGTCGCTGCCGACGCCGCCGAGGCTATCGGTATCGGTCTCCAGGCATTCTGCATCCCCGGCTCGGTAGCCGACGACCGCAAGGTGGGCCTGGGACACGGCAACCTCGCGGCACGTCTGCTGCGTGAGGAGACCAAGTGCTTCGCATTCCTCGCCGGACACGAGTCGTTTGCAGCCGCCGAAGGCGCTATCAAGATCGCCGCTAAGGCCGACAAGGTGCGCAAGGAGCCCCTGCGCGTGATTCTTAACGGACTGGGCAAGGACGCTGCCAAGATTATCAGCCGCATCAACGGCTTCACCTATGTGCAGACCGAGTTTGACTACTTCACAGGCGAGCTGAAAGTGGTTGCCGAGACTCCTTACAGCAACGGACCTCGCGCCAAGGTTAAATGCTATGGCGCCGACGACGTGCGCGAAGGCGTGGCAATCCTGTGGAAAGAGGACGTTGACGTTTCTATCACTGGCAACTCAACCAACCCCACCCGCTTCCAGCACCCCGTGGCTGGCACCTACAAGAAGGAGCGCATCCTCGCCGGCCGTCCCTACTTCAGCGTAGCTTCGGGTGGTGGCACAGGCCGCACCCTGCACCCCGATAACATGGCCGCCGGTCCCGCCTCTTACGGCATGACCGACACCCTGGGCCGCATGCACAGCGACGCACAGTTTGCCGGCTCTTCATCGGTGCCCGCTCACGTTGAGATGATGGGCTTCCTCGGCATTGGCAACAACCCCATGGTGGGTTGCACAGTAGCCTGCGCCGTTGACGTGGCGACCGCCCTCAACAAGTGAGCAACACCCACACCTTAATATAATAAAGGCTCCCACCCCCGGGAGCCTTTATTTTTTCCGCCCCACCCCAAAAACTTGGAAAAAGTGGTGAAAACATGGGTGCAAAACTTGGAAAAAGTGGTGAAAATAGGGGTGCAAAACTTGGAAAAAGTGGTGAAAATCGGGGCGTAAAACTTGGAAAAAGTGGTGAAAATCGCTCAAAAAAATGGGAAAAAGTGGTGTTTTTAACCACAAAAATTTGCTTAACTCATTGTTTATTATTACTTTTGCACCATAAAAATAATTTTAGCAATGTTAAGAAGAAAATTTTCCACAACAATTGAAAGATTTTTAAAGGAAGAACCCAACAAGATTTTGCTTATAAACGGTGCTCGTCAAATAGGCAAAACATTCATCATACGCCATGTGGGCAAGCAACTTTTCAAGCATTTCATTGAAATAAACCTCAAGGAGGACAAAGAAGGTCCACAGGTCTTTGCGCATGTGAGAAGCTGCGCCGACCTTTACATGCAACTGGCATCGCTCACAAACAAAAAACTGGGCGACAGCACCGACACACTTATTTTCCTTGATGAGATTCAGGCCTATCCGCACCTACTCACTATGCTCAAGTTCCTCAATCAGGAGAAGCGTTACCGATACATCGCCAGTGGCTCGCAACTGGGCGTGGCATTGCAAGAAACACCATCGGTTCCCATAGGGAGCATTTCAATTAGAGAAATGTATCCTTTAGATTTTGAGGAGTTTTTGTGGGCAACCAGTTGCGGCGAGGAAGTTATTGCCCACATGAAAGAATGTTTTGGCAATGGCCAAGCACTCTCGCCGGCTTTGCACAAACTCATTTTGGAACGATTCAAGCACTATATGCTCATAGGAGGTCTCCCCGAAGCCGTTAACGCCTATTTAACCGACAAACATGTGCAGCGAGTGACCATGATTCACAAGGAAATACACTCGCTGTATGGCATTGATGCCTCGCAGTACGACATAGAGCGCAAACTAAAAATACGTCGTATTTATGACTTAATTCCCAGCAATTTAGAAAACACGAAAAAACGTGTTGTTTTTAACAAAATTGAGGATAAAAAGTGGAAAAAATATAGCGACTATCTTGATGAATTTGAATACCTCACAGCATCGGGCATCACTCTTGAGGTAAGAGCTATCAGCAACCCACGTTTTCCGCTTGTCGCATCGGAGAAGAAGAACCTACTGAAACTTTATCTAAACGATGTCGGAATACT
>JABUUJ010000003.1:163565-172389 GCA_021443235.1 Muribaculaceae bacterium
GACGCGATTAATCGCGTCTCTATAAGTTGCGTGAAATGTGTGGAATCACATTTTTCTTGATTAATGGCAAATTAATGTTTTATATCCTCATAATCCTAAACTATGGTGGTTATAGCTCGTCGATTTTCTTTTTTACCCACTCTTTGGCGGCACGCTTGGCCTCGCGCTTGGCGCGGGCAGCGAGGGTGTCGATGAGCTCCTGGGCAGGGTTAGAGGGGGCAACGACGGTGTCGCTCTCGTCGCTGGGCTGAGCCTCGGGTGCCGGCTCGGGCTCAGGCTCGGCTGGCGGTACCACCACGCGAGGCTCCACGGAGACGTTCTGTTGCAGTTCCTGCTTTATGCCGTCGTTGATGTCGTCCTTGCTGAAGGTAAACACATGCCCGAAGATGCCAAACGACACGCGCTTATTAAAGTCGCCATATTTTAGACGCCCCATCGAACACACGATGTAGTTGTCATAAACAAACACGCGGTCGAGCATCAGGTCAACACCACTGCCACCCAGCCACTTAGACATCTCACCCAAAAAGATTCCACCCAGCCCCATCTGGTCAAGCTGGTCGTCTACCCACTCGCGAGTCACATCCTTTATAGCGCTGATGTGGTCTTGTCGCGACGGCGTGGTGATGGCCATTGCCGCCACCAGCACGATAAGCACCAGCGAGCCCCACAGCAAGCATCCACCGCGCTTGCGCTGAGGTTTGGGTTGCTCAACGGGTTCGGCATAGTGGCGCTGCTCGGGCAGCGGTGCGGGCTGAGGATGTTGTGGGCGATGCCGCGGTGGCATAGGCGGCACAGTGGTGTGGCGGTCAAACGCCTTTTGCTGCAACAGCGTGGTGAGCGCTGCCACGTCGCCGGCTTGCTGCCAGTCGGCCATGCCCTCGGTCCACACCTCGGTCTCGGGTGTAATATCCATGCGTGAGAGCTGTTCGAGGGTGAAAGGTCCCTGCTGCTCATCGTTGATTATGACAAAAAACTCCATTTTGCTGTATCGGTTGGGGAAAGTTAAAACATCTGGCTCACGCGGGCAATGGCGGCTGCGAGCCGTTCGATCTCGTCGTGAGTGTTGTAAAAAGCGAGTGAGGCACGCACCATGCCCGTCACGCCATAGCGCGCCATAAGCGGCTGGGCACAGTGATGGCCAGTGCGCACGGCAAAGCCCAGCTTGTCGAGCAACAGCCCCATGTCGTAGCTGTTGATATCGTTGACAAGGAACGAAATCACCGCGCCCTTATCCTCGGCCTCGCCATAGATGCGCATGCCCGGGATGGCACGCAACTGCTGGGTGGCATAGCACAACAACTCGTGCTCGCGCGCAGCAATCTCACTCATTCCCAACTCATTAAGATAGTCAATTGCCGCACCAAAAGCGGCTATGCCAACAAAGTGGGGCGTGCCAGCCTCAAACTTAAACGGCAGCGCGGCAAAAGTGGTGTGCCCAAACGTCACGGTCGAAATCATCTCGCCGCCACCCTGATAGGGCGTCATGCGCTCAAGCCACGATTTCTTGCCATAAAGCACACCCACACCCGTGGGGCCATACATCTTGTGGGCCGACAAAGCGTAAAAGTCGCAGTCGAGGTCCTGAACATCGATGGGCATGTGGGGAGCGGCCTGTGCGCCGTCGACGAGCACCGGCACATTGTGACGATGGGCAATCTCTATCATCTTCTTCACCGGGTTGACGGTTCCCAGCACGTTGCTCATGTGGGTAATCGACACAAAACGCGTGCTGTCGCCAAAGAGGTCTTCGTAGGCGTCGAGGTCGAGCGTGCCGTCATCGCGCACGGGCACCACGCGCAGCCTGATGCGCTTGCGCTGTCCCAGCAGCTGCCAGGGCACGATGTTGCTGTGATGCTCCATCTCGGTGACGATGATTTCGTCGCCATTGCACATCATCTCGCCCATCGACGACGCCACGAGATTGATGCCCTCGGTAGTGCCGCGCGTGAATATCACCTCCTCGATTGAGTGCGCGTTGATAAAGCCACGCACCTTCTCGCGGGTTGCCTCGACACGGTCGGTGGCCTCCTGCGACAGCGTGTGCACGCCACGATGCACGTTGGCCTTGTGGCCGTGATACATCTGGGTGATGGCATCTACCACGCACTCGGGCGTTTGCGACGTAGCGGCGTTGTCGAGATAGACCAGCGGCTTGCCATCGATAGCGCGGTTGAGCAAAGGAAAGTCTTGCCTTATTGTGTTTATATCCATATCTATATAAGCTCCCGCAATGGGGAAAAGTCAATGTCAAAAATCAGCGTCCACACGCGCTTGCGCAAGTAGAGCAAGCGGCGAGGGTGCCGTTAAAGCGCTTCTCGACAAGGTGATAGAGGCGGTCGCGCAGCATCTCAAGGCGCACTCCGTCAATCACGTCGCTCATAAAGGCCTGCATGAGCATCCGGCGCGCCTCGGCCTCGCCGATGCCGCGAGTGCGCATATAGTAGAGCGCGTCCTGGTCGAGCTGCCCGATAGTGGTGCCGTGCGACGCTTTCACATCGTCGGTATAGATCTCGAGCTGCGGCTTGGTGTGCATGCGGGCCTGCGACGACGCACACAAGTTGCGGTTGCCCTGATAGGCCTCGACGCGCGGGCAATTCTCCTTGATGAGGATTTTTCCGGCAAAAGCCCCGACAGCCTGGTCGCCAAGCACATACTTAAACATCTCGTTGCTCTTGCAGTGGCCGGCGTTGTGGCTGATGAGCGAATGTGTGTCGACGTGCTGCTGGTCGCCAGCGATGGTCATTCCCAGCAGCGTAGTCAGGGCATGCTCACCGTCGACGCTGATGCGGTAGTTGTTGCGAGTGAGGCCGTTGGTGAGCGTGATGCCGTCGATGAGCAGGTTGCTGCCCTGCGCCTGGCGGGCATAAATCGTTGATAGGCGATGGGTGCGTGGCGAGCTCTCCTCGAGGTCGTAGTAGTCGAACGTGGCGTCGCGTCCCACCACAATCTCGACCACCTGCGACGCAAGGTAGCTCACCTCCTTGCTTTGGCTGTGGTCGCACACGAGCATGCGGGCCTGGGCGCCATCGTCAACCACGACAAGCACGCGGCGCACCGCCATGAGGGGCTGCGTGGAGTTGAAGATGTTGACAAGCTGGATGGGGCGCTCGGCAATAACGCCTCGTGGCACCCACACAAGGAGTCCGTCTTGCGCCAGCATGGTGTTAAGCGCCACGGTGGGGTCGTCGAGCTGTGCCATTGAGCCGTAATGGGCCAGCACCTCGGGGTGGTTGACCGCCGCCTCCTTAAATGTCTCAACAATCACGCCACCAGCGTTGCGCACGGCGTTTGGTCCGGCAACGATAGTGTCGTTGAAGCAGGTGTAGAGGCAGGTGCTCATGTTGGGCACATCGCAGCGGAAACTCTCGGTGGTGTCGCCCGAGAAAGCGATGCGGCGCACATTCACGCCATAGTCGGGCGCCAGCACATCCTCAAGGCTGGTGGCCTCGTAGTCCTCGCTGCCCTTGCGCGGCAGTTGCGCCTGCCTGAGGGCGTTGAGGGCGGCATCGCGGTGCGCGTTGAGCACAGCTGGCGAGCCGGCGTCGATGGCGGCGCGGTTGTCCTCAAAGAGGTCGATATATTGTTTCAGAGCGTTCATTACTGGTTGTCGATTTGAGCCTTAATCCAGTCGTAACCTTTCTCCTCAAGCTCAAGCGCAAGCTCGGGGCCGGCGCTCATCACGATGCGTCCCTTGTAGAGCACATGCACAAAGTCGGGCTTGATATAGTCGAGCAGACGCTGGTAGTGCGTGATGACGATGGTGGCGTTGTCGTCGCTCTTGAGCTTGTTGACGCCGCTTGCCACGATGCGCAGGGCGTCGATGTCGAGGCCGCTGTCGGTCTCGTCGAGGATGCTCAGTCGCGGCTCGAGCATTGCCATCTGGAAAATCTCGTTGCGCTTCTTCTCGCCGCCCGAGAAACCCTCATTGACAGCGCGCGAAGCGAGCTTGTTGTCGAGTTCAACGACGGCGCGTTTCTCGCGCATGAGTTTCAGGAAGTCGCTGGCACTGAGCGGCTCCTGACCAAAGTATTTGCGCTTCTCGTTGATGGCGGCGCGCATGAAGTTGACCATCGACACGCCGGGAATCTCAACGGGATACTGGAAACTGAGGAAAAGCCCCTCGTGGGCGCGATCCTCGGGCGACATCGCCAGCAGGTCCTTGCCATAGAATGACACCTCGCCGCCAGTGACGGTGTAGGCGGGATGGCCAGTGAGCACATTGCTCAGCGTGCTTTTTCCCGATCCGTTGGGACCCATGATGGCATGCACCTCGCCCGGTCGCACGGAGAGGTTAACTCCCTTCAATATCTCTTTGCCCTCAATTGAGGCATGCAGATCCTTAATTTCTAACATATTTAGTAACGCCCTGTGGCGCAAGTTTATATATTGTTTAAAAAATCGTTTTAATTCTCTTCCTCGAAATTTTGAAAAAAATCAAAGTCAACGTCAAAACCTACCCCACCGAGCCCTCGAGCGACACGCTGAGCAGCTTCTGCGCCTCGACGGCAAACTCCATGGGCAACTTCTGCATCACCTCCTTGGCATATCCGTTGACGATGAGGCCCACCGCGTCCTCGGTGCCGATGCCGCGCTGGTTACAGTAGAATATCTGGTCCTCATTGATTTTGCTGGTAGTGGCCTCGTGCTCAACCACCGACGAGTCATTTCCCACCTCAATCACGGGGAAGGTGTGGGCACCGCTGGTGTCGCTCAGCAACAGGCTGTCGCACTGCGTGTAGTTGCGGCATCCCGTGGCCTTGGGAGCAATCCTCACCAAGCCGCGGTAGCTGTTCTGGCTGTGGCCGGCGCTGATGCCCTTGCTCACGATGGTGCTGCTCGAGTTTCGGCCCAGGTGTATCATCTTGGTGCCAGTGTCGGCCTGCTGGTAGTTGCGGGTGAGCGCCACGCTGTAGAACTCGCCCACCGAGTAGTCGCCCTTGAGCACGCAGCTGGGATATTTCCACGTGATGGCGCTGCCCGTCTCGACCTGCGTCCACGACAGTTTGCTGTGGTCGCCACGGCACAGGCCTCGCTTGGTCACAAGGTTGTAGATGCCGCCCTTGCCGTCTTTGTCGCCGGGATACCAGTTCTGAACGGTGCTGTATTTCACCTCGGCACGGTCCTCAACGATGATTTCAACGATGGCGGCGTGCAACTGGTTCTCGTCGCGCATGGGCGCTGTGCACCCCTCAAGATAAGACACATAGGCGTCATCGTCGGCCACGATGAGCGTGCGCTCAAACTGGCCCGTCTGCGCGGCGTTGATGCGGAAATAGGTCGACAACTCCATGGGGCAACGCACGCCCTTGGGTATATAGACAAACGAGCCGTCGCTGAACACCGCCGTGTTGAGCGCCGCATAGAAATTGTCGGTATAAGGCACTACTTTTCCCAGATATTTCCTTATCAAGTCGGGGTAGTCTTTCACTGCCTCGCTGATTGAGCAGAATATCACGCCCAGCTCGGCGAGTTTCTCGCGGTAGGTGGTGTGAACGCTCACGCTGTCCATCACGGCATCGACCGCCATGCCACTGAGGCGCATCTGCTCCTCAAGGGGGATGCCCAGCTTGTCGAAGGTGCGCTTGAGCTCGGGATCGATCTCGCCATTGCCTTCGGGTGCCTGCTTGCGTGGCGCAGCATAGTAGCTAATATCCTGAAAATCAATTTCAGGCATATTGATGTGACCCCAAGTGGGCTGCTTCAGGGTGAGCCAGTGGGCATAGGCCTTGAGGCGCATCTCGAGCAGCCACTCGGGCTCGTTTTTCAGCGCCGAGATCTGCCTCACCACGTCCTCGTTGAGTCCCTTAGGAATCACGTTGGTCTCGATATCGGTCACGAAACCATACTTATATTCCTCGTTGGCGGCCTGGTCAATTATCTGCTTTTCAGCCTCTTTCTTGTTTGTTTCTTCTTTCATTTCCTATGTTAAGCTGCCGCAATGCCGAAGGCAGGAAAACGCACCCCGGCCGCAACACCAATTCAAACTACAAAATTACTGATTTTTCCCCACACTTGCACAAACTTTTCCCCAAACTTTCTTTTTCATCCATAAGGAGGCACGACAATAGCACAACAACTTGACAAATGTGGGTCGCATACCTACGGCACGCCATTGCTAAAGGATATCACTATACCCGCACCAGCTGGCAGTCACTTCGTTCCTTAACCAGCTGATACGGGCCTACTTACATCTGCTGCCTAGGGCAGCTCTTTACCAATGCAAATTGGATTATAGATTAATGGCGGCGGTGCTTGCCTTTGTTTTTGCGCGACGATGACTGCTTGGGGGCGCCGCTTCCGTGCGACTTGCCGCGGGCAGTGCGGCGTGGGCCGTTGGTCACAGGGCTTCCTCCCGACTGGCCACGCGAGCCATTGCCACGCTTGCGGCGGCGTGATGCGCTGCCACCCTCATGCTCCTCACGTCGGCGCTCGTCGCGACGGCTCTGCCGCGCCATGCGAGCCACTACACCGGCATTTTTCTCGGTGATGGGCTCACGGTCAATGCGGTGAGTGCCAGCCGGATGACGGTCGTCAACCACCACAAAGTCGAGCTGTTTCTTGATAAGGTCGGCTCTTGCCACCTGAATGGTGATGGGGTCGCCCAACTGATAGACGCGGTGGCGACGTCGGCCACGTATTAGGTAGTTTTTCTCGTCAAACTCATAGAAATCGTCGTCGAGCGAGCGTATTCCCACCAGGCCCTCGCACTTGGTCTCGTCGAGTTCGACATAAAGTCCCCACTCGGTCACGCCCGATACATGGCCGGTGAACACGCCTCCCAGGCGCTCGCCCATGTATTCCACCTCTTTATACTTGATAGAGGCGCGCTCGGCCTGTGTGGCGAGCTGCTCCTGCGCGCTCACATGATTGCACTCGCTCTCAAGGTCGGCGAGGTTGACACTGCGCGCGCCTGGCTTGGCGTAGCGGTCGAGCAGGCGGTGCACCATCATGTCGGGGTATCGGCGTATGGGCGAGGTGAAGTGGGTGTAGTAGTCAAACGCCAATCCGTAGTGGCCCACATTGGTTGCCGAGTACACAGCCTTGGCCATAGAGCGGATGGCGAGGATCGACAGCAGCTCTTCCTCGGGTTTTCCCGCAACCTGTGCAAGCAGCTGGTTGATACTCTTGTTGATTTCGCGTGGGTTGCCTGTCACCTTCACTTTGTATCCAAAGTGAGCGGCGATGTCGGCAAAGTTGGAGAGTTTGTCGCTATTGGGCACATCGTGGATGCGGTAAACCATCGCCTTGGGAGTCTTGCCGCGTGGCACCTTGCCTATGTGCTCGGCCACCTTCATGTTGGCGAGCAGCATAAACTCCTCGATGAGCTGGTTGGCCTCGCGCTGCACATGCTCGTGCACTGCGATGGGGCGTCCGTTCTCGTCAATCTCAAAGCGCTTCTCCTGGCGGTTAAATGCCACGCTACCAAGCACATTGAAGCGACGAGCGCGGAATTTCTGCGCCAAGTCGTGCAGCACAAGAATCTCCTCGTGCAAGTCGCCCTGCCCGGTCTCGATCACCTCCTGCGCCTCTTCGTAGGAAAAACGGCGCACGCTGCGCGTCACTGTGTGGCATATCTCATATCGCTTCACCACTGCGTCGGGCGTAATCTCGAAGATTACCGAGTGGGTGAGCTTGTCCTCGTTGGGGCGCAGCGAGCAGATGTTGTTGCACAAGCGCTCGGGGAGCATGGGCACAGTGCGGTCGACCAGATAGACCGACGTGGCGCGGCTCTCGGCCTCCTTGTCGATAATCGTGCCCGGAGTGACGTAGTGGGTCACATCGGCGATGTGCACGCCCACTTCCCAGTTGCCATTGGGCAACTTGCTGAGCGACAGGGCGTCGTCATAGTCCTTGGCATCGTGCGGGTCGATGGTGAAAGTGGTCACGCCACGCATATCGTGACGACGCGCCACCTCCTCGGGGGTGATGCCGGCATCGATGCGCTGGGCGGCGCGCTCCACACGCTCGGGGTATTTATAGGGAAGGCCAAACTCGGCCAGGATGGCGTGAATCTCGGCGTTGTTGTCGCCAGCGCTGCCCAGCACATCCTCCACCTCGCCGATGGGGGTCTGTGCGTCCTCGGGCCAGTCGACAATGCGCACCACCACCTTGTCGCCCGTCGTTCCGCCCTTGAGCTTGTCGAGCGGGATAAAGATATCGGTAGCGAGAAACTTGGTGTCGCTCACCAGCACCGCATAGTATTTCTGAACCTGCAATGTGCCCACAAATACCTGGTCCTTGCGCTCAATTATCTTGATAACCTCGGCCTCGGGCTCCATGCCATGGCGCGCCGCGCTGATGTGCACCATCACCTTGTCGCCGTTGAGCGCGTGCATCGAGTTGCGCTCGGCAACCGAGATGGGAGTGGCGTCGTCGCTGTCGATAATCACGCTGTTCTTGCCGTTGCTGCGGCGCACAAAGCGTCCCTCGGCCACCATCGAGCGCTTCGCGGCCTTGAAACGGCCGTTGTCGACCTCAACGAGAAAGCCGTCAAAAGCCAGCTGCTCAAGGATGTCGATAATGAGTGTGCGCTGCGACGTGGTGGTGGCGCCCACGGCGCTCGACACCTGCTTGTAGTTGAATGGAGTGTTCTCGCTGGTGTTATAAAAGTTGATGACTGCGTCGTGAAGCTCACGGCGCTCCATCTTCATTGATTTAAGTCGGTCTTTTTTTGCCATAATATTCTTGTTTTAATTTGAAAGAACAAAATTACTGATTTTGCCACAATTGTCTTGTTTTGTATTGTTGCCGCAAAATTACTAATAATTTGCGACACTACCACATAACCTGCAATAATTGTGCCAAAACGCCCAGATATCGC
>JABUUJ010000003.1:174576-182644 GCA_021443235.1 Muribaculaceae bacterium
ACCGATGCGAGCTGGGCCGATGCGGTGTTTTGCGTGTCGGCGCTATGCACCACCTTTATGTCGTCGTAGTTGACAGTCGCCTCTTGCTGCGGGGCGTCGTGATAGACCTTTACGCGCTTGGTAGTCTGCACTTTAAGCACCTGCCCGCGGTTCACCTTGTTGCCCTTGATGCCATTCATCGATGCCAGCGTGCGCTTGCTCATGCCATATCGCGAAGCGATTTTGGCGAGCGTCTCACCGCGTTTCACCTTGTGCCGCGAGGTCACGGTCTTGGTTTCCCAAGTGTAGGAGCGTCCGTCGTTGCCGCTATCAGAGTATCCGGCAGGCTCCACCAGTCCGCGCTGCGCATAGAGGTCGGTGCGGTAGTTGTAGATGCTGTCGGCGCTCATGATAAAGCTGTAGACCTGAGTCGATGGCAGGCACAACGTGTAGCTGCGCTCGCTGTTGGCAGGAATTATATCGCTGCGATACTGCGGGTTAAGCGCGCGGATTTCCTCGATGGGCATGTTGAGCACACGCGAAATCTGGTTGAAGTGCACGCGTCGGGTCACGTTCACGGTGTCGGTGATAAGCGGTTTCTTGGCAAGACTCGGGCTGATGTTGTGATACTTGAAATAGGTCATCACATAGTTGGCGGCGATAAACGCCGGCACATATCCGCGAGTCTCCTTGGGCAGGTAGGGATATATTTCCCAGAAGTCCTTGTTGTCGCCACCAGCACGGCGCAGCGCCTTGTTGACGTTGCCCGGGCCGCAGTTATAGGCGGCGATGGCGAGCGACCAGTCGTTGTAGATGTTGTACAGGTTCTTGAGATAGACGGCGGCCTTGGCGCTCGAGCGATAGGGGTCGCGGCGCTCGTCAACGAGCGAGTTGACCTCCAGCCCCAGACCCTTGCCGGTGCCCACCATGAACTGCCACAGGCCGCAAGCGCCAGCTCTCGACACAGCCACGGGGTTGAGGGCGCTCTCAATCACAGGCAGATACTTCAGCTCAAGCGGCATTCCCTCTTGCTCAAGGGCCTGCTCAAAGATGGGCATGTAGTATAGGCTCATACCCAGCATTTCCTCTACCAGCGTGCGATGGCGCTTCACATATCGGTCGATGTAGGAGCGCACGATTTGGTTATAGGGCATCTCGATGGTAGTGGGCATATTCTGGAGTCGCTTTATATACTCCTCGTCGCTCACTTCGCCCGCGTCGCGCTTCTCGACGTCGGCATCGAGCACCGCATAGTTCTGGAGATACCAGTTCTGCATGAGTTCCCGGGTATCGGTCTCAAAACTCTCGGGCTCCACGATGTCGTTGTCGGTAATCGTGTCCTTGACCGAGAGTATGGTGTTGCGCTTGGCGGCCGACGATGTGAAAGCCGTGAGCGCACACAGGAATACGATAAATTTAATGTAAAATCTATTCATATTTGGTTGGTTTTGTTTTTTCTAAAATTTAAAGGCACACTGCACTCCCACCGACGTGCTGCGCGACATGTCGCGGCCCTCGATCACCGTAGGGGCGACACGCATCGACAAGTCGGGCGAGATGTCGAAATGGGCCAGTGAGGCGTCGACATAGGCGTCGATGACGCTCAGGGCATAGACCGCCACCATCGAGATGATGCAGATGTCGCGATAGCGCCGGTAGTAGTCGCGCTTGTTTTTCAACGCCTTCTTCAGCCACTCCATGTCCAGATCCTCCTCCTTGACGGTGGGTGGATACAGGTCCATGTAGCTGCGCGTCTCGGGGTCGTCGTCCATCGCGTCGCGATAGGCGCGGCTGTAGTCGGTGAGCATGCGGTTGTTCCACGTCATGCCATAGCTTAGGCCCACAAAGGCGCCCACCACGATGGGCAGCTTCCAGTATCGGCGGTTGTAGATTTGTCCCAGCCCTGGGCACAACACACTCAGCCACAACGCCTTGATGGGATCGGGATTAAACACACGCTTCTTTCCCAGCGCTTCCACAGCGGCACTGTCGGGCGACTCAAGCATCTTCACGCCCTTGAGCGTGGCGATAGAGTCGGGGGTGCTGAGGTGAACGGTGTCGGCCTCCACGTTGGCCAGGGTGGCATGTGGCGATGGCGGCACCACCGTGTCGAGCATCTCGGTGCTGGCAGGCACCACCACCTGTGTGCGTCGGTGGCGCTCGGTGGTAGTGGTCGAGTCGGCAGACGCAAGGTCCTCAATGGGCATTGCCTCTACAACCATAGCCAAGCACAGCATCATGGCTGCGCTGCACAGGCGTGCGAGATGGATAACAAGGTGCGTCATGTGCCTGCAGTGTCAAAAAAACTGTTGCAGTTTATTGTTTTAAAGTGTCAAAGATACTAATAATTTTCTTAAGTTCGGCCTCGTCACTGAACGGGAATGTTATTTTTCCTTTACCCTGTTCGTTGCAAGTGAACTTCACATCAACTCCAAACGAGCCCGCAAGATGCCTGCGCAAAATCTCATAATCTTTTGATGTCATGGGCTTTGCAGGTTTCTTTGGGGTCTCGGCAGGGACTTCTTCGGCCTCGCGATGCTGTTTCACGAGCTGCTCGACCTGGCGCACCGATAAACCTTTTTTTAATATCTCGTTATATAATTTTAACTGAACACTTGCCTTGTCGAGAGCCAGAAGTGCGCGCGCATGCCCCATGTCGAGGGCCTTGTCGCGCAAGCCCAGCTGCACCTCGGCGGGCAACTTGAGCAGGCGCAGGAAGTTGGCGATGGTAGCGCGGTTCTTGCCTATGCGTTCGCTCAGGCGTTCCTGTGTGAGATGATATTGGTCTATGAGTTTGCGGAAGGTGAGGGCAATCTCGATGGCGTTGAGGTCCTCGCGCTGGATGTTCTCGATGAGCGCCATCTCGGTGAGCTCGGCATCGTTGGCGGTGCGCACATAGGCGGGCACGGTGTCGAGTCCTGCCAGCTTGGCGGCGCGATAGCGGCGCTCGCCCGATATGATCTGGTAGGCGTGAGGCCCCACGCTGCGCAGTGTGAGCGGCTGGATGATGCCCAGCTCGCGAATCGACGATGCGAGTTCCTCAAGGGCGGTCTCGTCAAACGAGGTGCGGGGCTGGTCGGGGTTGGGCGTGATGCACGCGATTTCTATCTCATTGATTGCCGATGAGCCGCCGGTCTGCACATCGTCCATCGAGATGAGCGAGTCGAGTCCACGGCCCAGGGCATTACGTTTTTTTGGAATAGGCATGGTTATATTTTTGGTTCAAAAAAGTCAAAGTCAACGTCAACGTCAACGTCATAAAGACTACCTGCGGTTTTTGGCAATCAGCTCCTTGGCAAGCTGCAGGTGGCTGGTGGCGCCACGGCTCGACGGGTCGTAAAGGATTGCGGGCAAGCCATGGCTGGGCGCCTCGCTCAAGCGTATGTTGCGAGGAATCACGGCGTTAAACACCATGTCGCCAAAGTGGCTCTTGAGGTCCTCATACACCTGATTGGCAAGGCGCAGGCGTGCGTCATACATTGTGAGCAGGAAGCCCTCGATGCTCAACCGGGGGTTGAGCTTCGACTTGATGATGCGCACGGTGTTGAGCAGCTTGCTGATGCCGTCGAGTGCGAAATACTCGGCCTGAACCGGGATTATCACGCTGTCGGCAGCGGTGAGTGCGTTCACGGTGATTACGCCCAGCGACGGGCTGCAGTCGATAAGGATAAAGTCATAGGCGTCTTTCACGTCGGCTATGGCATTGCGCAGTGTGTTATCGCGGTCGGCTTTGTTGATCAGCTCCAGCTCGGCTCCCACCAGGTCGATGCGCGACCCGATGATGTCCAGCCCCTCGACACAGGTGCCCACGGTGGCGCTGTGCATGGGGTAGTCGTCGACCAGGCACTCATAGATGGTGGCGTTCATCTGCTTGGGCTCTACACCCAGGCCCGACGTGGCGTTGGCCTGCGGGTCGGCATCGATGAGAAGCACCTTCTTCTTGTGCACGGCGAGCGATGCTGCCAGGTTGATTGCGGTTGTGGTTTTGCCCACTCCACCCTTTTGATTTGCAATTGCTATTGTTTTTCCCATAAATAATAAAAGTGTTTCACGGTACAAAGGAACTTTTTTTTTCGCAAATAACCTAACAATCAGGCTTAAATTTGCTTAAAGTGTTGATAAGTGGCACAAATTGTTAATAACTCCACGCCGTGAAACACTGTTTTCGTGCTTTTCCGCCCGATGGCGATTTCGCGCCCACCGAGCCACAACCCCTGCCGCCACAGGAGGCCCCCTACTATTTGTGTTTTGCTTCATGATACATTGAATAAATTCACACCATTTTTTCCCGCAAAATTACCACCTCAACCATTCCCCCGCCCTCGTCAATAAAGCAAAGAGCCCCAATAAGCCCCAAACACGCCCCCTTTAGGGTGCATGTAGCAATGCCCGTACTTTTCGTCTCTCCATACTATCCTACTTGTGCTGCAGTTCTTGTTCCAGCAGCATGATTCGTTGTTGCAGTTGCTCTATTGAAGGCAGTTGAGCCTGAAGTTCCTCAACCTGCACATTTGAATATTTTGCCACGCCAATAGGTGTGTTTATACCCATAAAACTATACTTGACTTCGGTTTGTCTCATGTCGCTGCAAATTAGCAAGCCTATTGTCGGGTTGTCTTCCTCTGTCTTCAGCAGG
The DNA here is from genome assembly GCA_021443235.1 of Muribaculaceae bacterium. Classification (GTDB taxonomy): domain Bacteria; phylum Bacteroidota; class Bacteroidia; order Bacteroidales; family Muribaculaceae; genus Sodaliphilus. The sequence continues at coordinate 179,192 of JABUUJ010000003.1, forward strand.
TCGTCAACAGCATTAACATAGAAATTTAGCTTCCCAGCATACTCTGGCGAGAACTTGCAGGTTTTAAGTTCAACGACGACATAGCAATGAAGTCTCAAGTGATAAAACAACATATCAATGCGTCGCGACACGCCATCTACGATGATTTCTTTCTGTCGTCCCACGAAAGAGAACCCATTGCCAAGCTCAAGAAGGAAGCGGGTGATATAGTGAGACAAAGCATCCTCTAACTGCAACTCATCATACTTCCTTGGCAGAGTGACAAAACCAAAATCGTAGTTCTCCTTGGTTATCTCTTGCACCATCTCGGCGTGCGGATGTGGCAGTTGCTCAGCGAAATTTGTGATTGCGAAACCTTGATTCTTGTACAGATTTGCTTTTATGCAGTTGATAAGGTTGCTTCTGCTCCATCCTTCTTCTATAGAATGGTAAATATAGAACAAGGCTTCTTCCACCGATTTGCATTTGTTTATTATCTCAACGTGATGCCTCCAAGGTATATATGCAAACACCTCAGGAAATGACATTGCTCCTGCCTCTATTTCTTCGTGTAGAACGATATCCTTAATTTCTCTACCAGCTTGGTAGAGTTTTTCTTTCGCCTTAGTATCAATCAGTTGTAATTCTCTACCAGCCTGGTGGAGTTTTTCTGAATAGAACAAATACCATTTTTTCATGAACCAGAGATTTGCCACGCCAAATCCCTTCTCATTGGGAAATTCGGCTTTCAAATCGAGGCTGAGTTGCTCCACCACACCAGCGCCCCAACGCTGCTCGGCCTTGCGCATAACAAGGTCGCGCCCCAGTCGCCATTTCCATAGCAGGCTTTCCGAGTTCACCTTTACGGCAGCTCTTTCCTGCGCGTTATGGTATGTGGTCTTAAGTTCTCTAAGCCATGTGTAGTATTCTTGGTCGCACTTTACATTATGGCTGCTCACTATTATGGCATTGTCTTGCATCCTTTTTTATAAGATTATTGGTTTAGTGTGCAAATTTACAAATTGTTTCCCATTTTAAGAAACCGACATGGTCGTAAAAAGAAGATATTATGATTATTTGCGTTTTTGAAAGTAGCCGGTCATAATCGTTATGGCAACCTTGCCCCCCCTTAGGGGATTTACAGCACTGCCTGCTACAGTGGGGGGATGTAGCAGGCAGTGTGATGTGTCGTCGCGGCTGGACCTCAACCACGTTGAACCACGTCGAACAAAGTTAAACCACGTTGAACCATGTTGAACAAGGTTAAACCACGTTGAACAACGTCGAACATAGCGCCGTCGGCGCTTACGTGTCGAGAGTGGCGTAGGTGGCGTTTTCCTCGATGAACTTGCGGCGTGGCTCCACGTCGTCGCCCATGAGCATGGTGAAGATGCGCTCGGCCTCGGCGGCGTCGCTGATGTTCACGCGCTTGAGCAGTCGGTTCTCGGGATCCATAGTGGTTTCCCACAGCTGGTCGGGGTTCATCTCACCGAGACCTTTATATCGCTGAATCTTAACCTGATCCTCCTTGCCATCGGCATAGTTGTCGATAAAGCGGCGCAGGTCCATGTCGGTCCAGCAATACTCCTCGTGGTTGCCACGTGTGGTGCTTGCGCGGTAGAGCGGCGGGGTGGCGATGTAGAGGTAGCCCTGCTCGATAATGGGACGCATGCGGCGGAAGAAGAACGTCATGAGCAGCGTGGCGATGTGGGCGCCATCGACGTCGGCATCGGTCATGATGATGATGCGGTGGTAGCGCAGACGCTCCAGATTAGCCTCCTTCTCATCGTCCTTGGTGCCGATGGTCACGCCCAGCGCACGGAAAATGTTTACCACGCTCTCGCTCTCAAACACCTTATGGTCAAGGGCTTTCTCCACATTGAGAATCTTACCGCGCAGTGGCAGGATTGCCTGGAACTGACGGTCGCGGCCCTGCTTGGCCGAGCCACCTGCCGAGTCTCCCTCGACAAGGAAAAGCTCGCTCACCGCGGGATCCTTGCTCGAGCAGTCGGCAAGCTTGCCGGGCAGACCGCCGCCAGCGAGTGGCGACTTGCGGGTGATGTTGTTGCGTGCCTTCTCGGCGGCGTGGCGCGCGGTGGCTGCGAGGATAATCTTCTCAATCACCGTCTTAGCCTGTGTGGGATGCTCCTCAAGGTAGTTGCGCAATGCCTCGCGCACGCTCACCTCAACAGCGCCGATAGCCTCGGTATTGCCCAGCTTGGTCTTGGTCTGGCCCTCAAACTGCGGCTCGAGCACCTTTACCGAAATCACAGCGGTGAGGCCTTGGCGGAAGTCCTCGGGCTTAACCTCAAACTTGAGCTTGTCGAGCATCTTGTTGTCCTCGGCATACTTGCGCAGCGTGGCACCCAGGCCGCGGCGGAAGCCCGTGAGGTGCGTGCCGCCCTCTATCGTGTTGATATTGTTGACATAAGAGTGGATGTTCTCGTTAAACGACTTGTTGAAGGTCATTGCCACCTCAACGGGAATCTCGCCCTTGTCGTTGGTGATATGTATCACGTCGGCAATAAGAGGCTCCTTGCCGTCGTCGATAAAGCGCACAAAGTCGTCAAGACCGGTCTCGCTGAAATATACCTCGCTGTGAGGCTCCTGGTTCTCGTCGAGCGAGCGCAAGTCGGTGAGTGTGAGCTTCACACCGGCGTTGAGAAACGCCAGGTCGCGCAGACGCTTGGCAAGAATCGCAAACTCATAGACCGTGTGCTGGAAGATTGAGGCATCGGGGTGGAACACCACGGTGGTGCCGTGATCCTCCTCGGCGCACTCGCCTATCACCTGAACCTCGCCCTTGGGCTTGCCCAGCGAGTATTCCTGCATGTAGACCTTGCCCTCGCGGCGCACCTCGGCACGCAGGTAGTCGCTCAGCGCGTTGACGCAGCTCACGCCCACGCCATGCAAACCGCCCGAAACCTTGTAGGAGCCCTTGTCAAACTTGCCACCGGCGTGCAGCACGGTCATCACGACCTCAAGCGCGCTCTTGTGCAGTTTCTCGTGCTCGTCGACAGGGATGCCACGACCGTTGTCGCGCACCGTAATCGAGTCGTCGACGCCTATGGTGACATTAATCGTGTCGCAATAGCCGGCGAGAGCCTCGTCGATCGAGTTGTCGACCACCTCGCTCACGAGGTGATGCAAGCCCTTGATGTGGGTGTCGCCAATATACATCGACGGGCGCTTGCGCACGGCCTCAAGGCCTTCAAGCACCTGGATATTAGATGCGGAATACTGCTGTTCCTCTTGTTCTTCGATATTATAATCTTCTGCCATAAATAGTGGGTTTCTATCGTTATTCTAACCTCATGGAACGCCTTAAAAAAGCGTGCGTCCCAAAAACATACAAAATTACAACAAATCGCTCAAATATTAAAATATTTGACCCTAAAAAATGGTTAAAAAATTTTTAAAGTTTAGAGTTTAAAGTTTAGAGTTTAGAGTTTAGAGTTTATTGTTTAGAGTTTA
>JABUUJ010000003.1:182672-188183 GCA_021443235.1 Muribaculaceae bacterium
AACTTGATAAACTTGATGAACTTGATGAACTTGATGAACTTGATAAACTTGATAAACTTGCGCGCCGGCGCGCTACTTCACTGCGTCGATGGCGGTTTTCTTCACGCGGAACCAGTTGGTGCTGAAGCCGTCCTCGAGTAGGCGGTACTCGCTGTGGTTGCCCCACGAGGCAGGGCGGTCGATGATTTGCATGTCCTCGCCGGTGTCGTTGCTCACATAGTTGCTAATCTTGTCGTGCCATGCCCTGATGCGCGGCACAGCGTCGTTAAAATGCATCAGGTCGCTGTCGTCGTCGACAATCTCCTGCATATACTTGATATATTTCTCGCGATACTCGGGGATGGAGACGATGCGGCTGATGAGCGGGTTGCTGCTGGGGCCCCAGTCAAAGGGATCCTGCCGGCCATAGTCGCGGTTCATGTGCGATGTTCCCAGCGTGTTGTCGAGGTCGTAGGGAATCATGTAGAACTTATAGTCGGTGATATGGTCGGTGGTGAAGTAGATGTAGTAGTTGTTGCTGTTGCCCCAGTAGTCGTCCCAGTGTCCCACAGCCACGATAGCGGCATAAGTGCGCAGCAGCAGGTCAACGTCGCACACCTCCTTGATCCACTTCGCGAAGCTCTCGTCGCCCTTGCCGTTGAGCTTGAGCTGGAAGTCGATGAGCTGCGCCTTGGCGGCCTCAAAGTCCTCGATGCGCGTCTCGAGCTTATAGGTGTGGTTGTTGTCGCTGGTGTCGTCCACGCCATAGTCGGCACTGTAGGGGTTGGTGAGCGAGGCAGGGTAGCGGCATTTCCACAGGAAGCCGTCGTTGCCGCCAAACTCGGTGTCGCTGTCGCGGCGTTTCAGGTAGTTCTCGTCGATAGGCTCAAGCATGTCGTAGATGCCGTAGTAGGTCTCCTGCGCGTCGCCCTCCACCTTGAGCCACAGTCGGCAGTAGTTGGCCCGCGGCGCTGTCCACACGCCGGCGTCGCGCATCAGGTTGTAGCAGAAGAGCTCGCGCACATAGGCGGGGTCTTCCTTGAAATATTTGAGATGGAGCTTGCGCACTCCCTTGATGGTGTGCTCGTCGTCCTTGACCCACTTGCGCAGGTTGAGCCCAAAGTGCACGTGGTTCCAGTCGGTGTTTTTGGTCTTGTGCATCTCCATGTAGTTGCCCTCGGGGCGGCGGCGCGAGGTATTGCCCTTGAGTCGCAGCCCGGCCTCCTCGATGACGGTTTCCTCGCCGTCGATGACAAAGCGCACGTTGGCAACGATATACTGCTTGGTTTGCGAGTTGGCGTCATAGAGCACGAGCAGGCGGTTCCACTCGTCGAGGGGCACCTCGATGTGAATCTCGGGCAGTTTGTCCATGTTCCACACATAGTCCACATTGGTGCGCACCACCTCGCGCTCACCGCTCAAGATGATGTTGATGACCTGGTTCACGTCGGCAACATCCACCACGCCGTCGTCGTTGACGTCGGCCTTGCCGCTATCGCCCTGATCCATGATAACGTTAACGATGGCGTTCACGTCGGCAATGTCGACATCGCCGTCACGGTTCACATCGCCCTTGATATATATGGCGGCCTGCGCAGTCATCGCAGCCACAGCCATCGCTAAAACTAATAAGTATCGCATAACTGTTTTTATACATTGTAGGCCACAAAATTACAAAAAAAGTGGGAAATTGAGGGTTATCGGCACGAAATTTTGTAACTTTGCCACGACTATGCAACTACACCCACTGTTTATCGAACAAATAGAGCGACTGATGCCTGGCGAGAGCGAGGCGATGCTGCGGGCCCTGGGCGACACACTGCCCAGCGTGAGCGTGCGCGTTAACGACAGCCGCGGCGCATCGGTGCCTGCTGGTGCCGTCACCGTGCCGTGGTGCCCGGCAGGCTTCTACTGCGACGAGCGCCCGCAGTTTACCTTCGACCCGCTGTGGCACGCCGGGATGTACTATGTGCAAGACGCGTCGTCGATGTTTCTGCACCACGTTGTCAGGTCGCTGGTAAACACGCCCGTGCGCTACCTCGACCTGTGCGCCGCGCCTGGCGGCAAAACCACCGCGGCACTGCAGGCTCTGCCCGCCGGTTCGTTCGTGGTGGCGAACGAAATCGTGGTGTCGCGCGCGCGAGTGCTCGCCGACAATGTGCAGCGCTGGGGCAACCCCGCCTGCGCCGTGACCTGCTGCGCTCCGAGCCAGTTGGGGCAACTCACCCACACCTTTGACGTCATTGCGGCCGATGTGCCGTGCAGCGGCGAGGGAATGTTTCGCAAGGACGACGAGGCGGTGAAGCAGTGGACGCCGGCACTCATCGAGCAATGCGCACAGCGGCAACGCGACATCATAGCCAGCGTGTGGAACGCCCTGCGGCCAGGCGGACTGCTGATATACAGCACCTGCACGTTCAACGACCAAGAGAACGAGCGCATGATTGAACACATAGCCGCCGAACTGGGCGCCGAGCCTGTAGCCGTCGATATCGACCCCTCGTGGCCCATCCACGCAGGCATAGGCACCGACCTGCCCTGCTACCGCTTCCTGCCACACCTCACGCGCGGCGAGGGGCTGTTCATGGCTGTGCTGCGCAAGCACAGCGGCGAGCCACCGCGGCCCGCCAAAGCCAAGCGGCAGCGCACACCGGCACGCACCGACGCGCCACGCGACATCAAGCAGTGGCTCAACAATGAGAAAGATTTCACAATAACCATAAGCGCCGACACAGTCACCGCCTTGCCGCGAGCGCACGCCCAACTCGTCGAGATGCTGGAGTCGTGCAACCTGATGCAGGCTGGCATAGTGATGGGCAACATTAAAGGCAAGAACTGCGTGCCGTCGCACGCGCTGGCACTGAGCACCGCGCTTCGCCGCGAGGCATTTGCCACGGCACAACTCGACTACCAGCAGGCCATCGCCTATCTGCGCGGCGAGGCTATCACCGTCGATGCGCCACGTGGTTATGTGACAGTGACCTACCAGGGAAGCGTGCTGGGCTTTGTCAACAACCTGGGCAACCGCGCCAACAACCTCTACCCCAAGCCCCTGCGCATCCTAAGCACCCACTCGCCCGCCGAGCCGCCCAGGCTTGGGTAATGGGTAATGGGTATTGGCTAATGGCTAATGGGTAATGGGTAATGGGTAATGGCGAAAAATCAAGATATATTGGGATAAAATACTGCCTGCTGCACTCACAATGCAGCAGGCAGTAATTTATATACATTTTTCGCCATTAGCCAATAGCCATTAGCCAAGTATAATGTTGATGATGGCGTTCACGTCGGTGATGTTGCACTCGCCGTTGCCGTCAACGTCGGCATCGGGATAGTCGGAGAGCGAGAGATTGCCCAGGATGATGTTGATTGCGATGTTGGCATCGGTGATATCCACTACGCCGTCACCATTGGCGTCGCCGGGAATTGACACGCCCGAGTCGGTGTAGTAAACGGTGAAGTCATCGACGTAGGCCGGAATGGTCTTGCTGCCGGCACTCATAGCCACGCGGAAAATCACGTTTTCGCTCTTCTTGATGTCAACAGGCCAGAAAATGATATTGTTCTCCTTGCCGCCAATCGTAGCAGGCGACGCGCCAGCGCTGTGACGAGGCTTCTGCCATGTAGTGCCGCCGTCGAGGCTATAGGTAAGGGCAAACTTGGACGCTGTGGTAGAAGTGTTTTGCACAAAGAACGACACGAGGTTAATGCTCTTCCTGATGGGTGTTGCCATGGTGAACTGGCTGGGCAGCAGCATCTTCACCGCCTGGGCATCATGGCCGACTCCCTCTTCTGTCTCAACCACATTGCACTTAGTGAAGTTCCACTTGGTAAAGCGTCCCTCAACGCCAGTCTCACTGGTCGAGGTGGTGGCGGGCATCGTCTCAAAGTCCTCGATTAGGCAGGTCACATCGCTCTCGTCTCTCACGTCAAATGTGATGACACCGTCGGTCTCCCTAATATTGTAAAGCCCCTTGTCGCACATATATCCGCCCCAAGTCTTGGCCATAGGAATCGAGCGTGAGCACCACATCGTATTACACTTTGTGCCGGGGAACGGGTCGCTCGCCAGGTCGTCGCTGGTGGTGTTGCCCGCACGCACCATCTCATAGTACATGTGGGTGGGATTGCAGTTGACCTGGTGGTTCGTCCATGGGCTTACGCTCGTCGAGTCAACGCGGCATATCACCATGCCGTGGCCTGGCAAATAGTAGTCCCAGCGGCTCTTCTGGCGGTTGTCGATAATCCAATATTCCTTTTCCACGGGCGAGTAGAGGATGTAACCACTATTGCTGGTGCCCACCGGCTCAAGGCTATAGCTGCCTGGCTCGTTAATCACGGTGGGCTTGGCAAAGCCCATAGCATAGCGCTCAAAGATGGTGTAGCCCGCTGGCGTGCGGCCCACGTTGTAGTTGCCGCCGCCCGCCATGATGTCCCATTCACCGGGGTGATGGCTCTGGCCGCCCGACCCCTCATAGTCGGTGTCGTACAAATCGGGGAATCCCATCACATGGGTAAACTCGTGGCAGATGGTGCCGATGCCCTCAACGTCGATCGTCGAGGGGTTTGACGACCATCCGTAGAGCTCGTTGGCGCAAGCATAGAGCGAGATGCGCTTGCCATCATACGTAGGACCAGAATAAAAGCTTGACTTGTGGGGCCACAGCAGCCTTGAGTCGTTGCCCGAGAACGAAGCCGACAAGCCAGCCGTCTGGAAAAACACCATGTCGACATAGCCGTTGTTGTCAACGTCATACTTGCTGAAGTCGCAGCCTGCATTGTCGGCAGCCTTGAGCGCCATGCGGAATATGGTCCCCGCATTGCTGGTGCCGTTAAACGCGGTGCTGGCATAGTTGACCTTCACCGGGCCCACGATGTCGAACTTGGGCTTGAAACGTCCGTTAGAGTTCTCGTTATAGTAGTCATAGACGCTACCTGTGCAGTCCACAAACGTGCCATCGTCCTTGCTGTAGCCAGTGAAGCCCTCGGTGTTGACCATCGCGTCGTAGAACGCTTTGGGATCGCTCATCGTGAATGAGAGGTCGGTAAACTCGACGAGGATGATGAGGCCGCGGAATTTGCTGTAGTCAATGCCTTTGATGCTGGGCGAGCGATAGGCCTGCGCGCGCATCGCCTCACCGCTGGCGTGTGACTCGCGGTCGGTGATATATTTGGTGATGCCCGCCAGATAGGTCATCTCGCTGGCGTTGCGCTGTGCCACGTCGTGCGCCTTGACACCGCTTGCCACGAGCTTGTCGCTCACGCGTGCGGCATATTCATAGACGCCCTGGCTGTTCTTGACCACGGTATATCCGTCCTCGGTGGTGTTAAAACTATAGTACTCATCTCCTATCAGTTGGATGGTGAGCTGGGTGCCATCGGGCTGTGTAACAACAGCTTTTCCTCGATGAGCGGGGATGGCAAGTGCGCTGAGCGCAACGAGCATCACGGCGAAGAAGCAAATTAATTTTCTCATATCAATTGTTTCGTTTTTTGGTTCAGGTTTGTTTTTGCCTTCAAAAGTTACATATT
>JABUUJ010000003.1:188878-191595 GCA_021443235.1 Muribaculaceae bacterium
AATCGAACTGCTCTTTCAAGAATGAAAATCTTGCGTCCTAACCGATAGACGAATGGACCGTCCGCAAAAATGCGACTGCAAAGATAGCACCATTTTTTCACATGGCAAAATTTAACCCTAAGAAATCGTGAATTTTAGCGCTTTTTTTTGAATTTTCTGGCAAAATTGCCCGGAAATCACTAACTTCGTGCGACTTTTATGTACGAGAAACTCAACGGCATAGTGCTTAACACGGTCAAGTATAGCGACCGCAACAACATCGTGCACGTCTATACCGACGAGCACGGGCTACTCTCGTTTGCCGTGCCGCAAGGCAACACGCGGGGAGCACGCATGCGCAACGCCATGCTCATGCCGCTCTCGCTCATCGAGATGGAGGCTCGCATGGTTCCCGGCCGCGACCTCGCCACAATGCACGACCTGCGCTGCAAGCAGCCGCTCATGTCGACTCACGGCGATCCCGTGAAAAACGCCATCGCGATGTTTATGAGCGAGGTGCTGGTGCACGTCATCCAGGAACGAGAGCGCAACGAGGCTCTTTACACCTATATATATAATAGCGTCGAAATTCTGGAGCACGCACAGCGCGGTGTCGCCAACTTCCACATCTGCTTTCTCATCCATCTGGGAGCGTTGCTGGGCATCGAGCCCGACACCGCGACTCACCGCGACGGATACTGGTTTAACATGACCGAGGGCACCTTTGTGCCATCGGCCGTGGGGCTCGGGCGCTACTTGCCGCCACATCACGCCGCCGTCATCGTGCTGCTGCAGCGCATGCGATTTGACAACCTGCACCTGTTCAAGTTCAACCGCGACCAGCGCAACGAGGTGCTGACCATCATCCTCGACTACTACAAGCTCCACAACTCTACCTTGGGCACCCTGCGCTCGCCCGAGGTCCTCAAGCAACTCTTTGTGTAGACCGACCAGGGACTCTACATCTCGCGCGACTTCACCCATTTGAGCAAGTGAGCAACACATTATTAGCCGACAAAATGCAATATCAACTCGGTTGCTGCAAGGAAAAAATATGTTGTAAAACATGTTTTGTAAAAAAATGTAATTTTGTTAGAAAAAATTACATATCATGGGGTTTATTGTATTGTAAATTTTGTTACCTTTGTGCAATTTTTGGAACTAGAACTTTAAAATACTGTTACTGGACAAATTTTTATGTCTCCTATTTCTCTGATTATCGTAACCATATTCCTCGTTGGTTACGCCCTAATCGCCCTTGAGGGCATCACGCGCATCAACAAAGCGGCCGTGGCACTGCTCATGTTTGTGTTTACTTGGACCGTCTTCATGTTTGAGCCCGAAAGCTATATCAACATCCACAACCCCGAGGACCTTGTCCTCACCATCAACGCACTGGTAGAACGACACCTGGGCAGCACAGCAACCACGCTGTTCTTCCTGATGGGCGCCATGGCTATCGTCGAGGTGGTGGACCGCAACGGCGGCTTCAACTTTGTGACCAACATGATGCGCACCAAGAGCAAACGCTCGCTCCTGTGGCGCGTCGCATTCATGACATTCTTCCTGAGCGCCATCCTCGACAACCTCACCACCAGCATCGTCATGGTGATGCTGCTGCGCAAGCTCGTAAAGAGCGCTAAAGACCGCGTGAAATATGCCGCACTCATCATCGTCGCGGCCAACTCGGGCGGTGCCTTCTCGCCCATTGGCGACGTCACCACCATCATGCTGTGGAACGGCGGAATGATTACCGCTGGCGGCGTTATCAAGGAGCTGCTCGTGCCCTCGCTCGTGTCGATGCTCGTGCCGGCATTCATGCTCATGACGCAACTTAAAGGCGAGCTTGAGGCCCCCGAGATCAATAAAGGCGACGAGGTCAACGAGCTCAACGCACTGCAGCGCAAGGTAGTGTTCCTGCTGGGTGTGGGCGGTCTGATTTTCGTACCAATCTTCCACAATCTCACCAATTTGCCCCCATTTATGGGCATCTTGCTCGCACTCGGCTCACTGTGGCTCATCACCGAGATTTTCTATGGCACGGGGCACCTTGCCAAGCGCGAGAACGTGAGAAACCGCTTGAGCCGCCTTCTCTCCAAGGTCGACATGAGCACCATCCTCTTCTTCCTGGGCATCCTCATGGCGGTGGGCTGTCTTGAGGAAATCGGGGTGCTGCACCTGCTGGGTGTGTGGCTCAACGACATCTCGGGCGGCAACCACTATCTCGTCACGGGCATCATCGGTGTGCTGTCGAGTATTGTCGACAATGTGCCTCTCGTGGCTGGCTGTATGGGTATGTATCCCATCGAGGCGATGGGCGACATGGCAGTCGACGGCGTGTTCTGGCAGCTGCTGGCCTACTGTGCCGGCGTGGGTGGCTCGATGCTCATCGTGGGCTCGGCTGCCGGCGTAGTGGTAATGGGCCTGGAGAAGATCAGCTTTGGCAACTATGTCAAGCACATGACGCTGTTCTCGCTCGTGGGTTACCTCTCAGGTATGTTCTGCTACTACCTCATCCGCACCTTCATCTTCTGACACTAACATCGACGTTGACGTTGACGTTGACATTGACATAAAAAATGCCTGTGACCCTCCCAGTTACAGGCATTTTTCCACATATCACAAACCAATGATTAACAGCACTTAACCCTAAAAACAACAATGCCACAAGTGGGCGGAAAGTGCGTTTTTTTTGCAGTTTCCGCCCACTTGTGGCATTGTTGTTTTTAGGGTTAAGT
>JABUUJ010000003.1:192912-196453 GCA_021443235.1 Muribaculaceae bacterium
ATCTCGCCCGAACGACTTGCGTCTCAGTCGTTTATCGACCACCTCAAGCTCATGTGCAGCGACGCCGGCATCGCCTACTGGGACATGTATGCCGTGATGGGCGGCTATGACAGCATGGTGAGCTGGAACAAGAAAGGGCTGGCGGGCAGCGACTACATCCACTTCACCACCCGAGGCGCCGAGCGCATCGCAGGCATCCTGCACAACACGCTCATGCTCTATCACGACTACTACACCTTCCGCAAGAAGGCACACGCCGACGCACGCGCTCTTGAGCAAGCCGAAACCGACACTAAAACCGAGAAAGAATGACGCGCCCCACACTACATAAATCGCTCATAGCCACCATTCTGGCAATCATCGCAACGGCTACGGCACTCGCCGCTGGGCGCGCCACACTCGCCGCGCAGGCTCCACGCCTGGGCGAGCGCGACTCGGCCACGATGTCGCTGGTGAGCATTGAGCAGAACGCGCTCATCTTCCCCGGATCGCTAAAGCCCATCAACACCTTTGAGGGCAAACTCGACAAGCTGCTGCGCACACGCCGCGGCCACATCAACGTGTGGCACGTGGGAGGCTCGCACGTGCAGGCCGACATCCTATCGCACCGCCTGCGCTGCCACTTCGCCACACTCGCCGGCACCCGAGGCACCCGAGGCATGCTCTTCCCCTTTGCCATGGCGCGCACCAACAGCGGCCGCGACTACAGCATCACCCACACCGGTGCGTGGACCACGGTGCGCAACATCCCCTTTGACGACAGTCTGCCACTGGGCATCACCGGCATCGCCGCCGCCACCAGCGACCAACACGCCACAATCACTCTAAACCTCGACAACGGCCACACGCCAGTGTGGGACTTCGACGCGCTGCGCATTCTGGCACAATCGACCGCGCCGCCCGACTCGCTCACCATCACCCTGAGCGACGACAACGGCAACCACTGGCAGCTGACGCCGCGCGACGATGGCAGTTACGGCGTTGGCCACCTGCCCACCCTCACCAGCGCCACCCTCACCATCGACAACCCTACCGGCGCACGCTTCATCCTCAACGGCATAGAGCCTGTGAGCAGCCGGCAAGGCACCATCAACTACTACTCAAGCGGCATCAACGGCGCGTCAACCGCCTCGTGGCTACACTGCCAGCTGCTGCAGCAAGACCTCATGCGCGTCAAGCCCGACCTGGTGATTTTCGGCATAGGCATCAACGATGCCGCCACCACGACGCAGAAATTCGACCCCGACGTCTTCAAGGAGCGCTATAACCGCATCATCGACATGATAAAGGCCGCCAACCCCGACGTCATGTTGCTGTTTATCACCAACAACGACTCTTTCTACCACAAGCGTGCCAACGCCAACGCCCTCATCGTGCGCGACGCCATGGTGGAGCTGGCGCGGCAACACGGAGGCTGTGTGTGGGACTGCCTGGGCGTGATGGGCGGCTTGGGAAGCTCCACGGCATGGCGCCGCAACGGGCTTATGGCCAAGGACCGCATCCACTTCACCCGCACGGGCTATGAGCTGTGCGCCGACCTGCTCTTTGAGGCACTAATAACCGATTATATCGACAACGATGAGTGAACTACTGGGAGCCATAGCGACGTTTTTGCGTCACACATTTGAATTCAGCGAGAGCAGCCCGTTGCTGTTCACGCAGTTCTACTTCTGGGCTTTCTTTGCCATCGTCTATGCCTTGTTTGCGCCCATCGCGCGCCGCACCCACCTGCGCAACGCGTTCCTCTTCTTCGTGAGCCTGTTCTTCTACTACAAGACCAGCGGCATCTTTGTTCTGATACTCATGTTTGTAACCTGCAGCGACTTCCTCATCGCGCGGCGCATCCATGCCAGCGACGACCCGCGCCGCCGCAAGGCATGGCTCATCACCAGCATCACCATCGACTTGTTCCTGCTGTGCTATTTCAAGTATGCCTACTTCTTCACCGACATGGTGAACGATATCTTTGGCACACAACTGGCTGTGCACGACTACTTTGCCGAGATAGGGAACCTCTTTGCGGGCGACGGACGCTTCCTCGTCGACCAAATCGTGCTACCTGTGGGCATCTCGTTCTTCACGTTCCAAATCATCAGCTACACCGTCGACGTCTATAAGAAGAAAATCGAGCCGGTGAGCAACGTGCTCGACTTTGGCTTCTATGTGAGCTTCTTCCCGCAACTCGTGGCGGGCCCCATAGTGCGCGCCAGCGAGTTCATCCCGCAGCTCTACAAGCCATTCTTCCTGTCGCGCAGGCAGTTTGGCGTCGCAGTGTTCTGGATTCTCAACGGCCTCATCAAGAAGATTGTGCTGAGCGACTACATCGCCGTCAATTTCATCGACCGCGTGTTTGACAACCCGCTGCTGTTCACGGGATTTGAGAATTTCATGGCACTCATAGGCTACAGCCTGCAGGTTTATGCCGACTTCAGCGGCTACACCGACATTGCCATTGGCGTGGCGATGCTCATGGGATTTTACCTGCCCAAGAACTTCAACTCGCCCTACAAGGCGCCCAATGCCTCCAACTTCTGGAAACGCTGGCACATATCGCTGTCGATGTGGTTGCAAACCTATCTCTACATCCCGCTGGGCGGCAACCGCAACGCATCGTTTGGCACATTTTTCTGGATTGGGCTCATCTCGCTCATCGCACTCATACTCACCAGCAGCCTGTGGGCATCGGCCACCATTCTGGGCATCGCCGCCGCAGTAATCGCCACCGCACGCCTCTACCCCGAGAAACGCAAGAAAATCATCGCCAACATCAACGCGTTCATCACAATGCTGCTGGGCGGACTGTGGCACGGAGCAAGCTGGAATTTCATGATTTGGGGCGGACTCAACGGCGTGGGAATGATTGTGTTCAAGTTCTGGCGCGACATGCGATGGCGATGGCGCATGGCGTGGCTCTATGGCACCTGCCTGCTGCTCATGGTGCTGTGTGTCACGGTGGGCGCACCAGTTTTCAACATGCTGCTGGTGTGGATGATATGCATCACACTGGGCACCAACGTGCGCTTCATCTACCACATGCTGGGAGGCAAGAAAGATTATGCGTGGCTCGCCAACGCATGGGCTGTGACGCAGACGTTTATCTTCATCACATTCACCCGACTGTTTTTCCGCAGCGGCTCAAACCTTGATCCCGCAACCGCCAACGAGGTGGCATGGAACACCGCCAAGAACATGGTGAACCAAATTGGGTCGGGCTGGAGCCTCAGCACGATTCCCGATGTGTGCGCTGCCTACTATAACGTGTTTTTGCTCATCGTTTTAGGCATGATAATTCACTGGCTGCCCGACCGCTGGAAACGCCGTTACCGCATCGCCTTCGCCCGCCTGCCCCTCGCCGCCATCGTGAGCCTGTGCATCGCCACCGCGCTGTTTGTCTACCAGTTTATCACCGCCGACCTCCAGGCCTTCATCTACTTCCAGTTCTAACTCCACCAGCGTTTTAGCTTGTCAAGTGGCGGCTGGCGCCGCAAGTTTTTCAAGTTTGTCAAGTTTTTCAAGTTTATCAAGTTTATCAAGTTTTTCA
>JABUUJ010000040.1:0-8441 GCA_021443235.1 Muribaculaceae bacterium
CATGTCAATGAGCCCCAGCCCAGCCCCAATAACCCCACAAAGTTACAACTTTTTTTTGACTAACTCAAGTTGTCAAACAGTTGGTCAAGCGTTACTGTTGCCATCACACCTTGTGAATACTCATTCGTCGCTAAGCCGTAGGCAGTTACAAATGTGGGGATTATGCCCTGTTTTGTGTTTGTCTCATATTGATAGTCGGCAATGCGGGTACGCATTTTCTCGTCTTCGCTTTTGGTGATGCGAAAGGGTGCGTCGCCAAATTTAATCTCGCACAAATGCGTCATGCGGTCGGCCCGGTCAATCACAAGGTCGATTTGCGCTCCCTTGTCGCTCATTTTGCTACGCCACGAGAAGTACTCGGTGTGGATGTTGTAGATGCCCAGCGCGCGCTTCACTTGTGCAATGTGAGCCATCACAAGTCGTTCAAAAGCAACGCCTTGCCACGCTGTAACGGTGGCACTGTGAAGCATATTGCTCCAGTATCGGTCATCGGTGATTTGCTTTTTACTGAAGTGCAAGACAAAGTGTACAAAGAAGTCCATCAACTGATAGACGCCGCCATTTGTCTTGATTTTCTTCTCTTTTATGTTATACCTTCTGATAAAATCGCAATATTGCAGGTTTTTCAGTGCGCTGGTGAGCGTACCGCCACTCATTTTACACATTTTTTCGGCAATCTCTTGTCGAGTCAGTCCTTTTTTGTTTTCGCTCAGCAGTTCTATGATTTTCACATAGATGTCGGGCATTTTGAACAGCGATTTGAAAAGGCGGTCATATTCGCGCCTAAGTGTGGCGTTCTCGGCAAAGAACAGCCGGTCGATGTTTTGTGCCAGGCTCTCGGTTGGGTCGAGCAGGTCGAGGTAATAGGGGATGCCTCCAAATGTCATATAGGCAAGCGCTATCAAGTGGCGGCTCCACGTGAATTTCTTTTGTTTCAGGAACTGCTCCACCTCGTTGAGGGTGAATGGGGTTAAGTGCATCTCGCAAGTGATGCGGTTGTGAAGCCCCCCGTGGTTGTCGATGATGTTCTTGACCATCCACGAGGTTGCCGAGCCGCACACTATGAGCTTGACGTTGCTTTGCCGCGAGGCCCATGAGTTCCAGAAATGTCCCAGCGCCATCACAAATCGCGAGCGACTGGTGTCGAAGCACGGCAGCTCGTCGATGAAAATGACGCGAGTCGATCTAGTGCTTTTCTCTAATAGCACTATGAGCTCGCCGAACGCCTCGAACCAGTCGCGAGGTTTCTTGCAGGTTGAGCCGTAGCTTTGCAGGGCACTGTGAAACGAAAACATCTGCTCGCTGGGTTCTCCTTCAAGAATCCCCGTAGTGGCAAACGCCAACTTCCCCTCAAGAAGTTGGTTGATAAGAAATGTTTTTCCTATGCGGCGGCGGCCATAAAGAGCGATAAACTCTGGTCGATCGGAGCCGAGGACTCGGTTGAGTTTGTCTATTTCACGTGTTCTTCCTATGATTTTCATACTGTTAACTTGCTTTATTGTGCCGCAAAGTTACTGAAAAAATCGGTTATAGCCAGCCAAAACGGTGAATTTTTTATCGTTTTGGCTGATTATAGCACCNGCTCCCTAACCAGCTGATACGGGCCTACTGACATCTGCTGCCTCTGGCAGCTAATTTAGTGATTGAGATGATTCAAGATATTAAATTTAATTTAAGTATTTAAATATTAAAGTATTATGGAAAATGTTGAAATCGTTCTTAACAAGATGAAGGAGATTAACGCTCCTGTGAATGCTACCGCCCTCGCCGCCGCTACTGGCCTCGACAAGAAGGAAGTGGACAAGGCAATGGCTATCCTGAAAAAAGAAGAGAAGATTTTCTCACCCGTGCGCTGCAAGTGGCAAGCCAAATAAAATTTGACTGAAAATGAGTAGATTAACTTTTGTGCTGTGCGCTGCCATCGCACTCACAGCATGCACCAACAGTTCAAGTGAGATGAAAGAGAGCAAGACCCGCTCGCTCGTAGTGTATTACTCGCAGACGGGCGCAACCAGCCAAGTGGCTACCCTGATAGCCGAGGCAGTGGGTGCCGACGTCGACACCGTGAAGCCCGTAAACCCCTACACCGGCAGCTTTGAGGAAACCATTGAGCGCTGCAAGGGCGAGTTTGAGAGAGGCGAAGTACCTGCGGTAGAGCCTATTACCAAGGACTTGGCGGCCTACGACACCATCTATGTGGGCTACCCCGTGTGGTTTGGCAAGATTTGTCAGCCTATGTTGGGCTGGCTCAAGACGGTTGACCTCAAGGGCAAGGTGGTGGTGCCGTTCTGCACCTTCGGCAGCGGTGGCCTCAACAGCACCACGGCGATGTTTAAGGAAGCTCAGCCCGGAGCAACATTTATTGAGGGCTATGGCGTGCGCAACGCCCGCGTGGAAAAGGCTCCCGCCGAGATTGAGAAATGGCTCGTTGCCGCGGGCATCAAGGAAGGCGAGGCAGTCAAGCTGCCAGCATTCGGCGAGCAGAAGGCGGTGACCGACAGCGACAAAGCCATTTTTGACGCAGCGTGTGGCGACTACCCCATGCCAATGGGCACACCCGTCACTGTGGCAAGCCGCGCTATCGACGGCGGCATGGAATATGAGTTTGTGGTCGACACCAAGGATGCCGAGGGCAATCCCGCCCAGGGCCGCGTCTATGTGATTGCTGGCGCCGACGCAAATGCCAAGCCCGAGTTCACCCACGTGGACCGCTGATTCAGGCTTCGCGATGGCGGGGGTTTTGGCCACGAACCGAGCGAAGCGAGCTCGGCGGAGCCAATTACACTAATTGACACGAATNGAATATTTTAATTTTCACGAAGAAAAAGGTCAAGGTCAAAGTCAATGTCAACGTCGATTTTGGCTTCGCGTAGCAACAACAATGTTGAACAAGATTAAACCATGTTAAACCAAGTTGAACCATGTTGAACGCTCGCGCAGCGAGCTATGGTCAAGGTCACAAAAAAGCCCCCCTGAAAGAGTGTTTCAAGAGGGGCTGTGTGTCAAAAGTGCCGCTCGTTAGTCAACCTGATAGTGGCTGTAGTCGGTCTTGCGCATGTCGCCGGTGGCGGCGAGGGCGCTGTGGAACGAGAGAGCGAGGTTGGGGTTCATCAGCACGTGACCGCCCTTAGATAGCTTGAGGTACTCGCGCAGCAGCGGGCGATAGGTGGGATGAGCCACGTTCTCGATAATCTCGTGAGCGCACTGGATGGGATCCTTGCCACGCAGGTCGGCTACGCCCTGGTCGGTTACGATGATGTCGACCGAGTGGAGAGTGTGGTCAATGTGCGTACACATAGGCACAACGGTGCTGATGCAGTCGTCCTTCTTGATCGACGGGCACACGAAGATTGAGGTGTAGGCGTTGCGGGTGAAGTCGCCCGAGCCACCGATACCGTTCATCAGGCGGGTGCCGCTCACGTGCGACGAGTTGATGTTACCGAAGATATCGACCTCGATGGCGGTGTTCATCGACACGACGCCCAGTCGGCGTATAATCTCGGGGTGGTTGCTTATCTCGGCGGGACGCATGAGGATCTTGTCGCGCAGGTTCTTGATGTCGGCAAAGAGGTTCATCATTGCGTCGTGGCTCAGGGTGAGCGAGCAGGTGCTCACAAACTTGCAACGCCCGCTCTGGAGCAGTTGCAGGAAGGTGTCTTGCATCACCTCGGTATATACCTGGAAGGGTGGAATGATGGTGCTGGTCTCAAGAGCGTCGAGCACAGCGTTGGCGATGTTACCCACACCGCTCTGGATGGGAAGGAATTCCTTGGGGATGCGGCCGGCGCGAATCTCGTTCTCCAGGAAGACGCACACGTTCTTGCCAATCTGGCGGGTGGTCTCGTCAAGCGGAGTGAAGTGGCCAGGCATGCCCAGAGGCATAGAGGTCTTCACCACTGCCACAACCTTCTTGGGGTCGACGTGGGCAGTGGGCTGGCCGGCGCGGTCGCTGGGCTTATAGATGGGAATCTCGCGGCGGCAGGGAGGATCGAGAGGCACGTAGATGTCGTGCATGCCGTGAATCTCCTCGGGCAGCTGGTCGTTAATCTCAACAATCACCTTGTCGGCCAGTTGCAGCCATGTGGGGCTGTTGCCCACAGCTGTACCCAGCACGATTTCGCCATCGTCGCTGATGCTCTGTGCCTCGATGATGGCAACGTCCATCTTGCCATACATGCCATAGCGGAACTCCTGTGCCATCTCGCTCAGGTGGCGGTCGCTGTAGTGTACCTCACCGGCGTTGATGCGGTTGCGCACCTCGGGCAGCGACTGATAGGGAGCGCGGAAGTTGAGCGCGTGCGCGCGCGACAGCTCACCGTCGGTGTAGTCGTTGGTCGATGCGCCACTGAAGAGGTTGATCTTAAACTCACGGCCGGCTTCATGCTCGCGACGAGCCTTGTCGGCAACTGCTACGGGCACAACCTTGGGGTTGCCGGGGATGGTAAATCCCGATACGCCCACGTTGTCGCCATTTTTCACAAATTCGGCAGCCTCGGCAGCCGATAAGATAGGATAAATCATTGTTATGTTTTAATTTTTGTTTTTGCTTTTTCTGTTAGCACTGCAAAATTACTGCTTTTCCACCACCTAACAAAATGAAACCACATTTTTTCACATTTAAGCGAAAAAAAGCGCCGCCCACTCCGGGGCGACGCTTGAGATTATGGCGTGTTGCGGGCACTGGGCGCCGCAATGGCGCGTGCGGTTAGTCGGTGCACTTAGCGCACACAAACTCGCGGTTGAGTCGTGCGATGTTGCTCAGCTTGATGTTCTTGGGGCACTCGGCAGCGCATGCGCCAGTGTTGGTGCAGTTGCCAAATCCCAGCTCATCCATGCGCGAGAGCATAGCCTTCACGCGCTTCTTGGCCTCGGGGCGACCCTGGGGCAGAAGGGCAAACTGGCTCACCTTGGCCGAAACGAAGAGCATTGCCGAGCCGTTCTTGCAGGCAGCCACGCAGGCGCCGCAGCCAATGCACGATGCGCTGTCCATGGCCTCGTCGGCGGCAACCTTGCTGATGGGCAGGGCGTTGGCGTCCTGCGCACCACCGCAGTTGAAGCTCACATAACCACCAGCTTGCTGAATCTGGTCGAATGCGTTGCGGTTAACCATGAGGTCCTTGATCACGGGGAAGGCGGCACTGCGCCAGGGCTCCACTGTGATGGTGTCGCCATCGTTGAAGCGACGCATGTAGAGCTGGCAAGTGGTGGCGCCGGTTGCGGGGCCGTGTGGGTGTCCGTTAACATAGAGCGAGCACATGCCGCATATTCCCTCGCGGCAGTCGTGGTCAAACACGATGGGTTCCTCGCCCTTCTCGATGAGCTGCTCGTTAAGGATGTCGAGCATCTCGAGGAATGAGGTGTCAGTGGGGATGTCCTGCATGTCATAAGTCACAAATTGACCTTTCTCCTTGGGACCTGCCTGACGCCAAACTTTGAGTTTGAAGCTTATATTAGTATCCATTGTTTTTCTAAGAGTTTAAAAGTGAATATTATGACTTATAGTTGCGGGTTTGTACCTTGATGGCCTCATACTCGAGGGGCTCCTTGAGCAGCGTGGGTGCGACCTCGTCGCTGCCGTTGTACTGCCAGCACGACACATAGAAGTAGTTCTGGTCGTCGCGCTTGGCCTCGCCTTCCTCGGTCTGATGCTCCTCGCGGAAGTGACCACCGCAGCTCTCCTCGCGGGTGAGGGCGTCGTGAGCGATGAGCTCGCCCATGGTGATGAAGTCGCGCAGGCGGAATGCCTTGTCGAGCTCGACGTTCATGCCCTCTTGGGTGCCGGGGATAAACAGGTTGGTCTCAAACTCCTTGCGTATCTCTTTGATTTTCTCAAGCGCGGTGTGGAGGCTCTCCTTGGTGCGTGCCATGCCCACATAGTCCCACATCACGAGGCCCAGCTCCTTGTGGATGCTGTCGACCGAGCGCTTGCCCTGGATGCTCATCAGGTTGTCGAGGTTGGCCTGTACGCGCTTCTCGGCCTCGTCAAACTCGGGCAGATCGGTTGAGAAGTGGGGAACGGTGATTTGGTCGCTCAGGTAGTTCTGGATGGTGTAAGGCAGCACGAAGTAGCCGTCGGCCAAGCCCTGCATCAGTGCCGATGCTCCCAGGCGGTTAGCGCCGTGGTCGCTGAAGTTGCACTCGCCAATGGCGAAGAGGCCCTTGACGCTGGTCTGCAGCTCATAGTCAACCCAGATACCGCCCATGGTGTAGTGGATGGCGGGATAAATCATCATGGGGTTGTAGTATTTCACGCCGTCGATTTCCTTTGCAAACTCGCCAGGATTGACGTCGGTGATTTCCTCATACATGTCGAAGAGGTTGCCATAGCGCTGGCGCACCACGTCGATGCCCAGGCGGCCGATAGCCTCGCTGAAGTCGAGGAACACAGCCTTGCCGGTGTTGTTAACGCCGAAGCCCTTGTCGCAGCGCTCCTTGGCGGCACGCGATGCCACGTCACGGGGCACGAGGTTACCGAAGGCGGGATAGCGGCGCTCCAGATAGTAGTCGCGCTCCTGCTCGGGGATATCGCTGCCCTTGATCTCGCCCTTCTGCAGCTTCACGGCATCCTCAATGTTCTTGGGCACCCAGATGCGGCCGTCGTTACGCAGCGACTCGCTCATGAGGGTGAGCTTAGACTGCTTGTCGCCGTGCACGGGGATGCAGGTGGGGTGAATCTGAACGTAGGCGGGGTTTGCAAAGTAAGCGCCCTTGCGGTAGCAAGCCATCGCGGCCGAGCAGTTGCAGCCCATAGCGTTGGTGCTCAGGAAGTAGGTGTTGCCATAGCCACCGGTGGCGATTACCACGGCGTGAGCGGCAAAGCGCTCGAGCTTGCCTGTGACGAGGTTCTTGGCGATGATACCGCGAGCGCGGCCGTCGACGATTACCACGTCGTGCATCTCATAGCGGTTGTAGCTCTTCACCTTGCCGGCCTCAATCTGGCGGTTGAGCGACGAGTAGGCGCCCAGCAGCAGCTGCTGGCCGGTCTGGCCCTTGGCATAGAAGGTGCGGCTCACCTGAGCGCCGCCAAACGAGCGGTTGGCGAGCAGGCCGCCATATTCGCGAGCGAAAGGCACGCCCTGTGCCACGCACTGGTCGATGATATTGTTAGACACCTCGGCAAGGCGATACACGTTGGCCTCGCGGGCACGGTAGTCACCACCCTTCACGGTGTCGTAAAACAGGCGGTAGATCGAGTCGCCGTCGTTCTGATAGTTCTTGGCTGCATTGATACCGCCCTGTGCGGCGATCGAGTGAGCGCGGCGGGGCGAGTCCTGGATGCAGAAGTTGAGCACGTTGAAGCCCATCTCGCCCAGAGTCGAGGCTGCCGAAGCGCCAGCGAGTCCGGTACCCACCACGATGATGTCGAGACGACGCTTGTTGGCGGGGTTCACCAGTTTCTGGTGAGCCTTATAGTTGGTCCATTTCTCAGCTACGGGACCCTCGGGAATCTTTGAGTCGATAACGGGCTGAGCAACTTTTGTCATATCTTTTTCTTCCATGATTGTTTCATTTTTTTAGATGATTATTTACTCAGCGTTTCAGCAACCAAAGAACCAGGTGAAGTAGCAGGCCTCGATGGCAAAGAGACCCATCACGATAGTAGCCCACACGTTGCTGATGCACTTGAAACGGGCAATCCACTTCTCGTTGGTGGTGCCCAGGCTCTG
Source organism: Muribaculaceae bacterium (assembly GCA_021443235.1). GTDB lineage: Bacteria > Bacteroidota > Bacteroidia > Bacteroidales > Muribaculaceae > Sodaliphilus. Next base: position 7,668 of record JABUUJ010000040.1, read on the forward strand.
GAACGCACTCCAGAAACCGTGAGTGAGGTGGAACCACAGCGCTGCGAATCCAACCAGGTAAACGGGGAGCACCCACAGCTGGCCGAAGCCGGCTTCAAGGGCTTCCTCGCCGCTGAACGGCATCTCGCCCATCACCTCGGGCAGCTGCATCTTGGCCCAGAACTGAACCAGGTGAAGAACCATGAAGCACACCACGATGATGCCCAGCACGAGCATGTTTTGCGATGCCCACTCCACGTTCTTGGGGCGCGAAGTCACCTCATAGGCGTCGCCGCCACGGGCCTTCTTGTTTTGAAGGGTCAGCCAGAACGCATACACGATGTGCAGCACAGCGCCACCAGCGATTACAGCAGTGCCCACGAGGGCATACCAGTTAGCGCCAAGGAACTCGCACACTGCCTCGTATGCTTCGAGCGAGAACAAGGCGACGGCGTTCATCAGCGCATGGAATGTCACGAAAAGTACGAGGAAAAGCCCGGTAAGACTCATCACTACCTTTCGACCTACAGATGAATTAATTAACCACATAGTAGTTTTTTGATTTAGTTATTAATTTATTATTTATTATAAGTTGTTTATTCTTAACCGCTTGGCAACGAAGGCGGCATTTAGCTACCCAACATCGCACATTATTGTGCAAATTTACCACTTTTCCACGTCTCTTGCAACAATTATAGAATTTTTTCCATAATTTTTAATCCCACCCCCTCAATCGACGTTGACTTTGACTTGCTTCGCGCTGGTGTTTTTTAAGCCACTAATTTCACGAATTGA
>JABUUJ010000040.1:9717-13649 GCA_021443235.1 Muribaculaceae bacterium
AACACCAGCGCGAAGCAGGTCAAAGTCAACGTCAAAGTCAATGTCGGAAATTACTTCCTGATCACCTTGCTGGTGATTGTGCCGTCGGCGTGCTGATAGCGTGCCACCACAATGTCGCCGGCTGCGGGGTTCATCACCTCCACGCCCTGCAGATTGTAGTAAACAGTCTTAACAACCTCGCTATCAACATTCACCTCCTCAACACCAGTAGTGATGTTGTAGGTAGAGTTTGTCACGTCGCTGTTCTTCTCCACGAGGTTGTCGTGCATCAGTTCGACAGCCTCATCGGCCAGAGTAAAGCGTGGAGCCTTGCTTGCGGTGGGAACCTTGCTGTCGTAGTGGGCGGTCACGTAATACTGTGCGGGGAAGTTCTTGCTTTCGTTATAAAACTCCTTGTTAGAAATGAAGTCGGCCAAATAGAACGCATCTGTTCCAAGCCTTGCTACCTCATCGGTCATGAATCCTGGAGTGAACATGAATGCGCCATCGGCAGCAGTCTGCGCGGCAGTGGGCTCAACTTCTGTATAGGCTGATGGTATCATTTGACCGTTCTCGTCCTTAATGTATTCGGTTGCATAAGTGTACTTCGTGATGGGCTCAAACTCGGCGCCCTCCACAGTAAGGTCTTTCTTGTAAACAGTGTAGTAGTCGGGCTCCAGACCAACATAGTCGTCGTCGGCATAAGTTCTGTTAACCTTGTTCCAGGTAATCATTGCACGATACTCGCCATTGACATACTTGTTGCCCTCGCCACCAATAAGGTTGGTGCCGTCCATATTAACCACCAGCTCGCCTTTCTCGCCTTTGAAAACATCGGCCTGGTCAACACAGCCATAAGAATTCTGCTTGGTCATTACGACTTCAACTGTGAAGAAAGCGTCATTGTCCTCAAGACCTTCTCCCTCGCCATATTCACCGCTATTGGCTTTTTTGTCGAGAGCCACGTTAGCACGATAGTGGATGTATCCATCTTGTTGGGGTGTGATGTCGCCAAGAGGCACCAAGAAGTTGCCGTCGTCGTCCTTGCCTACTAATGTGTACTTGCCCACCTCTGGCTGACCAATGCGGATGATGGCCTCTTCGGCGTTCTTCCAAATGTGGTAGTGAGCAACATTGCCATCTGCTATAGGCCTGAAGCTGATATCGTAGGTGTAAAGCTCCTTGTCGGCATTCTTGCCATTTTGGGGGTCGGGGGTTCCTGAGCGGTAGAGTAATTTGACGTTAACGTCAGTGTTAACGGTGTAAGACTCCACCTCGTTAGACTCAAGCTTGCTGCCGTCTTTTGCATCAAACACAAGCACATACTTGGCCTCGAAGTTTTTGCCCGGAACGAGCTCAAGATCGTCGGTATATTTTGCAACAACATCAATCAGGTTCTGGATATCATCTTTGCAATCTACAGTGCCAGTCTTAGTAGTGCCACTCTTGTCGGTCAACTTATAAGAGATTGTTCCGTTGGCAAGGTTGATACCAGTGATTTCAACAACATTTACAGCTACTGCCATGTCGCTTCCGTCGCTTGAGCGCTTGAGTGTGAACTTGTCGCCCACATTCAGGACCTCAATTGTGGGAGCTCCCTTATAAACCTTTGACTCAACGTTGTTGTTAATCTTGTTGGTGCTCTTTTCAAAAGGAGATTTCTCGGGTTGCGAGCCCGAAGGAATGTTATAGTTCACAGGCTTGTACTTGGTTGTGAAGTCGTTGGCGAGTGAGAGCGAAATCTTGAATTTGCCAGGCACATAAATTTTCTTCTGGTTGGTGGTTGCCACACCAAGAACCTCGCTTAGGCACTCACCGGCAGCGTCATATTTTGTAGCCTCATTGTCGATATAATATGTCACCTCATATCCAAAGTCGCCCGGGTTGGGAAGATCCTGGTCATAAATCTGCTTGGTCTCTTCGTCATAAACCTTTGTGTCAATCTGCTGCCAGAAGCGGTAACCCTCCTTGTCGATATAGCGCCAAATCTTGCAGTGCTCTTTCACGCCAGCTTTCCCATCGGCAAAAGCATCAAAGCCCACCTTTCCTCTAATGCGGTCAAATGAAGTGTCCCAATCAAGACGAGCCGAGTAGGTCGTCTCTGTGCTTGTGTATGAGCCATCATCAATCAAGGTAACGTCAAGCTCGCTTACATAGAAGAAAACCTGAGGAACATTGTTGCCCGTGTAAGTACCTGTTTTATAGGTTGTTTCCAGATTTGCTCCTGTGGGAACATATAAAAATACCGTAGCCGAAAAACTATCGCCAATCTTTGTGGCAGGATACAGGTTTGTGTAGTGGTTCTTTTCAAGTGAGTTAGAGCAAGAGTGTGGAACGGGGAAAAAGTCACCACCTTTCAGCTGATCATAAACTCCATTCTTCAAGCTCTCTTCGGTATATATATCTTTATCACCAGCCGAGAACTCATTGTACCAGCGCAAAGGATATGTATACTTGTCAGAGCCATAGTTATATCCTGTAGCGGTGCGAGTTTGTGTCTCGGTACTTGTCTCAGTAACGGTACGCTTATAATTTCTCGAAGATACGCGCTGTGCATTTCCATTTTTTGTGGACGTTGCTGATATTTCTGTCTCGGGCGACTCTTGAATTCCGGTTACAGAAACGTTATTAAATGTGATTTTGTTTTCGGTGGTAGTAGATGCGTCTATAAAGCAGAAAGATGCTGTTCGAGCAGCAAAGAAGAACCTGTTTGTTGCATCGGCTTTATAGCTATAAAGTTTGCCGCTATTGATATCCGAAAATTTAGATACCTTGTTAATAGCCTTTACGCCATATTTAAGTTGATTCTCAAGATTGGGAGTAGCCGACCAATTAAATCCCTTCCAGTAATCATTTACCTCAACAAACAAAACATCTCCTGTTTGGGTCTCGGTGGGTTCAACAACAGTCTCAGTTCCGCTGATTACAGTCCAATCACCCCAGTCGCCCCATGCAGAATAGCTATAATCACTCCATGTTCCAGAATCGATCCATGGTCCATTTGAACTATTGCTTGTTTGAGTCTTTGTGCGAGTCAACGTGCGAGTTCTTGTGCCTTTAACTTGCGAATTGCTTACATAAGCCCAATTGGTACCGTCATATTTTTCGGCACCAATGTATTCTCTCATGTATTTCTCGACGGTAGCGTCGTCAAGAGTGGGCCCCGAGTGTGTTGTGCCCTGTGTCTGGGCGGTTGCGCTCAGTGCGGTTGCTGTGGCTGCTGCCACTGCAAGAAGAGATTTAAACTTTCTCATAATCTTTTTCGGTTTTTTCTTTCCAGGCTTGTTCTTTACGGTCAAACATATTCGTCGTCCTTATATATTAATAAGGTGTAGCGTTTCCGAGGTGGGCAAGCTGTAAAAGCGTTAGTTTGTAATAATGTTTAAAAAATGTCTTGTGATGTTTGAAAAAACGTTGGGAAGACCTCTTTTGTCACCATTCGCGGTCTTTTCCGTGTGCAAAAATATATTGTGCCCAAGATGGCGAAGGTGCTTTTGCGTCAAAAAATTTGGGTAATTTCAACAAAAAGTGAAGTTTGTACGTTTTTTCCCATTTTTGTCGCAAACAGCCCTGTTTTTGTGGGCTGTTTTGTTAAATTTTCCCCACTTTTTTTACGCAAACGGCCCTTGGTGCCGAAAAATTGTGGGTAATTTTGCAATGCAAAACAAAGCTTAGTGACAAGAAACGGTAATAAGAATTTTTGTAGGTATTTTCTGTTTCGGTGTTTTGCGTGACGGGCATGGGATTTGTGTTAGTAAAATATATTTGCCCCATCGCTGCAACACCGTAAGCCCAAAGGCCCCACGTCGAGAAGGCGTGGGGCTTTTATTTAGGCCCCCTGTGGGGCAACGACGTTGTCTCACAGATTTCACAGATCTTTGGGATTATTATCTCATGGGGATTTATAGGATTATAAATTCTCACAAAGAAAAAGGTCAAAGTCAACGTCAAGG
>JABUUJ010000040.1:14477-16016 GCA_021443235.1 Muribaculaceae bacterium
GCAATAGCATTTAATAATTATATACAAAGTTTTAGTTTTTTTTAGATTTAACTACACATTTTTAGGGAAATTTCTGTGATTTTGGCCTTAAAAACCGAATTTTTGACCGACTTTGGCGTGACAATGCCACAGGCTTTAACGTTTTGGTAAGGCCGCGTTGGCGTCTTCGGGATGCCGGCAAATCGATATGGTCAATTTTGCTGGAGCCCACAAAAAAAGCCTCCCTGAGTGGGGAGGCCTGATGTGTGGCGGGAGCCGACGTCAGTCAACGACGAGCATAGCGTCGCCATAGGCGCCGAAGCGATATTTCTGTTCGATGGCGGTGTTGTAGGCGTTCATCACGTTCTCATATCCGCCAAAAGCCGATGTGAGCATGAGCATCACGCTGTAAGGCATGTGGAAGTTGGTGACGAGGGCGTCGGCGGTGGTGCACTCATAAGGCGGGAAGATGAACTTGTTGGTCCATCCGTTGTAGGCCTTGATGTGTCCGTTCATGCCCACGGTGCTCTCCATGGCGCGCAGCACCGAAGTGCCCACGGCGCATATCTTGTTGCCGTTGTCGCGCTTGGCGTTGACCTTGTGGGCGAGCTCATCGGTAACGAGCATCTGCTCGCTGTCGAGGCGGTGCTTGGTGAGGTCCTCGACATCGATTTCGCGGAACGAGCCCTGTCCGATGTGCAGAGTGAGATACTCGGCCTCGACATCGTGAATCTCCATCAGTCGCATGAGTTCGCGGCTGAAGTGCAGTCCAGCGGCGGGAGCGACGACAGCGCCCTCTTGCGAGGCGAAGATGGTTTGGTATCGCAATGCGTCTTCCTCTTCGGCGTCACGGTTGATGTAGGGTGGCAGTGGCGTGTTGCCCAGCGCATAGAGGTTGGTCTTGAACTCGTCGTGCGGTCCGTCGTAGAGGAAACGCAGGGTGCGTCCGCGCGAGGTGGTGTTGTCGATCACCTCGGCCACCATCGAGTCGTCGAGCCCGAAATAGAGCTTGTTGCCGATGCGTATTTTGCGTGCCGGCTCCACGAGCACGTCCCACAGCTTGTGGTCCTGGTTGAGCTCGCGCAGCAGGAACACCTCGATGCGTGCTCCGGTTTTCTCTTTGTTGCCCAGCAGCTTGGCGGGGAATACTTGTGTGTTGTTGAACACAAACATGTCGAAGGGGTTGAAGTACTCGAGTATGTCACTGAAAGTGCGATGCTCGATTTCGCCGGTTTTGCGGTGCAGCACGAGCATTCTCGACTCGTCGCGGTTGGCGAGCGGTCGCATGGCGATGAGTTCGTCGGGCAATTTAAACCCAAATTCAGAAAGTTTCATATTATATCTTATTATATATTATTTTTTCTCTTGTCTATCTCTCGGTCCCATTCCTCATGGGAATTAATATCTCATGGGAATTCTTGGGATTTATATTATTTTTGGCTTCGCGCCGCTGGGCCGCCTACCTCTCCCTTCCTCATGGGATTTAATATCTCATGGGAATTCTTGGGATTTTTATTATTTTTGGCTTCGCACTGCTGGGCCGCCTCCCTCTCCATTCCT
>JABUUJ010000040.1:16603-18806 GCA_021443235.1 Muribaculaceae bacterium
GCGTTCAACATTGTTCAACTTGGTTTAACCTTGTTCAACCTTGTTGCCACGCGAAGCCAAAATCCTATAAATCCCCATGAGACATTATATATATTATGTGGTGGGGGTGTGGTGGCGGGCTTTTAGGCGGGCGGCGCGCTCGCGGTTGGCGATGCGCTCGGCCTCGAGGAGGGCACGCTCGGCTTCCTCGGCAGTAACCATGTCGGCTGTCTCGAGGCGGGTGATGGCCTCGTCGAGCGACAGGCACTGCTCAACGCGCGTGCTTCCCACCTGCGTGCGGCGCAGCCCAGTGAGATGTGCCCCGCTGTCGAGCGCCAGCCCGATGTCGCGCGCCAAGGCGCGGATATAGGTGCCCTTGCTGCACACCACGCGAATGGTGAGCGAGGGCTCACCGGGCAACCCGCACTGTAGCACCTCAATCTCATCGATGACAAGCGTCTTGGCCTTGATTTCCACCTCGCGACCCTTGCGAGCCAACTTATAGGCAGGCTTGCCGCCTATCTTGCACGCCGAGAAGGCGGGCGGCACCTGCTCGATGCTTCCCGTGAACTGGTCGCGCAGCACAGCCTCGATTTGCTCGCGGGTGATGTGCTGCCAGGGATAGGTGGCGTCGATGGCCGTTTCAAGGTCGAACGAGGGCGTGGTGGCACCCAACCGGATGGTTGCCACATATTCCTTCACACCTGCCTGCAACTGCTCGATGTGCTTGGTCTTGCGTCCTGTGCACACGATGAGCACGCCTGTAGCGAGTGGGTCGAGGGTGCCGGCATGGCCCACATGGATGCTCTTGCGCCCCAGGCGGTGCCGCAGCACGCCACGCACCTGCTTCACCACGCTAAACGAGGTGATGCCCAGCGGCTTGTCGATGTAAAGTATTTCGCCTTCTATAGGATTCAACATGATTTCTTCAAAATCTCGAAAACTCGAATTGTCGAGTCCCCGAAGCCCCTCTAAACAATAAACTCTAAACTATAAACATTAAAAATCAATATCCCATCGCCGAGAGGGTTAGGGCGGCGATGGCCGCCACCACGCAGTAGGCCGCAAAGTAGATGAGCTTGCCCATCTTGACAATGCTAATCATCCATTTGCATGCCAGGCATCCGCTCATGAATGCCGCCAGAAATCCCACGATGAGAGGCATAGCGTCGATGCCACCAAAAGCCTCCTCGCCTTTCACGGCCTTGAGCACGTCGAGCAGGCCCTCGCCCAGGATGGGCGGTATGACCATGAGAAACGAGAACTGCGCCAGCGCCTCCTTCTTGTTGCCCAGCAGCAGTCCGGTGGCGATAGTGCTGCCCGAGCGCGACAGTCCGGGCATCACGGCGCAAGCCTGCGCGATGCCGATTACAAGCGCGTCTTTCCAGCCGATTTCCTGCTTGATGCGTGGCTTGGCATAGAACGAGAACGCCAAGAGCGCGGCGGTGACGAGGAGCATAATGCCCACGATGAGCAGCCCGTTGCCAAAGATTTCCTCAACGTAATCCTTGAAAAACACACCCACAATGCCCACGGGAATCATCGAGATGATGATGTTGAGCATATAGCGCATCTCATCGTTAATCTCAAAGCGGAAAATGCCCTTGAGAAGCCACACGATTTCCTTCCACAGCACCACCAGCGTGCTGAGCACCGTTGCCACATGCACCATCACGGTGAAGGCCAAGTTGTCCTCGCCATTAACGCCAAAAAGTGCCGAGCCAATGGCCAGATGGCCACTGCTGCTCACGGGCAGGTACTCGGTGAGGCCCTGAACCAGGCCCAGTACTAACGCCTGTAACCAGTCCATGCCTTATTGCTCGTTTTTGTCTTTTTTCTTGTAGATGATGGCAAATGCCAGCAGCACGAAGCCCATAAAAGCGATGAATGGGCCCACTACCGTGCGGCGCGACTCAAAGATATCGTAATTGAACTTATCGCCCACATTGGCGCTTCCGCTCATCATGACAAAGCCCACGATGATGAGCAGCAGGCACACTGCCATGAGGATGAAGTTGGTTTTGCCCAGCGGGCGGGTTGTTGTTTCTTGTTTCTTGCCCGTCGGTGTGGCGGCGGGTCGTTTTGCGGTTTCTTTCATATTTCTACTCAAAAAGGGCGGCGTTGCCGCAAGTTTGTCAAGTTGATCAAGTTTGTCAAGTTTGTCAAGTTTGTCAAGTTTTGATTAACCTGCGCTTGAAAGTGTTGTGTAAACTCAAAATCGGTT
>JABUUJ010000040.1:19489-28107 GCA_021443235.1 Muribaculaceae bacterium
GACTGCAGCCCGACGGCACCATCGCCGACCTTGCATGGGGCAAGCACGTGGTGGCACGCGCCATTGCCGACCATCGCGACGTGGTGCCAGTGCGCGTGCATGCCACCAACTCCCGGTTCTTCTACCGGTTGGCGCGACTGCGTGCGTGGCTGGGACTGAAATTCAACATCGAGATGCTGTTTCTGCCCGACGAGATGTTCAAGCAACGCGGCACCACACTGCGCATCACCGTGGGCAAACCCATCGCGTGGAGCAGTCTCGACGCCAGCCATCAGCTCGAGCAGGCCGCAAGGCTCCGTGAGCATGTTTATACACTTTAGAAAAGCGCCTAACGACTATGATAGAACGAGTTATAGACCCAGTAAGCCCTGATCTCATAGAGGCCGAACTTACCGACGACCACCTGCTGCGCTACACCAACAAAGCCGGCAACCACATCTATGTGATCGACGCACACACGGCGCCCAACACCATGCGCGAGATAGGGCGACTGCGCGAAATCGCCTTCCGCTCGGGCGGCGGCGGCACCGGCAAGGAGTGCGACATCGACGAGTTCGACACCATGCCACAGCCTTGCCACCAGCTGCTGGTGTGGAACCCCGAGCGCCGCGACATCGTGGGAGCCTACCGCTATCTGCCCGGCAGCGAGATGCGGCGCGACGAGCAAGGCAACCTCAACATCGCCATGGCCCACATGTTCAGGTTCTCGCAGCAGTTTATCGACGAGTACCTGCCATGCACCATTGAGCTGGGGCGCTCGTTTGTGAGCCTTGACTACCAGAGCACCCGCGCCGGCAGCAAGGCAATCTATGCCCTCGACAACCTGTGGGACGGACTGGGCGCCCTCACCGTCATCCACCCCGAGATCAAGTATTTCTTTGGGAAGATGACCATGTATCCCAGCTACAACCGCGAGTGCCGCGACCTACTGCTGGAGTTCCTGCGCACCTACTTCCCCGACCCCGAGGCACTCGTCACACCGCTCGAGCCGCTCAACGGAGTGCTCTCGCAACCCGGAGCACTCGCCGGCAACGACTTCGGCGCCGACTACAAGCGCCTCAACTCCTTTGTGCGCGCCCACGGCATCAACATCCCGCCGCTGGTCAACGCCTACATGTCGCTCTCGCCCACGATGCGCGTCTTTGGCACGGCCGTCAACCCCGAGTTTGGCAACGTTGAGGAAACAGGCATCTTCATCAAGATTGAGGAGATCGCCGAGAACAAGCGCTCGCGCCACATCGACACCTTCAAGGCCGCCTTGCGCCAAAACCTCAACAGTTTCAAGCAACGCCTCGCGCGCCGCTTCCTAAAACTTGACATAATGCGCAATTCTTAATTCCTAATTATTCGACTAAGCGACTACGCGCCTATGCGTCTAAGCGAAAAAATCTCTATAAACAATAAACTCTCAACACTCATCTTTATACAATAAACCCTCAACGACAAACATTACCGAATGAAACATATATTTATAATAGCACTGATGGCAGCGACGACCGCACACGCGCAGGTGACGCTCAACTATGAGGCGGGCATCACCGCAGGCGGTGGCAGCGGCGAACTCGCGCCTCACTACATCATGGCGGGACGCGGCGGAACGGTGACACAAAGCAAAAACGCACTCGTGCACGCCGCAATAAGACACACTATGGACACCACCACACGCCTGTCGTGGGGCGCCGGCGTTGAGCTGTGGGGCGGCTGGTCGTCGAGTGCCGACTATGCGATTTACGACACGCACAGCTCAAAAATCGAGCCGGTAGGCTTCGCTCACCACAACCAGTCGCAGCACCCATCGCGATTCTGGCTTCAGCAAGCCTATGTCGAGGGTAAATATCGTGGTGTCTTTGCCACAATAGGACAAAAACAGCACCACTCGGTCGTTGTGAACGACCAACTGAGCAGCGGCGACATGACGATGAGCGGCAACGCACGACCGATGCCTGGATTTCGCGTGGGCTTTGTCAATTTCCAGAACATCCCCTTCACCCGCGGCTGGGTGCAGATTAACGGCGAGGTGGGCTACTATCGCATGACCGACAAAAACTGGATTCAAAACCACTACAACTACTACAACCACTTCATCACCACCGACTACTGGCTCAACTACAAGTATCTGCACTTGCGCACCAAACCCGGCCAGCGCGTGGTAGCGACCGTGGGAATGCAGGCGGCGTGCCAATTTGGCGGCACAAGGCGCAAATATGAGAAAGGCGTTGTCACCGAAGAAATTAAGCAGCGCTCCGACTTCAAGGCATTTTTCCATGCCCTGATTCCAGGAGCAAACCCCAAGAGCGATGGCGACCACTACTATGAGGGCAACCACCTTGGCACATGGGACGTGGCACTTGACGTCAACCTTGACAATGGCGCTGTGCTGCGCGCCTACTACCAGTCGCCATGGGAAACTGGCTCGAGCATAGGCAAGATGAATGGCTTTGACGGGCTCTATGGCATTGAGTACAAAGCCGCAAAGCGCGGCATCGTGAACGGCGTGGTGGCAGAGTATATCGACCTTACCAACCATAGCGGCCCCATCCACTTTGCCCCCGGCGATCAGGAAGGCACCACAATAACCACTCAGGCGACCGGTGGCGACGACTATTACAACAACTACGCCTTCACGGGCTATCATGCGCTGGGCATGAGCATCGGGTCGCCTATGGTGCGCGGCCCCATCTACAACCTTGACGGATATTCACGCTTCGGCGACAACCTGATGCGCGGCTTCCACCTCGGCATTATGGGCGACATAACCGGCGAGATAGGTTACCGCCTGCTCGGTTCCTACCGCAAATCATGGGGCACGCACCTCAACCCGCGCCTGGCACCAGTCGATGCCACCTGCATCATGGTTGAGGGCACTTATGCTCCGCGATGTGTCGCTGGGCTGAATGTCAAGGCGCAGTTTGCTCTTGACCGCGGCACTCTCACGGGCAACAACGTGGGCGCACTGGTTAGTGTTACTTATAGTGGAAACTTTACACTTGGAAAACGATGAAAAAGACTATATATATAATGATGGTGGCGGTAGTCGCAACGCTTGCGATGACCTCGTGTACCCACAATAATGGCGACATAGGGCCATGGTTTGGCACATGGCATGTCGAGAAATATGAGATTGACGGAAAGGAGATTGGCGAGACCTCGTCGGTACACATCGGTGCCAATTTCTTTCAGTTCCAGTCATCGCTGGTGCAGTTGCGCTACAGCGGTGTCAACCACGATGAGCAAGTATCGACTGGCACATGGCAAAACAATGGCAATGAGATTGTTATAAAATTCCCCGATGCTCAACTCATTTGGGCAATAATCGTGGGATTTGACATGACACCAGGTGCCGAGAACCATCTCAAGGTTGAGAAACAGGACGGCTCTAACGCGGTGCTGTCGCTTACCTCGACCGACGGCCACACCTACCGCTACACGCTGAAGAAGTGGGGATAGGCCGACGTTGACTTTGACTTTGACTCTGACGTTGACTTTGACATTGATGAGGTTTTATGACATTTAAGGATATAGTGAGGCCTAAGTGGCTGGTGGGCTTGCTGCTGGCGGTGGTCGTTGTGATGCCGATGTGTCTGTTCGGCATAGCGCAGGGCGCTTCCATTGCGGTGTCGATGGCGCTGGCATGTGTCGTGCCGCTCGTGCTGGCGCGCCGCTGCTCGTGGTGGTCGTTGGCAAGCACTGTCGCCTATTGCGCTGTGGCGCTATTCTCGGTGGTTAGCGCGATTTATTTCCTCTACGAGGTCTCGATTGGGTCGGGCGCAACGCTCGAGATGCCCAACCTTGATAGTGATGCTGAGAAGTACTATAATTGGGCACTTCACCACTACGATGGTCGTTGCCCTGAGCCGCTTACTACTTTTTTCGGTTTCCCAGTGCTTATGCTTATACTGTGGAAAGCACTGGGAGTGAGTGTAGTGTGGCCATCGGCATTCAACCTTATGCTCACTTTGGGCACAATAGTGATGAGCGGCAGTCTTGCCGCACAATTAGTGCGCAAAACGCCTATGAAGTCGGCAACAGCAGCTACAATTGCCATTTCTCTGATGGGTTTACATGGATTTTTCCTTTCGCAAGGCTTTATCATCCAGAAAGAGGCACTTGTTTACATGACTATGACCATGGTGGCTATGTCGTTGTTCTGGTTACAGGACAATACGACAAGTCGTGGCAAGGTTATCGCGGCCGTGGCATTTTATGTTAGTGCATGCCTCATTTTGGCTCCTGTGCGAGCTAAATATATTAATTTTGCGGTGTTTGGCATCGTTATTCTTGCTGTTTCAAGTTGGCGAACCCGCTGGCGCAGCATCTTGGTGTTGTTTGCCGTCACCGCTGTTGCGTGGTATTTGGGGATGAGTATGTCTACCACCTACAATATTCAGCAACAAGTAGATAATGTTGTTGGTGGGGCCGAGATGACCGAGTCGTTTGGAATGGTCGAGGGCATCCACTTGGACTATCTCAACTGGATGGGCGGGTACTTCTCGCTGCCGCTGTTCAAGAAACTGCTGCTATTGCCGTTCACTTGCGGCACGCAGTTTGTCATCCCGTTCCCATGGGGTGCCGAGGACGATAGTTGGGGAGCGTGGATGCCGCGCATCAGGCTTGGGTGGTACTTGTGTGGCGTGTTGGCGCTATGCTACTACGGCATGCTGTCGTGGCGTCGCCGCTACAGTGTGGGGTCAGTGGCTTGGTGGCCAGTGATTTGCTTTGTGGGCATCGCCTACATCAGCGCTGGCACCGTGAGCCGTTACATCCTGCCGTTCCAGCCGCTCTACACCGCCGTTGCGGTCTATGTGATAGCGTGTTTCAGGATTCCCGAGTTGCGCCGCCCCTTGTTGCGCGCCTTTGTGGGCATTGAGGTGCTGCTTGCCGTGGCGCTCGTCGTCGCTTTCATCATCTGCACTTAGAATTTGATAATCCCAAAAACTTCAAAATTCCAATGAACTTTTGGGATAAATAAAAAAATAATGTGTACTTTTGTGCATAATTTAAGACCTAACATAAAATTTAAAACCTCTATGAAGAATCTTCGATCAATCGCCTTAGCATTGGCACTGGCACTGGCAGCTCCTCTTGTGCAGGCCCAGCTTGTGGGCACATTCGACGACGGCAAGTGCGACGACTGCTCTCGTTGCTCAAAGCAGTGCGCCATGAAACAGGGCGAAGTTGTTGTGGGTGCGGCACGCACCGACCTCTATGTACCGAAGCTGAAAGGCAAACGCGTGGCGCTGCTCAGCAACCAAACTGGCATGGTGGGCGACAAGCATGTGCTCGACATCATGCTTGAGCAAGGCGTTAACGTAGTCGCCATTTTCTCGCCCGAGCATGGATTCCGTGGCAAGGCCGACGCTGGCGAACACGTGTCGAGCAGTGTTGACGAGGCCACAGGCATTCCCATCTTCTCGCTCTATGGCGGCGGCAACCCCATGTCGAAAAAAGAGAACATGGACCTCTTCGACATCATTGTAATCGACATTCAGGACGTGGGACTGCGTTTTTACACCTACTATGTAACGATGATCAACGCGATGGACGCTGCCATCACCCACGGCAAGGAGTTCATGGTGCTCGACCGTCCCAACCCCAACGGAATGTATGTCGACGGTCCCATCCTCGACATGAGCCTCAAGAGCGGCGTGGGACGACTACCCATTACCACCGTGCATGGCCTCACATTGGGCGAAATCGCCCTAATGGCAATGGGCGAAGGCTGGCTCAAAGACGGCAAGCAGTTGCCACTCACCGTGGTGCCTTGCGACAACTACACCCGCAGCACACGCTATCGCCTGCCGATTGCTCCGTCACCCAATCTGCCCAACATGCTCAGCGTATACCTCTATCCGTCGATTTGCTACTTTGAGGGCACTCCCGTGAGCCTGGGACGAGGCACCGACTGGCCCTTCCAAGTATATGGCCATCCCGAGATGAAAAACCACTCGTTCTCGTTCACACCCACCAGCCGCTTCGGAGCCAAGAACCCGCCGCAGCTGGGCAACCTGTGCTATGGCACCGACCTGCACAACATGAGCGAGGAGGATGTGATTGCCCGCGGGCTTGACCTAACCTATGTGATTGACGCCTACCGCTCCACATCGCTTGGCGAGAAATTCTTCAACGCTTTCTTCGACAAACTCATGGGGCGCACCGATATCAAGCAGATGATTATGGATGGCAAGAGTGCCGAGGAAATCAAGGCCACTTGGGCCGACGACGTTGCCCGCTTCAAGCAGCAACGCGCCCCCTACCTTATTTATCCCGAGTTTTAGGCTAATGGCATTTGGCTATTGGCTAATGGCTAATGGCCTCCTCCCCCCTGAGAATTCGTCTAAGCGCCTACGCGTCTAAGCGAAAAAAAACTCTATAAACAATAAACTCTCAACAATAAACTAAACAATGTCAACTCCCTATATAGTTTTAGCCACGATTGCTGGCTACTTTGTGCTGCTTTTCATCATCTCGTGGTTTGCCTCGCGCAACACAAGCAGCGACACTGCCCTCACGGGCGGAAGGCAGGCCCCATGGTTTATCGTCGCCATCGCCATGCTTGGCGCACCCATCTCGGGCGTCACATTTGCGTCGGTACCGGGCATGGTGGTCGCCAAGAGCTACAGCTACATGCAGATGGTGCTGGGCTTTGCCGTGGGCTATTTTGTGATTTCCTACATCCTTGTGCCGCTGTTCTTCAAGAGCAACCTGGTGTCGATTTATGGTTACCTCAAAGACCGCTTTGGCAGCAATACCCACAAGACTGGCGCTTGGTTCTTCTTCGTGAGCAAGATTCTGGGTGCCGCAGCACGCTTTTATGTGGTGTGCGTGGTGCTGCAGGCGCTGGTGTTCGACTACTTTGGCATTCCATTCATTCTCAACGTGATAGCGACCATCGCGCTCATCTTCCTCTACACCTTGCAAGGTGGGGTGAAGACCGTGATATGGACCGACACGCTCAAGAGCCTGTGTCTCATCCTTAGCGTCGTGCTCAGCATCTTCTTTGTGGCTCGCGCACTCGACCTTGACTTTGGCGGCATGCTGCAAGCCATCTCGAGCAGCGACACCTCGCGCGTGTTCTTCTTCGACAATCCCAGCGAGGGCACCTATTTCTGGAAGCAGTTCCTGGCTGGCGTGTTCATGGTGATCGCTACCACTGGCCTTGACCAGGACTTGATGCAGCGCACCCTCGCCAGCAAGAACATAAAGGAGAGCAAGAAGGGCCTGATAGTGAGCGGTATCACGCAGATTTTCGTAGTGGGGCTATTCCTCGTCTTGGGAACTATTCTCGCTCTCTATGTGCAGAGCAAGGGCCTGATGCACAACGGCGTGCCCATCCTCAAGGACGGTGTACTCGCTGAGGGATTCAAGACCGACTCAATCTTCGCGCTCGTGGCGTTTGACGGTGGCATGAATGTGGCTGTGGGTATCCTCTTCACCGTGGGACTCGTTGCCGCCGCCTACTCGGCCGCTGGCTCGGCACTCACCGCCCTCACAACCTCGTTTACCGTCGACATCCTCAACCGCGATGCCAAGGACGAGCGTCTGGCACACACCCGCAAGATGGTGCACGTGCTCATGGCAGTCATCATGGGCATTGTGATTTATGTGTTCTACATGCTCAGCAGCGACGATGCCATCAGCGCCGTCTATGCCTTGGCAAGCTTCACCTATGGTCCTATCCTTGGCCTGTTTGTCTATGGCATGTTTATCAAGGGCAACGTGCGCGACAAGGCAGTGCCTTATGTGTGCGTGGCAGCGCCAGTTATTAGCTGGGTAATCCAGTGGGCTATGAAGACCTATTGCGACTACACCATCGGCTTTGAGCTGCTGCTGCTCAACGCCGCCCTCACCATGCTGGGCCTCGTTGCACTGCGCAAGAAATAACTACGGCATTTCCCGGGCCTCAAAGCGAGGTTCGGGAAATCCATAAAAAATATTTACACAATGTTGCTTAATCGATACATCTGGATTGTTGACACACTGCGCCGATATGGCGCGCTCACGCTCGCACAGCTCAACGAGAAATGGGTGAGAAGCGAGGTCAACGGCGGCCAGCCGCTGCCGCGACGCACCTTTATGACCTATCGCAACAACATTGAGGAGATTTTCAACATCAACATCGCCTGCAACCGCTCTACCTACGAGTACTACATCGAGAACAGCGGCGACAACTCTACCGAGAAGCACCTGGAGTGGATGCTCGACTCAATGTCGATTAGCGACACAATACAGAACTCGCAGGATGTGGCGAGCCGCATCTTGCTCGAGGACGTGCCCAGCGCGCGACACCACCTGCCGCAGGTCATCGACGCCATCAAGCAGAACCTGTGCGTGCGCTTCGGCTACAGAAGCTATTCACGCGCCGGCCTGAGCGAGGGCGTTGTCGTCAGGCCCTATTTTGTAAAGATTTTCAAGCAGTTGTGGTATGTCATAGGATATAACGTCAAGGACAAAAAAATCAAGACCTATGCCCTCGACCGCATGAGCGACCTCAACATCCTTGCCGACAAGCCCTTCACCATGCCCGCGGGGTTTGAGCCGCGCGAGTTTTTCAAAGACTGCTTTGGCATCACCACCAACGAGAACGAGCCCAAGGAAATCAAGCTGCGTGTAGAGCCCGT
>JABUUJ010000040.1:29421-35727 GCA_021443235.1 Muribaculaceae bacterium
GAAAAGAAGTTTAAAAGGACGCTGGTCACCACAGCGTTACCCTATGCCAATGGGCCAGTGCACATTGGTCATTTGGCGGGAGTGTATGTACCTGCCGACATCTATACCCGCTACCTGCGCCTGCGCGGCGAGGACGTAGTGATGATAGGCGGCAGCGACGAGCACGGCGTTCCCATCACAATCAAGGCCCAGAAAGAGGGCGTGACACCGCAAGACATCGTCGACCGCTACCACAATATCATCAAAGACTCGATGGAGGGGCTTGGAATCTCGTTTGACGTCTATAGCCGCACTACCAGCGAGATGCACCACCACACCGCCAGCGACTTTTTCCGCAAGCTCTACGACAAGGGCGAGTTTGTGGAGAAAACCAGCATGCAGCTCTATGACGAGAAAGCCGACCAGTATCTTGCCGACCGCTATGTGACAGGCACTTGCCCACACTGCGGCAATGAGCGCGCCTATGGCGACCAGTGCGAGGCCTGCGGCTCGAGCCTCAACGCCACCGACCTTATCAACCCCGTGAGCGCCATCACGGGCAACACCCCCGTGCTCAAGGAGACCAAGCACTGGTATATGCCCCTCGACAAGTGGGAGCCACGCCTGCGCGAGTGGATTCTCGAGCAGCACAAGGAGTGGAAGCCCAACGTCTATGGCCAGTGCAAGTCGTGGCTCGACGAGCACCTGCAGCCACGCGCCGTGACACGCGACCTGAGCTGGGGCATCCCCGTGCCCGTTGAGGGTGCCGAGGGCAAGGTGCTGTATGTGTGGTTTGACGCACCCATCGGCTACATCAGCAACACCAAGGAGCTGCTGCCCGACACTTGGGAGCGCTACTGGAAAGACCCCGAGACTCGCATCATCCATTTCATAGGCAAGGACAACATCGTGTTCCACTGCCTCATCTTCCCGTCGATGCTTATGGCCGAAGGCAGCTACCAGCTGCCCGAAAACGTGCCAGCCAACGAGTTCCTCAACCTTGAGGGCGACAAAATCTCGACCAGTCGCAACTGGGCGGTGTGGCTGCACGAGTATCTCGTTGACTTCCCCGGCAAGCAGGACGTGCTGCGCTATGTACTCACCGCCAACGCCCCCGAGAGCAAGGACAACGACTTCACATGGAAGGACTTCCAGGCACGCAACAACAACGAGCTCGTGGCAATCCTGGGCAACTTTGTCAACCGCGCACTGGTGCTTACCCACAAGTTCTTTGGCGGCATAGTGCCTGCCGCTCACCAGCTGCTCGACATCGATCTCGACGCCATTAACGAGTTCAAGAACGTGAAAGAGACGCTGGGCGCCAATATTGAGAACTTCCGCTTCCGCGAGGCACTCAAGGACGCGATGAACCTGGCACGCATCGGCAACAAGTATCTTGCCGACACCGAGCCTTGGAAACTCGCCAAGACCGACATGGAGCGCGTGGAGACCATCATGAACCTCGCCCTGCAAATCACCGCCAACCTTGCCATCGCATTTGAGCCTTTCCTGCCATTCAGCGCCGAGAAACTGCGCCACATGATCGGGCTCGAAGGGGCCGACTGGAACAAACTGGGCAACACCGACATTCTTCCCGCCCGACAGGCAATCGCACAGCCCGAGCTGCTCTTCGAGAAAATCGAGGATGCCGCTATCGACGCGCAAATTGAACGCCTGGAGCGCATCAAGCAAGAGAATATCGTGGCAGCCTTCAAGCCCGCACCCGTTGCGCCCGCAGTGACCATCGACGACTTCGCCAAGCTCGACATCCGCGTGGGCACAGTGCTTGAGTGCAGCAAGGTGAAGAAGAGCGACAAACTGCTGCAATTTACCATCGACGACGGCATGGGCTCGCGCACCATCGTGAGCGGCATCGCCAAGTGGTATGAGCCCGAGCAACTCGTGGGCAAGCAGGTGTGCTTCATCGCCAACTTCCCCCCGCGCAAGCTCAAGGGCGTGGAGTCGCAGGGCATGATACTCAGCGCCGAGGACGCCGACGGACGCCTCATCGTCATTGGTCCCACCGGTCCCGTCAAGCCCGGCGTGAAAGTGGGGTGATTTTTTAAAGTTTATTGTTTAGGGTTTATTGTTTAGAGAGTTTTTTCGAGTTTTCGAAAATTCGAGCTTTCGTTAAACCATAAACAATAAACTCTCAACTTTATTTTAAACTTGACAAACTCAAAGACACTCTGGGTTAGCGACATGGACGGCACGCTGCTGGGCAGCGACTCGCGCGTGAGTGCCACCACGGCAAGCATCCTCAACCGTCTCATCGACGAGCAAGGACTACTGTTTACCGTGGCAACGGCACGCACGCACGCCACCGTCGTGCCGCTCATGAGCGAGGTGCGCTCTACCCTGCCCTACATCGTGTTTGCCGGAGCCGCAATGTGGGATCCCCTAAAAAACGAGTTTATCGACGTCATGGCAATTGACAACGACGTGGCGGCGGGCGTTGTGCGCGCCTTTGAGCAACACGGCATGCGGCCGCTCATCTACCGTCAGCACGGCAACACAATTCACGTGCTACACACCGGCACACTATCGGCACAGGAACAAGCCTTCGTCAACGAACGCAAAGCGCTGCCACTCAAGACATTCATTCTCAACGCACCTAACTATCACACCTGCGACGACCCCGCATTGCTCATCTTCGCGATGAACCACTATGCCACGCTCGAGCGCATTTACAACCAGTTGCTTGGCAACGAGAGGTGCGTTCCCACCCTCTACCACGACATCTTCGACCCCACTGTAGGCCTCCTTGAAATACACGCACGTGGGTGCAGTAAAGCTGCCAGCATCAAGCGGTTGGCCAAACGCATAGGAGCCCACCGCATCGTGGCATTCGGCGACAACCGCAACGACATCGCGATGCTCCAGGCCGCCGACGTCGCCATCGCCGTAGAAAACGCCGTCCCCGAGGTCAAAGCCATCGCACACCACATCATCCCCCCCAACACCACCCACTCAGTAGCACGCCACATCGCCACCCACCTGTAGAGTTTCAAGTTTTTCAAGGGGAAAGTTTTTCAAGTTTAAAGTAAGTTTAGCGGATGTCGCCATTTACAGACGCGTTGTTTGACACACGGAATGACAGACCTACATCTTCTCTATCAAACAAGTGTGCTCCTTTTCCTTAGCCTCCTGTTGATAATCTCGCAGTGAGTTGTCTTTTTTACAAATTTCTAGCAACAGCTCATTCATCTTCAACTGGTGACAGGCCGTTAAAGATTTTTTTCAACTTGTTTACATCTGCTTGTGTTAAGCGACTGTTTTTGCCAGTAGTCCATGCTTTACGCATGGAAATAAAGTCGGCAAGCCATTTCAAGCGGTCTTTTCTTGCCTTATTCTGGACTTGCATGATATTAAACTCTTTTTCAAATGTGACAAATGACGAGTCGTCATCTTTAGGATTGAGCCAATATTTTTCTATAATCTTTTGCGAATCAATTGGTTGAATATAAAGAGTCCAATCTTTGTCAATGCCATCTCCAGCATCCGACATTCGCTTAATACAATCGGCACGAACATCCCCAACGGCATTCTGCCATTCGTCGCCAAAAAGTTCATTGAGTTTTTCAAGAACTTTATTTTTTATGAGACTTTCTATTTCCTCTCCTATCTGCTTACCTTGTTCCTGAAGGCCCTTGTCCTGAGTCTGCTTCCACTCCACCAAACCTTCTGGCTGAAAATCAGGCTTTGCATTATTAATTGCGTTTTGGAATGTTCGCAACCACATAGACTCAGCCCCCTGTCCTTTTATCATCAACAAATTGTGGCTGTCGTCATCAGGAATATTATCAAGATACTCGCACAAAATATTTAGTAGAGGCTCCAACCTAGCCATGCGTTCTTTTGCGTCTAACATTTGAGGCATACCACAAGTTCTTACCAAATAGGAATTAAGCGACCCAAGCAACATTATTACAGCAAAAGTTCCTCTATTTGACTCAATATATGTATCATAGACAGCATCGTCAAGGTTTCGTTTTAAATGGCTATATACCAAATTAATGAGACATGTCATGCTTTTTTTTGCATTACTCATTGCTTCATTATGGTCGGTATTAAACGCCTCATAAATGCAAACATCGGTATCACCAATAAACTTTTTCTTGGAAGCTTTTGGTAATAGGCCGCTTCCGTTAAGAGCCTTATCAAACGGAGGAAATGTTAGCTTTGCTTTATCTTCACCAACCGATATCTTATGGAACAATGGCCCATTGGCATCATGAGAAATAGCCTTAATAATTGATGAACGTAAAGCCAGCATTCTAGAATCCAAGTTTGGTGAATCCCAGTTGATATCCTCGGCGAGATCAAGCCTCAAACTTGGGCTAACGGCCTTTTGATTTTCATTAATATCCATGAAAATCTCAAGTTGCTCTCTTGATTCCATATTCACAAAAGCAACTACAGGAATTGTGTTTGAGTCCTTATAATCAGAGCTAGCATACCCGTACACACGATGTTGTCCGTCGATTATATATGCAATTCCATAGGCATTGGGTATTGATAGGTAGCCAAAGCGAGCCTCGGTGTTCTCTGTTTTGCCAGCTGGCTCAAATAACACACCCATTTTCTTATTGGAGACATCAAAGTTAACGATAATTGAGTTAGGGAAATACCCGCCGTTGTCAATAAACTTTGTGATTCCCTTTAGCCTTGACGGAACAAGAAGTCGTTGATAGGTGGGCGCCATTGAGTCATTCACTTTTGTGCGGTGCAACACAAATCCTATTTTAAGCAAAGTAGCTGGTTCTATCGACATCATATAGTAATCATGCCCACCCATTTTCCCTTTTAGAGCTGGTATTCTTATCCTTTCCGAGCTAATAAGCTCATTTTTGAACATGAGTCCCATAAACTGGTATATTACCGATGTTTTATAGGCCTTAATCAGGCTTGCCACATAGTTATAGCTGTTCTCATTAAAGTGATACACCTTCATGTCTCTCATCCGCTGTAAATCATCGGAATTCTCGGCGAAAGTATATCCTCTGGTGGCAAAAATGAATTTCACCTTCTTATCTTTGCCATAAATTTCAGTAAAGGCTTTAGTAACTCCCTCTTTATACTGTTTTATGTTTTCTAATTCTTTTTTGAAATTACCAGATTTTCTTTCACCAGTGGCCTTGCATTCAACTACAAATATCGCATCTTTTCCCACAGCAACAACATCAATCTGCTTGTGGTCGCCAGCGTCCGAGCCCCATTGCACAACCAATCGTTCGTCTCTATTTATAGTCTTGAATCCCAAATTGTAGAACATGCACCATATATCATGCTCAAATCGGCGAGAGGCCTCCTTGGATCTTTGAACTTTAACTTTTGTTTTCAGACGAGCCGTTACTTCCCATCCATCTTTTAAATGGTCTTCAAGCTCATTAATTTCAATAGTTAAATTGTCAAAAGCTTCCTTTCTTGCTTTAAATTTACTATTTAATGTTTTTTCGTCACCCTCTTCTATCATGTGGTCAAGGATGTATTGTCTTTGTTGTTGAGTAAGGAAAGCCATATTATTTAATAATTTGTTTAGAAACAATGTTGTGAAGTATTTTCTTTGCCCATAAAACCATAGCATGGCTTCGTCGTGCCAAAGTAGATGAAGTTGCTAAATCGGGGTAATAAATGGATGCCACATCTAATGCATATTTATCAATATCACATTCAGGAAACAAGGCATATTTTGTAAAAACTGCTCCAAAAAGTTCATCTTTTATAACGCATTCATAAAAGCCTTCAGTAAAGTGGATTCCACCATTACTCATTATATCGGCACATTTAGATGTGGGGCTCATTTGGCCGTCAATTAAACCAAAATATCTGGCCGCATCTCTATAGTATAGAGCCTGACGCACAGTGAAACCAATATATTCAGCAATATCCTCTATTGAAGATTTAGGATTATGATAAACAAAACTCACCACATCCATCACTTTTTCAATACTATTGGCCTGAGGTAATGTAATCCTACTCATATTCACACATCTAAGAGGTTGCCATTAATGTCATAATTCATAATTAGAAGCTCCTTCTCCAGTTTTCGCTTCTGCACATGAGCATTTATGTATCTTGGCGCTTCAATCTTCACTATTCGGCAGTTGTCATAAAGGCGCTCAAAGAACGATTCACCATTACTGTCAATTGAGTAGGAATTGCTCATCATCCAATGGATATTTCGGTGCGTAAGATTGTCACAAAAAACCTTTAGCCTATGCTGGTCATCGTCGACAAAACCCGAATGATGATAGGTATTAAAATTTGTAGTGTCGGCTAGCGGTCGATATGGCGGGTCAAGGTAGAAAAAACAATGTTTATTGC
>JABUUJ010000041.1:0-7212 GCA_021443235.1 Muribaculaceae bacterium
TGTGAGTAGGCCTGTATCAGCTGGTTAAGGAGCAAAGCGACAACCAGCTGGTGCAGGTATATAAATGTCCTCCAGCAATGGCGTGCCGTAGGTACGCGACAATAACAATCAGGTCAAAGTCAAAGTCAATGTCAACGTCAATGTCAAAAAAAGAATGGTGGTGTTTTGCGGGTGGGGAATTTTTTGTAACTTTGTAGATTGAACGAGATAAATGTATTTGAGATGAATGATACAAGCAAGCAATATGATGAGGTGATCGCACGATGCCGCGACCTTTTTGTCAAGAAGATGAAAGATTACGGGCCCTCGTGGCGCATCCTGCGCCCGCAAAGCGTTACCGATCAGATTTTTATCAAAGCGAAGCGCATTCGCACCATCGAGGTCAATGGCGTGACAAAGGTGGGCGAGGACATCTGGCCCGAGTTTGTGGGCATCATCAACTACGGCGTGATGGGCCTCATCCAGCTTGAGCGCGGCTACAGCGACACCGTTGACATCAGCACCGAGGAAGCCCTCACGCTCTACGACGCGCACATCAATGCCACCAAGCAACTGATGCTCGCCAAGAACGCCGACTATGGCGAGGCGTGGCGCGACATGCGCATCTCGAGCTATACCGACCTTATCCTCTCTAAAATCCAGCGCACCAAGGAGATAGAGAACAACAATGGTAATACGCTGGTGAGCGAGGGCATCGATGCCAACTACCAAGACATGATAAACTACTCGGTTTTTGCCTTGATAAAACATGACGAAGGAGCAGAATAACCCACAAGAAACCCCAGCGCCCCAGCAGCAAAGCGAGCAACCGCAGCACCCGCTGTGGCAGCGCCTCGTCGTGGCGCTCGTGCGCATGCTCGTGGGCGGCACGTTCCTTATATCGGGCTTTGCCAAGGCAATCGACCCGTGGGGCACTTACTACAAGCTCAACGACTACCTGATGGCATTAGGGTGGGAGTCGATGCTCGGCCTCACCACCTTTGGCGCTTTTGCGCTCGCGATAGTCGAGTTTGTGCTGGGCGCGATGATTGTGGCTGGCCTGTGCCGCCGCATCGCCCCGCTTATGGCAACGCTAATCATGATGTATATGACGCCGTTAACCCTGTGGCTCGCAGTGACCAACGCTGTGCCCGATTGCGGATGCTTCGGCGACATGATTGCGCTGAGCAACTGGGCGACGTTCTTCAAAAACATTGCTCTGCTCGCCGGATGCATATATTTGGTGATTCGCAACAAACGTCTGATGTCGGTCTATGGGCCTGCCGTTCAGTGGATTGTGCTGTTTGTACTGTTTGTCTTTGCTCTCTCGTTGTGCATCCACGGCTACTTCACACAGCCGCTCATCGACTTCCGCCCCTACAAGGTGGGCACGACGCTCGCCACCAATGCGACCTCGCACAACGAGAACGACTATGTCTTTGTCTATGAGAAAGATGGAGTCGAAAAAGAGTTTGCGCTCGACAGCGTTCCCGATGATGACTCGGGCTGGAACTACGTTGACCGACGCACTAAAAACAGCGCTAACGTGGTAGAGCGCCCCAAGGATGCCATCACAATAGCCGCATGGGACAATGGCGACGACGTGAGCGACGAGATGCTGGCTAACAACGAGTTACTCCTTATCCTCATCCCCGAAATGGACAAGGTGAGCGTGGCCTATACATTCCGCATCAACGAGCTCAACGAGTATGCCAACCAGCACGGCGTGGCGGTCGCAGGACTCACATCGGGCACCGACGAGCAGATTGCCGAGTGGAACGACATCGCGATGGCACACTATCCGCTCTACACAGCCGATGGCTCGGAAATCAAGATGATTGCACGCGGCAACCCCGCCATTGTCTATATGCGCGACCGCAAAATCGTGTGGAAGCGCACGCTCATGTCGATTGACGCCGACGACCTTCACGACGGCGAGCAGAGCATCGAGGAGCTTGGCAGCGACTTCGTGCCCGGCGACATCCTCAAGAGCAACCTCACATCGCTGATTGTCGCGCTGCTGCTCGTGCTCATCATCAACCGCACGCACCTGCTGTTCCGCATCAAGCGACGCATAAAAAAAGAAAAATAATATAACCGTTGAATTATTGGATTTTTTAGTGTAACTTTGTAGATTGAAAACCAAAAACGATTCACATAATTTTTTAACTTACTGAAAATGAGAAAGAATATTGTAGCTGGCAACTGGAAAATGAACACAACAGTTGCCGAGGGTGTTAAGTTGGCACAGGAAGTAAACGAGGCTGTTGCCGCAGTTAGCGACTTGAAGTGTGACGTGGTAGTAGGCGTGCCTTTCACTCACCTCACTTCGGTTAAGGCTGCTGTTGAGGGCGGCAAAGTGCTGGTTTCGGCCGAGAACTGCGCCGACCACAACAAGGGAGCCTACACAGGCGAGGTTTCGGCCGCTATGGTGGCCTCGACTGGCGCTCAGTATGTCATCCTGGGCCACAGCGAGCGTCGTGGGTACTACAACGAGACTATCGAGGTGCTCAAGAACAAGGTTGACCTGGCTCTCGCCGAGGGCCTGAAGATTATCTTCTGCTGCGGTGAGTCGCTCGAGGAGCGCAAGAACGGCTCTTACTTCGACGTAATCAAAGCCGAGATCGAGGGCTCGCTCTTCCACCTCAGCGCCGAGGATTTCGCCAAGATTGTCATCGCCTACGAGCCCATCTGGGCCATCGGTACTGGCGAGACTGCAACTGCCGAGCAGGCCGAGGAAATACACGCTTTCATACGTGGCTTCCTCGTTGAGAAGTATGGCGCACAGGTGGCCGACGACACCACTATCCTCTACGGTGGCAGCTGCAAGCCCAGCAACGCCGCCGAGCTCTTCGCCAAACCCAACATCGACGGTGGACTCATTGGTGGCGCTTCGCTCAAATGCGCCGACTTCATGGGCATCGTAACCGCATTCTAATCACAGAATTTTCTCAGAAAACAACTGGCGGCGTGTCTCAATCGACGCGCCGCCTTGTTTTGGCTATCATCTAAAATCACCCCAAAAAGCACCTCGCCCTAAACCCTCGCCCTAAAAACACACATTATTAAACCTTTTTTTGTTTATTAGGACAAAAAATTGTAACTTTGCATTTTAAGGGACGCGTTTGTGCTCACTGCCCCCATTTATCACTAAAAATACAACGAGATGAACAAAACAAAACTTACAGGAAACCTCAACATGATAAGGCCGTTGCTTTTTGTGCTCATGGCAATTATGGCTTTTGCACCCGCCGAGTCGGTGCTCAGGGAGAAAAACTTGTCAAAAACTCTCAAAGTACTGTGCGCCGAGCTCGAGGTTAATTACCGAAAGCAGAAACAAATCATGGAAACGGCCGAGAAACGAACACAGGCTCGCCACAACGAGCTCATCTCGCTCATGAAGCGCAGCCAGCAAATCTCGCTCATGCTCTATTCTCTGCCTTCCGATTATGTGTTCGACATCACTTACGCTTGCGAGCAGGCAACCGAACTTTACGAGGACTTCAACCGTAACATGGAGAACAGCGAGGCCTCGTTCAACTACTCGAAGCGACTCTTTGAGGATGTGAATAGATATGACGGACTTATTCGCGCTCTGGAGTGCCTGCCACCCACGGTTAATCAGCCAAAATCACACTTAGAGGAATTGGTCGTCAACGACTCGACAGCCGTCAACGACTCGACAGCCCTCAACGACTCAACCGCCCTCNTCACACTTAGAGGAATTGGTCGTCAACGACTCGACAGCCCTCAACGACTCAACCGCCCTCAAAGCCTCGGCTGCCACCAAAGCCTCGGCTGCCACCAAAGCCTCGGCTGCCACCAAGAACGACATAGATGATCTTACCGAAGAACTCACCGAGGAGCAACCATTTATGCTTACCCAGGAAGAACAGGAAATACGCGAAGACTGCATCATATATGCCAAGGCCTTGCGCAACAATTACGTGCGACTTTACAACCGCACCAAGGCCGATGAGCGACACTACAAGGAAGTAGCCGACCGCCTGAACGAGCTCAACGATTACGCTCAGACACAATACGAGAAACTCCGCAGGGGGGTCATCGAGACCGCCAGCAAAGACTATTTCACCGTCTTGATGTCGCTGCCCTCACACTACAAGCGCGGCGCCAACAACGTCAAGGAAAAATATTCACCCCTTAGTGCCAAGAGCGACTGGCGCGGCCCAGTGGTTTTCTTCGTGAGCGTGTTGATCCTTCTCTATATGGCAATCGCTTCGGCGTTGAGCTATTTGCTCATTATGCTGTTGCCTAAATTGCCCATAAGGCTGGGACGATACATTCGTGAGCACAGAATCTACCAGGACAAGAAACTGATGATCTCCTATACGCTTGGCGTGGCTATCTTCGGCGTGGCTTTAGGGGTGGTTAGGTCTTTCGTGAAGCAAAACTTCCTCGTTCTCATGGCCACTTCCTACATGTTTGTCTTCGCCTGGCTATTCTTCGTGATCATTCTGTCGCTCACCATTCGCCATTCGGGAGAAAAAATGCGCCATGGCCTGGCAAGCTACATCCCGTTCATGCTCATGGCATTTTTTGTGATTATCATGCGCATCGTGTTTATGCCAAGCTCAATCATCAACCTCATTTTCCCGCCCATAATGCTGTGCGCCACCATTTGGCAGATATTTAACCTGCGCCACCACCGCAAGCATGTCGCCACAAGCGACCTCGTGTTCTCCTACGTCTCATTGGTTACAATGATTTTTGCAACCATCTCATCGTGGGCGGGCTACACCATCGCCGCTGTCGAATCAATGGTTTGGTGGACTTTCCAGTTAGCGTTTATACAAACCATCGCATGCATCCGCGACATTGCCGCCAATTACGAGCAATCAAATGTCCTGAGACGCATCCGTGCCAAGAAATACATCACCGCCGGCATCTCCGACTCACAACTGCTGGCTAAAATGAGAAACGGCGACTTTGTGGGCTTGACATGGTTCTACGACTTCATCCGCATCACACTCATACCCATTCTTGCCATTTTCTCTATTCTGGCAAGTATTTTCTGCGAGGCCGATTTCTTCAATTGCGCACAGTTGTGCCGCGACCTGTTCGAAACCGATTTCGTCAATATACCCGACACGATTCAGATTTCGTTGATGAAACTTTATGTGGCTGGAGTTATGTTCTTCGTCTTCCGATATATGCTTTATGTGATACGCTCGTCCTACCGCGTTGCCAAAGACCGACACGCAGCTAAGCAAAACAACCAGCAAGCAAATATCACCCTCGCCAACAATATCCTGGCAATTCTCGTTTGGGGCTTCTACTTCGTCTTCTGCCTCGTCCTCTTCAATGTGCCCAAAAGCGGCATCTCGGTGATCTCGGCAGGCCTTGCCACTGGTCTCGGTTTCGCCATGAAGGACTTGCTCGAGAACTTCTTCTACGGCATCTCGCTCATGACAGGACGTGTGCGTGTGGGCGACTACATCGATTGCGCCGGCACATTCGGACGCGTCGAGAGCATAACCTACCAGAGTACGCAAATCTCAACCCTCGACGGAGGCACCGTCGCATTCCTCAACAAGTCGCTCTTCAGCCAGAACTTCCGCAACCTCACTCGCACCACCAACTATGCCTTCGTCAAGGTGCCCATTGGCGTTGCCTACGGCACAAGCATTGACCAGGTGAGGAAGGTGCTCATCGACCACCTTAACGCCTTCTACAACGACTATAAGGCTAACCACAAGACAAATCGCCCGATGATTAACGATAAGGGCTTCAGCGTGGTGTTCAACGATTTCGGCGACAGCAGCGTCGACCTCTTCGTGACCTATTGGGTGCTCGTTGAGAATCGCATCGTGTTCAACGCCATGGTAAAGGAACAAATCTATAAGGCTCTTAACAATGCCGGCATTGAGATTCCTTTCCCGCAACGCGACCTACACGTCATCGCGCCCACCGCTCCCGCCGAGCAGTAACACCCCAATTACCTTAACCCAATCACACCCCACCATGAATATCATCATGGTGGGGTTAATTATTGTTAATATTTACTGGGCGCGAATGGCTATTGACGAAAATGTTGTATCTTTGTAACTGAAACTTTTTGGAATAGTAACCGCCACTATGCGTGGCACTAAAGTGATAAATTAATATGGACGATTACCCGGCTTATTGTTGTAGCTCTCAAGGGTAAGACTCACGTTCAACCGTTCTCGCTGCGTTGAGTCTTGGCCCACATGTGCTACACAGCCACAAGACTCAACGACAATGATTAAATTTTGGAACACTGCACGAGGCATTGGCGCAGCCGATGCCTGGCGCGACGCTTGCTGGTTGCAGGCCACCGCGCCCACCGAGAGAGAGACCGGTATGCTCATTCACCAACTGGGCATCCCCGAGAGCTTTATCGACGATATCGCCGACGCCGACGAGCGCTCACGCATCGACACCAGCAACGGCTGGATGATGATTATCTTGCGCATTCCTCACAACAACCTCGCCACGTCGCGAGCACCCTTTGTCACCGTGCCCTTGGGCATACTCATTAAAGACAATAAGGTGGTGACGGTGTGTCACCATGAAACCGAGATGGTCAACGACTTCATCGCCCGACAGCAACGACGCGAAGCCGGCTTTATCGATGCCGTTGACATGGTGTTCAGGCTCTTTCTATGCGCCGCCGTGTGCTACAACAAGTACCTGCGGCGGGTGAGCGATTTGATCGAGCAGGCCAAGTACAACATGGAGGGGAAAAAGATTGCCAACAGCGACCTCATCTCGCTCTCGCGTCTCCAAGACACGCTCACCTATTTCGCCACATCAATCAAGGGCAACGAGAACCTCCTGGGAAAAATTGGAGCAAGGCTGCCAGTCGACGAACTCGATGCCGAGCTCATCGACGACGTTAACATCGAGACCAACCAGGCACGCGAAAACAACTGGATATATATCAACGTCTTGAACTCCATCATCGAGACCAACGCCAACATCATCAACAACGACATGAGCCAGGTGATGCGACTACTCACCGCACTCAACATCATCATCATGCTACCATCGCTCATAGCATCAACTTTCGGCATGAACCTGATCAACGGCATGGAAAACTGGGAGTGGGGCTTCGCCGTTGCGATAGCAGTAAGCGTGGCAAGCATCGCCGCCTGCTACCTCTGGTTCCGCCTGAAAAACTGGCTATAACACCTCCACCGCCCCCGTCCTTTCACCAAAAGCGACCCCCACCACCATTTCTCATTGCTGGGT
>JABUUJ010000041.1:7297-12203 GCA_021443235.1 Muribaculaceae bacterium
AAAAATAATTAACCTCGGCGTTCTAATGAACTTTTTGGGTTAAAATAACTTGCGTTTTCTGATTGTTTTCTTTACTTTTGCGCCAATAAGCGAATTATAAGAATGAAAGAGAAGAATAACTTCATGCCAGCCATTGACGACTTGGGTAAGTTCTTTGGGGACGAACGCCCTAAGGTGGTGAAATACCTCCTTGCCCAATACGGTAAATATGGCTTTGGTCAAGACGATGCCGACGACTGCTTTCAGGAAGGATGCATGGCAGTGTGGCGCAATATCCAAGACGGCAAGCTCACCGAGGAAAATCTCACTTGCTCGCTGTCGACCTATCTCACAACTTGCTGCCGCAACCATGCGACCCACTCGCTGAAAAAGATGGTCTCGATTGAGACCTTTGAAGGAATAATCGACGAGGAGGGAAACCTCACACGCGATGTGCCCGACGATCACGACGACACCCCAAAAGAAGAGATCGTCGAGATTCTCATCGAAGTGGTGGCCGACTTGCCCGAGCCTTGCGACAAGGTGTTGTGGGGCTTTTATCGAGACAATCTCTCAATGGATGCAATGGCACAAATGCTGGGATATAGCAACGCCGACACAATGAAGACCACCAAGAGCCGCTGCATGAAGAAATTGAAAGAAAGAATGCTTAACATACTAAAAGATATGTAGTTATGAAAAAAGAACTGACCAACATACTTAACGACGACAAGCAGCTTGAGTCGGCTCTGTGCGAGGCAATGCACAGGGTGGGCGAGCAACGCGACGGTGCGCGCATCAACGCAATGAAGCAGATGAGCGAGGACGAGTTCCGCCAGATGCTCAACAAAACGGCGACCGAGCCAGTGCCGCGTGTCAACATGTTCTCGCGGTCGATGTTTGTTCGCGCCATCGCGGCCTGCGCTTGCCTTGTGCTGGTGCTCGTGGGCATCAACTACATCGACATGGGACAACAAAACAATCCCGCCGGCTATGCTTCGCTTTTCAACACCTATTATCAGGGCGATAAAGTAAACTGGAACACCTTCGATGCTGGCGACGACAAACTCAACGCCAAAGGGCATCCCTCAACTGCCTATATGCTTGAGAATGCCACCAAACTGATGTCGAGGAGAGACGCCCGAGGCAACCATGAGGGCATAAGGCGCCTTGAGTATCTTCTCACGCTCAACTACAAGAAATCGCTCGAGCACGAGATAAGGTGGTATCTTGGGTTGGGATATATGCGCGACGGACAAGTCAATAAGGCCCGCCTGGAATTTCGTCGTGTCATTTCGCTCAAGTCGCCTCACACTGCCGACGCTCAGCAGATATTGCAAAAACTCAAGTGAGCTACTCGGGCAACTGGTTCTGCTCCTTGAATTTCCTCACCTGGAGCACGCCGGCCCATAGCAACATGAGTAACAGGAACCAAGTGAAAACGCTCAGCTGCAAGTTGTGGTTGAGTGTTTTATATGTAGTTAGCAGGTAGTTCCACGCAAAGTGAAGCAGGCACACCAGCAGGTAAAGCAGCGAGAACTTGGGGTTAAAAAGAAACTTGTAGCGCAGCACGCCCTTGACGATGAGCATCGTGCCGCCACCCATCAGGGCTCCCCATGCCGTGTGGCACGCTGGCGACATCAGCCCTCGGGTGAGGATGCTGCTCATAATGTCATCGTTGCCCATCATAGCATAGCCCGCCGACTCAAAGACGGCAAATCCTGCCCCCACCGCGGCGCCAATGAGCATTCCCTGCAAGATGTAGCACTGCCTGCGATAGCGCATCATGAAGATGTAGATTATCAACGTCTTGCTGAATTCCTCAACCAGCGCCGCGATTGCCATGGGAATATAAGGGCTGCTATCAATCCAGTAAAGCGGGCGAAAGCTTGTGAACAACAGCCCCAGCGAATTTTGCACCCTATCAGGCACCGATACCCGCGTGTCTAACCCGATGTTTAGCAGGAAGGTAAAGATAAAGGTCACAACTATCGAGATGCAACTCCCTATCAGGAAATAGCGCAGCACCGAGAGGATGGGGATGCTGCGGAACTTATTGCACTCATAAAAGAAAATCACCATAGAGAGTGGAAACGCCAGCGCACCTATCACAGTCATCCCAGGCAACAGCGTGCTGTATTCCCACTTGCCCTCGGCCACCCAGCAACTATAGAGCATCGCAAAGGAAACTGCAAAAATGAACAATGCGCGGCTATATAACCAAGGCCTTGGCCACAACCCGTTTAGCTCGGCTAATGTAGCCCTTTGCTGGGTCGAGATGTCCTCAATCTCCTTGCGTGAGTGCCGACGGAACACATACACAATGAGGTTCAGGAACCCCAACTCATGTCTGTCGAGCCAGTTCTCTTTCTCAACATTGTTCTCGCGGTTATCTCTGTCGTTATCCTTTCTCATGACTGTTTTCATCCACCTCTCGTTATTTTCAAGCAAAGTTAGTGCATTTTTCGCAAAAACCAACTAATAGGCCCTTAAAAACCGCCCACGCAGCCGCAACCGTGCCATTAGTGTGTTAAAGTTTGTGTGAAAGGGTGGGGGATTGGGGAAAAATGTATAACTTTGTAATTTAATTATGAGATTACTGACGTGTCAAAAAAATTAGTGAAATGAACGAGAATTCTGAAACCAATAGCAAGGTATCGGTAATGTTATGGGTCAAAGCGGCCATTATGATTATCGTGCCTGTAGTGATATCGCTCATCGACCCTTCGGCGATGGGGCTGGAAGGCATCACATCGTCGCAACAGCAGATGCTTGCGATATTTTTCTTTGCCGCTCTGTCGTGGATTTTCGAGCTATACCCCGCGTGGGTGACATCAATCATTGTCATCGCTATCATTGCACTTACCGATAGCGACAGCGCCTTTATGGTGTTCCGTCACTCTGGACATCCGGGGCAGGAACTGGGCGAGATTATCAAGTCGTCGAAGGTGCTCAAGAGCTTTGGCGACCCGTCGATAGTCTTATATATCGGTGGACTGGTGATGGCACTCACAGCTTCGAAGATTGGACTTGACGCCAAGTTGGCGCGTGCTATCCTCCACCCGTTTGGCAAAAAGCCTGTGAATGTGCTGCTTGGCGTGATGATTGCCACCGGCATCCTGTCGATGTTTATGAGCGACACCGCCACCACGGCGCTCATGATTGGCATGATGACGCCCGTCTTTGCGTCGCTGGGCAACGACACCAACGGCAAGGCATCGCTTGCGCTGAGCGTCACTTTCGCCGCGCTCATTGGCGGCATGGGCACGCCGGTGGGCACGCCTCCCGCCATGCTTGCCTACAGTGCCATCAACGACCCCGAGGGGCTGCACATGCACTTGTCGTTTGCCAAGTGGATGGTGATTATGATACCGCTGTGCTTCGTGCTCATTTTCATCGCGTGGCGCATTCTCATTAAGATTTTCCCCTTCACCGCTACTGAGATTGAGGTGCACTTTGAGAACCGCGCTTCGTGCCGTCGCGACCTCATCATCGTTATTGCAACCTATGCAATCACCATCTTGCTGTGGGTTACCGAGGGCATTACTGGCGTGAAAAACAGTGTCGCCGCCCTTGTGCCCGTTGTGATACTGTCGGTTTGCGGCATCTTCACTTCCGACGACCTCAAACTGCTGCCGTGGTCGGTGCTGTGGATGTTTGCCGGCGGGCTTGCCTTGGGCTCGGGAATGGACGACGTGGGCCTGTCGTCGTTCCT
Source organism: Muribaculaceae bacterium (assembly GCA_021443235.1). Taxonomy (GTDB): domain Bacteria; phylum Bacteroidota; class Bacteroidia; order Bacteroidales; family Muribaculaceae; genus Sodaliphilus. The sequence goes on from JABUUJ010000041.1 coordinate 10,992, forward strand.
CATCGCCAAGGTGCCGTTCGGCGTGATGTCGCCGCTGTTCATTCTCGTTGTCTCGGCGCTGATATGCTGGGGCTTGAGCAACTTCATCAGCAACACTGGCACCGCAGCGCTCATCATCCCTGTGCTCACTGCCATGGCTGTAGGAATGCGCGAGCATCTTGCGCCCATTGGCGGCGGTGTAACCCTTATCATGGGCATCGCAATCGCCGCTTCGATGGCAATGACGCTGCCTGTGTCAACTCCAGGCAACGCAATCGCCTATGCCACCAATTTTGTCACCCAGAAACAGATGGCAAAGGCTGGCCTCATCATCGGGCTTGTGGGCTTGGCGATAGGCTATGCGTTTATCTATTTTGCGGCCATTGTATTGTAAATAAAAGGGCAAGTGAGAATTTTTAATTGCATAATGGTTGCGGCACTGTGCGGCACTGGGCTTGTGAGTTGCTTCACAGGCGTTGAGAACACGCCCAAAATAACCGAAAAAGACGTGTCGCGCACCATCAACGAGCTCGAACGCCGTCAGCCCACGCTGACCATCTCCCAGTTTCGCGACTCGTTGCCCCTGTGGCAAGTGGGCAAGCGTTTTTATGTGACCGACAACCAGGCGCGACTGCTCTTTGCACACATCCCCGGCGTGGATATGGACTCGGTGAGATTGGCAGGAAAATGCTTGACCTACAAAGGATATGAAACCGCTGTCGGACTCGATAACCGCCAGGTCGTTGACATCCTTCTTGCCGACGACCGCCACACCTACACCTACCACACGGGCAAGACGCTCGACGAGTTCTCTTCGTCGTTTGCCATCCCGCTGCTCATCGACATGGATATGGTGACGAGCGCCGCACGTCAGCTCGACGGCAAGGACGTTTACATCAAGACTCCCATTTGGTATGAGGTGGGCACCGAGCACATGGTGCATGGCCGCCACTTTATTAAAGTGCACATCGACAGCGTGTTGCCTGGCAACAAGGTGCTGCCATTGCGCGTGCTGTTCACTGCCAGCGACAATGGCCAGAAGGCTTTTGTGTGGATGTCGGGCGGTAGCGCGTCAATCAGCAACCGTGACTATGACTCGCTTTTCGGAGCCAAGGACATGCACGACAACTACCCCGAAATCTCCGACGAGCACTGGGCGCTCATCGTGCACGGCGACGTGTGCGAGGCGATGACCAAGGACGAGTGCCGCCTTGCCAAGGGTGCTCCCAAGCA
>JABUUJ010000041.1:12262-14026 GCA_021443235.1 Muribaculaceae bacterium
TACCTGCAGTTTGTCGACGGCCTGTTAAAAGATTTCCGCAAGTAATCGTTCAACGACCAAGTGAATCACACGATGATAGAGATAGAATTCTTGGGTTCGGGAACCTCTACCGGCGTGCCGCAAATAGGCTGCCACTGCGAGGTGTGCATGTCGCCACACGAGCGCGACAAGCGTCTGCGCGCGTCGGCAATAGTGCGCTATCAAGGCAAGTGCCTGCTCATCGACTGCGGTCCCGACTTCCGCACCCAGATGCTGCGTGCCAGCAATCAAGACCTTGACGCACTGCTCGTTACCCACATCCACTATGACCATGTCGCAGGGATGGACGACTTGCGAGCCTATTGCCACGCCGGCCCGTTTCCCGTCTATGCCCGCCCCGATGTGATTGACAACCTGCGCAAGCACATGCCTTACTGCTTTGCCCGGCACCCCTATCCCGGCGTGCCGTCGCTCGACCTGCGCCCCATAGGCGACGACCCGTTCCTTGCTGCCGGCATCGAGGTCGTGCCCATCAGCGTGATGCACGCCAGCATGCCCATTGTGGGCTTTCGCATAGGCCCTATGGCCTATATCACCGACGCCAAGACGATTCCCCCCGAGTCGATGGCGCGCCTCAAAGGCGTGAAGTTGCTTGTGATGAACGCATTGCGCATCGAGCCACACCACTCGCACATGTGCCTTGCCGAATCGCTTCGGGTTGTGAAGCAGATAAATCCCGAGGTCACCTACTTCACACACATGAGCCACGGCATGGGCCGCCACGACGATATCGAGCGCCAGTTGCCCAGTGGCGTCCACCTGTCCTACGATGGCCTTGTGGTGACCATTTGAGCCACATTACTATAAAATGTGGGAAGCAAAACAATATTTTGGGCCAAAAATAGGCCGTATCTAAAATTATTCCACTAAATTTGCATTTCAATTTGTATTGATGGAAATGAAAATGTCTTTCTTAAATAGAATTTCTGCCCTCGTCATTGCCGCTATCGTGGCGCTGGCGGCTGGGGCGCAGAACCCCGACATCGTGTCGCACATCAACAAGGGCGGCAAGGTGAAGGTGACCGTGCCGTCGGGGCTGCTTCAACGCCCAAACCAAAGCGCTAAATCATCCGCCACGACACAAGCCGAGGAAAACGAGCAGAAATCCGAAGATCCAGCCGCGACAACCAGCGAAGAAGCCCCCAGGCGCATGCACACCACGTCGCAGACCATGCAGGGCCGCAAGGTGGGTTTCCGCATTCAGTGCTACTCGGGCAACAGCAAGGCCGACGCGCAGCAGCGTGCTCGCACCATCGCAATGAAGTTCCCGCACTTTCGCACCTACATCAGCTATAATGCTCCCCTGTGGCGACTGAGAGTGGGCGATTTCAAAGACCGCACCGAGGGCGTGGCCGCGCTGGGCAAGCTGCGTGGCGTGGCCGCCGGATTTGCCAACGAGCTGATTCTCGTGAAAGACAACATTAACCTGTGGAGCAACTGAAAATGAACGAAAACAACATAGACAAGCAGAAACAAGTCGAGGACATCGCGCACCACATGCGCGCCATCATCGAGCTTCTGGGAGAGGACCCCACGCGAGAGGGGCTTGTAAAGACGCCCATGCGTGCCGCCAAAGCTCTCGTCGACAACACTCGCGGATATGCCCAGAACGGGCACGAAATTGTGCGCTCGGCAATATTCGAGCGCCCCGGCTCGCAACTTGTCATCGTCAAGGACATCGAGTTCTACTCGCTGTGCGAGCACCACATCCTGCCGTTCTTCGGC
>JABUUJ010000041.1:15033-23592 GCA_021443235.1 Muribaculaceae bacterium
CGTTAACCCTCGTTACAATCGTTACTCTCGTTACAATCGTCACTCTCGTCACCCTCGATAATACCCCCCTATAAAAACTAAAACAACGTTGAACAACCTTAAGTTGAACAACGTTGAACCAAGTTAAACCACGTTGAACCAAGTTGAACAAAGTTGAACCAAGTTGAACAAAGTTAAACCAAGTTAAACCACGTCAAACCATGTCTTTACCCCAGGAAGGCTCGCAGCGTGGCGCTGCGGTCACCTCGCAGACGGCGTATTGCTTTGTCCTTGATCTGTCGCACGCGTTCGCGCGTGAGGTTGAATCGCAATCCTATCTCATCAAGTGACATCTCATCGCATCCAATTCCAAACGACATCCTCACAATGTCGCTCTCTCGTTGCGAGAGCTGGCCCAGTACGCGTTTCATTTCTTGTGACAATGCTTCTTGGTTAAGGGCTTCGTCGGCCATTACGCTTTCGCTATTGGTCAGCACGTCGAGCAGGCTGTGCTCTTCTCCATCGATTAGTGGCGCGTCAACCGACACGTGCTTTCCCGAGGCGCCCATTGTTTGCCCAATTTTTTCAATTTCCAGGTCAAGTTGATCGGCGATCTCCATCAGCGATGGCCTTCGCTGGTTTTCCTGCTCAAATTTGTTGGTGAATTTCGCGACTTTTGCCAATACATTCTCCTGATTTTGCGGTATCCTCACAATCCTTGACTGCTCTCCCAGAGCCAGCATGATCGCTTGCCGCACCCACCACACGGCGTAGGAGATAAACTTGAATCCTCGTGTGTCGTCAAATCGTTGCGCGGCTGTGATTAGTCCAATGTTGCCTTCGTTGATGAGGTCGGCCAGACCCACACTGCCGTTCTGATACTGCTTGGCTACCGATACTACAAATCTCAGGTTGGCGCACACCAGCTTGTCGCGAGCCTCTTGTGCTTTAGGGCCTCCTTCGCGAATTTGCCTCGCCAGTTCCACTTCCTGTTCGGGCGTGATCATTTCAATGCGCCCAATCTCGGCCAGGTATTTCTCAAGCGAAACGGTGTCCCTGTTGGTGATTGATGTTTGAATTTTAAGTTGTCTCATAGTAATGTGTGTTCTAATGCGTGTTAGACGCTAAAAATAAAATGTTATTCGTATGATTTAAAATCTTATACAATAATACCCGCAAAAACCGTGCCAACCACCCTCCAAACACATAAAATCGGCATTTTCTAACATAATAAATGTTAAAAATCCTTTCTATTTCCGATGAATTAAAATGTTTGTGTAAAATTTACATCAAACATAATTGCGCCCCACAAATAGCCGTATCTGCCACTAAAAAAGCTGGAATCGCTTGCGACTCCAGCCTGAATTCATTTGTTTTGTGTAAACTTTACATGTTTTTATGTAAATTTACCCCAAATAAGATTTTAATAATTTGCTCTTCTGTCCTTTCAGGCGACGTATTGCTTTCTCCTTGATTTGACGCACGCGCTCGCGTGTGAGGTCAAACTTCGCGCCAATCTCTTCAAGTGTCATCTCCTGGCAACCGATGCCGAAAAACATCTTGAGGATCTCGCTCTCGCGCGGGTTGAGCTGGTCAAGTGCGCGGTTAACTTCCTTCGACAGCGACTCCTGGTTGAGCGAGAAGTCGGCCATAGGACTGTCGTCGTTAGGAATAACGTCGAGCAGGCTGTTGTCCTCGCCATCAACAAATGGGGCGTCGACCGATACGTGACGGCCCGAAACTTTCATCGTGTCAGAGATTTTGTCAACTGGAACGTCGAGTTGCTCGGCAAGCTCCTCGGCCGACGGACGGCGCTCGTTTTCTTGCTCAAAGCGCGATAGCGCTTTCCCGATTTTGTTGAGCGAACCCACCTGGTTGAGCGGAAGTCGCACAATGCGCGACTGCTCGGCAAGAGCTTGAAGAATCGACTGACGTATCCACCACACTGCGTAGGAGATAAACTTGAAGCCACGTGTTTCGTCAAATTTTTGAGCTGCCTTAATCAGGCCTAAATTACCCTCATCGATTAAGTCGGGCAGACTTAATCCTTGGTTCTGATACTGTTTTGCTACCGAAACAACGAAACGCAGGTTGGCGCTTACAAGCTTGTCGAGTGCTTTTTGTCCTTCAGGACCACCTTCGCGAATCTTCTGTGCCAGTTCAACTTCCTCATCTACAGTGATTAACTCCTTGCGGCCTATCTCCTGCAGATATTTGTCGAGCGACGCGCTCTCGCGGTTGGTGATTGATTTAGTAATCTTTAATTGTCTCATTTAAACATATTGTTTAAGCTTAATAGAGCATTAAGCACGCAAAATTACTGCTTTTTTTTCAGCGGAACAAACAATTTCATAAAAAAAGTGTTATCCCACTAAATTTTATTTAATAAACGCACAAGTCACAATATTATTTTGTAAATTTGTAGGTTAATTTCGCTTGCCTCGATGAGGCGCGAAACTGTAACTTTAATTTTTAGAATTTATGCAAGCAATAATTCTGGCCGCCGGTATGGGCCGCAGGCTGGGTGAATACACCCGCAACAGCACCAAGTGCATGGTGCCAGTTAATGGCGTTCGTCTCATCGACCGACTGCTCACGCAGCTGTCACGACTCAACCTCAACCGCGTCGTTATCGTCGTGGGTTACAAGGGAAAAGAACTCATTGACTATATCGGAAACCGATATGACGACGTGCTAAAAATCGAATATGCCGACAACCCCGTATACTACAAGACCAACAATATCTACTCGCTTGCCATCGTCAAGGACAAGATGCAGCAAGACGACACTTTGCTCATCGAGAGTGACCTCATCTTTGAGGACAACCTCTTCGACATGATTGTCTCCGACCCTTATCCCAACCTCGCGCTCGTGGCTAAATACGACCCCTGGATGGACGGCACCATGGTCACTATCGACGCCGACCGCAACATCGTCAACTTCGTGCCACGCAAGGCGTTTAACTATGCCGAGGTCGACAACTACTACAAGACGGTCAACATCTACAAGTTCAGCAAGCAGTTCTCGGCCGAGGTCTATGTGCCTTTCCTCGACGCTTATAGCAAGGTGATGGGCAACAACGAGTACTACGAGCAGGTGCTACGTGTTATCACGGTGCTCGACCGCGCCGGTTTCAAGGCGCTGCCCATAGGCAACGAGCGGTGGTATGAGATCGACGACGTGCAAGACCTCGACATCGCCGAGGCTCTCTTTGCCAGCGACAACGAGCGCCTGAAAAAGTACACCAGCCGTTACGGCGGATACTGGCGCTTCCCCAAGATGCTCGACTTCTGCTACCTCGTCAATCCCTATTTCCCCACACGACGCATGAAGGACGAAATCAAGGCCAACTTTGACGCCCTGATTACGCAATATCCTTCGGGAATGAAAGTTAACTCGCTCCTCGCGGGCAAATACTTCGGCGTGAAGCAAGACTTCATCACGATTGGCAACGGCGCCGCCGAGCTCATTAAGTCGCTCATGGGACGCTTTGCTCAAGCACGTGTGGGCATTATCTATCCCACCTTTGAGGAATACCCCAACCGCCTTGCACACAACATCGTGGCTTATCATGTCGAGAGCGACGACCTGCAATATAGCGCCCACGACATCATGGCGTTTTATGCCGACAAGGCGGTCGACGCCATCTTGCTCGTCAATCCCGACAATCCCTCGGGCAACTACATCCCCGTGGCCGACGTGCTCGGGCTTGCCGCATGGTGCCGCGAGAAGGGAATACGGCTCATCGTCGACGAGTCGTTTGTCGATTTCACCGACGACTTCCAGCACAACTCATTGCTGCACGACGATGTCCTCGCACATAACCCTAACTTGATAGTAGTGAAGAGTATAAGCAAGTCATACGGTGTGCCGGGTCTGCGACTGGGCGTGCTGGCAAGCGCCGACGTCGACCTCATCGACTATATCAAGAAGGATGTGGCGATTTGGAACATCAACTCGTTTGCCGAGTTCTATATGCAGATTTTCAACAAATATCAGGGAATGTACAACGACGCACAGCTGAAGTTCCTCGACGTGCGCGCACGCTTTGAGCAGCAACTCAACACCATCAGCTACCTCAAGGTGATTCCGTCGCAGGCCAACTACTTCCTTGTGCGTGTCGTCAACCGATACACCTCGGCGCAACTCACCGAGATTTTGCTCAATAACTACAACATCCTCATCAAGGACTGCAACTCCAAGACCGGACTCGACGGGCGCAACTTCCTGCGACTTGCGGTGCGCACCACCGACGATAACAACGCCCTCATCGCAGCGTTGCGCGAACTCGAAAAATAACATCACCATGAGTGCTAACAAGGTTTTAATCGTTCAGAATAAGGCAATTCGTGACCTAAACATCTCGCCGGCGCAATGCGTGAGATGGGTCGAGGAGTCGTTTGCCATGAAATATCGCGCCACGCTGCCACCCAAAATCAGCATCCACCCGCAGGGCGACGATTTCTTCAACACTATGCCTGCGTTGCTGCCACCCGAGTTCGGGCGCTTCACCATGAAGGAGGTGCACCGCATCGAGGGGCAGGTGCCGGCGCTGGGTAGCGACCTGCTGCTCTATGACAGCACCACTGGCCACCTCAAGGCACTGGTCGATGCCGACTGGATTACGGCAATGCGCACCGGCGCTGTTGTGGCGCTGTCGTTCAGGCTGTTTGCTGCCACTGATGCGCGCAACATCGGCTTCATGGGCTTGGGCAACACCGCTCGCGCCAGCGCTCTGTGCCTGCTCGACGATAACCGCGACAAGCACTTCACTTTCACGCTGTTGCGCTATAAAGACCAGGCCGAGGACTTCATGCGTCGCCTTGCCGGGTACGACAATGTGACCTTTGAGATTGTCGACACCGCCCAGCAGATGCTCGACCATGTGCAGGTGCTTGTGTCGTGCATCACTTCGGCGCAGGGTCTCATTTGCGACGACGATAGCAAGTTCCGCGAGGGCTTACTCCTAATCCCCGTCCACACCCGCGGTTTCCAGAACTGCGACCTGTTTTTTGACAAGGTATTTGGCGACGACCGTGGCCACATCGAGGGCTTCCGCTATTTCTCGCAGTTCCGACACTTCGACGAGTTGTCGCGCGTGCTGCTGGGCGAGAACCCCGGCCGCGAGAGCGACAGCGAGCGCATCCTGTGCTACAACATCGGACTGGGACTGCACGACGCCGTCTATGCCAGCAAAATCTATGATATGATTGTTGAGAGCGGCATCGAGGTTGAGTCGTTTGTTCAAGAAAAAGAAACTGCTAAGGCTTGGATTTGATGGCTAACGGGTTCTTACATAAGGCACTGAACTACATCTACTTGCATGGCTACAAGTATAACGCCGTCGCACGCGCTCATCGCCGCCTTGTGGCGTCGGTCAACCCAGATGAGCCAGTAAACGTCGTCTTTATGGCGATGAACCTCGCCATGTGGCGCTACCAGCACTTGTGGGAGGCTATGAACGCCGATGCGCGATTTAACCCATCAATCGTGCTTTCGCCTTGCAAGGATTATGACAAAAATCAGAGCATCAAGGAATTGAACCGTCTGCGCGACTACTTCAACGAGCGCAATATGCCCTACGTTGACTTCGACTTGGAGCACGACGCGCCACCCGTCGATGTGCGTGCAACGCTCAACCCGCTGGTGATGTTCTACCCCCAGCCCTACGAGAACTTGCTTGTGCCCGAGCACGACTGCACCGCGTTCTACGACCGACTGCTGTGCTACTATCCCTATGCCTTCTGGACCAGCAAGGGCAAGTGGAGCTACGATTTCCACTTCCACAACATGGCGTGGAGACTTTATTACTCAACCGCTTTGCACTTGAAAGAGGCCGAACGCACCGCGTCCAACAAAGGGGCAAACGTGCGTGTGGTGGGCTATCCCAATGCCGACGACTACCTCGCCGCCAATTTCACCGATGTGTGGAAACCGCAGCCCGACAACCGTCGTCGCTTGCGCGTCGTGTGGGCGCCTCATTACTCAATCGTTGACAAATACGGCCTCGTGCCGCGCTCCAATTTCCTGTGGATGGCACACGCCATGCTCGAGTTGGCGCGCAAGTATGCCGACACGATTCAGATGGCGTTCAAGCCTCATCCGCGCCTCATCAACGAACTCTACATCCATCCCGAGTGGGGCAAGGAGGCCGCCGATGCCTACTATCGGTTGTGGGAAACGCTACCCAACACCCAACTCGAGACTGGCGACTTCTCCCACCTGTTTATGACCAGCGACGCAATGATTCACGACAGCGGCTCGTTTGCCGTTGAGTATCACTACTCGCGCAAGCCGGTGATGTTTGTGTCGCGCGACATAAAGAGCATCCTCGACACACAGAGCGACTTTGGACTGCTTGCCTACAAGATGCACTATCTGGGGCAGAACAACGATGATATTGACAATTTTATCAGCCACGTTGTCATCGCTGGCAACGACTCACTGAAGGAGCGTCGCGACGAGTTTTACGAGAATTATCTGTTGCCGCCGAGTGGACAGTCGGTGGCTCAAAATACGATTGACGACTTGGCTAATTCGCTGGGTCTGACATAATTGAATAATATGGAAGGTCAAGGAACATTACGCAACAAGACTGTCAACGGTGTGCTGTGGAGCTTTGTCGAGAGGTTCTCGGTGCAGGGCGTTGTGTTCCTGTGCAACATCGTGATTGCTCGCATCATCGGTCCCGGCAACTTTGGCCTTATCGCCATGCTGGCCATCTTCATGACTGTGTCGCAGGTGTTTATCGATGGCGGCTTCTCAAGTGCGCTCATCCAGCGCAAGGACCGCTCTGAGGCCGATTTCTCGACGGTGTTCTACATCAACATCGCCATCAGCATCATCGTCTATGCCTTGCTTTTCTTGGCTGCCCCCACCATTGCTTTTTATTTTGAAGAACCTATCCTTGAGCCCATTACTCGCGTCTATTCGCTCAACCTGATTCTCAACTCGATGGTAGCGGTTAACCGCACAAAACTCACCATTGATGTCGATTTCAAGACGCAAAGCAAAATCTCGCTCATCAGCGCTGTGATTGCCGGCGCGGCGGGTATAGGGTTGGCTCTCATGGGCTACGGTGTGTGGTCGCTGGTCTATCAGGCACTCATCTTGGCGTTGCTCAATGTGCTGCTCAGTTTCTACTATGTGCGATGGTGGCCCAGCAAGAACTTCTCGTCCGAGTCGTTCCACCGCCTCTTCGCTTTTGGCTCTAAACTGCTTGTGGCCAATATTATAAGTGCCGCCTACACCAAAGTCTACAACCTTGTGATTGGAAAGCGCTTCTCAAAGGAGGATCTCGGGCTCTTTGAGAATGCCGACAAGTTTAATCAGTTTGCAAGCTCTAATCTTGGCTCGATTTTGCAGCGCGTGTCGTTCCCTGTGCTTAGCACTATTCAAGACGATGACGACCGCCTGCGCTCGGCCTATAAGCGCTTCATGCAGGTCTCGGCACTCATCGCTTTCCCGCTCATCTTGGGCCTGTGCGGCATTGCCCGACCCATGATTTATACTCTGCTGGGCGAGGAGTGGATGGGGTGTGTGCCTATTCTCCAGATACTGTCGCTGGCCTACTTGTGGGACTGCGTCATCGCCACCAATCTCAACCTAATCTATGTGAAAGGCCACAGCGACTATGTGTTGCGCCTTGAGATGGTGAAAAAGTCGATTGCCGTGGCTATATTGTTGGTTTCAATGTTCTTCGGCATTATCGCAATTTGCTGGGGTAGGGTGCTTTACTCTATCATCGCCCTCTATCTCAACACCTATTACACTAAGAAACTGCTCAACTACGGCTTCTTGTGCCAAATCAAGGAGTTGCTTCCCGTGCTTGCCGTGAGTGGCGTGATTGCTGGCATGGGTATCGCGATGGGCGAGTTCATCCCCAACCTCTACATCGCTTTTGTGGCGACGCTCGTTGCGTGCCCGGTAGTGTATGTTCTTCTATGCAAAGCGTTTAGGTTGTCGGCCTACGGCGAGTTAATGACCATTATTAAAGAAAAACTGCATGGACTCAAGAAACACTGACCTATCGCCCCGTGCCCGCCAGCGCATGAGCAACATGGAGTTGCTGCGCATCGTCGCCATGATTCTGGTCATGGTTGTGCATGCCAATTTCCGTGCCTTGCCGGTTCCCAGTCCGCTCAAGGTCAATGCCGAACCTGTGTCGTCGTTGCTCATGTTTTTCACCGAGGCAATTTCAGTGATTGCGGTCAACGTGTTTGTGTTGCTCTCGGGCTGGTTTGGCATCCGTTTCAAGGCCCTAAGGCTGGGCGAGTTGCTTTTCCAGGTGCTGTTTTTCGGGCTGTTTGCCATCGGTGTGTGCGCTATCTTCTGCCCCTACCGTCTTGAGAACACACCCTTCTACGGCAGCGCGATGTCGCGCCTGTTTATGTGTGGATTGAACGACTACTGGTTTGTGAAATGCTACATCGGACTCTACCTTATCTCGCCCATTCTCAACGCGTTTATTGAGAAAGCGACGCAACGCCAGTTTGCCACCGTGCTGATTGCGTTCTTTGCGTTCCAAACGTTCTATGACTGCTTTTTCAGTGCCACTCGTTGGCTCGAGAGCGGATACTC
>JABUUJ010000041.1:24364-27821 GCA_021443235.1 Muribaculaceae bacterium
GTGCATGGCGACACCACAACAAGCACGGCGACGGCGCTGGCTGCGTTCTATCAGATGATTCCCGTGGGTCATGTCGAGGCAGGATTGCGCACTCACAACATCTACAGTCCGTGGCCCGAGGAAGTTAACCGCCAGATTACGAGCCGCATATCTACCTATAACTTCGCTCCCACGCCCCTTAGCCGCCACAATCTGCTTGCCGAAGCGGTCGACGATAGTAAAATCACTGTTACGGGCAACACCGTGATCGACGCGCTTCACTGGGTAGTCAATAAAATCAAGAGCGACTCAAATATAGATATGACGCTCAACGCCCGACTTCTCAACGACGGCTATGATGTGTCGCGCCTTGATGCCCACCGCCGCATGGTGCTCATCACTGGTCATCGCCGCGAGAATTTCGGCGATGGCTTCCGCAACATCTGTTGCGCTATCAATGACTTGAGTATCAAGTATCCCGATGTCGATTTCATCTATCCCATGCACCCCAATCCCAATGTGCGCACTGCAATCAACGACATCTTTGGCGACGAGGCGCACCGCCCACACAACCTGTTCTTGATTGAGCCGCTTGAGTACATGAGCTTTGTCTATCTCATGGAGAAATCAACCATTGTCCTCACCGATAGCGGCGGCATTCAGGAGGAGGCTCCCGGGCTTGGCAAACCTGTCCTTGTGATGCGCAACACTACCGAGCGCCCCGAGGCTGTCGACGCCGGCACGGTGCGCCTTGTGGGTACCGATTATGACGCAATAGTTAACAATGTGTCGCAACTCCTTGACGACACAGCCGCATATCAACGCATGAGCAAGGCCGTTAACCCCTATGGCGACGGCCACGCGTGCGAACGAATTATCAATGTTTTGAAACAGTTATAGTTTTAATTATGAAGAAGATAACATTTAGCCTGCTGGCAGCCTTTATCACTACTGCCGCATTGGCACAAGGCGAAACTCCCGAACCCCTCACCATTGAGGACTTCACAACCAGTGTTGCCGGACCGTTTGGCATCGGTGCCATGAGTCCTAACCCCGTTGACGGAAACTCCTTTTTCCGACTCGTCAGTGGCAATAAGATTGTGAGCTACAGCTACAAAAATCCCAACTCCGAAACTACGCTATACTCGTCGGCCGAAATCGACGGCCTCACTTCCGTGAAATGGAACGGATTTGAGGTTAGCAACAGTGGCTCGCGCATCTTGCTGTGGACTGGCTCCAAACCCATATATCGACACTCGTTTACTGCCGACTACTATGTCGCCGACATGGTTTCGGGCGACACCAAGAAACTTTCGCAAGAGGGTGGGGAGGAAATCGCCACTATGAGCCCCGATGGCACACACATCGCCTATGTAAAGGACAATAACGTGTATATCAAGTCGTTGGTCTATGAGGAAGATGGCCAGGGGCTGAACGATGCAGGCACTGTGCAAGTGACCAAGGATGGTAAGCCTAACTACATCATAAACGCCGTGCCCGACTGGGTTTACCAGGAGGAATTTGGCTTGCTCAACACTTTCTGCTGGTCGCCCGATGGTAACACGCTGGCTTTCGTTCGCTTCGACGAGAGTCAGGTGCCCATGAGCTCTATGACGCTCTATGAGGGTGCATGCAACCCCGACACCACCCGCGCGCTCTATCCCTCACGCTTCGACTTCAAGTACCCTGTGGCTGGCGAGAAAAACTCGATTGTGACCGTTTGGTGCTATAACGTGAAGACTGGCGCGCTCTCGCAGATGAATATTCCCAAAACCGATGAGGACTACATCCCCCACATCGCCTTCAGCGGCCGCAACGACGCCCTCATGGTGACTACGCTCAACCGCACACAAAACCTCATGCACATCTATCGCGTCAATCCTGCCGATGGTAGCGCTGTTGACATATATAGCGAGTCCTCTAAATCGTGGATAGATAGCGAGCTGGCTAATAGCGTGAATTATACCGACAAGACTTTCGTCATCCCCAGCGAACGCGACGGTTGGGCTCGCCTTTACCTCTATTCGCTCGACGGCAAACTCCTCCGTTGTCTCAACACTGGCAACGAGGCGGTGACTGCCTACTATGGCAACGACGCAGCCCGTCGCCTGCACTACTACCAGCGCACCGCCGGGCCGCTCAACCGTGTGGTTTGCTCGGTCGACGAGAAGGGTAGGGAAACTATTCTGGGCAAGCATGAGGGCACCACATCGGCACGCTTTAACACCGATTTCAGCTACTACATTGAGGTCTACAGCAATGCTACCACGCCCACGCAATACCGTGTGTGCAAGGCCGATGGCAAGCGTGTGCGCGACCTCCAACTTAACACCGAGACTGCCGAGCGCTTTAAGGACCGCATCCCCATGCGCGAGTTCTTCACTTTCACCAGCGATGGCTATGAACTCAACGGCTACATCATCAAGCCTGCCAATTTCGACCCCACCAAGCGATATCCCTGCATCATGTCGCAATACAGCGGTCCGGGTTCGCAGCAGGTGCTCAACAAGTGGAAAGCCGACTGGGAGACTTGGTTTGCCATGCAGGGCTATGTGATCTGCTGTGTCGATGGTCGTGGCACTGGTGGTCGTGGCAAGGAATTTGAGTCGCTCGTCTATCTCAACCTGGGCAAATATGAGGTTATCGACCAGATCGCCGCCGCTCGCTACATGGGCATGCAGCCCTATGTAGATGCCAAGCGCATAGGCATTTGGGGGTGGAGCTACGGTGGTTACATGACGCTCATGAGCATGTCGCAACGCAACAGCTGCTATGCGTCGGGCGTGTCGATTGCGCCTGTCACCTCGTGGCGTTTTTACGACACTATCTATGCCGAGCGTTTCATGCGCACACCGCAGGAAAACCCCGAGGGATACAAAAACGGTTCGGCTCTCGAACTGGTAGATAACCAGAAGGGCGACTTGCTCATAATATTTGGCGGTGCCGACGATAACGTGCACATTATCAACTCTATGCAATACATCGCGCTGCAACATGCTCGCGGTAGCCAGTTTGAGATGATGATGTTCCCCAACATGAACCACTCAATCAACGGTTGCGGCATTCGCCCCGCGCTCTACCAGCGTGTTCTCAACTTCTTTGACCGCACCTTGAAAAAGTAAATGAACAATAACCGCCTCATAGTAATCACCGGGCCCACCGCGAGCGGCAAGACCGCACGCGCCGTTGCTCTTGCCCGCGAAATCGACGCCGAGATTATCAGCGCCGATTCGCGCCAAATCTACCGTGGCATGGACCTGGGCACGGGCAAGGATCTTGAGGAATATGGCGATGTGCCTTATCATCTCATCGACATCTGTGATGCGGGATATAAGTACAACCTATTTGAATATCTGCGCGACTACCAGCAAGCCCACGACGACATCGTGGCGCGTGGCAAGCGTGTGATATTGTGCGGTGGCACAGGACTTTATGTCGAGAGCGTGCTCAAAGGTATCGCCCTGCCGCCTGTGCCGCA
>JABUUJ010000041.1:27859-30522 GCA_021443235.1 Muribaculaceae bacterium
GACGAACTAACCGAGATTCTCAAGCGCTACAAGACGCTGCGCAACAACAGCGACATCGACACTTGCAAGCGCGCCATCCGTGCCATTGAGATTGCAACCTACTATCACGAGAACCCTTCGCTCAGCGCGCTCACCCAGCCACACCCCATCAAGGACGCTGTGGTGCTGGGAGTAAACATCAACCGTGAGGCGCGTCGCCAGCGCATCTCCTCACGCCTGCAAGCCCGCATCGATGCTGGCATGGTCGACGAGGTGCGCCGTCTCATCGACAGTGGCGTGAATCCCGATGACCTCATCTACTACGGGCTTGAGTACAAGTATGTTACCCAGCATGTCATTGGACTTATCTCGCGCGACGAAATGTTCTCGTTGCTCGAAATTGCTATCCACCAGTTTGCCAAGCGGCAGATGACTTGGTTCCGCGGCATGGAGCGTCGTGGCTTCCCCATCCATTGGCTCGACTACGACCTGCCTCACGATGAGTTCATGGCACGATGCCTTGCGCTTATCAACCAAGAAAACGTGCCATAATTTTGCAGTGAGCACGATTTACACTAACTTTGCACATTATTTTAAAAGATAATATGGATTTTGAACTCAAAGCGACAGCACCTGGCTCCAACGCACGCGCTGGCCTCATCACTACCGACCATGGGGTGATTGAGACTCCCATTTTCATGCCTGTGGGCACGTTGGGCTCGGTTAAGGGTGTGCACATGCCCGAGCTGCGCGACGACATAAAGGCCCAAATCATCCTTGGCAACACCTACCACCTCTATCTGCGACCCGGCATGGACATCATGGAGCGCGCTGGCGGTTTGCACAAGTTCAACGGCTGGAATCGCCCTATCCTCACCGACAGTGGTGGTTTTCAGGTGTTTTCGCTCAGTGCCAATCGCAAGCTCAAGGATGAAGGGGTGACTTTCCGCAGCCACATTGATGGCTCTAAGCACCTTTTTACACCCGAGAATGTTGTTGACATCCAGCGCACTATAGGTAGCGATATCATGATGGCGCTCGACGAGTGCCCGCCCGGAACAAGCGACTATGACTATGCCAAGCGTTCGCTAAAACTCACTCAGGCATGGCTCAACCGTGGCTGGAAACATTTTAATGAAACCGAGCCCAGATATGGACACCGACAGGCCTTTTTCCCTATCGTTCAAGGATGTGTGTATAAGGACCTGCGTCAAGATGCCGCCAAGCATGTTGCCGAATTGGGCGCCGACGGCAATGCCATTGGCGGACTTGCTGTGGGTGAGCCCACCGAGGTGATGTACGACATGATTGAGGTAGTCAACGAGATTCTGCCACAGGAGCGCCCGCGTTACCTCATGGGTGTGGGTACCCCCGCCAACATACTTGAGGCCATCGACCGAGGCGTGGACATGATGGACTGTGTGATGCCCACACGCAACGGTCGCAACGGCATGCTTTTCACCCAGCACGGCATCATGAACATGCGCAACAAGAAGTGGGCCGACGATTTCACCCCCATTCAGGAAGATGGTGCCTCGATTGTCGACCACATCTATTCCAAGGCCTATCTGCGCCATCTGTTCATCTCGCAGGAACTGCTTGCCATGCAGATTGCGAGCATTCACAACCTCGCGTTCTACCTGTGGCTGGTGGGCGAGGCGCGCAAGCACATCATCGCTGGCGACTTCAAGGCTTGGAAACAACAAATGGTTATTGACGTGCAACGACGACTGTAACATGGGATACGAGCAGCGATATACTGGTGGACTTGAGGTTAACGAGAAGTCGATTATGGAGTTTGACTTGGCTCGCAAGGATGTTGTCGCAACTCCCCAACAGGTGGAGCTTGAGACCGACGTGCCTTCCACCGAGTCCGTCACATCCACCGAGCCTCAGCCCGAAAAGCCGATGAAGAAGCGCTGGATCAAGACTTTTGACTTCTACATCATGAGGCTCTTCCTGGGCACGTTCTTCTTTGCCATCCTGCTCCTGTGTGCCATCGTGATTATGTTCGACATCAACGAGAAACTCGATGCCGTGCTCACCGCTCCGCTCTACGACACGGTTTTCAAGTATTTCATGAACTTCCTGCCGTCCATCATCAGCCAGTTCAGCCCCATGTTCACCTTCATCTCGGTTATCTTCTTCACTTCGCGTCTGGCCGACCGTTGCGAGATTACTGCGATGCTCTCAAGTGGCATCAGTTTCAAGCGTTTGCTGGTGCCCTACCTGGTTTCGGCGGCGGTAATCGCTTTCTCCAACTATGCCCTCTCGGCCTACATCATCCCGCCGGCCAACTTAAAGACGCTGGAATACACCAACCGATGGGTGAGAAACAAGGCAGTGGTCTATGGCGACAACATCCAGCTGCAGGTCAAGCCGGGAGTGATGGCGTTTATGGCTCGCTACGACAACACCTCCCGCAGCGGATACCATTTCTCGCTCGTGGAATATGACGGAAAAACGATGAGGTCGCGCCTCACGGCCGAGAACGTGCGCTACGACTCGTGCGGCCGCTGGAAATGCTCGGCATGGAAACTTCGCAAGTTTGAGGGCTCGCACGAGTATCTCACCACAGGTGGAACCCTCGACACACTGCTTAATATCGAACCGAAGGACTTCCTCATCTCGGAGGACGACGAGACGACGATGACCTCAAGCGAGCTGAGCGAATACATCGAGCG
>JABUUJ010000041.1:36632-40038 GCA_021443235.1 Muribaculaceae bacterium
ACAACCACCTCGTCGAGGTTGGCAGCGGTGGGCTCAAGCACGATAGTGCCAGCGGTTGCTGCGGTAATCTCCACGGTCTTGTATCCCATGTAGGTTACACGGATTTTAGAGGACTTTGAGGGAGCCTTAACAGTGAAATTGCCATCAAGGTCGGTGGCAGTTCCACTATTGTTGTCCAGGACAAGTACTGAAGCGCCGATCACGGGTTGATTGGTCTCGTCCAAAACCTGTCCTGTCACGGTCACCTGGGCGAAAGCCGAAGCGACGCAGAGAAGCATCGACGCCAGAAGCATCGTGCCTCTAAGGAAATTTTTCTTGATTTTCATTTGGATGAAAGATTAGTTAGACAATAAAGTTTGGTAATTCGTTTTTGCAAATTTACACATTTTTAATGCTGTTGTAAACGTGTTGTAGTGAAAAAGTAAATGGTTAAAAATGATAGTTACTTGTGTATCAAGGGGGTTAGTGAAATTATATAGTGTGAAAAAAGTAACCTAAAAAGTAATAAAAGATGGGGGTAATTGGGAGGTAATTCGCGGCTGACGCCACGAAAACGGTTTTTTTGCGGCTGGTGGGGAGGTGGAGTTTAGGTGGGGGCATCGCTTTGGTGGGGGGCATCGCATAGGCGCGTAGGCGCATAGGCGAGGAGACGGAGAAGTGTGGGGGCGAGTCAAGGTCGAAACAGTTATTGTGAAAAAGTGTAATAAATGGCGGTTTTTAGTGTAAAAAATTAAAAGTGTGCGATAAAATGTGGGTTATGGGGCGCAGGCCTTTGAAAATAGGGGAAAAAGTTGTAATTTTGGAGGTGATTCCCTTGCCTTGGCAATATTACAGAAGTGATATCCATGTTTTGGCAAGAATAGAGGGGTCGCTAAGATTTGTAAATTTGTAAAAGCAATTATTCATGAGAGAAGAAGTAATGACTCCGGTCGAGTTTTCCGACATTTGTCCCATTGCCGACAAGGATTTCCACAATGAGATGACAATTTTGGTTCAAGAGCCTGCTTTGCAGCAAATTATGTCGTTGCTAGCACCACAATACTCGTGGTCGCAACTCAAGAAAGTGCTGCTGAGCCTGAACTCCAAGCACGAGTTCCAGACCGTGGTGATGAAACAGGTGATAGAAGGGTTGCTGGCCAAAACCACAGCCGGCCTTACCCAGAGTGGCATAGAGCAACTTGACAAGGAGGGAGCCTATACATTTATAACCAACCACCGCGACATCGTGCTCGACGCTACGCAGCTGGGCTATCTGCTCGTGATGAACGGCGGCGAGTCGTGCGAGGTGGCGATTGGCAACAATCTGCTCATCTACGACTGGATCAAGAAGCTCGTGCGCCTGAATCGCAGTTTTATCGTAAAGCGCAACTTGGGCAAGATCCAGACGCTTCAGGCTGCAGTGCAGTTGTCGAGCTACATCCACTTTGCCATCAACGAGAAGAAACAGTCGGTGTGGATTGCTCAGCGCGAGGGCCGCTGCAAAGACAGCAACGACCGCACACAAGAGAGCCTGATGAAGATGCTCACCTACGGCAACCGCGACAAGACAATCGTTGAGAGCCTTAAAGAGCTGAATATCGCTCCTATAGCACTGTGCTATGAGTATGATCCCAACGATTATCTCAAGGCCCGCGAGTTCCTGCTCAAGAGCAAGAACCCCAATTGGAAGAAGTCGCCTCAAGACGATCTCATCAGCATGCAGACCGGAATCATGGGCTACAAAGGCCAGGTGCACTATTCCTTCACGCCCTGCATCAACGACGAGCTTGACAAGATTCCCGCCGACCTCGACAAGATGCTCACTGTGACACGCATTTGCCACATCATCGACCATGCCATCCACGAGAACTACAAGATATTCAAGACCAACTACATCGCTCACGACATTCTGTTTGACAACAACGACTTTGCCGACAAATATAGTGTTGACGACAAAGAGGCGTTCAAGAAATATCTTGACAGCCAGATTGACAAGATTGACGACATCAAGCTTGCCAACTATGACCGTTTCTTCTTGTATTACAAGATGTTGCAGATGTATTCCAACCCCCTCACCAATCATATTGAGGCAATGAAATAACGACGACAGTATGCGCATTTTCTGGCTTCCCTTCATAGTGGCGATAGCGCTCATAGTGGGCATAGACTGGCTGTTGAGCCGCGCCTTGTGGAAGAGAGGAAAGNGCGCGTGCTGGCGATTATCAATGTGCTTGCAACTGTCGCCACGCTGGCGGCATGCGTCATAACATTTACTACTAACTATTCGGGAAAGCCCTTGTATGCTGCCAACATGGCGGCAAGTGCAAGGGCTTTACTTGCGTTTCTGGTGGTTTTCGTGCCCAAGCTGGTGTGGAGCATCCTCTATGTCTTGGGAAGCATCAAGTGGCTGAACTATGACGTGCGCGTGCTACTCAAGTTGGCCGCGGCGGCGATGGGGATTGTGACATTTGTGGCAATGCTGATCGGGTCGGTGTGGACCCCCTACTCTACCCAAGTCAACGAGATAGAACTCAGTTACAGCGAGTTGCCCGAGTCGTTCGACGGCTACCGCATCGTCCACATCTCGGATTGGCACCTGGGTTGCTATGGCGGTGACACCACATTTGTGTCGCAATGCATCGACGAGATTAATGCTCTGAAGCCCGACATGGTGTGCTTTACTGGCGACCTTGTGAGCCTCACTGCAATCGAGGCGACGCCGTTTGAGCCACTGCTTGCGCGCCTGAAAACCCGCGACGGCATATACTCGGTGCTGGGCAATCACGACTATGCCCACTATATGCGAGGGCTTTCTGAGATTGAACAGGAGGCCGACGTGCAGCAACTTATCACCATACAAGAGATTGCAGGGTGGACGTTACTCAATAATGAGCACGCCATTGTGAGCCGTGGCAACGACAGCATCGCCGTGGTGGGCACAGCCAACTATGGCGACCCACCCTTCCCTGTCTATGGCGACTATGGCGCAGCCACAGGCGGACTTGGCAATGAGTTTAAGATACACCTCCAGCACAACCCCTACATGTGGCACAAGGCCATCGTGGGCAAGACCGACGCGCATCTCACATTATCGGGGCACACCCATGCCATGCAGTTGGTAGTCAATATGTTTGGCTGTCGATTGTCGCCTGCGTCATGGCGCTACGACGAGTGGGGCGGACTATATGCCGAGGGAGAGCAATCGCTCTATGTCAACACCGGGCTGGGCATGGTGGGACCACCGCTGCGAGTGGGCGTGAAACCCGAAATAACGCTGATTACATTAAAGCATAAATAACACGATGTCAAAGATTTCAGAAATAATATCCCAGGAGCTGCACCTGCCGCTCAACCAGGTTGCCGGCACCGTCAACCTGCTTGATGACGGGTGCACCGTGCCCTTCATCAGCCGTTACCGCAAGGAGGC
>JABUUJ010000041.1:40097-43429 GCA_021443235.1 Muribaculaceae bacterium
AGAGCTTGAGAAACGGCGTGCCACCATCCTCAAAACCATTGAGGCCCAGGACAAACTCACACCCGAGCTCGCCGCCCGCATCAATGGCTGCTGGGACGCCACAACCCTCGAGGACATCTACCTGCCCTTCAAGCCCAAGCGCCAGACACGCGCCGAGGTAGCACGCAAGCGAGGCCTTGAGCCGCTGGCACGCATCATCATGTCGCAGCACGGCGACAACATCGAGCAACGCGCCGCTAAATTTGTCAACGATGAGGTAAAAACCGTGGCCGACGCCATCGCTGGAGCACAAGATATTATCGCCGAGTGGGTGAGCGAGAACGAGACCGTGCGCAATGCCGTGCGCCGCTCGTTTCGCTACGATGCTGTGCTTACCTCGCACTACGTCAAGGGCAAGGAGATCGAGGGTCGCAACTATGAGAACTACTACGAGTTCTCGCAGCCGCTCAAGCGCGTGTCGTCGCACCAGTTGCTCGCCATCAGGCGTGGCGAGAAAGAGGGCTTCCTCAAGGTAGGCATAGGCATTGACGACAACCGCGCCCTCGACAACATCGCTCGCATCGTGGTGAAAGGCAAGGGCATTGCCGCCAGCCTCGTTGATGAGGCCGCCGAGGACTCGTTCAAGCGCCTCGTCAAGCCATCGATTGAGAATGAATTTGCCGCCGCAGCCAAGGAAAAGGCCGATGCGCAGGCCATCGACACATTTGCAATGAACGTGCGCCAGCTGCTCTTTGCCCCGCCGCTGGGCCACAAGCGCGTGCTGGCCGTCGACCCCGGCTTCCGCACTGGCTGCAAGGTGGTTGCGCTCGACGAGCAAGGCAATCTGCTTGCTCACGACGTGATGTATCCCACCGCACCTACTCACGACACCGATGGCGCAACCGCGCTTGTGCTTGATATGGTCAACAAACACAACATCAATGATATAGCACTGGGCAACGGCACTGCAAGCCGCGAGACCGAGCGCTTCTTGAAACGCATCAACTACGGCAAGCGCAAGGTGAATGTGCATGTGGTGAGCGAGAACGGTGCTTCGGTTTACTCGGCGTCGCCCATTGCCCGCGAGGAGTTCCCCGACAAAGATGTGACCGTGCGTGGTGCGGTGTCGATAGGTCGCCGACTCATTGACCCGCTTGCCGAACTGGTGAAGATTGACCCGAAGTCGATAGGTGTGGGTCAGTATCAACATGATGTGGACCAAAATAGGCTCAAAGAGGCGCTTAACTACACTGTTGAGAGTTGCGTTAACAGCGTGGGAGTCAACATCAACACCGCCAGCAAGCAACTGCTCACCTATGTGGCTGGAGTGGGGCCCGCGTTGGCGCAAAACATCGTCACCTACCGTGCCGAAAACGGAGATTTCAAGACCCGCAAAGACATACTCAAGGTGCCAAAATTGGGCACGAAGACCTTTACACAGGCGGCAGGCTTCCTGCGCATTCCCGAGAGCGAAAACCCGCTTGATAATTCGGCCGTTCATCCCGAGCGCTATGCCTTGGTAGAGCAGATGGCTCGCGACTGCGGATGCACTGTGGCACAACTGATTAGCGACCGCGAAATGCGCGATAAAATTGACTTGAAACGCTATGTGGGAGGCGATGTGGGGATGCCCACACTGCTTGATATCATGAGCGAACTTGAGAAGCCCGGTCGCGACCCACGAGAGCAGGCCACCGCTATTGAGTGGGACGAGAACGTGACAAAGATAGAGGACTTGCGCGAGGGCATGGAACTTAACGGCATTGTGACCAACGTGACGCAATTTGGCGCATTTGTCGATATCGGTGTACACAAGGAGGGTCTCGTGCATGTGTCGCAGCTTGCCCACAAGCGCGTAGAGAACCCTGCCAAGGTGGTGCACGTAAACCAGCAAGTGCGAGTGCGAGTGCTTAGCGTAGACCTTGAGCGTCAGCGCATTGCCTTGACAATGAAAGTCAATTCTTAATATGTAATTGGCTCCGCCGAGCTCGCTTTACTCGGTTCATAATTAATTGCGCGCGGCGCTTTGGGATTTCGATTGTAACGATTGTATCGAATGTAACGAGGGTAACGAGGGGTCGATAAACATTAAACTATAAACAATAAACATTAAACATTAAACATTAAACTATAAACTATAAACATTAAACCTGGTGCGGGTTAGTTTTCTGGGACATAGTGGATTTGCCATTGAGTGTGGTGAGGTGACGTTGGTGTTTGACTACTACATCGATGAGCATGAACTTGTGCCCGAGATACTTGAGCGCGCGCAGCGAGTTTATGTGTTTGTGTCGCACAGCCATCGCGACCACCTCAACCCCGACATATTCTCTTGGAACGAGCACTATCGCATTGAGCGATATGTGATTGCCAACGAGTGCCGGCGCAAACTCAAGCGCTCGCTCGACCTTGACTCCTACCCTATCACGTTTTTGCATCACGATGAGGACTGGGCCGACGAGCATGTGCATGTGCACGCGTTTAACTCAACCGATGTGGGGGTGTGCTTCATGGTCGATGCTGGGGGGCGTCGCATTTTCCATGCCGGCGACTACAACTGCTGGCATTTTGAACTCATAAACGATGAGCATGGCGTGCGCAAGGCGGTGGGTGATTTCAAAGCCATCCTTCAGGACATCAAGGCATATACACAGCATGTCGACCTTGCGATGTATCCCATCACTCCCAACATTGGCGGTGATTTTGCACTGGGTGCGCGCCTCTACCTTCAGGCGGTTCCTACAAAGCATTTCATCGTGATGCACACTTGGGGGCGCGACCGCGAGGCAAGCGAATTTTCCCTATACCGCAACCCCGATTACGGCGAGTGCCACGCACTGGCAGCTGGAAAAACGCTGTTGCTCGATTAACTTTGGAGCAAAAACGTGGTCTTAATAAGAAACACTAATTTTTAACTAAATAATTATGGCAGACAATCAAAAAAAGCCCTCAAAGGGCATTCATTACTACATGCGTGTGTTGCACCGCAACATTGGTTTCCTGGCACTGGGCATGACGCTCGTATTCTCTCTTAGCGGCACGCTGCTGGTGCATCGTGGCGGCGATTTCATGAAAGCCACCACCACAGTTGAGAAAACCCTGCAGCCCAACATGACGGCCGATGAAGTTGGAAACGCGCTGAAACTCAAGAAATTCAAAGTAACTGAAGAGAAAGACGGCATTATCTGTTTTACCGATAACGGCAAGTATGACAGCCAGACGGGCAAGGTGACTTATGACAAGAAAGAGCTTGTGTTCCCGTTCAACAAGTTTGCCGAGTTGCACAAGACCGAGAGTTCGCAAAATGCTCCCCGAGGCTGGTTTGCAACGCTGTTTGGCATCGTGATGGCGTT
>JABUUJ010000041.1:43591-46912 GCA_021443235.1 Muribaculaceae bacterium
GGTTTGGTTTACTTGGCAAGGGCGGCTTCGAGCATGGGGCGCCAGTCCTCGCCGTTGCCAGGCTGCAGGGTGTTGATGCCCAGTGTTGCGGCCGCCTTCGCGTTGTGTGGGCTGTCGTCGATGAAAATCATCTCGCTGGGATCAAAGCCTTCGCCCTCAATCATCATCTCAAAGATGCGTTGGTCGGGCTTCATCACGCCACACTCATAGCTCAGATACATTGCATCAAAGTAGTGGCTCACAGGCAAATGGTATTTGCTAAAGTCGCTACTATTGGCCCACGACATCATGAAGGGATTAGTGTTGGAGAGCAGACTCACGCGGTAGCCTCGTCGACGCAGGTCCTCGATTGCGTCGAGGTTGTGCAGTGGCAGGTGCTTCATATAGCCCGTCCAGGCATATCGGCATTGCTCGAGTGTCACGTCGTGCCCAATGAGAACGCTTAGTTCCTGGCGGTATTGCTCGGCGGTGATTTTGCCGCTCTCGAGGTCGCCAAAGATGCCTATCTGCGTGAAAGCGTCGAGATAGTCCTTGGCCTGTGCAAACCCTATTTCCTCGAAATGCCTGATAGCCTGGTTTTTGTCAATCTCAAAGACGATGCCACCCAGGTCAAAAACGATGCATTTTATCTTGCCCATATTTCAATCGGATATTTACTCGTAGGAGTTGGGGATTATTTTGCCCTTGAGCACCGCATAGGCGTTTTGCGCCAGTGCCTCGAGCTCGTCCTCGCCGGGATAGACATATGTGGGGGCGAGCCATGCCACGCGTTCCTTTATGCTGTCGACCAGATATTCCCACCGCGCCATGCCTCCGGTAATGATGATTGCGTCGACCTTACCAAACAGCACAGCGGCCTGAGCCACAAGGTTTTTGGCAATGTGATACACCATTGCGTCGACATAGAACTTAGCCTTTTCGTCACCGTTCTTGATGCGGTTCTCGATATCGAGCATATTGTTGGTGCCCAGCAGGGCGGTGAGGCCAGCCTGGCCAGCGATGCGCTTGAGGAGTTCCTGCTCGGTGTATCGTCCGCTGAAGCACAGGCGCACAAGGTCGGCTGCAGGCAGCGAGCCGGCTCGCTCGGGCGAGAATGGTCCTTCGCCGTCAAGGGCATTGTTGGCATCAACGGCGCGTCCGTGGTTGTGCGCTGCAATTGAGATGCCACCACCCAAGTGGCACACAATGAGGTTAAGTTCCTCATATTTAAGGTTGTGCTCACGTGCGAAGCGTCGTGACATAGCTCGCTGGTTGAGGGCGTGCCAAATGCAGATGCGCTTCATGAGCGGGGAGCCACACACGCGAGCGTAGTCGTTGAGCTCGTCGGTCACGCCGGGGTCGGCGATAAAGCTGCGGCATCCTGGGATATCCTTAGCTATCTCATGGGCGATGATGCAGCCCAGGTCGCAGGCATGCTGATGCTCGGCATTGCGTGCGTCCTCAATCATTTTCTCGGTCACCTCATACACTCCACCGCTCATGGGCTTGGTGAGCCCGCCACGTCCTATCACGGCATGGAACTTGAATGGAATATCATTGGCTTTGAGCTCTTCGAGCACAAGATTTTTGCGAAACTCAAACTGGTCGGTAGCCTTGACAAACTGCGCCAAGTCGTCGGCTTTGTGATAGATGCTTTTCACCAGCGTGGGTGTGTAGTTGTCGTAAACTGCGATTTTGGTCGAAGTCGATCCAGGGTTAATTACGAGAATAAGCATATATAATAATGTGTTAAAGTTCTTGTGTTATTGTTCGTCATGAGCACATCGCTGCCACTGCAAGGCTGTAATATTTACTTTGGGTGCTGTCGCTGCGCGACGAGACCACAACGGGAGCGGTGGGGCCTTGCAGCAGGCCGGCAGTCTGTGCTCCGGCAAAGAGTGTGATGGTTTTGTAGAACGCGTTTCCCGCCTCAATGTTGGGGAAGACGATGGCATTGGCCTGGCCCTCGATGGGCGAGTCGATGCCCTTGGTGCGCAGACTCGCGGCGCAGCACGAAGTCTTCACGTCGAGCGGTCCGTCGACAATACATCGTCCGAAGGCGCCCTCGTGAGCCATGCCGATGATTTGTTGATAGCCCACGGTGTAGGGAAAATGCTTCTCGTTGGCTTTCTCGCTGCAGTGATTCAGCGCGATGCGCGGCTCGTCGATGCCCATCTTGCGGCACATTGTGGCGAGGTACTCGACCTGCTTGATGCGTTGCTCGTGGGTGGGGAACGGGATAACCGCGGGGTCGGTGAAGAGGAGGAGTCGGTCATAGGTGGGTATGTCGGCTGCAGTGATGTGAGTGAGCACATTGCCACGAGGCAGGATACCCGTTTCCTTGTTGAGGATGGCACGTAACAAATTGTCAGTATTGATGAGACCTTTCATCAAAATATCGGCTTTTTTCTCACGCACGAGCCCTACTGCGATGGCTGCTGCATCGTCGGGTGTGGGGGCGTCGACAAAGGTGATGTGATCGAGCAACGGCAGCAAGAAAGCTTGCTCACGCAACTGCTTCTCGCATCCGACAAAAGTAGCAGTTATAAACCCATCGGTTATTGCTTGAGCCACAGCGTGTTGTGTTGATTCATCGGCGGCCCACACGACAGCAACATTTTTTCTCATACCCTGTTCGGCAAGGTGGTTAACCAGCTCGCTGAATGTGGTGATATTTTTCATAATTCAATCTAAATAATGGTATATAAATCATTAGTTATGCAAAGGTAATGTTTTTCCAAATTTCCATGCTTACACTTTTTGTTAAAATATGTAATATATGTTGTAAAACATATTTTTGCCGACCCTTGTGCAATCGTTTGCACAGTTTTTTCGCATTAAAAAAATTTACATTTTCGCACTGAGGGAGCTTGATGGCTTAACTTTGTGATTATGAATGCTCCCGACATAGAAAAGATGCTCTCAGAGCGCGGAATACGCCCCACTGCCAATCGCCTCATCATCGCCCAGGCCATGATGCGGCACGGGGGCTCGTTTTCGCTTTCAGAGCTTGAGGAAGTGGTGGAAACCATCGACAAGTCGGGTATTTTCCGCACATTAGCCTTGTTTAAGAAGCACCATCTCGTGCATGCCATTGAGAGCAACGAGGGAGTGCGTTACGAGTTGTGCCTGAGCCATAGCGACGAGCACGACGACGACCTGCATGTGCATTTCTACTGCGAGCAGTGCAACACCACCATGTGCTTGCCCGACCTCTCGATTCCGTCGGTTGACCTTCCCGAGGGTTTTGATGCTCACACAGTTACATATATTGTGAAAGGCATCTGCCCCACTTGCGCCATCACCAAGAGCAAGTGATTTGACTTTGACTTTGACTTTGAC
>JABUUJ010000041.1:47583-50759 GCA_021443235.1 Muribaculaceae bacterium
CTCACCAAGATGAAGAACACCGACAATGTCAACCACGACACCCACAACCTGTGGCACCACTACGGCAACTTCAACTGGGACGAGCCCAACCGCTGGTGGGCGCAAATCGCTGGCGACTGTGTTGACCTCAACACCGAGAACCCACAGACCTACCAATATCTCATCGACTGCTATGGGTCGTTTATCAAGATGGGCGTTGACGGCTTCCGCATCGACACTGGCGGTCACATCAGTCGCCTCACCTTCAACAGCGTCTTTGTGCCGGCCTTTCAGGCCCTGGGCGAGCAGTACAAGCACAAGCGCTTGAACGAGTGCCCGTTTTTCATGTACGCCGAGGTGTGCGCCCGCTTCCAAGGGCATGTCACCTATCGCAACCAGCCCTCGCTATCACCCTACTTCTACACATGGAAGAGCCCCGAGGCGCTTGTGTCGCAGTGGAACAGCGACCCGGCGTACTGGAACAACGTGACAGTGTTTGAGAGCACCGATCCCGCCACCCTCGACAACCAGAAGCTATGCCTGATGGAGCATGAGCAGGCCGGCGGCGACAACGCCCAGCCCAAGAGCAACAACGCATGGCTCAACGGCAACAACTACCACACCCCCGACTACAGCCAGGCCAGCGGTCTCAACATCATCGACTTCCCTGTTCACTACAGCTTTAACAGCGTGGGCAGCGTGTGGGGTCTCTTTGACAAAGACAACTACTACAACGACGCTACCTATAACGTGGTTTATGTCGACTCGCACGACTATTGCCCCGGTCCCAACGATGGAATACGCTTCAACGGCGGCACCGACCAGTGGGCCGAGAACCTCTCGTTTATGTTCACCTTCCGCGGCATCCCGTGCGTGTATTACGGCAGCGAGATTGAGTTCCGCAAAGGCGTTCCCATTGACCAAGGCACCAACATCGCGCTCATGAACACCGGGCGCGCCTACTATGGCGGTTATCTCACCGGCGACCTCACGGTGAGCGACTTTGGCGAGGTGCAGAGTGCCAGCGGAAATGTCAAGGCAACACTCTCCTACCCTCTCGTGCGCCACTTGCAACGACTCAACCAGATACGCGCTGCCGTGCCTGCGTTGCGCAAGGGACAGTACAGCTTTGACGGATGCTCGGGCAGCGGATATGCCTTTAAACGCCGCTATACCGACGCCACCACCGACAGCTATGTGCTTGTGGCACTCAACGGCGCCGCCACATTCACCGGCGTGCTCAACGGCACTTATACTGACTGCGTGACCGGCAACAGCATCACCGTGACCAACGGCACGCTCGCCGTTCCGAGTTTCAGCGGCAAGGGAAATATGCGCATATATGTGCTCAACGGTCCCGGCAAGATTGGCGACGACGAGCCCTATCTGTATGCTACTACCAAGCCCTCAAGCACTGTCCTTGAATGGGACGGACACCAGGAGGACGGCGACCCCGACACCAAGTATATCACTGGCGGTGGCGGCGAGGATCCCGGGGAGCTTGACGTTTACACGCCCATTGTGACCGAGGACGACTTCAGCGTCTTCTATGAGGCGCCACTCACCGCAGGCCGCATCACCACCTGGGTGTGGAGCAGCGGCGGCAACTACACAGGCGGCACATGGCCTGGTCAGGCGATGACGCTTATGGGCTGCAACGAGGCCAAGACACGCAAGATTTTCAAGTGGAAATATGACGGCGACCTCACAGCCATGCCCGCCAACATCATCTTTGTGGTTGACGGTACACAGACCGCCGACCTCGTGTATAAAAACCACGGCTACTACATCGACGGCACATGGAACCGCGAAATCACCAATTATGAGTCGCCAGCCCCAACTGTGAGCATCGACAAGGAGAGTGGCCGCTACAGCGACAAGGTAGAGGTGACCATCACCGCCAGCGATGGCAACGCCACCATAGTATATACTACCGACGGAACAAAGCCCACGCCCAACAGCAAGACGGCTACCGGACAGGTGAAACTCACATTTACCGACAACACTGTGCTCACCGCCGGCGTGCTTCATGAGGGCTCGGTGCGCAACGTGGTTTCGCGCGAGTATATCTTCCATGGTTTTGAGCCCACCACTGCCACAATCTACCTCAAAGACCCCACAGTGGCACCCAACAACTGGAACGCGGTTTACTTCTATGCTTGGGACAATGCCGGCCAACTGCTGGGGGCATGGCCTGGAAAGCGGATGACTGCCGCCGACACCAAGACCGTGAAGGGCGACAAGTTTTATTGCCACACCTTTGACGTGACGGCCGAGGACTACACCTTTAATATAATATTCAGTCAGGGAGACGGCAGCCACCAGACGATTGACATCACAGGCCTGAGCAAGGATACCTACTATGAAATCGCATCGACGACAAGCAAATACACCGTCAACGACATCACGGCGCAATATGCTGTTGTGACTGGCGACGTTAATGGTGACGGCAGTGTAGATGTCATTGATGTGAACTGCATCATCAACATTATCCTTGGCAACGACGACGCAAGCAAGTATGGCGGTCTCGCTGATGTTAATGGTGACGGCAATATCGACATTATAGATGTCAATGCAGTTATCAACATCATCCTAAATTAGTAGAGTTGATAAAATCAAAATATAAGGCGCTTGCCCCTCGACGATGGGGGCAAGCGCCTTGTTGTGTGAATGAAGCGCTGAGGTTACTTGCAGTAGAAGTCGATGACGCGTGTGATGGCACGCTGGCACACGGGGCAGAACTCGGGCACACGGTTGGAGCGCATGCGGCAGTCCTCGGTGGGACGGAAAACACCCTTTTCCATGTAGCCAGCGCCCTCAAACACGCCCAGCCTTGTGGTCGATGTTGCGGGGTCTTCAATGGGCTTGGTGGGAATCTTCACATCGGCAGGCAGCATGTCTTTCCACTTGCTGTCAAAGTCCTTGAGCGTGGTGATGTTTTGCTCCCAAGGCTCGATGTCGGGGTAGAAATACACCTCAGTTCCATAGTTGTACTCGTCGCCCAGGCCGCCAAAGCTGTGTCCAAACTCATGCACCACGACAGGCTTGAAAAACTTGCTTCCGGTATAGGACAGAGTGTAGGAGTTGTAGATTCCACCGCCACCATAGGTGTCGGTGTTGGCAAGCACGATGATGTGCTCATAGGGCACACCGGCGAGCGTGTTGTGCATCTGCTTGAGGTGCAGCGTGGTGAGGTA
>JABUUJ010000041.1:50792-55344 GCA_021443235.1 Muribaculaceae bacterium
AGCGACGTGTTGCGCCAATCGTTGTTGTGCGGAATGCTCACGCCACTGTCATGCGACTGGTTGAGCACCGCCACCACGTTAAAGCAGTCGCTGCGGCTCTTAAACGGCTCGTGGGCCATGAGCGCGTCGATCGCGTCGTTGCAGTCTTTCAGGAACTTGCCCATATCGCTCATGGTGTAGCCCTCGGCCACAATCGCCACATTGATGCAGTGCAGCGAGTCCTTGGCAGGATGCAGGGTGATGTAGGGGGTCACGTTCTTCTCGCCATCACGAGCAATAAGGATGTCGTCGTGACGCACGATGTGAGTGAGCTTTGCGGCCTCGTTCTGACGCGAGTCGCGCAAGGTGACAGTGACCTCGGCATCGTTTTTGGGCTTGGGGATGAGATATACGTTCTCAAACGAGCGCGGCGTAGTCTTGGCCTCGTCGGTAGCGACCCATTCCTGAAACAGGCTCGAGAACGAGTGCTTGTAAATCACCTTGCCGCTCGCCTTGTCCTTCACCACGATGTCGCCGTTGCCGGCAAGAGGCAGTTCGTCAAGATGGTTGCGTCGGCCATACCAGTGCGGCGACTGGCGCAGCTCGTCGATGTAGATGCTTTGATGCTGTGCGTCGCCAGCAAAAGTGTAGCACAGCCTCAGCGTCGAGTCGCAGAACCACTTGTCGAAGTCCTGCGCCGGTGCCACTGCGGCGACAAGTGCCAGTAGCGCAAAAATATAAGTTTTTCTCATAATATGCTTATTTACGGTTGGTTTCTATCCACTTGCGTGCGTTGACAAAAGCCTCGATCCATGGGGTAACCTCGTCGGCGCGGCGTTTCTCGGGATACCATGCGCACTGCCACGGGAAGATGGCGCGCTCAAGGTGAGGCATCATTGCCAGATGGCGACCGTCGGCGCTTGCGATGCCAGCGATGCCACGAGGCGAGCCGTTGGGGTTGCCGGGATAGCTCTTGTAGCTGTACTGCGCCACGATGTTGTATTTGTCGGTGCCTTCGGGCAGGTTAAACTTGCCCTCGCCGTGCGCCACCCAAATGCCAAGGCGGCTTCCGCTCAGTGATTTGAACATCACCGAGTTGTTCTCGGGAATAGTGAGGTTGACAAATGCCGACTCAAACTTGTGAGTGTTATTGTGATCCATGTGGGGCTGTGAGGCATACTCGGGATTGAGCAGGTTGAGTTCAATCATCACCTGGCAGCCGTTGCAAATGCCCAGACTGAGCGTGTCCTTGCGGCCGTAGAAGCGCTCAAGCGCGCGCTTGGCGTTCTCGTTCCACACAAAGCCGCTTGCCCATCCCTTGGCGCTACCCAGCACGTCGCTGTTGCTGAAGCCGCCGCAGAACACAATCATGTTAACGTCCTCGAGAGTCTCGCGGCCAGTCATCAGGTCGGTCATGTGCACGTCCTTCACGTCGAAGCCCGCATAGTAGAGCGAATAGGCCATCTCGCGGTCGCCGTTAACGCCTTTCTCGCGAATGATGGCAGCCTTGATGCCGGTGCGATTGTGGCGGGATCCGGTTATGCCTTGGTCGGCGGCACGGCCAGTAAAGCCCTTGGGCAGGCGCAAGCGCAGAGGCTGTTTCTTGTAGTTCTCAAATCGCTGCTGCGCCCATCGGCCGCCGCTTTGGGCGCGCTCGAGCAGGAACGACGACTTGTACCACACGTCGCGCAGATGGTCGATGAAGAACATATATTGCTCGCCGCTGTGCTCGATGGTGATGGTGCGCTCGCTGTGGGGCTGACCAATGTGGACAAACCTCACGCCAGCCTGTGCCATCAGTCGCTCAACGGCACGAGTCTTGCCGGCAGCCACCTGCACTACGAGCGCGGGATTCTCGGCAAAGAGCACTTTCACGAGGTCGGTGCCAAGGTTGTCGAGGTTGATGTCGAGACCGCCATTTACATTGGCAAAGCACATCTCAAGCAGCGTGGTGATAAGGCCACCAGCCGAGATATCGTGCGCAGCGAGGAGCATCTTGCCCTCCACGAGACGCTGCACGGCGTTGAAGGCTGCCGCCACGGTTGCGGGACAAGCCTGAGGAGCCTTGTCGCCCACGCGTCCCAGCGACTGCGCCAGTGCCGAGCCGCCCAGTTGAAGCTCGCCGCCGCCAAAGTCGATGTAGTAGAGACTGCTCTTCACGTTTTGCAGCACGGGCGACACGGTTTTCTTCACGTCGGCGACCTCGCCGGCGGCGCTTATGATTACTGTGCCCGGAGCGAGCACTTTCTTCTTGCCATATTTCTGAGTCATCGACAGGCTGTCTTTGCCCGTAGGGATGTTGATTCCCAGGGCGCACGCCATGTCGCTGCACGCCTTCACGGCACGATAAAGACCAGCGTCCTCGCCCTTGTTGCGGCAGGGCCACATCCAGTTGGCACTCAGCGACACGCTCTTGAGGCCATTTTTGAGGTTGGCGCCCACGATGTTGGTCAGCGCCTCGGCAATTGAGAGTACCGAGCCCGAGGCGGGGTCGATGAGGGCGGCCTGTGGTGCATGGCCTATCGAGGTGGCGATGCCCACGGTGCCGGTGTAGTCGAGCGCCACGACGCCGCAGTCGCTCAGCGGCAGCTGGATCTCGCCCTGGCACTGCTGGCGCGCGATGCGTCCGGTCACCGAGCGGTCGACCTTGTTGGTGAGCCAGTCCTTGCAAGCCACAGCCTCGAGCTGAAGCACGTTTTCAACATATTGGTCGATGAGTTTCTTGCTGGTTTGCAGGGCTTTGTGAGTGCGTTCAACGGTTTCGTCGGTCATCACGGTCTTGGGCGAACTGCCGAACATGTCCTTCATTCCCAGGTCGATGGGCTTGATGCCGTCGCTCTGCTCAAAGACGAAGCGGTCGTCGCCAGTGGTTTCACCCACCACATACATGGGGGCTCGCTCGCGCTGTGCGATGCGAGCGATGTGCTCAAGGTCTTTCGGCTCGACGACCATTCCCATGCGTTCCTGGCTCTCGTTGCCAATGATTTCCTTAGACGACAGAGTGGGGTCGCCCACGGGCAGCTGCGACATATCAATTTTGCCGCCAGTTTCCTCCACGAGCTCGCTCAGTGCGTTCAGGTGGCCGCCGGCGCCGTGGTCGTGTATCGACACGATGGGGTTATCGTGTGCCTCGGCGAGTGCGCGTATCACGTTGGAGACACGTTTCTGCATCTCGGGGTTGGCGCGCTGCACGGCGTTGAGTTCTATCGAGTTGTCGTACTGACCAGTGTTGACGCTCGACACAGCGCCACCGCCCATGCCAATGCGGTAGTTGTCGCCACCCATCACCACCACTTTCTCGCCGGCTACGGGGGTGCCTTTCAGTGCGTCGCGCTTGTTGGCGAAGCCTACGCCGCCGGCAAGCATAATCACCTTGTCGTAGGCAAACGGTTGCGCTCCCTCGTTGTTCTCAAAGGTGAGCAGCGAGCCGCAGATGAGTGGTTGGCCATACTTGTTGCCGAAGTCGCTCGCGCCGTTCGATGCCTTGATGAGGATTTGCTCGGGGGTTTGATAGAGCCATGGGCGCGGGGGCATGGTGCACAGTTCCCACTTGCGCTCGGCCTCGGTGCGGGGATAGGATGTCATATACACGGCAGTTCCCGCCAGCGGAAGGCTCGCACGTCCTCCGCCCAGACGGTCGCGTATCTCGCCGCCGCTGCCGGTCGCCGCGCCGTTGAAGGGCTCGACGGTTGTGGGGAAGTTGTGAGTCTCGGCTTTGAGCGAGATTACCGACTCGATGTCGCGCACCTCGAAATAGTCGGGGCCATCGGCGGTTGCTGGCGCAAACTGCTCGATGCTGGGTCCCTCGACAAACGCCACATTGTCTTTATAGGCCGATATCAGGCCGTTGGGGTTTTCTTTCGACGTCTTTTTGATGAGTTTAAACAGCGATGTGGGCATCTCCTCGCCGTCGATGATGAAGGTGCCGTTAAATATCTTGTGGCGGCAGTGCTCGCTGTTGACCTGCGAGAATCCGAACACCTCACTGTCGGTGAGCGGGCGTCCCAGACGCTCGGCAAGCCCCTTGAGGTAGGAGATTTCCTCGGGGTTGAGCGCAAGGCCCTCCTGCGCGTTATATTCCTCAATGTTGTCGATGTAGACGATGGGGTCGGGCTCGCGGGTGATGTTGAACACATCACCATCGAGCGTGTGATAGACATGCTGGAGCATGCGGTCGTGCTCGGGCGACTTGCCACGCGACACGGCAAACTCCTCGATACGAGAAATGCCGTCCATACTCATGTTTTGAGTAATCTCGACGGCATTGGTGCTCCACGGGGTTATCATCTCGCGGCGAGGCCCCACAAATGTGCCGGCTACTGCCGCATCATCAACAAGAGTGCCCTGAAGGAGCCACTCCATCTTGCTAATCTCAACTGAGTTAAGTGCATGGTCGCTTTCTACCGCATATACGGTATCGGCGCCTTTCTTGAAGAATGTAATCATCTCTATATTATCGACGTTTTTATTAACGCTTGAAATTTTCCACAAAATTACAAATTTTTCCCCAATTAGCGAAAAGATGGAGAGGTAAAGTTTAGGGTTTAGGGTAATGTTTAGAGTTTAGAGTTTT
>JABUUJ010000041.1:56209-62040 GCA_021443235.1 Muribaculaceae bacterium
TTTTCGGAATTGCCAATGACATCGGCAGCTCCGGGCCGTGCAACCAGCCGCTCCACAGGCATGACGCGCCCTGTGAGTCGCGCCCGCCCCAAGCTATTGCCTGAACCTTGCGCCCAGGCGCAGCCAGCCGCCATCGCAGCCGCCATCACCACCCACCAACATCTAAACCAATTTCTTTTCATAACACCCACTTTTTAGGTAGAGCCCTCTTTTATTTTTTAAATCTGATTTGCAGATTTAATTTCATAAATATTTCATTGTCAACCTTATAGATATCTCCAAATCCATAACGAGAGCGGCTGGCACGTTCAAACCGAGTGTTGTTATAGAGGTAGTCCTCAACATCATTTCTATTGTAGAAATGGTAGCAAACAATATCTCCATCCTTCTTAACTACAAGGTAGCCACCATTGGCATCGTAAATACCAGTCCACTCAGTTGCTGGCGTCATTCCCAATGCCGCATCAAGAAGAAGAACCTTCATTTTATGGGCATAAAATGCCTCAACATTACTACCAGTGTAATTCATCGGGTTGCGTTTAGCAACTTCTTCCACTGCACTCTTAACTGAAGAGGCTGAGCCTGGCAGACTGTCAATTAGCAGACAATCGGCAATGAATCGTGGCATGCAGCAGTCTAGGAAAAGAAGGTTGTTCTTGAAAACGGGATGCTCAATGTCGTGATATACGAAACTGCACCCTTTTTCAATGATTGCCTCCATGCGCGACAAGTGCTCGTCAATTGCATTGATTTCATCAATGTCTTTGTCCGACAATTTCGCACCTACAATTTTGTATATGATGTTTGTCGTTCTACCAGCATTTAGTAAAGTAGATGGGGTCCCTAATTGCGACTTAATACTGAAACCAAGCAATGGCTTCATATTAGTGCGCAAATCGTGAATAATAATGTGAATGTCTGATTTGTCGGAAGAAGGAGCTTTAAGTTTTGTGCATCCAATTGTGCCCATAAACGACTCTGTTGCCGGTATGGCAAAAGCAGCACCTTTTGCTTCCTTTATGCTGTTGAGCAATTTTGTTGACTCGTCCATGAACTTATCCATGGATATTCTAATGAACTCATGCCCATCTTCATCAACAACCACAATGTTTTGTTCCACATTAGGCTTATATTCATACCTTTTGCTTTCCTCACGAATAACGTTAAGAATTGGATAATATAAGTCCAATTTGTTCAAATTGGCGTCGCCAGCGTGAACTTTTCCTTCACCCAACAAGCGGAATAGAGCATAAATTTCGCTCCACTCACCTTTATTTCCCGATAATGCCATTTTCTTGAAGAGGTTTTAATAATTGTTTTGCTGTTGCCTGAATGGCAGGAACAGCCACACTATTTCCAAATTGTTTATATGCCGAAGCGTCTGATACAACTATCTTAAAATCATCTGGGAATCCTTGCAGACGAGCCCATTCGCGTGGAGTCATCTTGCGCCATCCTTGCTTATTTACTTCGCCTTTTATTCTGGTTGTTGGAGTGAGGTCTGTTTGTCTGAAATCTATCACAAGATTACTTTCACGCCCCATTCCACCAACTACAATAGCATGAGCAATTCCATCATCAGGAATAATGTTGTAACCAAAACCATGCCCTTTGGCTTCATGACGGGCCTTATGATTAATAAGAGTTGCAATATACTGAGTAGAAAGATAATATTTTGCTGGAACTGGCTGTTCTTCGCGCACATCTATCCATTTTTTTGTTACCTCTTTTTGCTCTGGATACTTGAAATCTTCCTTCTTAATTCCGAGGTCTTTACGGAATCCAACTATGTATATACGCTCGCGATGTTGTGGCACACCAAAATACATTGCATTAACAATCTTGGGGTCAGGTACAACATAGCCGACCTCATCAAGAGTATTTAGGATTGTCTTTAAAGTTCGTCCTTTATCATGGATAACAAGCCCTTTAACATTCTCTAAAAAGAATGCCTTAGGTTGATAACGTCGAAGAATCTCAGCAACATCAAAGAATAAAGTGCCTCGGGTTTCCTCAAAACCCAACCTTTTCCCTGCAAGAGAGAATGCCTGGCAAGGGAATCCGGCACATAGTATGTCAAAATTCTTTGGAATAAGATTTTTTGTGCTTTCTTTAGTAATGTCGCCGAATGGAACCTCACCATAATTGGCATAGTATGTTTTCTTTGCCTGTTCATCCCATTCAGAGGAGAATACACACTGACCGCCAAGGTTTTGGAAAGCAAGGCGAAAGCCACCAATACCAGCAAATAAGTCTATAAATGTAAACTTTGGGTTCTTTGAGGCTTGAAAAGGTGCTTGAAATAGATCAGGGAAAAGAAATCCTTGATAAGCTGTTAAAGTATCGGCAACACACCCATATTGATATGAATGAATTTGTTTTTCGGCTTTTATAAATTCGTACCACAAATTTAAGATAGAATTAGCTTTATCATTATATGGCAGCGAAATTGTTGAGTCTTTTAGTTGCAAATAATGTGTTACAAGTGCCGCTTGGTCGATAAATGGAATGAGGTTTCCATCACTATCAAGCGACTCTTGTCCAAAAACACGCACCTTGTCGGCTCGTTTTTTGCAGAAATCAAAAAGAGAAAAAGTATTATCTTTTTTTACCATTCGAATGTCTATTTTGGGTTGACGCCATTAATATCGGACTACAAAGATACTGTTTTCTTTTGTTATTTTCATCAAATCCTATTTGTTTTGTTTCTACACACCAAAAGTTTTGTCAAATAAAGCACTCTTGGAGGGTGGAGTTATAGTTCTTGGACGTTTTTTATGAAGTCTTCTTTTGGCATGAGGGCTTTGTTGCGGGTTTTTTGGCGGTAGTTGTAGACCGTTTGAGTTGAGTAGTGTAGGAACTCGGCGATTTTAGTGCTGTCATTAATGCCGAGACGCACAAGGGCATAGATGCGTAGCTCGGGCGAGAGGAGTTCGCCGGCCTTTGGCTGTATTCTCTCGTCGGGTCGCAGCAGCTTGTTGAAGTCCTCGATATAGTGCGGGAAAATCTCCAGGAAGATCATGTCGAAGTTTTTGAAGAGTTGCTTCAGCTGCACGTTGGCGGTTTCCTGGTTGAGCATTTTCTCGATGTCTTTCATGCGTCCGGTCTTGAACTTGGCGATGAGTCCTGCGCGGTAGTTTTCCATCTGGTCGATATAGTTAGAGCAGAGGTTAAAGAGCTGGCCGATATAGAGTTCCTTGATGATATTGCTCTCCTCGAGGGCCTTGTTCATCGAGTTGAGCTGACTGTTGAGTTCTTGCAGCTGGCCGTTGCTGTCGGCAAGTTGTTGTCGCACGACGGCGAGCTTGCGCGAGCGGCGCACGAGCAGCACGAGCAGCGTGACCAGCAGCACCACGAGGATTGTCGCCACCACGGTGAAAGTGGTGCGTCGCGTGGCGATGGTGTGTTGTTTTTTCTCGTAGGCGGTGGTGATGATGGGTAAGTACTCGCCCACGAGCGACAGGCGGCTCAGTGCTCGAGCCTCCTTCACGTCGATCATCGACAGGGTGATGTATCGGTAGGCGCGCTCGGTGTCGCCCTCGTCGAAGAGCAAGGCTGCGAGAATCTGCAGCGAGGTGTAGGTTTTGTTGCAGTTGCGCTTGTCGATGATGGCAGCCATGGCATAGCCATATTTCGCTCCCTCGTTGTCGTCGAGGCGGCGGTAGGTCTCGCCGAGCACGGCCCAGAAAATTGCGCTGTGCTGCACCTCGTCGTGGCACTTCTGCTCGCACTCGAGCAGCACCTTCAGAGCCTCGGCATAGTTGCCTTTGTTTTTGAATTTCTCGGCCTGGTTGATATATTTCACGTTTGCTTCGTCATAGTTAACTACCTGAAGGCTATCGCGATAGGCCCGGCGCAGCTCGCTATATCTTGCAAGTTCGTCGTCGTTGATGGCGTTGGTCGTGAGCGAGTTGAGCGTTGAGTGGTAAACGTCGTAAAAGTAGGGGTTGTTGCGCACATAGTTGTTGCGTGGCAGGCTGTCGAGGATGTTGATGGCATCGCTGTAGCGTCCCAGTCGCTTGGTGGCGTCGGCCTTGTTGATGCGGGCTGCAATCATCGAGTCGGGGTGCAGTTTCGCCGCCATTTTCAGTCGCTCGTTGGCGTAGTACATCGCCGAGTCGATGCGAAATCGGCGGTACTTGAAAAACAGCCAGTAGCCCTCGTGAAACTTCTCGTCGATGGTCTCGGCCTTGTCGAAGGCGTTGCGGTGATGGTTAAGTTCCTTGCGCATAGCGCCCTCGATAGCGGGGGTGGCGTCGATGGTGGCGTCGAGCACCGCGAGCAGCGAGTCGACGCTGTGGCTTGTGCGGGCATGTGCGGGCCACGCCATGGTGAGCGCTATTATGATAATGAGTAACCTTGCAGTCATAGCCTGATTGATATTTCGGCTCCAAAAGTAAATAAAATAAACCGAACCAGCAACATTCCACCTAATTTTTTGTTGCGTGGTTGTGGGGTTTTCTGTAATTTTGTGGTTTGATATGAAGCAGTTGTTGTGTTACATATTGATGATGGTCGTTGTTGCCGCCTGTTCCTCGGCCAACGAGCCCGAGCAGGATGCCGACTCCTCGTCGGGAGCGACCAGTAGCACCGCGCTAAACAACTATGTGACACAGGCTTATCTCAGTCNCAGTAGTGCCGCGCTAAACAACTATGTGACACAGGCTTATCTCAGTCCCGAGTTTCTGCGTGAGAAAAGTTGGGACAGCTATGCCATCAGGATTGACAAGGCGCACAACCGCATTATAGTTTTTGACCCCGACGATGACGCGCGTCGCTGCTATGCGTGGCGATGGAGCGAGGGGAGCTCGCTGTTTACGACCTGCAGCGGGGCTTTCTTTGTGGTCGAGAACTTAGGGAGCGCTCCCTCGTGCGAGGCGCGCCTTGGCTCGCATGCCGTTGAGCTGGACAAAGCCCCGACTATTAAGGCGCAATTCTTTAATGATGACCGCGTTGTGCTTACTGCGCAATGCTTTGGCTCGCCAGTTTTCTCGTGGGTTGACGACGACTTTTACTACGACTATGAGAAATATCACGACCTGTGCCTTGAGTTGGGCATAAGCATGTCGTTTGCGCTGGCGTGCGACCGAAACGAGGCCGGCGAGGCAACGCTCACCGACGGGCGCCGCGACCGGGCGCTGCAATATCAGCGCGAAGGCTTTGAGATGTTGCTCCACCCTTGCCAGGACGTCCTTGCCCCGAAAAGCGGGACGCCCTCACAGGCGGCTGTCGAGGCACAGATTGAGGCGGAGAAACGCCTTTTTGACCAGCTGGGCATCCATCACCACGACATCATGGTTTATCCGGCGTTCTCGGCCAACTTCCCCACAGTGGTGACGGCTGCGAAGAAGCACTGCGTGATGGCGGCGCGCGGCATCGACCACGGATATGTCAAGGAGGATTGCTACTACAACCTGCCACATGCATGCCGCTACAACGTGCTGCGCATCGAGCTTGACTTCAAGACGCTGAGCAAAACCGAAACCAAAGCCTTAATTGACAGGGCGGTAGCGAATAATGGCTGGCTGATATTTGAGACGCACGGCTACACGTTCTCGTCGTCGCTCGCCACCGACGACACGAGCAACACGCTGGGTAACCTGAAGGAAATCATCGAGTATGCCGTCGCGCGCGCGCCTTTCCAGTCGCTGTGGCAATGCTACCAGAAAAAGTGCCCTATCCTCGTGCTGAACGACGACGCCTTCACCCACGCCAACTACAACCTGCCGTGAAACGCCCGAGAGGGTGTTTTTTTGAGCCACTAATTTCACGAATTGACACGAATTTATTGATTTACACGAAGAAATAGGTCAATGTCAAAGTCAAAGTCA
>JABUUJ010000041.1:62436-69104 GCA_021443235.1 Muribaculaceae bacterium
GTGGGGATTTTTTTGTAATTTTGTGGGTTGAAACCCTGTATTGTGTGGGGTGATGTTTAATTTATTTTTATGATATGAAGAGGTATTTGGTTACTGGTGCGGCTGGATTTATTGGTTCGAACTATGTGAAATATATTGTGGAGAAGTGGGGCGACGATGTGCAAGTTGTTGTGCTTGACGCTCTTACTTATGCCGGCAACCTTGCTACGCTTGACGCTGAGCTGAAGCGTGGGAATGTGACGATGGTGCGTGGCGACATCGGAGACCGCGCTCTTGTGGAGCGCATCCTTGCCGAGCACGACATTGACTATATCGTGAATTTTGCTGCCGAGAGCCACGTGGACCGCAGCATTACTAATCCTCGTCTGTTTCTTGAGACCAATATCCTTGGTGCCCAGAATATGCTTGACTGTGCCCGCAAGGCGTGGCTGGTGGGCAAGGACTCGTCGGGCCTGCCGGTGTATAAGGCTGGGAAGAAGTATCTTCAGATTTCGACCGACGAGGTGTATGGCTCGCTGAGCAAGGACTATGACGAGCCCCGGGCGCTGAAGGTGACCGATGACATCAAGGATGTGATAGGCGGCCGCAAGGACATGAAGACCTACGGCGACCGCTTTTTCACCGAGGATACCCCGCTGGCGCCCCGTTCGCCCTACTCGGCGAGCAAGACCAGTGCCGACCTTATCACGATGGCTTATGCCGAGACCTACGGAATGCCCGTAAACATCACTCGCTGCAGCAACAACTATGGTCCGTATCATTTCCCCGAGAAGCTGATACCGCTCATTATCAACAACATACTGCAAGGCAAGAAGTTGCCCGTGTATGGCAAGGGCGAGAATGTGCGCGACTGGCTCTATGTTGAGGATCACTGCAAAGGCATCGACATGGTGCTGCGCGAGGGCAAGTTGGGCGAGGTGTACAACATAGGTGGCTTCAATGAGGAGAGCAACATCAACATTGTGAAGCAGGTAATCGCCATCATTGGTCGCATCATGCGTGAAGAGCCTGAGTATCGGCGACTGCTTTCGTGCAAGGTAGAGGATATCAACGAGGGGTTGATAGAGTTTGTCGCCGACCGCCCCGGCCACGACATGCGCTATGCGATTGATCCGTCGAAGATTGCCCGCGAGCTGGGCTGGTATCCCGAGACGCCATTCTCGGTGGGCATTGAGAAGACCGTGCGGTGGAATCTTGACAACCGAGCGTGGGTTGAGAATGTGACCAGCGGCGACTACCAGCAGTATTACGAGCAGATGTATGGGGAGAGGTGATTTTCGACTTTGACTTTGACTTTGGCTGGGGATGATTTGATTTTATATAGATATTTATTGAATATTAGATAGTTATGAAAGGAATTGTATTGGCGGGCGGTTCAGGGACACGCCTCTACCCTATCACGAAGGGCATCAGCAAGCAGCTTATCCCGATTTATGACAAGCCGATGGTGTATTATCCCATCTCGGTGCTGATGCTTGCTGGCATACGCGAGATTCTTATCATCTCGACGCCCCACGACTTGCCGCAATTTGAGCGCCTGCTGGGCACTGGCGAGGAGATTGGAGTGAAGTTCGGCTATGCCGTTCAGCCGAGTCCCGACGGACTGGCTCAGGCGTTTATCATCGGCGAGGAGTTTATTGGCGACGACAGCGTGTGCCTTGTGCTGGGCGACAACATATTTTATGGCCAGAGCTTCACAAGGATGCTGATGGATGCGGTAAAGGTCACCGACACAAGCAAATGCGCGACGCTGTTTGCCTATCCCGTTAAGGATCCCAACCGCTTTGGCGTGGTGGCATTTGACGAGAGCGGTCGTGCGACGAGCATCGTTGAGAAGCCCGAGCATCCCGAGTCGAACTACGCCGTTACAGGCCTTTACTTCTATCCTAACGACGTGATTAACGTGGCCAAGAGCATTAAGCCGTCGGCTCGTGGCGAGCTGGAGATCACGACCGTGAACCAGAGCTATCTGGCCGAGGACCGCGTGCGCGTGATGACGCTGGGTCGCGGCTTTGCGTGGCTTGACACCGGCACCGACGACTCGATGCTGAACGCGTCGAACTTTATCCAGACGATTGAGACGATGCAGGGCGTGCAAGTGGCTGCGCTTGAGGAGATTTCGTTCCGCAAGGGCTGGATTACCGCCGAGCAGCTGATTGAGCTTGCGACACCTATGGCGAAGAACCACTATGGGCAGTATCTGCTGAATTTGGGCATGAATGGACTGGAGTAAGCCACAAATAATCAAACTGCCGAAGGTGACCGACCCTCGCGGCAACCTGTCGATAGTGGAGAGCGAGGAGCATGTGCCGTTTGACATCAAGCGCGCCTACTGGATATATGACGTGCCTGGCGGCGAGGAGCGTGGCGGCCATGCGTTCAAGGTTCAGGATGAGTTCATTATTGCGCTGTCGGGCAGCTTTGACGTGGTGCTTAACGACGGCACAGGCGAGCAGCGCTATCACATGAACCGCGCCTACTTTGGGCTGTATGTGCCCCACATGACATGGCGCCGAATCGACAATTTTTCGACCAACTCGGTGGTGTATGTGCTGTCGAGCGAGAAGTATGACCCTGAAGACTATATTGAAGATTTTGAGGAGTTTATAAACAGCAAAAGATAATGGGAACGGGAGTGAATCCATATTTAACGTCGAGCGTTGACAACTGCCGGGTGATAGAGTTGGAGCGGCATAGGCACGTCAATGGCAACCTCACGGTAGTGGAGGACCACGGTGCTGTGCCGTTCAAGATACGCCGCACCTATTACCTCTATGACATTCCGGGCGGCGAGGAACGAGGCGGACATTCCCACTATGCACTATATCAGCTGGTTGTGGCGATAAGCGGCAGCTTTGACGTGGTGCTTGACGACGGCGTGAAGCAGCGCACGGTGACACTGAACCGTCCCTATCAGGGTCTGATTATCACGCCCGGAATATGGCGAGTGCTGAACAACTTCACCTCGGGCGCGGTGTGCATGGTGCTTGCCAGCGAGCACTACGACGAGAGCGACTACACGCGCGAATACAGTGATTTCCTTGAACTTACACAATCAAAGCGATGAGCAAAAGATATCCGTTTTTGAGCCTGAAAGCGGCAAATGAGCCATACGAGGCCGAACTGAAACAAGCCGTTACCAGCGTCATCGACTCAGGCTGGTATCTGCATGGGCAGCAAAGCGAGCAACTTGAGCAAGAGATTGCCGCGTTGTGCCAGGTGAAGCACTGCATAGCAGTGAGCAACGGCCTTGACGCACTGCGACTTATCTTGCGATCCTACATAGAAATGGGCAGGCTGCGTCGCGGCGACAAAGTGGTGGTGCCCGGCAACACATTTGTGGCGTCGGTGCTGGCGGTGAGCGACAACGGGCTGGAGCCTGTGCTGTGCGACATCGACCCAGTGACGATGAACATGGACAGCCGTTGCCTCGAACGCCTCGTCACGCCAGAGGTGAAGGCGTTGATGCCAGTGCATCTGTACGGCACACCATGCTGGGATGAGCGACTTGTGGAAATTGCTC
Organism: Muribaculaceae bacterium; assembly: GCA_021443235.1. Classification (GTDB taxonomy): domain Bacteria; phylum Bacteroidota; class Bacteroidia; order Bacteroidales; family Muribaculaceae; genus Sodaliphilus. The sequence continues at coordinate 65,960 of JABUUJ010000041.1, forward strand.
AGACACATGGACTTATAGTGATAGAAGACAATGCGCAGGCCATTGGCGCGACGGCTGCCGTCGATGGCATGAACGGCACACGCATCACTGGCGGCCTTGGGCATGCGGCAGGCATTAGTTTCTATCCCACCAAGAACCTTGGGGCGCTGGGCGACGCCGGTGCAGTCACTACCAACGACGACACGCTTGCCGCCACCGTGCGCGCGCTTGCGTCATACGGCAGCGACCGCCGCTATCACAACATCTACCGAGGCCTGAACTGCCGCATCGACGAGATGCAAGCCGCCATGCTGCGTGTGAAGCTGCGTCACCTTGACGAGGAAAATGCTCGTCGCGACGCTATCGCAAGCGCTTATAATGAGGCAATTAAGAGCGAGAACGTCATCGTTCCGGCACGTCTTGCTGGCTTGAGGCAGGTGTGGCATCAGTATGTGATTAGGGTGAGAAACGGCCGCGACGCATTCCGCGAGAGACTTGAGCAGATGGGCGTGGGCACCGACATCCACTATGCTACCCCACCCCACAAGCAGCCTTGCTACAGCGACCTGCTTCACTCAGAACTTCCCGTGACCGAGCAACTTGCCGACGAGATTGTGAGCCTTCCAATCGCCCACCCTATCACAGTTGACGATGCTCGCGCCATTGCCGGGATTATCAATCAGTTATAAGAAGATTTTATGCAGTTTGACTCAATCGTTTACGCAATGTTCTTGCCGCTGGTGTTTGTGCTATACTGGGCACTTGCCAAGCACAGGAAGTGTCAAAACGTATTGCTGCTCGTTGCCAGCTACACGTTCTATGGCTGGTGGGACTGGCGCTTCCTGGGACTCATCTTTGCCACTACGCTTACCACATGGGCATCGGGCCTGGCGATAGAGCGCTGGGGCAACCGCAAGAGATTGTGGACCGCGGCGAGCGTTGTGTTTAACCTGGGCATACTGTTCACATTCAAGTATTTCAATTTCTTTGTTGACGGGATGCGCCTGCTGCTCGCCAGCGTGGGGATGGAGGCCGACTGGGTGACGCTCAACCTTGTGTTGCCCGTGGGCATCTCGTTCTACACCTTCCAGGCCTTAAGCTACACCATCGACGTGAAGCGCGGCGAGGTAAAAGCGACTCGCGATCTCGTGGCGTTTATGGTTTACATAGCGTTTTTCCCGCAGCTCGTTGCTGGCCCCATTGAGCGCGCCAAGAACCTGCTGCCGCAGTTTCTGAGGAACAAGGAGTGGGACTATGGCGTTGCTGTGGTGGGAATGCGCCAGATTTTGTGGGGACTGACCAAGAAAGTCGTGGTTGCCGACACGCTGGGCGGCTATCTCGACACCATGCTATATAACGCTGGGAGCCAGAGTGCCAGCACCATTGTGATGGCTGCGATTATCTTTGCGACACAGATTTATGCCGACTTTTCGGGCTATAGCGACATCGCCATTGGTTCGGCGCGGTTGCTCAACATACGGCTTAGTGCCAATTTCAAGTACCCTTACTTCTCGCGGTCGTGGAGCGAGTACTGGACCCGGTGGCACGTCACGCTGATGACGTGGTTGCGCACCTATGTGTACATTCCGCTGGGCGGAAGCCGCTGCTCGCGGTGGCGCACAGCGTTGAACGTGATGATTGTATTTGCCATTTCGGGGCTATGGCATGGAGCCAATGTCACCTACGTGCTGTGGGGCATCTCGTGTGGAGTGCTGATGCTTCCTCACATTTTTATCGGGAAGACCAAGCCCAGTGGCGTTGCCACATGGCGTGACCTGCACAAGTGCCTGGTGATCTTTGCGTTGGCAAGCGTCACATTCCTCATTTTCAGGGCCAATAACCTGACACAACTGAGCGATATGTGCCATGCGCTGGTGCATGGCAGCTGGCTTGCGGTGCCCATGGGCATCTCGGCGCTTGAGTTTATTGTTCCGCTTGCTGTGGTCGACTGGCTGGGCCGTCGCCACGAGTTCCCGCTTGAGCATCTGCCCATGCCCACATGGAGCTATCAAGATTGACCAGGCTATGATCAACTTCCTCACAAGACCTGAGGACACAGCTAAGCATGCATCACTTCTCGGAAGCATGGTAGCATTCGAACTCTCAAAGAAGTACGGATGTCTCGCTTGCGTTTATGACGCTATCGGAACAGATGAGAAGATGCCAATCGCAAGAGTATCCGGAGTTGTTGAGATTCCTCATTTCACAGTAGGACATACACTCAACACAAGAGCTATGGCTATCAAGTGCGCTGAGGAGAAACTTGGAAAGAAGTTTGAGGAGTGCACATTCATAGTTGCTCACCTTGGTGGCGGAAGCTCAATCCGTCTATACAAGGACGGTGTTAACATCGATTCTGTAAATGATGATGAGGGTAACTTCACTCCTGAGAGAGGCGGCGGAGTACCTGCAAAGGAACTCATCAATCTCTGCTACTCAGGAAAGTACACTGCAAAGGAAGCTATGAAGCTTATCCACGGTGCCGGCGGACTTAAGGCTCACCTCGGAACAACAGATGCTATCACTGTTGAGAAGATGATCGAGGATGGAGATGAGTATGCTAAGATCGTTTACGAGGCAATGGCTTTCAACATCGGTAAGGATATCGCTAAGCTCTCAGCTGTAGTAGCAGGAAAGGTTGACAGAATCATCCTCACAGGTGGAATCGCTTACTCAAAGTTCATCACAAGCTATGTACAGAAGATGGTAGAGTTCATCGCACCTGTTGAGATTATGGCAGGTGAGTACGAGATGGAGGCTCTCGCAGCAGGCGCTCTCAGAGTTGCTGAGGGCAAGGAAGAGCTTCAGGACTTCCAGGCTATCTACGATGCATCAGTTGACAGAATCAGCATCATTCCAGGAGTTGCTCCGGGAACAACACCATACGCAAAGTAGTATTTTGTGAATAAGGTCAAAGCCCCGCGTCAGGCGGGGTTTTTGCATGCCCAAAAGTCTTGCAAACGCCGAAGTTTCGCATTGATAACAGTGCGCCAAAAGGGTATAATCAACGTGGTATGTTTACTGATAATTTAAATTCTATATATAAAGGGGAAAAAGATATGTTTGATATGGACGCAATTAAGAATTCACCTGTAGCAGTGCTTGGCGGCGGTAATGTCGGAAAGACATGTGCAGCTGACTGCGTAATCAGTGGAAAGAACAAGGA
>JABUUJ010000041.1:69449-71151 GCA_021443235.1 Muribaculaceae bacterium
TTTAAGGTTTATGTTAATGGTATTAGAAGGTTAATTAGTTAAGCAATCCCCGACGTTGAGTCGAGGATTTTTTTTTCGTATTTATGAAGACAAATTCAGGATTTATATGTACTTTTGTGGGAAGATATGGAAAAAGTTGATAGAAAGGCTGCCATTGGTGTGTTTGACTCGGGATATGGCGGGTTGTCGATATTGCGCGAGATAAGGCGTGTGTTGCCACAGTACGACTATGTGTTTGTGGGCGACAATGCCCGTGCGCCATACGGCACCCGTTCGTTCCAGCTTGTGTATGAGTTTACGCTTGAGGCGGTGAAATATTTGTTTGAGCAGGGTTGCCAGTTGGTGATTTTGGCTTGTAACACTGCGTCGGCCAAGGCGTTGCGCACTATCCAGCAGCGCGACTTGCCCGTGCTTGCCCCGTCGCGTCGTGTGCTGGGCGTGATACGCCCCACGGTGGAGGCAGTGGGAGAGATTTCGCATAGCGGCCATGTTGGGGTGTTTGGCACTCCAGGCACGATTGCGAGCCAGAGCTATAATATCGAGATTGCGAAGCTTCACCCCGATTTTGCGGTGAGCGGCCATGCCTGCCCCATGTGGGTGCCGCTGGTCGAGAACTGCGAGAGCGACGGCGATGGCGCCGACTACTTTGTGAAGAAAGACATCGACGCTCTGGTGTCGATGGACGGCGAAATTGACACAGTGATACTGGGTTGCACGCACTACCCGTTGCTGCTCAAGAAGATAAAGCAGTTTATGCCACAGGGCATCAAAGTGGTGGCCCAGGGCGACATTGTGGCTCACAGCCTTGCCGACTACCTGCGTCGCCACCCTGAGATAGAGGAGAAGTGCTCGACTGGCGGCACATGCCAGTATCTCACGACCGACGATGCCGAGAAGTTTGGCACGATGGCGAGCATATTTGTCAACGAGACGGTGACGGCACAAAAAATCAAGCTATGAGCATAGACGATATCAGGCAACTTATTGCTGAAGAGCGCGTTGACGAGGCAATAGCGGCTGCGGGCGAGGTTATAGGCGATGCTGGGGCGAGTGTGCACGAGCGTGCCATGGCCTACTACCTGCGTGGCAACGCCTATCGCAAGTTCAATGACCTGAAGCAGGCGATGAACAGTTATCTGGAGTCGATGGAGTTGGAGCCTGATGGTCCTGCCGCGATGGCATACAGCCATGCGCAGGAGGTTATGGCGTTTTACTGCAAGGACTTGTATAATCCGTAGTCGGCTAATGGCTTTTGGCTAATGGCTAATGGTGGAAATTGTTTTTGGGGGAAGGTGGTGAATGTTTAATGTTTAATGATATATAGAGATGGCAAATAAAGTTGAACTGGGACAGATTAAGAACCTGATTATGCTTGCGATGGCCGACGGCAAGGCGAGCGAGAGCGAACTGGCGCTGATTGCGTCGATTGCGTCGCGCGAGCAACTCACGCAAGAGGAACTTGACAACCTTATTGAGAATCCCGACGGGGTTGAGATTGAGATACCCGAGGACGAGGTCACGCGCAAGCGCTACCTGTGCGACATGGTTGCGCTGATGATGATTGACGGCGAGATGGACGATAATGAAATCGTGTTGTGTCAACTCTACGCAACCGCGCTGGGCTATCCAGCACACACTGTTGAGCATCTGGTGCTTGATATCTCCAATTTCCTTACGAAATAACACGTTGATATAGTATTTG
>JABUUJ010000041.1:71179-75194 GCA_021443235.1 Muribaculaceae bacterium
TAGAAAATTCTCGTATATTTGCAGTGTGAATGATAATGTCGCCTGAGAGGCGTGAAAAACAGATGTGTTATGGATGAAGAAAAAAAGGTAGTATTTAAGGCAATGGATGGCGGGTGGTGGTATCCCAAGCCGCATATCTCGATGACAGCCGATTGCGTTATATTTGGTTTTGACGGCACAGGGCTTAAGATCCTGCTGATACAGCGAGACAAATACCCTTATAAAGAGCACTGGGCACTGCCGGGAGGCTTCATGGATATTGAGGAAACGATAGAGCAGTGTGCCGAGCGCGAGTTGCGGGAGGAGACAGGGTTGAGCGGCATTCCTATGCACAAGTTCAACGTATATACTAAGGTGACGCGCGACCCACGGGAGCGCGTGGTGACGGTTGCGTTCTTTGCGCTCGCGAAGATTACCGAGGTGAAAGGCGACACAGATGCCAAAAAGGCCGAATGGAAATCCGTTGATGATTTGCCAGGCTTGGCTTTTGACCACGACCAGATTGTGAAAGACGCGCTCAATGCGTTGCGCGAGCGCATGCATTTCGACCCTATCGGGTTTGAGCTACTGCCCGAGGTATTCACCATGCCGCAGTTGCTCAAGTTGTATGAAGTGATACTGGGCGAGAAGTTTGACCGTCGCAATTTTGCCAAGAAAATCAAGAAGTTAGGCATTGTTGAGGAAGTACGTTCTCGCGGCAGTGAGGTGGCAAGTGCAGGTGGCAGAGTGTGGCGCAAGTACCGTTTTATCAAAGGCATGTATGACCAGCTGAAGAACACCAAAAAGAGCAGGCATGAGTTTTAGGAGCCCCCTCCGCCCCCCATGGGGGGACTGCTGTGGTGCAGGGGACTTGCTGATATATAGTGTGGAGGCGCGATGAATGTCGCGTCTCTGCTTTTTTTGCGGGAACTTAGGGGGGTATAAAAAACGTAATCCACGACTCTCGTCGCGGATCAACTTTAATTTAATTAACCTCTAATACCATTAACATAAACCTTAAAACTAAATCTTAACCTTAACCGGTGTCTCACGACAGAGATTAAAGCCTTTACGAATTTCTTTTCGGGTGCAAAGATACATCTATTTTTTTAAGTGGCAAAATTTTTGTTACCATATGACGCGATTTTTATGTTTATTTAACTTTTGGAGGGTAAAATGGGGGTTTTCGCCGCATGGCGAAAGAACAGGGGGCTGGATGGAGAGGAATGGGGAGATGGATGGTTGTTGTGATTTTTTGGGGGGGATTTTGGCTGTTGGGAATTTTTTTGTAAATTTGCAGAGATTACGCAGTTGTGTGCTGCGGCAGTGATTTTTTTGCAGAATATAAACTTTAAACCCCTATAGAGATGTTTACACAAGAGCAGGGCTTGTATATAGCCCATGGCCCTAAGGGCCCAATCAGCATCGTTGGCAAGATGGCCAACCGTCACGGACTTATAGCTGGTGCGACCGGAACCGGCAAGACAGTAACGCTTCAGGTGATAGCCGAGTCGTTTTGCCAGGCAGGGGTGCCGTGCTTCATGGCCGACATGAAGGGCGACCTGTCGGGTATCAGCCGCGTGGGCGCGAGCAGCAGTTTCATTGAGAAGCGCAAGGCCGAGTTTGGCATTGAGGCCCCCCAGTTTCAGGCGTGTCCGGTGCGATTCTTTGACGTGTACGGCGAGCAGGGCCACCCCATGCGCAGCTCGGTGTCGCAGATGGGTCCGGACCTGATGGCGCGCATGCTCAACCTCAACGAGACTCAGACCGGTGTGCTTAATATAGCCTATCGCGTGGCCGACGACCGCGGGTTGTTGCTCGACGACCTCAAGGACTTGCGCGCGCTGCTCAACTACTTGTCGAAGCACTCGTCGGAGTACACGACCACCTACGGCAACATTGCCACCCAGAGTGTGGGTGCGGTGTTGCGCAACTTGCTTGAGCTTGAGAACCAAGGCGGTAACAAGTTCTTTGGCAGGCCTTCGTTTGAGATTCGCGACTTGCTGGACCGCGAAGGCGGCAAAGGCATCATGAACGTGCTGGCGGCCGACAAGCTGATGATGCAGCCCAAGCTCTACTCGACGTTCCTGCTGTGGTTGCTCTCGGAGCTCTACTCTACCCTACCCGAGGTTGGCGACCTTGACTTGCCCAAGCTGGTATTCTTCTTCGACGAGGCCCACATGCTCTTTGAAGACACGAGCAAGGCGCTGGTCGACAAGATAGAGCAGGTGATAAGGCTGATACGCAGCAAGGGTGTGGGCATCTACTTCATTACCCAAAGCCCCACCGACATACCCGACAGCATCCTGGGGCAGCTGGGCAACCGCGTTCAGCACGCGTTGCGAGCCTATACTCCAAAGGATCAGAAGGCAGTGCGCACAGCCGCCGAGACGTTCAGGGCCAACCCAGAGTTCAACACCGAGGAGGCAATTACCAATCTCGAGACCGGCGAGGCGCTTGTATCGCTTCTCGACGAGAAGGGGGCTCCGACGATGGTGGAGCGTGCCCGCATCTTGTTTCCACTGAGTCAGATAGGAGCCATCAGCGCCAGCGAGCGCGACACACTGATTAAGTCGTCGTTCCTCTTTGGGCGCTATGACAAGGAGGAGGACCGCGAGTCGGCATTTGAGGTGTTGCTTGCCGAGAGCGAGCAGGAAGAGAGCGCAAAGCAGAGTGCCGCCGAGGAGAAGAAGAAAGCCAAGGAGAAAGAGAAGCCCGGCATGTTGAAGCGAGTGCTGAAGGCGGTGTTTACTGCTATCACAGCGACTATTGCGACGATTATAGGCACGAAGGTGTCGAATGCGGTCACTGGCAAGAAAGATCGCAGCACGACATCGGCAACGGGCAAGATTTTGAAGAACGGCACGTCGGCTGCGACACGCCAGATTACCCGTGATATACTGGGGAATATGCTGAAATAATATCGCGTTGCGATATTATTTCGAGTTCATCAAGTTTTTCAAGTTTTTCAAGTTTATCAAGTTTTTCAAGTTGCAAGAAAGGGGAGGTTGCGCCTGGAGTTTTTAAGGTCGATAAGGTCGTTAAGGGTTTTAAGGGCTTTAAGGGCTTTAGCTGGAAGGGCAATAAACGCTCAACTCTCGACTATAAACATTAAACTATAAACATTAAACTATAAACTATAAACATTAAACTATAAACATTAAACATTAAACATTATTAGTGGATATATTTGTTCAGTTTTGCACCGACTGGGGCTATCTTGGGCTGCTGTTGAGTGCGTTTATTGCTGGCAGCGTGATACCGTTGAGTAGTGAGGCGGTGCTGGTGGCGTGCATTGGTCCACTGGGTCTTGACCCGGTGTGGTGCTTGCTATCGGCCACGGTGGGCAACGTGATGGGCGGCATGACGTGCTACTGGATGGGCTCGCTGGGCAATGAGGAATGGATAGTGAGATATGCTCATGTGAGCAAGGAGAAGTTGGCTCGGGCTCAGCGTTTTCTTGAAGGTCACGGGGCATGGTTTGCGTTTTTTGCGTTTATCCCGATATTGGGTTCGGCGATTACTGTTGCGCTGGGCCTGATGCATGCAAATAAGGTCATCACAGTGATTGCGATGACCATAGGAAAGATATTGCGCTATGCCCTTCTGATATGGGGCACAATAGGCGTAATGTCAATGTTTTAAAGTTATTGCGTAATTTGCCCTTCGTTGAAAGCGGGCTGCATGGGCTGCACTGGGAGCGGCCGTGTGGCGAATTTAAAGGCGGTGTGCGACTTGTAGGTTTGTCCGGGTCGTAGCACCGTTGAAGGCCATGTGGGCTGGTTGGGGCTGTCGGGGAAATGTTGTGTTTCGAAGACGAGAGCGCTGTTGCGCGGGTATTTGATTCCGTTTTTTCCCACTATAGAGCCGTCGAGGAAGTTTGCCGAGTAGAACTGCACTCCAGGCTCGGTGGTGAACATAAGCATTTCGATGCCCGTTTCGGGGCTGTAGGCCGAGCCGAAGAATTTTATAGAGTCGTTCCAGTCGTTGATGATGAAATTGTGGTCATAGCCTTTGCCATATTTCATTTGGGTGT
>JABUUJ010000042.1 GCA_021443235.1 Muribaculaceae bacterium
TGCGAGTCGGGGCTTGCTATGCTAAAGAGAGAGTGCAGCGTTAGAGCTTTTTGGTGGTTGGGGAGGTGATTACTTGAGAGGCTTGAGACCTCTAAGCTCTTCGGGCGAGGTGGCTGGCATGATGCTGATAGCGTAGCCTCCGCCTGGCGCTGCGGTGAGATTGAGAACAGTCTTGGCTGTTACTATGCCGCGGCGAATGTTGTAGGCCTGCGGGTTGTTCATGTAGTGGGCGTCCTTAGCGTCCTCGTAGATGGTGGCGATGTACTTTTGGCCGGAATTGAGGAAATCGAGTGCGAGTTTTGATTTGTGTCCGTGCTCGCTCGTGGTGTTGCCAACGAACCAGTTGTCGGTGCCTTTAGCCTTGCGAGCGGCGGTGATGTAGCGTCCCGGCTCTGCCTCAAGGTAGATGCTCTTGTCCCAATCCACGGCTACGTCCTTGATGAACTGGAAGGCATCCATGAATTGCTCGTAATGCTCGGGGTAGTCGGCAGCCATCTGCAGAGGGCTGTACATGGTAACGTATAGCGCGAGCTGGCGAGCGAGGGTGCTGTTGACGTGACCTTGGCTATTGGTGTTGATTTTCTTCATGTTCATCTCGAAGATGCCAGGAGTGTAGTCCATTGGGCCGCCTTGCAAGCGAGTGAACGGCAGCACGGTAGTGTGCGAAGGCTTGTTGCCTGCAAACGACTCATATTCGCCGCCGCGAGCGCTCTCATTGCCTATGAGGTTGGGGTAGGTGCGGCAAAGACCGGTGGGTCGAGTTGCCTCGTGGGCATTGACCATAATGCGATGCTTGGCTGCCTGAGTCACAGCATACAGGTAGTGGTTGTTCATCCATTGGCCGTAATGATGCTCACCGCGTGGGATGATATCGCCCACATAGCCGCTCTTCACAGCATTGTATCCATGATCATTCATGAACTGATATGCCTGCTCCATGTGGCGCTCGTAGTTGCGTACCGACGACGATGTCTCGTGGTGCATCATCAATTTCACACCACGGTCGTGTGCGTACTTATTGAGCGTCTCCAAGTCAAAGTCGGGGTATGGCGTTACGAAATCAAAGACGTAGTCCTTGCTATGGCCAATCCAGTCCTCCCAACCTATGTTCCAACCTTCGACGAGCACTTGGTCGAATCCGTGTTCTGCTGCAAAGTCGATGTAGCGTTTTACGTTTTCGTTGTTGGCAGGATGCTGGCCATGAGGCTTAGTTTTAGTATAGTCAATTGTATCGAGCTTCACGGATGGGAGGTCGAATGTGTATGACCACTGCTTGCCGCCACCAATCATTTCCCACCATACGCCCACATACTTCACTGGCTTGATCCAGGAAGTGTCGTCGAGTTTGCAGGGCTCGTTGAGGTTGAGGATGAGGTTGGAGGCGAGCATGTCGCGAGCATCGTCGCTGATAATGATGGTGCGCCAAGGCGTGGTGCACGGGCACTGCATGTGAGCCATGTTGCCTTGTGCGTCGGGAGTGAGCCACGACTCAAACACGAAATTCTTGTCGTCAAGGTTGAGATGCATGCACGAGTAGTCAACAAGCGCTGCCTCATGGAGATTGATGTATATGCCATCGTCAGTGCGCAGCTGCAGAGATGTCTGCACGCCAGTGGGTGAGAACAGGGTGGTGGATTCATTGTCGGTTAAGGAACCTTCCAACAGACCGCGTATCTCGCTCAGCTTCGACTCGGTGTAGTCGTACTCCTGAGTGTCGTAGTCGCCTGCTATCCACCATGCGGTGATGTCGCCAGGCATGGCAAACTGAGTGCGTTCCTGCTTAACGACAAAATACACCAGGTCGTTTTGTTGCGGAAACTCGTAGCGGAATCCCACGCCGTCGTCATATACGCGGAAGCATATGTTGACCAGGCGGTTGGTGTTGGTCTGCTTCAGATAAGCGCGCATCTGGTTGTAGTGGTTGCGTATGTCGCGGTTTTCACCCCACACGGGTTGCCACGTTTCGTCGAAGGTGCTATCCTCTACCTTAACCAATTCGAAGCCCGTCATCAGATCTTCGGCATCGGTGAGTTCGAGACCCAGTGTGCTGGGCTTCACCACTTGCTCGCCCTTGTAAGCCACCGAGTAGGTGGGCTTGCCGCCGATGACATCAAAGTTCACCACGATGTTTCTGCTTGGCGAGGCCATTTCCGCCGGTTGAGCGGAAATGGCGATCGTTGCAAGTATTATGGCTAATGCTTTCTTCATTATTTTGTGGTTGTTACGTTGTAAAAACGGTGATTATTCGATGACAATCATTGTCCAGTAGTTGAGTGAGGGCACAGTGAACGACACTTGATTGCCGCTTTGCTCAAACTCGAGCTGTACGGGTACGCCGCCGTGCTTGTCGGGAGTGGCGCACCATACCTTCTTCGCAGTCTTGCTTGTTGTGACCTTGGTAACGATGTTGGATGCCATCATGGGAGTTGCGCGCTTGCCATCATAGTCGCGCCAGCTAAGGTCGGAAGCGTTGCGGAAGTTGAGCATATGGATTACTTCCTTGCTGTCAACTTTGCGCGAATAGGTGGTGATTCCGCCCGTCTTTGGAGGCCATGCGCTGACGTTGATTGATTCGCACTTCACCTCGGCCTTGTATTCGTCGGCGGTGGTTGTGCCGCGCAGCAGGTTCTCATAGGCAACGAGGAAGTCGTAGTAGCGAATGATCGCCGCTTTGAGCTGCGATGACATGGTGAGCTTGTTGTTGGGGAAGTACTCGTTGCTAAGCATGTGGTCGCCAAGCTCCAAGTGCGAGCCGCCAAGAGCAAACATGACGGCGTCGGTGAGCAGGATGCCGGGCATGTTGAACGAGCCGCTCTGCACGCCATAATTCATATAGGCTGCGAATACGGTGCTCAGTGGCTTTACGCCCTTGCTGTAGCTGTCGTTAGCCTTGATTATGTCGTGAAGGTTGCTGTATTGATCCTCGTCTTGACCGTTGCCCCACACTTCGTTGTAGCAGAAGTCGACCTTTCCTGTGCCGCATATCTGCGAGGCTCCGAAAGCCGACACGGCATTCATGACCAGGCATTTGGTGGGGTGAGCCTGCTTCATGGCATTGATGAATGAGGCATATCCCTTTTGTAGGTTCACCTTGTTGCCGTTATAGTCATAGCGGTCGCCGCGGTCGCCTAACTGGTCGATTTGGTACCCGTCAAATTCCAAGTTGTTGTACACATCGTCGTTGCGCTTAGCCAGATACTGCTGCCAATCGGTGTTGGATGGGTCGAAAAGGTAAATCTCGGTGCTTTTCCATGATGAGGGCAGGTTGCCGTGGCGATCCTGATAATTGTGGAAGGTGTCGTTGAAAATGCCCCATTCCACCTTCACGCCGTCGTCGGCATAGTCGCTGAGACCTCCGAAACAAAGGTTGTAGAATAGCGACTTCATGCCGTAGCCATGCTGTGTGGCGATGTACTTCTTTACTACCTCAGTGCTGATTTCACGGTTGGCAATGTCCTTGTAGTAGTCAGCGCCTCCATAGGGCCAATGGTGCTTGTTGTGCCAGTCTTGGAATTGCACAACATTGATATGGCAGCGATTGAGGAATTCCATTTCCTGCTCAATGGTGGCGAGCTTGCTGCGATCGAACGTAGCCACGAAGCCGTTGCGCACAAACTTGGCATAGTCCGACGATACGTCCACGCCCACGCTGGCAAAGATGGTCTCGGTGTTGCCTTCAAGATTGTAAACGTCAACGATATAGCCTTGGAAGTCGGTCGAAGGCGCAGTCCATGACCAAGATGTGCCGGAGTAGGCTTCCTCCTTAATTACGTTGAGCCCATTGCGGTAGCGCACCTTGGTGGCTCCTGCTGCATCTTTGGCGAGGGTGAAAGTCACTGCGTCGCCAGGCTTGTAGATTGCCTTGTCGGTCCAGAGATCAATAAGCGTGGAAGATTTCACGATGTGAATGTCGCCCGAGGGCGTGGGTTCTGGACCCGGCTTTGGATCGGGCTCTGGTTCAGAGCTATTGCCACTGCATGCAATCAGGGCAATAGCCATTCCCAGCAAACTATAAATTAACGGTTTTTTCATGAGTTACCGAAATTATTGTTTTTGAATTGTAATTTCCTCTGTGAGGGTATTGATGGTGATGGTGTAATCGCCTTGCGAGGTGATTTTCCACTTGTTGTCGATGTTGCCCACGGCGATGTCGAGGTACTGTGCTGCGCACCAGTCGTCGCTCTTGTTGATGTAGACAGTGTGCTCCACTTGTCCTTCGGGGGCCTTGTTGCCCATCGAACTCATGAACCATCCGCCCATCCAATCGCTCTGCTTGTCGGTCGAGATTTTCATCTCACCAATGTTGAGATAGCCTGACCAGGTGAAGGTGAAGTCGTCCACCTTGTCCATAGCAGTGGCGTTGCCAAGATCCCATCCGTTAGGGGTGGCGTCGCCTACAAGCCATAAGCCGTCGAAGCATTCAAACCTCTTCATGAGCATGCGCTCCTTGCCGGTGCGCAGGTCAACGCAGATTTTGAACGGACCAGTCTCGGTAAGGTTCCACTTCATATCGGGATCAAAGCCTTTGATGAATTCCATTGTTGTCTGGGTGTAAGGAGCGTTCTCCGATGTAGCCTTGTACATGTTTTCCCAAGAGCCTTCAGCGGTGCCAAACTTGAACTCGCCGCCGCTGCTGAAGTTCACGCCTATGCGGAATAGGAACGGATCGAGCGGGTCAACGGTCATCGGCCAGAATCCCCATCCAGTCTCGTTGCCGACGAAGAAGAGGCTGTCGAATGCGGGCTTCACGCCTTCTACCTGGGTGATGCTGATGGTCATGTCGAGCAGGTTGACATCAATCTTGTAGCAGTGCATTTCGCCGATGATGAACTTCTCATCTGGCTGGCCGTCGTCGGTGCGGTAAAATAGCGTGTTGTCGGTAGCCTTGCAGTAGCACGGCAGCCATTCGCCGCGAGTTACAAGGAATTTCATCTCGCCAGGGTTGAGGTTGCCAGTCCAGGTGAAGATGCCGTTGTCGGTGCGCGTCATCTCCGTAGCGTTGCCTGCGTCCCATCCGTTGGGCGTAGCATCGCCTACGAGGTAGAGGTTGCCGGTGACTGGTTCGTAGGTGGTGATGTTGAACTTTGTGGTAGCCACTTGGTTCTCGTATCCGTCGACGTGAGCGATAACGCGAGCCTCAAGGTCGACGGTAGATCCAGCCTTGTAACATAGTGAGTTGACAACTAAGCTATTGAGATCCTCAACGCTGGGCTTCCAATCGTATACGCGCTCAACGTTCTCATAAATATAGATATAGCTGCTGAAATCGGTGCCAGCGCCAGCCAACTGCACATCGTAGCTGATGCGTTGGCCTGAGCCATAGTTAGTGCCAGTGGTCCAGTTAAGGTCGAAAGCCTCAACAGCGTGGTTCTTTTCTTCGAGAACGATATTCTCGACAGAAGGGGTGACGGAAAGTGGTGTGCTGCCTTTGTCTTGCTCGGTGAAGTTTTGGTCGATACAAGCCGCCATTGTAACACCCATCAGAGCGAGGGCAATATTTTTAAGTTTCATATATCAATTTTAGTGTTAAATGATTAAAAACTATGATTCTCACTCACTGCGATTAATAACCGGGATTCTGAGTCATCAATGGGTTAGCGTCCATCTCCACTTGCGGAATTGGCAGCAGCAGGTTGTGCTGGTCAACGTTGACCTTGCCTATGCTGGCGAGGAACCTGAGCGCATACTGGCCACCATCGATGCGGATGATGTCGAACCAGCGCTTCCCTTCGAAAGCGAGCTCTACGCGGCGTTCGTGTATGATCGTCTCGCGCATTTCATCTTTGCTGAGTGTGCCGGGCACGTCGGCAAGGCCAGCGCGACGGCGCACCTTGTTGAGCTCGTTAGCAGCTTCAGGCGTATTGCCCACCTCGTTGAGCGCTTCTGCCTTAAAGAGCACTGCCTCGGCATATCTGTATACCACCACGTTGGCTGGATTGGTGTTATATTCGGGCGAGATGTTCTTCGAAACGCAGAACTTGCGCACGTTGTAGCCAGTGTTTGACCAGCTTGGCTTGTAGTCAACGCCATCAAACTGAGGACAACCTGAATAGAACACTGTGATGTCCTTGCGCTTGTCGCCGGGCTCATAGATGCTCATGAACTCTTCGGTGGGGAGATTCCAACCGTATGATCCTGCCACGAGGTTGGAGTTGCGCGGGCCCATGAAGGTCGACAGCCAGCAGCATTGCGGCGTGTTGCCCCAGAAATCATACTCAGTGTCGCCTGAGTACTGTACTTCAAAGAGCGACTCCGGACCGTTGTTCACCTTTGCGTCAAAGTTGGTTGCATAGTTGCATGTCTCAAGGTCATATCCGTATGCTGTGATTTCTTCAATCAGTGTCACTACTTTCTGATAGTAGCTTGCATCATTGTCGGCGAGCACGAGATAAACGTTGGCGAGCTGTATTAGAGCTGCTTCTTTGCATGCGCGACCGATATTTTCTGCTGAGTACTCGTATTTGCTGGGTAGCAAGTCGATTGAAGCCTTGGTGTCCTCAATGATGAGATTGTAGGTGTCCTCAAGCGACTGGCGAGCGATGGCGGTGCTTGTGCCGGGCTCATAGGGGGCTGTGCGCAGAGGCAGTCCGCCATAGAGACGTGCGAGCAGGAAATAGTAGTGTCCGCGCAGGAAGTAAGCCTCGCCTAAGCATTGGTCGGCAACTTTCTTGGTCAGGTTGTCGTAGTTGGCCTTGACCGCGCTGATGGCGTCGTTGCAGTGACCGATGCCCACCCAAGGGCTGCGCCACATGTACATGGCGAGTGCGTTGTCGGCGAGTGTGGTGAAGTTGGCAGCCTGAATGGTCTCAAGTCCGTCGGTGCCGCCGCCAGCGCCTACGATTGAGTTGCCTGCAACGATGTCGAGAGTCTCTACACGGAAGCCATACATGTTTGATGACTGCAGTGTCACGTAGCAACCGGTGGTAAGGGCCTGAGCCACTTCGTCGGTAACGCCCGCACTGGGATCGACTACATCATAGGGTGACTTGTCAAGGAAGCCAGAGCATGAGGATGCGGCAAGCATCAGGCCGCAAGCTATGATTGAATATATCTTTTTCATGATTGTCGTTGTGATTAGAAGTTGAAAGAAAGGCCAATGTTGAATGTGCGTGACGATGGGAATGACGAGAAGTCAAGTCCGTTCTCGCCAACCTCGGGGTCAAAACCACTGTATTTGGTAATGGTGGCTACGTTCTCGGCTGAGAAAGCTATGCGAGCGCTTTCAAGGCCGATGCGGCTAAGCAATGCCTTGTTGAAGTTGTAGGCAAGGGTGATGTTCTTGAGGCGCAGGTACGAGCCATCCTCCACATATCGGTCGCTCACGCGGCAGTTGCCGTTGGGGTCGCCCCATACGGCGCGTGGCATTAAGTTCGAAGTGCCCTCGCCGTTCCAGCGGTTAAGCGTAGTTGCATATTGGTTGTAAGCTGCTGCCATGCCTTCCATGTCGATGCGGGTTGTGTTGTAAATCTTGTTGCCAGCCACGCCTTGCAAGTAGACCTGTAACTCGATGCCCTTGTAGGTGAGTCGGTTGTTGAGCGAGAAGAGCCATGTGGGATTGGGATTGCCTATCACGGTGCGGTCGTCATCGTTGATTACGCCATCGTTGTTGAGGTCGCGGAATCGGATGTCGCCGGGCTCGGCTCCTTCTTGATATGCCCAAGAGTCAACTTCCTGCTGGTTTTGGAAGATGCCGTCGGTGACATAGCCATAGAACACGTTGATTGGGTAGTTCTTGGCGAGCATTGTCACGAAGCTGTTGTTGACTTGGTTGATATAGAAGGGAGTGTTGCTATTGAGGTCTTTGATGCGGTTCTTGTTGAATGTTACCACGAGATTGCTCTCCCAGAAGAATGAGGAGTTGCTGATGTTAATGGTGTGTGCCGAAAGTTCCCAGCCCATGTTCTGCACGCGGCCAGCGTTGGTGTATGTTGTGCTGGTGTCTTCAAATCCCGATGTGATGGGCACTGAAGCCTTCACGAGCATGTCCCTTGTATTCTTGATGTATCCGTCGAGCGACACGCTGATGCGATTGTTGAGCAGCGAGATGTCGATACCGGCGTTGAACTGTTCGATTGCCTCCCAATGGATAAATGGGTTGGCGAGGGTCTGTGCTATAAGTGCGCTTTGCGATGTGCCGTCGTAGCCCAAAGGATAAATCATGGTGTTGAACGATGGCAGATAGCTGTAGTTGCTTACGCTGGCTTGCGAACCGGTCTGTCCGTA
>JABUUJ010000043.1:0-8429 GCA_021443235.1 Muribaculaceae bacterium
ATCCTTTTAATCTGTGAAATCAGTGAGAGATAAAATTTCCACAGCATTTCCACAAGAGAAAGCTCCGCGTCGCCCCAACAATGTTGAACAACGTTAAACCAAGTTGAACAACGTTGAACAATGTTGAACGCTCGCACAGCGAGCTATGGTCAAGGTCAACGTCGATTCTGGCTTCGCTTGCTGGGCGAGTGTTAATAAGTGTGTTGAAAAGATTGCGGTGGCAAAATTGACGAGAGTCAAGAAAAATCAGTAACTTTGCCGGTGAAAAAATCATTAAATATATGGCCGACAACAATACACGACCGCGCCGACCGCAGCACGAGCCGCAAGCGGTGAGCGAATTTGGCAAACTCCAGCCGCAGGACCTCAAGATTGAGGAGGCTGTGCTGGGAGCCCTTATGCTTGAGAAAGAAGCATATACCTGCGTGAGCGACCTGCTCAAGCCCGAGAGCTTCTACGACCCCACCCATCAGAGTATCTATGCCGCCATCGTGGCGCTGGGCGCCTCGCAGCGACCCATCGACATGCTCACCGTGACCGAGCAGCTGCGCAACGACGGCAACCTCGAGGCAGTGGGCGGCGCCGCACGCATCTCGCAACTCACCGGCACCGTAGCCAGCGCCGCCAACGTTGAGTTTCACGCGCGTATCATCGCACAGAAGTATATCGCCCGCCGGCTCATCCACTTCAGCAGCGTCATCCAGGAGAAAGCCTTTGACGAGACCAACGACGTCTACGACCTCATGCAAGAGGCCGAGGGGGCACTGTTCGACATCTCGAAGAACACCCTCAAGCGCGACGTGATACAAATCGACCCCATTATCAGCGAGGCAATCAAGAAAATAGAGGAGGCCGCCAACAACACCACTGGCCTGAGCGGCATCCCCACCGGTTTCCACGACCTCGACAAGATGACGTCGGGGTGGCAGCGCAGCGACCTTATCATCATCGCCGCTCGCCCGGCAATGGGTAAGACCGCGCTGGTGCTCTCCATGGCCAAGAACATGGCTGTGGACTACAACATCGCCACCGCCATCTTCTCGCTCGAGATGAGCAACCTGCAGCTGGTCAACCGATTGTTGAGCAACGTGTGCGAGCTCGACAGTGCCAAAATCAAGAACGGGCAACTCACCCCCAACGACTGGGACCGCCTCATGGGACGCTCCAAGATGCTGTTCTCGGCACCGCTCTATGTCGACGACACGCCGTCGCTATCGGTCTTTGAGTTCCAGACCAAGGCGCGCCGCCTCAAGAGCGAGCACGACATCCAGGTTATCATCATCGACTACCTGCAGCTCATGAACGCCTCGGGAATGAAGTTTGGCAGCCGCGAGCAGGAGGTGAGCAACATCTCACGCTCGCTAAAGGCACTCGCCAAAGACCTCAACATACCCATCATCGCGCTGTCGCAGCTCAACCGCAGCGTGGAGCAGCGTGGCGACGACAAGCGTGGCAAACGCCCACAGCTCAGCGACCTGCGCGAGTCGGGCGCCATCGAGCAGGATGCCGACATCGTGTGCTTCATCCACCGCGAGGAGTATTACACCAAGAGCAAGGAAGACGCCGAGGGCAACAACATCGAGGGCATGGCCGAACTTATCATATCCAAGCATCGTAGCGGTGCCGTGGGCGACGTGAAAATGCGCTTCGTCAAGGACTTCACACGATTTGAGAACTGGGACGACCGCTACAACCTCTCGGGCGAAAACGTAGTGTCGAGCAGGATGAACGACGACGTCCCAACCCCCGACGCCCCATTCGGCAACATCGGGCCCGCCAGCGCCACAGTGCCGCCCAATGTTGACTTCCTCCAAGACCCGGGCGAGCCAGCCAGCCCATTCTAACCTCGGCGTTCTAATAAACTTTTTGGGTTAAAATAATTATGGATTACTCTAAAAAAGACGTTGTGGCGTCGCGCGCACTGAAGGAACTGGTTGCCGAGAACGACCGGCCGCGCGAGAAGGCCAAGGCGCTGGGCTTTGGCGCACTCACCACGCCCGAGCTGCTCGCAATCATCGTGGGCAGCGGCTCGGTGGGCGAGAGCGTCACCGAGCTGTGCCAGCGCATCCTAAAAGACAATGACGGCCAGCTTATGGGCATGGCGCGCATGTCGTTGCGCGAGCTGACGAAGTATCGCGGAATAGGCGAGGTGAAGGCCATAGAGATTCTCGCCGCGCTGGAACTGGGACGCCGCTATCACAAAGAGGGAATACTCGAGAAACCGCAAATCACGTCAAGTGAAGTAGCCTATGGCTACTTGCGCACCCACATGGAGCACCTCACTCACGAGGAGATGCACGTCTTGCTTCTCGACCGTGCCAAGCGCATCCTGCACCACGAGCGAGTGAGCAGCGGCGGCACAGCGATGACCGTTGCCGACATCAAAATGATTCTTAAACCCGCCATTGAGCACCTTGCCGATAGCATCATCCTCGCACACAACCATCCCAGCGACACCAACCGGCCCAGTGGCATGGACAACACCCTCACCACCCAAGTGAAGCAAGCCTGCAAGGTGATGAACATTGACCTTGTCGACCACATCATCGTGTGCCGCGGCGGCCGCTACTACAGCTACAACGACGAGGGCCAGCTGTAACCTTGACCATGACCCCAAGAAACCTGACTATTGAGGCAGGGATCGCCATCAGGTAGAGTGGTGCTTGCCGCGCCACTCGCGCAGGGTGTGGGCTATGACGGCAAGGGGGTTGTAGATGATGAGGCGTGGGCCCGACCAGCGCATTACCTGGCGGACACGCTCCTTCATGGTGGGGCGGTAGCAATGGATGGGACACACACGGCAAGTGGGCTTGTCGTTGCCATACTTGCAGCGGTCGAGCCGCTGATGGGCATACTCGAGCAGCTGCGCGCACTCGGGGCACAGCGTCTTGTTACCCTCCTTGCGCCGGCAATATAGCCTGATCATTGTCTCCACAATGCGTTTCTCGTTTTCTATCCTTGTCATGATGCGTTAATTTTCCCTCAAATTTACTACATTTTCCCCGACAAAAAAACTTTTATCGGCGGTCAGTGCCAAAAAACAAAGTTTTTTTCTTAATTTTGTATTCTTAAACCCCACATAAACGAGGGGATGCCGTGCCGCGACATGTCGTTTGGCAGCGCGGCACACAGACTTAGAAGCAAAAGATGAACAAGACTTTACTTAAAACAGCTATTGCACTCGCAGCGCTGTGCGCCATGAGCGCGCAAGGCAAAGGCGTGAAGGTGGAGCCGTCCTATGCGTGGACCATCGACCCCTTGCTGGGCGACCGCACCGAGTGCGACATCGATACCAGCTTTGTCAACTATCACCTGCACGCGGTGCCCACATCGGGCAGCCATGCGTGGACCACCACGGGCAACTATGGATCTCCGGGCATCGACATGGTGTACTGGGATCGTGAAGACATCGACGAGTTCTTCTTTGAGTATGGCCTCAAGCGCTGGCTGCACAGCACCGACAAGCACGTGTTCTACAACACACGCATCCCCATGACCATCGTCTCGCACACGACGGGTGGCAACAAATACAGCAACCAGGACCGCACGATGATTGACTTCTCGGGCAACGTCAACAAGAGCCTGCAGCTGGCGGCGGGCATGGACTATATCTACTCCAAAGGCTCCTATGAGAACCAGGCCGACAAGAATTTCAAGTGGAACATTGGCGGCAGCTACATAGGCGACCGCTGGGAGTGCCAGACGTTTTTCCACCACTACGCGTTTACCACCAAGGAGAATGGCGGCATCACCGACGACCGCTACATCACCAATCCTGCCGAGGTGCAGGGCGGCGAGACCAAGGTCGACAACAAGACCATACCCATACGCCTCTCCAGCGCCGAGAGCAACCTGCAGAGCTCGCACTTCTATATGAACAACCGCTACAAGGTGGGGTTCTACCGCTATCAGCGCGACTCGGTCACCGACACCATCGTGGGCAAGACCTACATCCCCGTCACCAGCTTCATCTGGACGCTCGACTACAAGAACACCCGGCACCGCTTCACCAACAAGAACGCGACAGAGGACATGACATACTTTGACAACACCTACCTCACGCTGGGCGGCACCGCCGACACCACACGCTGCATGACACTCACCAACACCCTGGGCGTAGCGATGCTCGAGGGCTTCAGCAAGTGGGCTAAGTTTGGACTCTCGGCCTACGCCTATCACCAGCTCTATCGCCAGACGATGCGCACCGCCGTTGAGGAAGGCACAGTGATTGCCGAGGGGCTAAAGCCCATCCCCGCCACCGTTCCACGCGTGTCGACCGAGAACCGCTTCTATGTGGGCGCAAGGCTGAGCAAGGTGCAGGGCTCGCTGCTGCACTACAGCGCCAGCGCCGAGTTTGGCGTGGCAGGCGGTGTGGAGGGCGACATCGCGGTTGACGGCGACATCGACACGCAGTTCAAGCTGCTGGGCGACACCGTCACCGTGCGAGGCTATGGCAGTTTCTCGCGCCTCAGCCCGAGCTCACTGCAAGGCCAGCTGGCCACCAACCACTTTATTTGGAGCAACGACTTCAACCCCGTGACCAAGTTCCGCGTGGGCGGCGAGCTTGACCTGCCATTCAGCGGCACCAACATCAATGTGGGCACCGAGACGCTGAAAAACTATGTCTATTTCAACAACCAGAACCTGCCCGACCAGCATGGACCCGCCATCAACGTGTTCAGCGCCACGCTCACGCAGAATTTTGCCTACAGGGCGCTGCACTGGGACAACAAAATCACCTACCAGACGTCGAGCAACCAGAGCGTGCTGCCGCTGCCCAAATTGGCGCTCTACAGCAACCTCTACGCGCAGTTCCGCGTGGCGCGAGTGCTCGACACCCAGATAGGTGTTGACTGCAACTACTACACCAGCTACTACGCCTATCGCTACAACCCTGCCACGATGACGTTTCACACGCAGGACGAGGTGAAGTGCGGCAACTTCATGTATATGAACCTGTATGCCAACTTCCGCCTGAAGCGTGCCCGCTTCTTTGTGGTTTATACCCATGCCAACGGCAAGCTCTTTGGTGGCGACAACTATTTCTCGACGCCCCACTACCCCCTCAACCCCCGCCGCCTCCAAATAGGCGTCTCGGTAGATTTCATCAACTGACCATCCTATCACGATACAAAACCGCCTGCCACAAGCAAATGTGACAGGCGGTTTTATTATGGCGACTATATACAATTTGACCCAAAGAAAGGGCTGCCGGAGGCAGCAGATGTGAGTAGGCCTGTATCAGCTGGTTAAGGAGCNCATCCGGTCGCTGCGCTCCCTCCTATGGTCATACCTGCCTACTGACATCTGCTGCCTACTGCAGCTTTTTATCATTCCATATATCGGGGGCAAATAGTATATAGTTGCTTTTATTATTTTGCTGGACTGGGTCAGTTCCAGACGATAGTGCGGTTGATTTTGGCGGTGTAGTAGGCCTTGAGGTCGCTCCAGTGGTAGTAGGGGGCGCAGTCGGTCTTGACGGGGAGCCGCGCCTCGCGCTCGTTGAAGAGGCACTTGACCAGGACGTCGCCGGCGACGTTGCGGTAGAACACCAGCTGCATGTTGCACGCCATAGGCACTATTTTCTCGCTCTGCCACTGCAAGTGCAGGTTGTCGAGGTCGTCGGTCGAGAGATTGATGTCGTTGATCTCCATGAGGCAAGCCAGCGGCAAGACGATGCTCTCGTGGCCGTAGCGCAGTCGTGCTCCACGCTCGCCGCTTGCGATGGCGGCGTCGCCAGTCTCGATGATGTTGCGCAGCAACTCGCGGTATCGGAACGGCAGGCGGTTGTCGGCACGAGGCGAGTTGGCATACTTGAGATACAGCTCGATGTTGCGCAGTCGCCACTGCTCAAAGATTTCCTCTCCGCTGAAGAGGTGGAAGAGGTCGAGCTTGTCGAACTGGTGGTGGTTTTGCAGACTTCCGGCGATGCTAAACACGTCTCTCATGAGTTGCTGGGCGTCGTGCATATTGATGCTGTCGGGGCGAAGGTATAGTTGCTGGATGAAGCGCTCGGGGCGTGCCGAGGCATAGTAGATGCTATCGGCAATCAGCGACACGTGCTTGTATAGTGCGCGCGAAAGCGTGTCCTCGCCGGCACCGCTGCCCATATAGTGCATGTCGCTGAAGCTGGCATCGGTGGTGATGTTGAGTTGAGGGTTGAGCGAGCGCAGCGTCATGGTGGCGTTCTGCATCGAGAGGATGCAGCGAATCACAATGGTAGACCGGGCATCGACACGGGCGTTGCCAGCAAAGACCTCGGGGAAGTTGCGGTACATGCGTGTGGCGATGCGCTGGTGCTGCTCGGCGCCCACGTCCGAGAGCTCGCCGTTGCGTTTCTCGGCGGCGGCCTTAATCACTTGCAAGGTTTTGAGCAGACGCACGCCCTGCTCGGTAAGGAGCCCGGCATGCTGGGCGCGCTCAAGTTGTGCGACGGGTCGCAGATATCCGCTGGCGCTTGTGAGCCATCGGCTGCCGTGACGGCCATAGTGGTTGATGTGGAATGCCTCATATCCCGCTGGTGCTGGCGTGAGCGCCGGCAGGTTGCAGTCCTCATAGACGTGGTGGTTGGTTGCAGTGCGCCACGGCCATGCGCTAAGTTCGTCTTGCGGTGTGCCAGCCAGCGCGGCGAGAGCCAGCGCGGCGGCTATTGTTGAATTGAAGAAACGTCTCATTGTATTACTGATTTGATGTAGGGTTGTCGTGAAAGTTTGTCATGGAAATAGTCGCGCACATCGTTCCAGCGATAGTAGGGGGCACAGTCGGTGTTGACGGGGAGCCGCGCCTCGCGCTCGTTGAGCAGCACCTTCACCAAGATTTCGCCCTTGTCGTTGCGGTAATACACCATCTGCAGGTTGCAAGCCATGGGGAACACCTCGTAGGAGCGCCAGTGGTCGCTGAGCGTCGACAGGTCCTCGGTTTGGTAGTCCATGCCGTTGATGCCCATGAGGCACACCAGCGGCAGCACCACGCTCTCGTGGCCAAAACGCAGGCTGGCGCTGTTGCCGCCGTGGCATATAGCCAGGTCGGCGTCCTCGATGAAGCTGCGCAGCAGGTTGGCCTCCATGAAGTCGACGCGGCACTGCGTGAGCGGTGTCTCGCCACTGAAGATATACCAACGCACGTTGTTGTATTTCCACACGTTGACACACTCGTCGAGCGTAAACAGGTCGTAGAGGTCGATGTTGTCGTAGGCGTGGTGGCTCTGCATATTGGCCACGATGTCGAAGAGCTCGGTCATAAACCTCTTGCCGTCGATGCTGTCGCGAGTGAATTTCTTGTTGGTGAACAGTTTCTTGAGCATCGCATCGGGCTTGATGTACTTCTCCTTGTACTCGTCAAAGTACTTGTAGGCACTCTTGCGCAGGGGCTGCACCACGGGGTCGTCGTAGTTCATGTAGTACATCTCGGCATGGCTGGCGTCGGTAGTGATGCGCAGCTCGGGGTTGAGCGACTTGAGCACGTCGACCTCGTTTTGCATCGAGAGGATGCAGCGAATCACGACAGTGGAGCGTGCGCGCACGGGTGCGTTGCCGGCAAAAATCTCGGGGAAGTTCTTAAACATGCGCGCGGCGATGCGCTGGTGCTGCTCGTGGCCCACGTCAGAGAGCTCACCATCGTGGCCCTTATAGTCGCTATTGATCTGTCGCAAGATTGCCAGCACCTCCTTGCCGCGCTTGGTGAGGCAATTGTTGCGCTCGCCCTTCTCGAGCTCATGGATGGGAAACATGTAGGCGTTTTTGCCAATGAGCCACCGGCTGCCGTGGCGTCCATAGTGGTTAAGGAAAAACGGGGTGAAGCCCTCGGGAGCCGGAGTGAGCTCGGGGAGCGACTGGTCGGGGTAGGCCCAGTAGTTGTTGGCGCTGGCATGGATATCGGCCTTGAAATCCTCGCGCACGCCTGCGCTTGCGCACAGTGCCATGGAGGCAGCGGCAAGCAGTGCTAAGAGTGTGATGCGTCTCATTGTCGTTGTCGTTAATAATGTGCAAATTTACGAAATATTCGCTCGGCGAGCAAAAAATGCTGGGGCGATTTTTCACAAAATCACTCCAGCCCGTTTTTAGAGTATGAGAAAATTTACTTTTTATCACGACCGCCACGCTTAACAGCGCAAAAACGGTCAATTTCTATGCCATTTATAAATCTTTTGTTACTTTCATTGTGCAAAAATAGCGCTTTGTTTACAATTATGCAAGTTTTTTGAGCAAAAATCCACAAAAACGGCGTAAAAACTATTATTTTGACAAAATATGCGGCAACAATATACTATTTGAAAGTTCTTATCTCATGGGAATTTTAGGATTTTTGGAATTTTGGCTTCGCGATGGTGTGGGGATTTTTACATTAATTGCTTTTGGAGCTTATACATTTTGACCCCAAGAAAGGGCTGCCGGAGGCAGCAGATGTGAGTAGGCCTGTATCAGCTGGTT
>JABUUJ010000043.1:8795-16480 GCA_021443235.1 Muribaculaceae bacterium
GCTCCCTCCTGTGGTCATACCTGCCTACTCACATCTACTGCCTACGGCAGTTTTCATCAGTCCCTAAACCGGGGCCAAAAGGTATATAGCCGCCAAATATGCGTTGTCCACGCCGTGCGACGTGTAGAAAACTGTGAGAGAATGAGGCTAAAAATATACATACCGAAATTAGTAGTTTTAGCCTGTAGGGCCAATTTTCGCATGCAAAAATTTTGCCAATATTGCATATTATCACTAATTTTGTAGTGGAAAATGAGAGAATCACATACAATCAACTCAAAATGAGCAAACTTAAAATCAAGATCACTAAAAGAGAAGTTGAAGTTCTGGACTTATTATCACGAGGACTAAGCAGCAAGGACATTGCCGAGAAATTGTTTATATCGGCTAACACTGTGGAGTATCACCGCAAGCAGCTGTTGCGCAAAACCGAGTCGCACAACGTTGCCGAGCTGATAGGCAATGCCTTCCGCAAGCGCCTGCTGCAGCCATAACTGCAAGAAACTGCATCTTTTTTTATAAATATAAAAAACAAGCTTTTCCCAGTGCCGGGAAAAGCTTGTTTTTTGTGCCACTCAACGAGACGCGGTTAGCGGTAAACGTAGTAGTCATAGAAGTCGTAGGTCTGGCTGAGCAGCAGCTCGCCGCGCACGACATCCCAGTATCGGCGCTCAACCACACCGTCGCTGTGTCGCATCTCAATGCGGTCGGGGCCTATCTCGTCCCAGAAGAATTGGGTGCGCAAGTCGTCCTGCTCATAGTAACCTGTGCCGTCGCGGTAGAACACATAGCGGTGCCACGAAGCGGGAGTGATGGGATACTCAAAGTTGCCTTTCACATAGGAAACCGTCTCCCAAGGCCCGATGAAGGCCGGGTCGTAGTGAGGCCCGTCGTTGTCGAAGCACGAGGTGAGCATGACGCTCATCACAGCAAGGGTGAGAAGAGAAAATATCTTTTTCATGACTTTTTAATTTTCAATGTTTATAATCAAATTTTTCACGATATTGGACTGAAAATATCGCCCATAGTTTAAACAAAGCACAAAGATAATGTATTTTTGCCGCTATCGTCGTGAAGTTCACAAAAAAAATGGTAACTTTGCAGTTATGGAAGATAATGGCAAGTATAAGGTGCTTTTTGTGTGCCTGGGCAACATCTGCCGGTCGCCGGCTGCGCAGGGCGTGATGCAGCGGCTGCTCGACGATCAAGGCCTTGACAAGGAGGTCGAGGTCGACTCGGCAGGCACCTACGGCGGGCACGAAGGGCAGTTGCCCGACTATCGCATGCGACGTCATGCCGCCATGCGCGGATACGACCTGACGCACCGCAGCCGCCCCGTGAGGCAGCCCGACTTTGCCACCTTCGACATGATTGTGGCGATGGACGACGCCAACGCCCGCGACCTGCGACGCATGGCGCGCACCGACATCACGCACCGGCTCGTCATGATGGGCGACTACCTCGGCCCAGGGCAGCGACACTCTTATGTCCCCGACCCCTACTATGGTGGTGCCGAGGACTTTGAGCTCGCCCTTGACTTGTGCGAGGACGCCTGCCGCAATCTCCTTGCCGAGATAAAGCGACGCCTCAACCCCGGCAGTCGGTGACAGCAAAAAACACCGGCAACCTCGTGAACAAAAACCTCAAAACCAGATATAAACAATGAAGAAAATCCTTTTAATTATGGCTGCATGCGCCAGCATCACCGCGACAGCCCAGGCGCCCGTCGAGGTG
The DNA here is from genome assembly GCA_021443235.1 of Muribaculaceae bacterium. Lineage (GTDB taxonomy): Bacteria > Bacteroidota > Bacteroidia > Bacteroidales > Muribaculaceae > Sodaliphilus. The sequence continues at coordinate 10,530 of JABUUJ010000043.1, forward strand.
CAGTGGGAAATGGGAAAAAACAAGGCCGAGAAAGGCTACTACAGCTCGCGATTCATCTTCAAGAACGTGAGCGGCAACCGCTTGAACACCAACTGGCAGTTCTACTTCAACCAGTTCTCACGCTTGTTCAAACTGCCCGTCAACAGCCCTGTGACCATGAAAGAGGTCTCAACCACCTACTATCAGATTACACCCCACAAGGCCATCGAGGCCGGCGACACCATGGTGGTCGACCTGCTCATGCGCGGCACACTCGTCAACAGCAACTATATGCCCGACGGCGGCCATGTGGTGATTGACGGCAACACAGCGCAACCCATCAACGCGCCCATCAAGCACGCCGAGCTCGCACGACCAGGGCAGTGGGGCGAGCATGCGTCCTATCCCGACGGCAACTTCATGTGGGACTACAACGCTGCCATCAACTCGATAGGCGACGCCTACACGGGCAACGACTATGACATCTTCCCCACGCCCAAAAGCGTTGAGACTGCCGACGGCGTGACGCACGTGGGCAACCTCGTGACCGTGAAAGGTGGCGGACTTGCCGGCGACTACCTCAAAGCCGAGCTCAAGCGCCGAGGCATCTACTCGACCGGTGGCCAGAAAACCGTGATTAGCGTGAAAGTGAGCAGCGGCATCAACGCCAACCCCGAATACTACACGATGACCGTGAAAAACTCGCGCATCGACATCGTGGGAGCATCGCATGACGGCGCACTCAACGGCGTGAAAACACTAATAGCGGCGCTCGACCATAGCAAGGCCTATAACCTTCAGAACGTGGCGATTACCGACTACCCCGACCTGCCCTATCGTGGCTATATGACCGACATCGCCCGCAATTTCTACGGGCTGGACCACCTCAAGCGATTTATCGACCTCATGGCCTATTACAAGCTCAACCGACTACAGTTCCACTTCACCGACGACGAGGCGTGGCGTGTGGAAATCCCCGGACTGCCCGAACTCACCGACGTGGCGTCGCGACGCGGCTGCACCCTCGACGAGAAAGAGTTTCTTGCAGCGATTTTCCAGAGCAATGGCGATCCTAATGACTTGAGCCAGAGTGCCAACGGCTTCCTTACACGCGCCCAGATGATAGAGCTGCTCAAGTATGCCAAGGCTCGCGGCGTGAAGGTCATCCCCGAGATTGAGACCCCGGGACACGCCCGCGCCGCTATCATCGCGATGAAAAACCGATATAACAAGTACATTGCCACCGACAAGGCCATGGCCGAGCAATACAAGATTTGGGAAGACGAGAACACCAGCCAGTACACCTCGGCTCAGAGCTATCACGACAACGTGCTCAACGTTGCCAGCGATGGCGTATATAACTTTGTCGACAAGGTCGTCGGCGAGCTCGAGCTGATGTACCGCGAGGCTGGACTGAAACTCGACATCGTGCACCTGGGTGGCGACGAGGTGGCCAACGGAGCGTGGAAGGAATCGCCTGCCGTGCAAGCTCTTATGCAGCGCGAAGGCCTAAAAAACGCCCACGAGGTCAACGAGTACTACATAGCGCGCATCAGCGACATCCTCTCGCGTCGTGGCATCCTCATCGAGGGCTGGCAAGAGGTGGCACTCAACCACTCGCCCGAGTGGAACGCCAAGATGACCAAGCGCTTTGCTGGCGTAAACGCATGGAGCACAGTGGGCAAGAGCGACGTTGTGCCCTATAACCTCGCCAACGATGGCTACCCCGTGATACTCTCTAACGTGACCAACTTCTACATGGACATGGGCTACTCGTGGCATCAGTATGACCAAGGCCTGCACTGGGGTGGCAAGGTCGATGAGTTTGACTCGTGGTCGGCGCTGCCGTGGAACATCTATGCCAGCGCGCGCACTGCCTACGACGGCTCGCCCATCGACATTGTCAACAACGGCAACGGCAAGCCCGGGCTCAACAACAAGGCCAACGTCATCGGCGTTCAGGCACAATTGTGGGGCGAGACGCTGCGCAACTTCGACCAGGTGCAGTATCTCACTTTGCCCAAGGTCTTCGGCTTGGTGGAGCGTGGATGGAACGCCGCNTATCTCACCTTGCCCAAGGTCTTCGGCCTGGTGGAGCGTGGATGGAACGCCGCTCCCGCCTGGGCTGCCGACCTTAACGACCATGCTGCCTACGACGCCGCCCGCCGCCAATATAACCTCAAAATTGGCGCTGTGGAGCTGCCCATCCTCAAGACGAAGGGCTACAACTTCCGCGTGGGCATGCCCGGCATCAAGATCATCGACGGCATGCTGCACGCCAATTCCCAGTACCCTGGCACAGTGATTCGCTACACGCTCGATGGCACCGAGCCCAGCGCCGAGAGCCCCGTGTGGACCAAGCCCGTGCCTGTGGGCAGCTACGAGGTCATCAAGGCCAAGGCTTTCTACCTGGGCAAAACCAGCATCACCACCTACCTTTTCAAATAAACACCTGCAATGATGAGACACGCTTTTATGGCGGCAACCATGGCGTGCGTCCTGAGCGCGGCTGCCGCAACCCTTGATATTGAGACCGTTATCACCAATCCCGGCGAGGACGCCTCAACGATGATGAACGTGAGCTGGAGCGCCTACGTTCCACGCACCGCCGTGGTCTATACCCGCGCCGATGATGCCCAGTGGAGCAACGCCACCACGCTCGTGCCCGAGCAAGAGCACCTGTGCTTCACCTACGACAGCATCTCGTCAAAGCGCCCGTGGGGAGCCGATTTCTTTGAGACACCCATCTTCTTCAAGTGCGGAGCGGCTATCAAAGGCCTCGCGCCCGACACCGAGTATAAATACAAGGTGATGACGCTCGACGGCAAGGAGTCGACCGCCGAGCACCGCTTCAAGACGGCGGGCGCGCAAGAGTGGTCGTGCTGCATCATCAGCGACTTCCACGCCTATGCCCCGCTGCCTAAGCGCACTCGCGCCGCCATGGACATGATGGGGGTGATTGAGCGCTACGACCCGTCGATCGACTGGGTGCTGCACCTGGGCGATGTGTGCGCCTGGGGCGGCAGCTACTCGTTTTGGCGCGACCTCTACAAGGAGGACTATTTCCACCGCTTCATGTGGGCGGGCGTCAACGGCAACCACGACAACATGAGCCGCAAGTACCAGCTCACCAACGCCTACTTCCGCGACGCCAACTATGTGCCGCGCAACGGCTATGAGGGCGAGATGGGCGTGTGCTATCATTTCCGATATGGCAACGCAATGTTTGTGATGCTCAACAACGAGGATATGCGCGACGACGCTGGCTTTGAGGCTGCGGCGCAGTGGGTGCGCAAGGTGGTCACCGAGGCGCGCCAGTCGAGCAACCCGCCGCAGTATGTCTTTGTGTGCGAGCACTATCAGTGGTTTATGGGGCACACGGGAAAGAAATCGCAATACAACCGTTGGAGCCCGATTTTTGACGAACTGGGCGTTGACGTGGCGCTTGCCGGCAACAATCACATCTATGTGCGCAGCGGCGTGCTATGTGATGGAAAAGAGACCGACGGCACGCGCGGAACGCTTTATGTCCAGACGCCCTCGGCCGACAATGAGCGTGGCATGACGGTGAACGAAGGCGCCCACAACGATATGTTTAAGTATCGCTGGACCGAAGGCGACCGCACCGTGGGCGCCCTCAACATGAAGGTCACCCCACAGGGCATCACAATCACCCTCCACGACCGCTACGGCAACCTTCTCGACACATCTCGACGTTGACTTTGACTTTGACGTTGACATTGACTTTGACTGGTTGTTACNCCTCTCCTACCTGGGCCCCCACCCACTCACATGGTTCAAAATGGGATAAACCAAGTTAAACCAAGTTGAACAACGTTGAACAAGGTTAAACCAAGTTGAACAACGTTGAACAAAAAAACAAAGGCGCTGCGAGCGCCTTTTATAGTATCGGTGCCAGCAAGCGTGCCAGCGACTCAATGGCTTTGATGGCGAGGGGGCGCCGCCGCCAGTGCGAGAGAATGAGGCGCTGGCAGTGTTTCTGGTCGTCAAGGAAGATATCTTTCATGCGTCGGTTGAAGTCGGCACTGTAAATCAGCGCGTTGCACTCAAAGTTGTGCTCAAAGCTGCGGAAATCGAAGTTCGACGACCCCGTGGTGACAAAATCGTCGTCGGCAATCACCACCTTGGCATGCAGCATCGCCGTGTCATAGAGGTAAATCTTGATGCCTGCCAGCATACTCTCCTTGTAGTAACTGCCCGAGGCATAGCGCAGTAGCAGCGAGTCGGTGCGGCGCGGAATCATGATGCGCACGTCCACGCCCGAGAGCGATGCCACCTGCAGTGCCTTTAGCAGCGCGTCGCTGGGCAGGAAGTAGGGTGTCTGGATATAAAGGCATTTCTTTGCCATCGCGATGGCGCGCAGCACCACAAAGGAGTTGCCGTTGAAGAAGCCCGTTGGGCCGCTGGGCACAATCTGGATGGCAGTGTTGCCAGTAACGGGAGTTTTTGCTATTGTTTTGGGCATAGTGAGCAGTGTCTTGCTCATGAAGTTCCAGTCGATGGCAAACGAGTAGTAGAGCCCTGCCACCGCCGGACCGGTGATGCGCAGATGGGTGTCGCGCCACGGACTTGCGCCTTTCACGCCAGTCACATAGCGGTCGGCAATGTTCATGCCGCCAATGTAGCCCACGCGACCGTCAATCACCACCACCTTGCGGTGATTGCGCCAGTTGAGTCGTGCGACGAAGGTTGCCGGAGTGACCTTAAGGAACGGATGCGCCTCGACACCGTTCTTGCGCAGTCGCTTGAACAGCGCGGCATTGGTGGTGTAAGACCCCACATGGTCATATATCACTCTCACCTGCACGCCTTGCCGCGCCTTGTCAATGAGCAGGTCGGCCAGTTCGCCGCCCAGGCGGTCGTTCTCGATGATGTAGTATTGCAGGTGGATAAACGTGTGGGCGCTGGCGATGTCGGCCTTGAGCGCGTCAAATTTCGACTTGCCGTCGGTAAATATCCTCACGTCGTTGCCCTCATAGTAGTGCGAGTGGGTGATGGCATGAGCCATGTGGGCCTGCTGCTGGCTGCCATCGCTCAGTTTGCCCTCGCCCGATGGCTGGCTGGCAAGCGGGGTGGTGGCCATGAGCTTGCGCCAGGCCTTGCGCGAGATGAGGTGGCGGCTCTTGAGGCTGCGTCCAAAGAGCAGGTAGAGCACGATGCCCGTCACGGGCAGCAGCACCAGCACGGTGGCCCATGCCAGCGACTTCACCGGGTTGCGGTTCTCGCCCACGATCATCACGATAGTGGCGACCACAGTAAGGACATACAACACCATGACGATGTCATATACCATGCCTGCATAGGGAAACAACTCGGCGAGGATCATAGGTTTAGGCCCGGCGCTTGCTGCCGCGCGTGAGATTCGGTTTTGTTGGTTATAAAAAAACAGGGCCAAAGTTCGCTTTGACCCTGCGATAGTTTATGTCGTTATTTCACTATTACCTTGCGCGACCACTGACCGTTGCATTTCACAACATAGAAGCCCTTGGGCATGTCGATCGACGCCTGTCCGTTAGCGCTCAGACGCACCGTCTTGAGCAACTGACCGGTAATGGCATATATCTGAAACACAGCGTCGGTGGGACCCGCGACAAAGGCTATACGACCGGTGCCTCCGGTAGCCGTTGCCACAAGCTCGGCGCGCTGTGTCACGCCGTTAACCTCGGCCATGGCGCTGGGCATGCTGCAGCCCAGTGCTATGATGATCAGTAATATGTAGGTCAGTCGCTTCATCTCTCAACGTGCAAAGTTACTCCAAAATAATGAAAATTGCAAGACTTCACCCGCAAAATCACTATTTAAGACCCTCGCACACCCAAGAGGTTAACGTCTTTTTGGGCTAATAGCCATTAGCCAAGGATAATGTTGATGATGGCGTTCACGTCGGCGATATCGACTGTGCCGTCGTCGTTGACGTCGGCGCGGCCCTCATACTTGCTGGCGGGCTCCGA
>JABUUJ010000043.1:16770-18445 GCA_021443235.1 Muribaculaceae bacterium
TCGACTGTGCCGTCGTCGTTGACGTCGGCGCGGCCCTCATACTTGCTGGCGGGCTCCGAGCCCAGAATGATGTTGATGCAGCAGTTCACGTCGGCGATGTCCACAGTGCCGTCGCCATTCACGTCGCCGGGCAGGCTGCTACCCAGGCGCACGCTCTCCACGTTCGACCACTGCGACTCGCTGCCGTTGGTAAACAGCGCCATCACGCGATAGGCATACTCGTTGCCCTTAACAAGGTTCTTCACCGTGTAGCTACTGTCGGTGATGCCCGTGATAGTGAGGTTGTCTTGGTCGCCAGTCTCGATTGGCGCCAGGCTGGGAGCCGCCTGTGGAGCGTCTTCGCCGTTGCCGCTATAGACTCTGATATCGTAAATCACGATTTTCTTCTTTGCCGATGCCGAGAATATCACTTTGCCGGCAGTGGTGCCGCTGGTGTTGTACACAAGCGTGTATTCCTGCGCGGTGTTGTAGGGGATGGTGATGCTTTGCGAAGTGCCGTCAACGGCCACCTGTAGCGGATAGTCGGTGCCAGTGCCCATGCAAGCTGCCGTGACCTTGACGACAACCTTGCCCTCCCAACTGCTGAAGTCAAGTGCGGGCGAGGTGATGCGGCCGGCGTTGGTAGTCGAGGCGAGGCTCACGCCGCTCACGTTCTGATAGACATAGGCACCAGTCCACCCTTCGTTGTCGGTATATTTGTTCAAGTTTGAGGCAATGTTGGTGGTGCTTGTGGTGGTGCACTTGTCGAAGGTCTCGTGCAACAGCAGGGCATAGTCGGGGATGGCCTTGTTGCGCACGTGCAGTGTGTAGCTTGCCACGTTGTCCAAGGGTTGCCACGAGGCGGTGAACTCGGTGTCGCCCACCTGTGCAGCCTTCTGCATCACGGGGTTAGACTTGGTGGTGGCGGTTGCCACCTGCGACCACTCGCCTTGAGTGCCGTCGGTGTAGGTCGCCTTCACACGCAGGTTGTAGCGTGTGCCTGGGGTGAGGCCTGTGACTTCCTGGCTGTTGGTGGTGATCTTGTCGAACGTCTTGTCATAGCTGTGGTCGTCGCTATAGGCGTTGAGGGTGTAGTACACGCTGTTGTCAATAGCGTTCCACTGGCAGGTGAGCGAACTGATGGTGATAGTGGGCTCTTCCACCTGCGCTATGGTGGGCACGGGCCTCTCATAGTCCTTGCAGAACCAGAAGCTCACGCCTGTCGAGGTCTTGGTGATGTCGGTGATGGGCAGTCCCATGAATCCTCTTGTGCCCAGGTTGAGCGTCGCTGCTGGGGTGGATGAGTCGGTGATTTTGTTGTTGTTGCCATAGGGATAGCAGTCGCCATTCTCGCTAAAGATGCCCCAGCGGTTGTCGGCACAGATGGGTGTGAATCGCTGCATGGCGTTGTTGTTGATAGTGCTGTTGCTCCACGCATTTGCATCGTAGGTAACGTGATAGGCCAGCAGTCCCTCGCTGCCATTGACTGCATTCCACCCTTGCTTCTTGCGGCACTCAAGGATGTAGTACTCGTTGCTGTTCTCACTGTTGGTGATTTTTATTGCCTCGCCGTCGACGCCATCAATGGGTTTGAGCGAGTACTGGGTGTTGACGGTGGCGGGAGTGAGTGCCATCCAGCCCATGACATTTTTCTCATAGGCAGTGTAGGCGCACGGGGTGTCGCCGTCCTTGACCA
>JABUUJ010000043.1:18535-21416 GCA_021443235.1 Muribaculaceae bacterium
CAGTGCGAGAACTCGTGGCAGAAGGTGCCTATGCCGTCGGTCGCGGTGCCGGTGTCGCGCACGCCGCTAATCTCGTTGAAGATGGCAAACTTATATATCTCGGTATCGCCCATCTTGAAGGTGCCGGGTCCGTCGTCATATAAGCTTGCCGAGTAGAGGTCCCACTGGCAGGGCCAAAGCGCGTTGGTGCTGGCGCCCTGTGCCTCGCTGGGTCCGGCAAAGAGCACAATCACCACATCGGCGAATCCGTCTTTGTCGTTGTCATATCGCGACCAGTCCACGTCGGGATACATCTGCACGGCTTCGGCCACCATCTGTCCGAGGTGAGCGTCGTTGGAGTATGAGGTCATTTTGCCGTAGTAGGCGCGTGTGTTGGGCAATGTGACCGCGCCCAGGATCTCAAAGTTTGGGGTGAACTGCCCATGCGAGTTGTCCTTGAAATACTGCAGCGCGCTCTTGTTCATGGTGTTGAACTGCGACTCAAAGATTGAGACCGCATTAGCGCCGTTGCGCAGCGCATAGTCACTGAAGCCAACGAGGATGATGGGTATGTTGGGTGAACCCACGCATGGTACTTGCGTGGCCTTGAGGCCGGGTGCCTTGGCTGGTGCGCGTCGTGCCGTGCTGGTGGCGCGTGCCTCGATGGTTTTCTCAAGCGTCATCATGTCGCGGTTGGCGGCGATGAAGCTGGCTTCCTGCTGCGTGCGGCTGCCCTCGTTGTGGGCCATCACGGCGCTGGTGCCGGTTGCAGTCTTGTAGTAGAAGTCGTCGCCCACGCGCTCGAGCGTTAGCTGGTCGAGCGTGATGTAGGTGTTGAAGTGCTCGTCGCCGATGAGGCGCACTGTGATTTCACTGCCGTCGCTTTGCTTGAAAGTGAGCGGCTTGTTGAGCGCTGGCACCGCCATGGCTGTGCTCAGTGCGAGAGCTGCAATCAGCAGCATCATAATTCGTTTCATTTTTTATGAATTAGTGTTAAGTTTATTCTTTATAGGGTGGGTTGCAGCCGTCAGTTGGCAAGGATGATGCCGACGATTTGGTTGGCGTCGAGCACGTTGACCTCGCCGTCGCCGTTCACGTCCTCGCGACCGTTGTAGGTAGTGTTGCCGCTGAGGATGGCTTCAATCACGGCGTTAATGTCGAGCACGTTGACCTCGCCGTCGCCATTGACGTCGCCGGGAAGATAAGAGTTGCCGCCCAGCAGCACGCTCTCAAGGTTAGACCACTGCGACTCGCTGCCGTTGCTGAACAGTGCCTTCACGCGATAGATATACTCGCCACCGGCTGTGAGGTCGCTCACTGTGTAGCTTGTGCCCTCAATGCCTGTGATGGTGCGCTCGTTGTGGTCGCCAGTCTCGACGGGTGCCTTGCTGGGAGCTGCCTGTGCGACAAACTCGCCATTGCCGCTATATATTTTAATGTCGTAGATCACGACTTTCTTCTTGGGCGAGGCACTGAAGGTTACTTTGCCCGCCGTGTTGCCGCTGGTCTCGAATATCAAGGTGTAGTCTTCGGCTGCGGTGCTGGGCAGGGTGATGTTTTGGGTGGTGCCGTCAACGTTGACCTGCAGGGTATAACCGCTGCCACCGCTGATGCATGCCGCGTTTACCTTGACAACAACCTTGCCGTTGTAGCCGCTGAGGTCGAGTGCTGGGCTCACGAGTTTGCCAGCTGATGATGTCGACGACAGGCTCACGCCGCCGATGTTTTGATATACATAAGAGCCCGTCCACCCGGTGTTGTCGGTATATTTACTCAGCGACGAGGCAATGTTATTGGAAGTGTTTGTGGTGGTGCACTTGTCGAATGTCTCGTGCAGCAGCAGGTCATAGTCGGCAAGGGTTCTTTTGCGCACGTGCAGTGTGTAGCTTGCCACGTGGTCCTGTGGTTGCCACGAGGCGGTAAACTGTGTGCTGCCCACCTGCGATTGCTCGGCCTGCAGCATCACGGGATTAGCCTTGGTGCCGACGGTTGTTACCTGCGACCAGTCGCTCTGTGTGCCGTCGCTGTAGGTCACTTTCACGCGCAGGTTGTAGCGGGTGCCTGGGGTGAGGCTGGTGAATGTCTGGCTGGTGACGGTGAGGTTGTCAAGTGTCTGGTCATAGCTGTGGTCGTCGCTGTAGACGTTGAGGGTGTAGTACAAGGCGTTATCAACGGCGTTCCACTGGCAGGCAAAGGCGGTGATGGTGATGGTTGACTCATCGACGGGCTCAATCACGGGTATCTCCTTCACATAGTCCTTGCAATACCAGAACGAGACGTTGCCCGATGTCTTGGCGATTTCGGTCACAGGTTTGCCCATGAGCTTTATTGTGCCCTCGTTGAGCGATGCTTTGGGCGTGGTGGTGTCGGTGATTTTGTCGTTGCCGTTATAGGGATAGCAGTCGCCTTGCTCGCTGGTAGTGCTCCAGGCGTTGTCGGCGCAGATGGGTGTCATGCGCTGCAGGTCGTAGTTGTTGACCGTGTTGCCGCTCCATGCCGACTGGCTGTAGGTCACATGATAGGCAAACAGGCCTTCGCTCTTCATCGACACGTTCCACCCTTGTTTTTTGCGGTATTCAAAGATGTAATACTCGTTGCTACTCTGGCTATTAACGACCTTCACTGCCTCGCCATCGTTGCCGTCGATGGGATTGAGCGTGTACTGGGTGTCGGCAACGGCATCGGTGAGCGGCATCCATCCCAAGTAGTTTTTCTCATAGGCGGTGTAGCCGCATGGAGTGTCGCCGCTCTTGCTCACGCGGTTGTAGCAGCCGCTGTCCATAATCGACCATGTGCCCATGCCGTAGTGTCCGCCATAGTTGGTGTCGTAGAAGTCGGGCAGTCCCAGGCAGTGCGAGAACTCGTGGCAGAAGGTGCCTATGCCGTCGGTCGCGGTGCCGGT
>JABUUJ010000043.1:22321-27180 GCA_021443235.1 Muribaculaceae bacterium
ATGTTGATTGCTTGGTTCACGTCGGCGATGTCGACTTTGAGGTCCTCGGTGACGAGGGCCCGGCAGTTGTAGTTGAACTCGTCGTCCACACCCAGAATGATGTTGATGAGGCAGTTCACGTCGGCAATGTCGACCACGCCGTCGCCGTTAACGTCGCCGCGCAGCGCGTTCTCGTCGCGCATATACAGGAAGGTGATGGTCTTGTCGGCGTTGCGGGTGATATTGGTGATGGGTTTGCCCATTGTGCCTCCCACATAGCATGCTGCTTTAGGCGTGGAGTCGTCGGTGAGCATGTCTTTTGTCTTATAGGGGAATGGGTCGGCGAAGTTGGTGTTGGCCGTTAGCCTGTTGTCGGCGGGGATGATGGTCATGCGCTGCTTGCTGGCGTCGTTGTTCACTGTGTTGTCGCGCCATGCCGTGGGGCTGTAATAGACGTGTGTCACGAGCATGCCTTCGCCGTCGAGATACTTGTCCCAGCTATCGTTGGCGACACGGTCTTCCACAACGTAATATTCCCAGCCATTGGTCTCTTTGTCGTTGACTACCATATAGCCCTTGCCGTCCTGATTCATGGGGCGCAGGGTGTATTTGTGGTCGGGCTCAAGTTCCTCGAGCTCTACCCAGTCGAGGAAGTCTTTCTCATAGGCGGTATAGCCCACTGGGGTGTATCCATCGTCGTTATAGCAGCCATAGTCCATCACGCTCCACGCGTCCATGCCGTAGCCGCTCGAATAGTTGGTGGGGTAGAAGTCGGGCAGGCCCAGGCAGTGCGAGAACTCGTGGATGAAGGTGCCCAGACCATCCATCTGGGTGCCGTCGTCGCTGCGGCCGTAGAGCTCGTTGAACATCGCGAAGCGGTCAATGAACACGCCGTCGCGCTCCAAGGCTTGGCCCACCTCGCTCGACTTGAGATACCACTGGCAGGGCCAGATGCACTCGCTGGCTCCGCCCTGTGCCTCGCCTGGGCCGGCATAAAGCACGATGAGCACCTCTACCTCGCCGTCGCCGTCGTTGTCATAGACCGACCAGTCGACATCGTCGTCCATGGCCTCGATGCACTCTTTCACACACAGGCCCAGACCTCTGTCCTGGCCGCTCACATTGCCGCCGTAGTCCTTGCGCGGGCCTTTGAGCTCGGCAAGGCCCACAACGTCGAACTGTGGGGTGAACTTGCCGCGGCTCTGCTCGGTGAAGTAGTTGAGCGCGCTCTTGTCGCTGTTGATATACATGTCTTTGACGGCCTCAATGGGGTCGTCGGCCTTGAACTTGATATTCTGGAAGTTGGCGAGGATTATGGGGATGCGGGGCGAGTTGAGGTGGGGCGTGGGGGCACGGCGGGGCGACTTGGCGGCACGCACGCGCTGGGCTGCCGTTGCGCTGGCTGTCATGCTCAGCGTGCCTTTGTTGCTCTCGACATATTGCTTCTCGCTCTCGCCGCGCTGGGCGGCATCGTGGGCCACAACCTTCGTCATCTCGCCGCCGGCGACATAGCAGTAGTCGCCTGCGTCGTTAAGCTCCACCCTCAACCCGTCGAGGGTGGCGTAGCTGTGATGGCGCTCGTCGCCCGTGAGCGTCACGGTCACTGTGGTTCCGTCGCTTTGAGTGTGTGTCAGTTGAATGCGCTTGGCGGGCACAGCCCATGCTATTGTGCTGATAGCGAGTGCTATTAACAACGTGGCAGCAAATCTTTTCTGTATCATATCGTTTAGTGTTTTTATTTTAATCGGTAAAGTTATAAATAATTCGTGAAAAAGCCACACAAATCCTCACAATTTCACGTTATTTAATACTCGCTGCGCTCGTGGTTCAACATGGTTCAACGTTGTTTAACTTGGTTCAAGATTGTTGGAGCAACCACCTCGCCCCCGCGGTGTTGCTCCTACTTTTTACCCCTAAACACCGCAATCTCTCATGGGAATTTATAGGATTTATGGCAACTTCCCACCACCGCGCCACCACCTCAAAAATTCCTAATGAAATGCCTCAAAAATTATCAATGAATTGCCTCAAAAATTATCAATGAATTGCCTCAAAAATTATCAATGAAATGCCTCAAAAATTATCAATGAAATGCCTCAAAAATTCCTAATAATTTTGTTATTTAATTAGAAATGACTAACTTTGCAGCCATAAAGATTCAATTCGTTAATAACTATGGCATATTTACAAAGAGTTTTTGATGCCCGGCTGAGGGCCCATCTTAGCGCAATGGGCGCAGTGCTTATAGAAGGACCTAAGTGGTGCGGGAAGACGACTACTGCTGCTCAGGTTGCGCGCAGCATCATCAGCTTGCAAAACACCGATTATCGCGAGGAATATTTAACAACGGCTGTGACTAAGCCTTCTTTTCTGCTGGAAGGAGACGTGCCGCGCCTCATTGACGAATGGCAAGATGCTCCCATGCTGTGGGATGCGGTGAGAACAAAAGTTGATGAGCGAGGCCTGCCAGGACAGTTTATATTGACAGGCTCAAATGCAGTCGACGACAGCAAGATACATCACAGTGGCACGGGGCGCATCTCGCGACTGGAGATGCTTCCCATGAGTTTGTGGGAGTATGGAGAGTCAAACGGTTCGGTTTCATTGATAGAGCTTTTTGACAGTCCAGAGACTGAGGTCTTTGCCCAGTCAAAACTGACAATGGAAGAGCTCGTCTTTTCGGCTTGCAGAGGCGGGTGGCCAGCGACCCTAAATTTAAAAGATGACAAGTCAAAACTGCTTGTTGCCACAGAATATGTCAAATCAGTCTATAAAAACGATACCTCACGCGTTGATGGTGTCAAGCGAAATCATAAACTGACGCGTATGATACTGAAATCCTATGCACGAAACATTTCAACTATGGCAAAAACAACATCCATTCTCAGTGATGTTGCTGCAGCCGACAACATAGAGTGCAGTCGAGCGACATTGGATAGCTATGTTGGGGCGCTTGAAAAACTTTTTGTCATCATGGACATCGATGCCTGGTGCCCGTCCATAAGAAGTAAGACCATCATACAAAGTCGCCCGAAGCGTGCTTTTTGTGACCCATCAATTGCCGTTGCGGCTCTTGAGTTGACTCCTCAGGCCTTAATGACGCAGATGAAAACATTCGGTTTTATATTCGAGCAGATGTGTGCCAGAGACCTCAGAGTATATTCCGCTTCTCATGACGGCACTCTGTCATACTATCGCGACAGATACGGGCTGGAGGCCGACCTCGTATTGCACCTTGCCGATGGTCGTTATGCGCTAATTGAATGCAAACTCGGCAGCAACGAGATTAATGAGGGCGCGGCACACCTATTAGAACTTAAACGGCTCATTCAAGAGCACAACAAGAATGAGAAACAAGTTCCTCTAAGAGAACCTGACCTGCTCATTATCCTGACAGGAGGACAAATGGCCTACACTCTCCCTAACGGTGTTAAGGTAATACCACTCGCCTGTCTTAGAGACTAAATTCACTTGCAGGAGGGGGGCTTGGGGGCTCACTTCACCTCCACGAGGGGGACGGTGCGGGCGATGCCGTTCTGGTTGAAAGCCTCGATAGTGAAGTAGTAGCCCTGGTCAACGCCGAGGGCCTTGATCTCGTGGCTGCAGGCATTGCCCCGCGTGCACTCGCCGCTATAGACCATCCACGAGCTGTAGAGCTTGTCGGGCGCGATGCCCCACACGATGTTGTAGCCCTGCGCTCCCGGCACCGGCTTCCACGTGAGGGTAACGTCGCGACGGTCGGGCTGGCGGCGCGCCTCAAAGCCCTTGACCTGCTGCGGCGCCTTGCCTTCGCCCAGTCCGAACACGCGTATGGCCGAGATCGACAGGTTGGGCATGGGCACATGGATGTTGCGATAGCGCAGGTAGCGGGCGCGGGTGGGCGTCTCAAGCTCCACGTAGTCGTTGGGCGTGTCGTTGTAGCTGTTGCTGCGGTCGACCAGCGTCGTCCATGTGTTGCCGTCGAGCGAGCCCTCGATAGTGTAGCGGTGGCACAGGCCCTCGTAGCGGCCATACATATCGCTCTTGTAGTCGTTATAGTTGACTTGGATGGCGTTGACCGTCGCGGGCTCCTCAAGGTCGATTTCCACCCATTGGCGGTCATCGTTGGCGGTCGCCAGCCAGAAGGTCTTGCTGTTCTCGTCGGTGAGGCCGGCGGCGCTGTGTCCTTGCGCCTCGGTCGAGCTCTTCACGGGCTTGTTGTAGCTGAGCAGCATCCAGCCGCGGAACTCGCCCTTCTTGCCTGCCACCGAGGGCGCGTAGCGCGGGTAGTCGCCAAAGCGTGTGTCGCAGTACATAATGCCGTCGCGGTCAAAGTAGGTGGGAAACATGCACAGGCGGCGCTCCCAGTTCATGTTGATGGGCAACGCCATCGACCCGAAGTGCCAGTACATGCCACCGGGACCCTGCACTGTGCTGCCGTGGCCCGCGCCGTTGATATAGCCGCCGGGCTTGTAGGAGATGGGGTTGTGGGCCTGGTAGTGGTAGGGGCCAAGGGGCGAGTCGGCGACATATACGCCGTCAGCATAGACGTTAAACTCGGTTCCCGGCCCGGCATACTGCATGTAGTACTTGCCGTTGTGCTTGGTGAGCCACGGGCCCTCGATATATCCGTTGTCGTTCACGCTGTGGTTGTCGCCAAAGCGCTCCCAGCCGTGCTTTTCCAGATCTTTGTTGAAAAGTTCCACTGTCTCGCCCTCCTTGATGAAGCGGTGCTCGCGGTTGAGGCGCATGCCGCGTATGGGGTACACGTTCGACGACCCCCAGAACATATAGGCGCTGCCGTCGTCGTCGATAAACAGGTCGGGGTCTTGCAGGTCGAAGAGTATCGACGGCGTGGCCTTCCAGTTGCCGCTCTTGGGATCATCGGTGTAAAGCACGCT
>JABUUJ010000043.1:27943-29599 GCA_021443235.1 Muribaculaceae bacterium
GCTGCCTACGGCAGCTTTTTATCATTCCACATATCGGGGTCAAATTGTATATAGTTGCCAAAAAATTATTAACCTCGGCGTTCTAATGAACTATTTGGGTTAAATCAAGCCTGTCATGTAAACGGGAAGAAATGTTATACCGGCCTCCTTCTTGAAGTTTTTGGGATGTATGACATACGCCGCACCAATTCTGTTGCCGAATTTCTCGGTAAAGCGAGTGATTGAAGCGAGTGAATATCGTTCGGTTGCCTTGACCTCAATGGGGAATATCTTGTGGTTAATCTTACTTTTATTGGATATTACAAAGTCGATTTCAATGTCGTTGCGGTGCTTATCGCGATTGTAGTGCACATAGAAAAATCCTCGGTGCCCGGCTGCCGTGAGTTGCTGAAGCACGACATTCTCAAAAAACATGCCCTCGTTGATAGATAACTTCTTAAAAAGAAGTTCCCTAAACAATGCGCCATCGACCAGGTCGTTCTCGCTAAACGTGTGGCTCAGCAGTAGCCCAGTGTCGCCCATGTAGCACTTGATGAAGGTGCGCTCCTCATTCAGGCTCAGCCCCACATTCGGGTCGCTGGTATTAAAGCACTCGTTGCATATCATGGAATCACTTAGCCAGAAGAATGAGTTCTCATACTTCTCAAAGGTGGAACCAGGCTCCAATTCTCGCAGCACCACGCGCTTGTCCTGCTTTTTAAGCAAACTTGGAATTTGGTCATATATAGAAAGCACATTGGCCATGTACTTGACATCAATCTTGTGAATGTCGTTGCGGTATAGCGACAAAATCTTGCGCTTCTCCTTCTCCACAGCATCAAATTGCCGGTCATGAGTGATATACGTGTCAACGCACTTAGGCATACCGCCCACAATCATATATTGCCTGAAAAGCATCATTGCCTTGTGGTGTAAGCCCTCGTCAAGGGCTATCTCGCGCCTAAAGCACAACCTGATGTAGTCCATTAACTGCTCCTCGTTCATGGCCCATAGAAATTCCTCAAAGTCCATTGGATACATCCTCACCATCTCTTCCTCGCTGGGGATGGAAATATCTTGAACGTTCTCCTTAATAGATATGAGCGAGCCAGTCTCGATGTAATCATATCTGCCGTCCTCAACAAGATACTTCACCGCCTCTCGTGCCTTGGGAAACTTTTGCACCTCATCAAAGACAATTAGCGACCTCCTTCGCTCAAGCCTCACACCATAGGCCACCTGTAGTACCATGAATAAAGCATCTAAATCGTTGAGATACAGATTAAATGCTTGCTTTACATGATCGCTCGCCGTATTGAAATCAATGAAAATGTGGCTCGCATATTCGTTTTCGGCAAATACCTTCACGATAGTGGTCTTGCCAATGCGCCGAGCGCCTTCTATAAGCAAAGCGCTTGTGCCGTTTCCTTGCTTCCATTCCAGCATTCGCTGGTAGATTTTTCTCCTAAAATTAGACATTGTTTTTGAGTTTTCTTTATTGTGAGGGCAAAGTTACTGATTTTCTTTGAAATAACAAACTGTTTTAACAAAATTTTTAAACAATGCGCAGGTACGACACCCCCGAAATTCCCAACAATGCGCAGGTACGCCATCCCCGAAATTACCAACAATGCGCAGGTATATCCCCCACCCTTGCAAGACAATAATTCCCAAAAA
>JABUUJ010000043.1:29830-31388 GCA_021443235.1 Muribaculaceae bacterium
GTTCAACCTTGTTCAACGTGGTTTAACCTTGTTCAACCTTGTTGTTGCGACGCAAAGCCCTCTATAAACAATAAACTCTCAACAATAAACGTTACCAACCCCCACCATCGCGAAGCCAAAAACAAACCATGCCGCGTTGCTTCAAGTGGGCGAGTACTTTCGTGTTTGGGCTTTTTTTTGTAATTTTGCCGGGAAAAGATGAGAAAGCGGGTTTTACATAGCAGTATTGGTGCGGCGTTGTGCAATGTGGCGCTGGCCTACGTCGTGTTTATGCTCACGCGCGTGGTGTTTCTGCTGGTCAACTGGAGCGCGTTTGCTCCCCACATGACATGGGGCGGCACGCTCACGATGCTGCGGGGCGCGTTGGTCTTCGACACCTCAGCCATACTCTATGTCAACGCGCTTTACCTCGCGCTGGTGCTGTTGCCGCTGCACTGGAAAGAGCGAGCCGGCTTCCACCGTGCGCTCAGGTGGATATATGTGGTTGCCAACTCGCTGGCAATAAGCACCAACCTCATCGACTCGGTCTATTTCCAATACACAGGCCGACGTAGCTCGGTGACCGTGTTCAGCGAGTTCCAGAGCGAGGGCAATATCGCCTCGATATTCGCCACCGAGTTCCTCAGACACTGGTATCTTGTGCTGGCGTTTGCCGCGCTGGTGTGGATGCTGTGGCGCTGCTTCACCACCATCGACCACCGACGGTTACAGCCCTGCTGGCGCTACTATGTGTGCCACACGCTCGCCCTCGCGCTCACCGTGCCGCTCGCCATCGTGGGCATCAGGGGAAGCGTGTTTGCCGGCACCAAGCCCATTGCGATGAACGACGCCAACCAGTATGCCACCCGTGCCGCCGAGGCGTCGCTCGTGCTCAACACGCCGTTCTCCATCATCCGCAGCATAGGCAACAAGCCCTTTGTCACGCCGCGCTATATGTCAACGGCCCAGATGGAGGAAACGTTCACCCCCATTGTCGAGCCTCTGCCGCTCGATAGCGCCCTGCTGCGTGGCCACAACGTGATGGTAATCATCATGGAGAGCCTGGGAAAGGAATACACTGGCTTCTACAACGATGACTATCAGGGATATACACCATTCATCGACTCGCTGGCACGCGAGTCGCTCACCTTCCGTTATAGCTTTGCCAACGGCCGTAAGAGCATGGATGCCATGCCATCGATTTTGTGCGGAATACCCTCGTTTGTCGAGCCGTTCTTCCTCACCCAGGCATCGACCAACGAAATTACCGGCCTGGCGCGACAACTGGGCGAGATGGGCTACCACAGCGCGTTTTTCCATGGCGGACACAACATCTCGATGGGCTTCAGCGCCTTTGCCCGCGCTACAGGTTTTGACACCTACACCGGCCTCAACGAGTACTGCCAGTCGCCCAAATACCACGGCATGGACGACTTCGACGGCAAGTGGGCGATATGGGACGAAGAGTT
Source organism: Muribaculaceae bacterium (assembly GCA_021443235.1). Lineage (GTDB taxonomy): Bacteria > Bacteroidota > Bacteroidia > Bacteroidales > Muribaculaceae > Sodaliphilus. Next base: position 31,279 of record JABUUJ010000043.1, read on the forward strand.
CTTCCAGTTTACCGCCGACTCGCTGCACACGATGCGGCAGCCGTTCATTGCCACGCTGTTCAGCGCCACCACCCACCATCCCTACAATATCCCCGAGCGCTACCGCGGCG
>JABUUJ010000043.1:31469-35724 GCA_021443235.1 Muribaculaceae bacterium
GTCAGAGCCGTGGTATGGCAACACGCTCTTTGTCATTGTAGCCGACCACACCAACTATGCCGAGCGCCCCGAGTATCTCACCGACCTGGGCGTCTTTGAGGTGCCCATCATTTTCTACACCCCCGACGGCACGCTCGCTCCGCAGCTGCGCGACGACATCGTGGCACAGCAAATCGACATCCCGCCCACGCTGCTACACCTGCTGGGCTATGACAGGAGGTTTATGTCGTTTGGGCACGACTTGCTGCGCACGCCACCGGCACAGGCATGGGCGGTGAACTACAACAACGGCATCTACCAGCTGGTGCAGGGCAACCTGTTGCTGCAGTGGGACGGCGACAAGACGGTGGGGCTGTATGACTACCGCGCCGACCGCCTCCTGCGCCACAATCTCGCCGGCAACCACACCGCCCAGCCCGCTATGGAGCAAACCCTCAAGGCAATCATCCAGCAATATATGAAGCGCATGAACGAGAACCGCCTCGTGGAGTAACACGTCGCGGCTTGCCGCGATAGTTTATCAAGTTTGTCAAGTTTGTCAAGGTTGTCAAGTTTGTCAAGTTTATCAAGTTTATCAAGTTTATCAAGTTTATCAAGGTTGTCAAGTTTGTCAAGTTTATCAAGGGTTTGAGCCCTTGGCCCGAATTTGAAACAACCTTGTTTAATAAATTTATAACAACCTTGTTTGAAACAACCTTGTTAATTATTTTTGAAACAACCTTGTTTAATACAAAAAAAACACGTATCTTTGCCGCAGAAATCAAAAAGTAATGATGATTAATAACGAAAAACCTTTTGTCTTTGGAGTTGCCACGTCGGGTAATACGTTTACCGATAGGGTATTAGAGACCGAAAGGCTTCTAAACAGCTTCCGATATGGCATAAACACCATCTTGATCTCGCCCCGTCGCATTGGCAAGACCTCGCTTGTCAACAAGGTTGCGGCACTGGCTCAGAAAGAGGGTATTATTGTCGTGAAACTTGACATTTATGCGTGTCGCAGCGAGAAAGAGTTTATTGATGCGCTTTCAACGGCAATTATCCGTGCCACTTCGAGCAAATTTGAGGAATTTGTTCAGAATGCCAAGCTGTTTTTCTCGCGTTTTAGTCCCAAAATCTCATTTGGCGACTCACCCATGCACGATTTCTCGGTTTCGCTTGATTATAGGGGTGAAAACAATGCCCTTGAGGACGTGCTGCGCCTTCCCGAGCGCATTGCCGAGCAGAAAGGAAAGCGCGTTGTGGTGTGCATCGACGAGTTCCAGCAAGTGGGCGAGTACAACGACTCGATAACATTCCAAAAGAAACTGCGCACCATTTGGCAGCACCAACATCTCACGAGCTATTGCCTCTATGGAAGCAAAAAGCACCTTATGTCGGCGCTGTTTTTAAACAACGATCATCCTTTCTATAAATTTGGGGAAACGATTTATCTGAAGAACATACCCGAGGCCGATTGGGTTGAATATATCGTGGGCAGGTTTGATGAATATGAGAAAAACATCGCGCCCTACTTGGCAAAGCAGCTGTGCCAAATTGTGGAATGCAACTCATCTTATGTTCAGCAACTGTCGTGGCTGTTGTGGCTAAGGACAAAAGATACTGCTACCGAGGAAAATTTGGAACTGGCCGTGCAAGACCTGATTAGCGAGTGCTCGCCGCTATTTTACCAGCAGACCGAGTCGCTCACCTCACCGCAACTGCAATTCCTATATGCTTTAATCGATGGAATAAATAAAGGCTTTATGCACAAAGACGTGCTTGAAAAATACAACCTTGGCACCAGCGCCAATATTACACGCATCAAAAAGGCGTTGACCGAGAAAGAGTTTATCGACATTGACGACACAGGCGAGCTGCGCATTGCCGACCCTGTGCTGGTGTTGTGGTTAAAAAGACTGCGCAATAAATAGATGTGGTATGATTTGTTTTCCTAATGCTAAGATAAATCTGGGGTTGAATATTGTGGCGCGGCGGCCCGACGGCTACCACGACATTGAGACGGTGTTCTATCCCATCGCACTCACCGATGTGCTCGAGATTGTGCCCGGCAAGGGCGACGACGCCACCCTCACTTGCTATGGCCGCACCGTCGACTGCCCCGTCGAGAAAAACCTCGTGATGAAGGCCTACCGCCTCATGCAGCGCCTCTATGGCGTGCCTGCCGTCGACATGCACCTCTACAAGCACATCCCCGACGGAGCCGGGCTGGGCGGTGGCTCGAGCGATGCCGCCCACGCGATGACTATGCTCAACGACATGTTCGGCCTGGGCATCGACCGCGCCACGCTGGCGTCGCACGCGGCGACACTGGGTGCCGACTGCGCGTTTTTCATCTACAACACCCCCATGATGGCAACGGGAATAGGCGACGTGCTCACTCCCGTTGAGGTCGACCTCAACGGCCGATACCTGCTGCTCGCCAAGCCCGACGTGTCGGTGCCCACACGCGAGGCCTATGCGCGTGTCGTGCCGGCTCCCTCGCAACTCTCGCCGGCGCAGGTGGTGGGATGGCACCTCGAGCAGTGGGACGGAATGCTCAAGAACGACTTCGAGCCCAGCGTGATGGCCGCCCATCCGCTGCTGTGGGCCATGAAGACGGCGATGATGCAGGCAGGTGCGCGATATGCGTGCATGAGCGGCTCGGGGTCGTCGATTGTGGGCATCTTCGATAGTGTCACAATGGCAGAGTCGGCGCGTGACAAATTTGCCGACTGCTTCACCCATGTGTGCGCATTATAACCCCCTAAAGTCAACCGCGCAACACATGGCACGCTCTTTGCACATTATAAAAAGAAAATTAACTGAGATTATGTCAAAAAAGAACAAAGATAAAAACAACAATCAGCAACAGGCCCCACAAGAGCCCGAAGTAGACAACCAGCAAGCCGCCGCAGCACAGCCCGAAGAGCAGCAAGAAGAAGAAATTAAGGAGCCCACTCCCGAAGAGCGCATCGCACAGCTCGAGGCACAGCTCGAGAAGGAGAAAAGCCAGTATCTGTATCTCATGGCCGACTTTGAGAACTTTCGCAAGCGCACCATTAGAGAAAAAGCCGACCTGCTCAAGTATGGCGCCGAGGGAGCAATGCGCAACCTGCTTCCCGTGATCGACGACCTGGAGCGTGCCATCGCCGCCCTCGACAAGAGCGACGACATCAACGCGCTCAAGGAAGGCGTCAACCTCATCTACAGCAAGTTTGTGAAATATCTCGAGAGCAACAAAGTGGTGCCCATCGACAGCACCGGCAAGGACTTTGACGACAACCTGCACGAGGCCATCACCACCTTCCCCGCACCCGACGAGAGCCTGCGAGGCAAGGTCATCGACACCACAACCAAAGGATATATGATTGACGACAAGGTGCTGCGCCACGCTAAGGTGGTCGTAGGACAGTAATAATTTAATACCATGGCAAATAAAAGAGACTACTATGAGGTGCTGGGCGTTGAGAAAAACGCCTCGGCCGACGACCTGAAAAAGGCTTACCGCAAACTCGCTATCCAGTATCACCCCGACCGCCAGCAAGACAAATCGGACGAAGAGAAAAAGGCCGCCGAGGAGAAATTTAAAGAGGCCGCCGAGGCCTACGATGTGCTCAGCAACCCCGACAAGCGCGCCCGATACGACCAGTTCGGCTTTGCCGGCGACCAGATGGGCGGCGCTGGTGGCGGATTTGGCGGCTTTGACATCAACGACATCCTGCGCTCGGTATTTGGCGAGGGAGGATTCAGTGGCTTCGGAGGCTTTGGCGGCTTCGGAGGCCAGCAGCGCGCCACCAACCGCGGCAGCGACCTGCGCGTGCGCGTGCGCCTCACGCTTGAGGAGATAGCCAAGGGCTGCGAGAAGAAACTCAAAATTCCGCGCATGGTGTCGTGCCACCACTGCAAGGGCACAGGTGCCAAGAACGGCACCGAATATGAGACCTGCCCCACCTGCCACGGCAGCGGCTACGAGGTGCGCATGCGACGCAGCCTCTTCGGCATGATGCAGGAACAGACCGAGTGCCACACTTGTGGCGGCACCGGCAAGAAAATCAAGGCAAGATGTCCTGAGTGTGGCGGCCGCGGCCTCAACCGCATCGAGGATATCGTCACCGTGCAGCTGCCCGCCGGCGTGGAGGGCGGCATGATGCTGCGCATGAGCGGCAAGGGCAACGAGGCTCCTGGCGGAGGCGTGCCCGGCGACCTGCTCATCCAAATCGAGGAAATCGCCGACGCTCAGCTTATGCGCGACGGCAACGACCTGATCTACAAC
>JABUUJ010000043.1:37039-38396 GCA_021443235.1 Muribaculaceae bacterium
GTCAAAGTCAACGTCAAAATTACAGCCAGCCGGCTTGCTTGTACCAGGCGACGGCCTCGGCAACGCCCTGCTCGAGCGGGTATTTGGGCGAGAATCCGAAGTCGCGGTGGGCTGGCGTGGTGTCGCACAGCCAGTTGCGTTGCTTGATGATCTTGAACTTGTCGTTGTTGAGCGTCACGGGCTTGAGGGTCCAGGCGCTGTATTTCGACAGCACCCAGCACACTATCTTAACCACCCATAGCGGGCACACCACAGGCAGCGCCCACTTCTTGCCCAGCGCCTTGCACACAATGCTGCGGAACTCCTTCTGCGTGTAGCCGCGGTCCTCGCTGATGCAGTAGGCCTTGCGCAGCGGTCCGCGCTCCAGTGCGTCCATCACGGCGCACGCCAGGTCTTTCACATATATGAAGGTGAGCATCTGCTTCCTGAAGCCCACAGTGAAGTCAAATCCTTGCTTGATGCTCTTCATCATCAGGAAATAGTCGCGCTCGTGCGGGCCATAGACGCCTGTGCAGCGGAATATCGTGTAGGGGTAGCCGGGAATCATCTGCAATGCCAGCTCGGCCTTGAGTTTCGACATGCCGTAGCGCGTGTTGGGGTTGGCAATCATGCCCTCGCCAAATGGGGTGTAGTGCTTGTCGTCGCCAGGTCCCATCACGCTCAGGCTGCTCATGAGCAGGAACACCTCAGGACGCGCGTCGATGTCGTCGAGCGTCTCGACCAGAGCGCGCATATAGCCGTGGTTGACGCGCTCAAACTCCATGTAGTTGGCACACTTGGTGGCTCCCAGGTTGTGCACCACATAGTCCCACTTGCCGTGCTGCGCGATGTGCTCGCGCAGCTGATGCTCAAGCACGTCGCTGTCGGTGAAGTCGAGCTCAATGAAGTTGATGCGCTCGTCGGCGAGAAACTCTCGGCTGGTGGTCTTGCGCACCGCCGCCCACGTCTCGTGCCCGCGCCTTATTGCCTCCTCGACGAGAAAGCCTCCGATGAAGCCTCCCGCACCTGTAATCAGTATTTTCTTCATAAGTTGTGTCAAAATGGCGTTTGTGCCCGCAAAGTTAATAAAAAACACACAAATTTCTCACCATAAGTTCATCATTTTGGCGCAATATTCACAACAAATTATTAAAACCCTGTTTTATAGTATATTACAAATTTAATATCAATGAAAAAACTGCGTTTTCCTATAAATTTTGGGGTCATTTTACTGCGTTTTCCTATAAAATTGGGGTGCGAAAAACTGCGTTTTCCTGAAATTTGCTCAACCAACGATATACAATTTGACCTCGATTTGGGGAATGATGAAAGCTGCCGTAGGCAGCAGATGTCAGTAGGCAGGTATGACCACAGGAGG
>JABUUJ010000043.1:38572-44139 GCA_021443235.1 Muribaculaceae bacterium
GTCGCTTCGCTCCTTAACCAGCTGATACAGGCCTACTCACATCTGCTGCCTCCGGCAGCTCTTTGTTAGGGCCAAATTGTATATAGTTGCCTTTGCTCAACCAATAGCATTAGGCCAATTCAAAATCCTTGCATCCCCTTTAGGGGGCAGTATAGTCCATATCCAAAGGGAGAGGGCTATTTGCGTTGTTGATGGAGCTGGCTGAGGATGGAAGTTGTAACTTTGCGCCAAAAAAAACCTCATTGAAACCCTTTTAATTAGAAGTGAATGTAGAAATGAAAAACACCGATTTTTTTCACTACCCATATGCCACCGCCGTGCGGTTGAATCAAGCGACAGCAAAATATCACGGTGCAGTGGTGTGCATACCTCCCCCCCCTATATAGGGGGGAGGATATGCCCAGCCGAATGCACCTAAATTTTTGCACCAATCGACTCGCCTCCCCAAAAAATCCATGGCAAAGAATTACAATTTGGCTCCTCATTTGCCAAAAAAACTGGGTGGGCTTGGGATTTTGGCAGAAATTCAGTAACTTTGCATGATATTTTGGGCGCAATGGTGTGCCCGAGCAACAAAGACGCAAAAACGAAAAAACATATCAAGACATGTTTGACAATTTATCAGAGAAACTTGAGAGGTCATTTAAGCTGCTGAAAGGCCAAGGTAAGATCTCGGAGATTAACGTTGCCCAGACGTTGAAGGAAGTGCGCCGCGCACTTATAGAAGCCGACGTGGAATACAAGGTGGCAAAGCAATTTGTCGATACGGTAAAAACCAAAGCCATGGGCGCCAACGTTATCAATGCGCTGAAACCAAGCGAATTGATGGTGAAGATTGTTCACGACGAGCTTGCCGAGCTCATGGGCGGCAAGGAAGAGGGTCTGAACCTTGCCGGAGCAAAGGCCGGGCAACCAGCCGTAATCCTCATGGCGGGCTTGAACGGTGCCGGAAAGACCACAATGTCGGGCAAGCTGGCTCTGATGCTCAAGAACCAGAAGCACAAGCCACTGCTGGCAGCATGCGACACGTTCCGCCCCGCCGCGATGGAGCAGCTGCGCGTGCTTGCCGAGAAAGCCGAGGTGCCCGTTTACATTGAGCAGGGCGCTACCGACCCCGTTGCCGTGGCGCAGAACGCGATCGCCCATGCCAAGGGCGAGGGCAACGACATCGTGATCGTGGACACGGCCGGTCGCCAGTCGATCGACGAGGAGCTGATGGTGCAAATCAGGAATATCAAGGACGCCGTTAATCCGCGCGAGACTTTGCTCGTGATTGACGCCATGATAGGTCAGGAGGCGGTTAATACAGCCAAGATTTTCAACGAGCGCCTTGAGATTGACGGCGTGATCCTCAGCAAGCTCGACGGTGACACCCGCGGTGGTGCCGCGCTGAGCGTGCGCTACACGGTGAACAAGCCCATCAAGTTTGTGGGTGTGGGCGAGAAGCTCGAGGACATTGACCAGTTCCGTCCCGCCGGTATGGCCGACCGCATCTTGGGCATGGGCGACATCGTGTCGCTCGTTACCCGCATGCAGCAGCAGTATGACGAGGAAGAGGCCCGCAAGCTCCAGAAGAAGATGGCGAAGAACCAGTTTGACTTCAACGACTTCCTCAAGCAGATAGGGCAAATCAAGAAGATGGGTAACCTCAAGGACCTGGCATCGATGATACCCGGTGTGGGCAAGGCCATCAAGGACATAGACATTGACGACAACGCCTTCAAGGGCATCGAGGCGATTATCCACTCGATGACACCCTACGAGCGCGAGCATCCCGAGGTAATGAACGGCTCCCGCCGTCAGCGCATTGCCAAGGGCAGCGGCACCAGCCTTCAGGAAGTGAACCGATTGCTCAAGCAGTTTGAGCAAACGCGCAAGATGATGCACACGGTGAGCAACATGAAGAACCCGCTGAAGATGATGCGCGGCCGTCATTAACAACACGTCACGACATCAAGTTCTGGGCATGCGCTGCACCTGGCGGGCCGCCCGGAACTTTGTTTTTTAGAATAGATATGAGCAGGTTGGCACTAAGCATTGCGCTTGCGGCACTGGCCCTGACGGGGCAAGCCGCGGCGATAGGACAGGAACAGGCACGCCAGGTGGCGCAGCAGTTCCTAAGCACTCTTGCGCGCACGCACGCGCACGACAACACACTCACCGCCGTCACGCCCACTGCAATGCGTGCGCCAGCAGCGACGCGACAAGCCCCACCCTGCTACATCTTCAATGCCCGCGACGCCTTTGTGATAGTGGCTGGCGACGACAGCGGCGCCCCGGTGCTGGGCTACGGCGACAATGCCACCATCGACCCCGGCAACCTGCCCGCACCGCTACTGCAACTGCTGGAGCAGCACGCCCACAGCGCAGCACCGCAACACATCGGCACACGAGCCGTCACGCCCGTATATCCGTTGCTCAAGAGCAACTGGGGGCAGCATGCGCCCTACAACCTGCAATGCCCTGTGATCGACAGCGACAGCACGCGGGCACCCACCGGCAGCGTGGCGACAGCCCTCGCTCAAGTGCTCAACTACCACAAATACCCCTCCCGCCCTACCCGCGACATCCCCTCCTACTACTGCGAGCAGCTGCACCTCGACATCCCGCTCGTGCTGCGCGACACCTTCCCGCTGTGGTCGAGCGTGAAAGACTACTATAAAGCCGATGTCACCGACATGACGGCCACCGCCGTGTCGCAGGTGCTGCAATTCTGCGCACAAGCCATCGAGACCGACTATGGCACGCAGTCGAAAGCCTCGGCGCAACGCATCATCGAGGTGCTCCCCGACCTGTTCAACTATGCCAAGACAATCAAGTACCTGCGCCGCAAGTATTACACCTCAAGCGAGTGGAACGACCTGATTGTCGACGAACTGAACAACCGCCGGCCAGTGATTTACCGCAGCGCGAGCTTTGCCGGCGAGAGCCACTCGTTTGTCATCGATGGCATTGACAGCGAGGGGCGTTTCCACGTGAACTGGGGCTGTGACGGCAGCGGCAACGGCTACTTCTTGCTCAACGAGCTCAAAGCCGACGACAGCCACGACCTGCTCGACACCGACGCGGCAATGATTACGGGCATCATGCCCTACACCAGCTCCTATGGAGTGCGCAACGACGGCACACTGGCGTTCTATGACCTCAGCGTCAAGCAACAACGCTACACACGCAGCACGGCGTCGGCTCCTTTCGACGGTGTTTCAGTCACAGGCCGTTTCAGCAACTGCGGCGCCTACTCGACTGCCTATGACATGGGCTTTGAGCTGGTGGGAAACTTAGGCCAGGTGCAACAATACATCCTTGTGGGCACCGCCGACCCTATATCGCCTAACCGCGGCGTCACGCACGACTGGAACATCCCCATTGACGCGACACTGCCCGCCGGAAGCTACGAGTTGCGCCCAGTAAGCCGCCTCAAGGACGTTGGCAAGTGGATGCCATGCACAGGAGGCGAGGCCAACTATGCCATCGCCACCATCAGCGGCAACACGCTCACCCTCACCCCAATGGGCAACTCGGGCGAGGTAAGTCTTACCGTCGACAGCGCCACAACTCACGGTCCGGCACAAGTGGGCCGCGAGGAGGAAGTGCGCGCCACGCTCACCAACACCGGCACCGCGACGATGGCCAACGTGTATCTGCTCGTCAACGGCAAGTGCGAGGACGCCACGTTGTGTCACGCCACGCCCGGCACGAGCGGCGACATCGCACTGCAATGGGTGCCGCAAGCCACCGGGCTTCACACCGTGTCGATAGCCACCGACCGCGAGGGCACGTCCACACTGTGGAGAGGCACAGCGACCATCATCGAGCCGCAACCAGCCACGCTCACGTGCACCGCGCCCAAGATGGTGGGAATTGTGCTGGGCAAAGTCATCAACAGCGGCACGTTTGAGATGACCACCACAGTGACCAACGCCGGCACCCGCACCTACTGCGACAAGGTGGTGGCACACCTCTATCGCATGCTCAACGACAGCGTGAGCGGCCTGCACGGCGTCAAGGCGCAGGAGGTTGACTTGGCTCGTGGCGGCACTGGCGAGGCGAGATTTGCTTTTGGCAACCTGCAAGAAAGAGAAATGTTTTATGCCACAATAAGTTACTACGACAATGGCGCGCTGGTGCAGATGGCTGTCACGCCCACCTACACCATGCTGGGCGACCTGAGACGTGGCGACGTGAATGGCGACCACAATGTCGACATCGGCGACCTGAACATCGTCCTTAACATCATCCTCGGCCTTGACACCAGCCACTATGGCGGCCGCGACGACGTGAACGGCGACGGCGTCGTCGACATCAGCGACATCAACATCATCATCAACATCATCCTCGGCATCCTAACGTAATTCACAACAATATGAGACACCTTGCACTAACTATTGCCATCGTGCTGGCATCAATCACCACCACAAGCGCGGCAACCATAACGGTTGCACAAGACAGCGCAACATGCATGCGTGGCGACGTCAACGGCGACAACTGTGTTGATGTGGCCGACATCAACATCGTCACCAACATCATTTTAGGCAACGACAGGGCCGAAAAATATGACGGACGCGCCGATGTGAATAACGATGGTGAAGTGAATATCGTCGATGTGTCACTTATCATCAACATTTTGCTCAACAACGACATCACAAGGCACTGGGACGAGATGCAGCTTGAGTCACATCGCGGATATTGGGATCCCGACGACAAAACAATAGTTGAAAACACTATATCGGCGATACGCGCCGCAAAATCAATGGGTTACCAACTCATTGAGACCGATGTCGCCCACACCCTCGACAACGAGCTCGTCTTGTTTCATAACTATCGCGGCAACTATTATGGCTATGACGTGAGCGAGTTGTGCACTACCGGCGGCTGGATTGAGAACATGACGCTTGAGCAAGTTAAAAGCCTCGTTTTCAAGGATAACGATGTGGAGAAAATACCCACCGTGCGCGAGGTGTTGCTCACCTGCAGGCAACTGGGCCTGCTCATCGAGTTTGACTGCTGGGGCCGATTTGGCAGCGACGAGCAAGCCCAACTTTTGTTCGGGCGTCTGTGCGACATCATCGAGGAAACCGGCATGAAAGAGATGGCAATGATAAAATGCAGCATGGACGATGCCGAACTCATTGTGGAGACACTGGGACGAACCGGCTTCTGCCTGGGCGTGGGACAGTGGGCCAACGGCAGCACGTCGTATGTTGAGGAGGAAGCCAATTTGGCATTCATCAACGCACTGAAAACCAAGTGTTACCGCATGTTCTGCTCTACAAAGTGGGACACCATTGCCAATTCAAGAGGCGACATCACCACGCTGGGCCGCACGCGCATCGACAACGTGCATAACTACGGCATGAAGATGCAAAACTGGACCATTGCCAAGTCGCGAGGCAGTGCCGATGAAATAAAATCAAACTGGAAAACGCTGTGCAACTCGCTATTCGGCGCCGGCGTCGACATCATTATGACCAACGACATCATCCAGCAAGACCTAAAATAATCCCCCAAGATTGAGATTGTTCAAGATATTAAAATTTGGCGGCAATATACTTTTTGACCCCGGGTTA
>JABUUJ010000043.1:44591-45809 GCA_021443235.1 Muribaculaceae bacterium
GCTCCCTAACCAGCTGATACGGGCCTACTGACATCTGCTGCCTCTGGCAGCTAATTTAGTGATTGAGATGATTCAAGATATTAAATTTAATTTAAGTATTTAAATATTAAAGTATTATGGAAAATGTTGAAATCGTTCTTAACAAGATGAAGGAGATTAACGCTCCTGTGAATGCTACCGCCCTCGCCGCCGCTACTGGCCTCGACAAGAAGGAAGTGGACAAGGCAATGGCTATCCTGAAAAAAGAAGAGAAGATTTTCTCACCCGTGCGCTGCAAGTGGCAAGCCAAATAAAATTTGACTGAAAATGAGTAGATTAACTTTTGTGCTGTGCGCTGCCATCGCACTCACAGCATGCACCAACAGTTCAAGTGAGATGAAAGAGAGCAAGACCCGCTCGCTCGTAGTGTATTACTCGCAGACGGGCGCAACCAGCCAAGTGGCTACCCTGATAGCCGAGGCAGTGGGTGCCGACGTCGACACCGTGAAGCCCGTAAACCCCTACACCGGCAGCTTTGAGGAAACCATTGAGCGCTGCAAGGGCGAGTTTGAGAGAGGCGAAGTACCTGCGGTAGAGCCTATTACCAAGGACTTGGCGGCCTACGACACCATCTATGTGGGCTACCCCGTGTGGTTTGGCAAGATTTGTCAGCCTATGTTGGGCTGGCTCAAGACGGTTGACCTCAAGGGCAAGGTGGTGGTGCCGTTCTGCACCTTCGGCAGCGGTGGCCTCAACAGCACCACGGCGATGTTTAAGGAAGCTCAGCCCGGAGCAACATTTATTGAGGGCTATGGCGTGCGCAACGCCCGCGTGGAAAAGGCTCCCGCCGAGATTGAGAAATGGCTCGTTGCCGCGGGCATCAAGGAAGGCGAGGCAGTCAAGCTGCCAGCATTCGGCGAGCAGAAGGCGGTGACCGACAGCGACAAAGCCATTTTTGACGCAGCGTGTGGCGACTACCCCATGCCAATGGGCACACCCGTCACTGTGGCAAGCCGCGCTATCGACGGCGGCATGGAATATGAGTTTGTGGTCGACACCAAGGATGCCGAGGGCAATCCCGCCCAGGGCCGCGTCTATGTGATTGCTGGCGCCGACGCAAATGCCAAGCCCGAGTTCACCCACGTGGACCGCTGATTCAGGCTTCGCGATGGCGGGGGTTTTGGCCACGAACCGAGCGAAGCGAGCTCGGCGGAGCCAATTACACTAATTGACACGAAT
>JABUUJ010000043.1:45960-49335 GCA_021443235.1 Muribaculaceae bacterium
TGTCGAAAATATAATCCTTTTAATCTGTGAAATCAGTGAGAGATAAAAATTTTGGCCACGAATTACACTAATTGACACGAATATTTTTATTTTCACGAAGAAAAAGGTCAAGGTCAAAGCCCTTGCTCCCCCTTTAGGGGGCTGGGGACTTAAAAAACCGCCTGCTACAGTGATGTGTAGCAGGCGGGCTTATTTTAGTGGCAGAGCCTCAACCACGTTGAACCACGTTGAACAAGGTTAAACCACGTTAAACGGCGCGTAGCGCCTTATCACTTCACGAGGACGATGCTGTTGAGGAACTCCTTAACGGCCTTGTGGTCCAAGCCCAGCGAAGGAATGCTGATGTCGATTGTGCCTTTTACCTTGAGAGGAGCGATGAGACGGTCGCTGATGCCAGCGCCACCGTCCTTGGCAGCATCAACGTGAAACACCTCATAGTTCACGTCGGCAATTGTCTTGCTCGACCGCTCGATGCCGCTGCTATACTGAGTCGCAGCCTCATCGCACTTCTTCTCCATGGTTGTGAAAGTGGCCGCATTCACCGAGATTTCAAAGCCAAAGTTGGTTTTAATCTTCTTGTTGAACTCATCCTTGTTAACCGGCTCGATTGCAAGCATGGCAAAATTGCCGGCCTTTTCGTGTTTCACCTTCCAGCCCTCGGGAACCTTGCACTTGAAGCATCCCAGGTCGAGCTCAACGGGACCCACCTTCTGCTCCTTTTGTTGAGCTGCGGGAGTAGCGGGCGCGGCGTTACAACACAAACCAAAAATCGCGAAAACGGCTACGAGAGCCAAAGTCTTGAAAATGTTCTTTTTCATTCTTAAAAAAGTTTAGTGGTTAGAAAATGCAATTACATGTTTTGACAAAGTTACACCAAATTTCTGAAACAACAATCAAATGTGACAAAAATAATCTAAAATTTGGTGGAAATGACGTTTTTTTGTATTTTTGCACATTATTATATAAGCATATTGTTATGAAAAGATTTCTATTTCTTGCAGCGTTGCTGGTTATAACGGCAACAGCAATGAGCGGAAAGTCAATTTCGCGCAGCCAGGCATTGGACAATGCCAACAAATACTGTGCCGAGCGAGGCATAAACATAACTATCGCCGCAACGGCACAGCCAGCACGCGTGCAGGCGACAACGGCGATGGCCGAGCAGCCCTACTATGTGTTCTCGACCAACGACGCCTTTGTCATCGCCGCCGGCGACGATGAGTATCCCGCAGTGCTGGGCTACAGCGACAACGGCGCCTTTGACCCCGACGACGTGCCCGAGGCCCTGCAGGAACTGCTCATGCAGTATGCCGACATCATAGCCAACGACGGCGTGGGCGACATCATCGTGCCTCCCAGCCGAGTGCAGGCAGTGGAGCCACTGTGCAAAACCACATGGTCGCAGCGCGCACCCTACAACAACCAGTGTCCCGAGGTGACTACCGGCAAGCAAGGCGTTGCCGGCTGTGTAGCGACAGCGATGGGACAGGTGATGTACTACCACCGTTGGCCCGACAACCCCACCAGCAACATTCCCGCCTACACCACCCGCACCAAGGGAATCTCCATTGCCGAGCTCGACCCTACAAAATACCCCGCATGGAGCAGCCTGCAGGACCATTATCCATTTTCGCAGGTTTCTCAAGGAATCAACACCGAGGCCATAGGGTGGTTTATGCGCTATGTGTGGCAGTCGGTGGAAATGGACTTCAAAGACTCCTCGTCGGGAGCCTATAACAGCAGCATCCTCACTGCCCTGCCCTCCTACTTCGACTATGACCGCAGCGTGCACTCTGTGAACCAGGAATACTTCACCCACACCGGCTGGTTCAACCTCGTGACAAAAGAGCTCAACAACCACCGGCCCATCCTCTACAGCGGCTCGAAATATCTGGGAGGCGGGCACGAATTTATCGTCGATGGCGTTAACGCCGACGGCATGGTGCACGTGAACTGGGGCTGGGGCGGAACCAGCAACGGATATTTTGCGCTCGCCTATCTCAACCCCGACTCGCAAGGCGCTGGCAGTTCAAGCGGCGACCAAGGCTACAACAAGGGCAACTCGATGATTATCGACATTAAGAAAGCCACCGAAAGCAGCAGCAGCGCGTTGGCAACATTCTGCTGCCACTATGTTACTGCCTCGGCAAGCTCGCTCACGCGCTCGTCGGCATTTGCTAATTTCCCATCGTTTGAGGTGTCATCACGCTTCATAAACACCTATTCCTTCTCGCAGCAAGCCGACATAGGCTGGGCAATTAGCTACAACGGCTCAGTAAATATCCTCACCTCAAGAACTACTACGTTGCCGGCCGGTTACTATGTTATGCCAACAATGAGCATCACCTTGCCCGACGACCTTCCCATGGGCACATACATCATCTACCCCGTGTGCAAGCCACAGGGCGGAACCCGCTGGACAAGAGCGCTTGGCGACGCCAGCTACATAACAGTCGTAGTAACAGCCACCAATGCCACCATTACCTGCAGCGGCAACGCGGCAGCGCTCAACTACGCCATCAGCAACGTGCAAGTGGGCGACAAGCGTGAGGTGGGCCGCAATCTTGAGGTTACCGCCACGGTGACAAACAGCGGCAATTCAAATATTGCCAACTTGTATATGCTCTATGACGGGGCTGCTGTGACACACGCGATATGCGACGCCGAGCCCGGCGCATCGGCCAACCTCACGTGGAACCACACGCCCACCTCGACAGGCACCCACACCATTGCAATCTCGCTCAACGAGGACGGCTCCAACCCGCTCTACAGCGGCAGTGTGACCATTGGCGCGGCATCCAACCCCTCCATCTCGGCGACCACAAGCGTTACAGTAGCAAACGCCAACGACAACAGAGAGATTGAGGGTAACACGTTTGCCGCCACAGTAACGTTGAAAAACTCTGGAACAACGACGTTTAATGACGATATCATCGCAGTCCTTTATTACAGGCTAAGCACAACGACTGCCGCAGAGTATGCAAATAAGACAATCCCCATCACTTTGAATAGTAAGGGGACTAAGACGGTGAGCGTGAGCTTCGATAATCTGCCGCCCAACAATTATTACCTGAGATTCAAATACTACACGGGTGGTGAGTTAACCAACCTTGCCGCTTCCACCGTTTACACAGTCTTAGGCTCGTCTTATGCTACGGGTGACGTTAACGGCGACGGCAACATTGACATTATCGACGCCAATGCCGTAGTCAATGTAGTGCTGGGCAATGAACCCGCCAGCAACTATGGCGGACGTGCCGACGTTAACGGCGACGGCGAAGTCAATATCGTTGACATCAACACTATCATCAACATTATTTTGAGCTAATGGCGAGCCCCCCAGCCCCCTGAAGGGGGAGCGACTTTGACTTTGAC
>JABUUJ010000043.1:49380-52717 GCA_021443235.1 Muribaculaceae bacterium
CTATAAACAATAAACTATAAACTATAAACATTAAAGAACATTGACACTGATTGACGGGAAAAAGATTGCGGCTGTCATCAAGCAGGAGATAGCGCAAGAAGTAGAGAGAATGCTGGCACAGGGCATGAAACGCCCGCATCTGGCTGCCGTGCTCGTGGGACACGACGGCGGCAGCGAGACCTATGTGGCTGCCAAGGTAAAGGCCTGCGAGGAATGTGGGTTTAAATCCACGCTCATCCGATATGAGGACACAGTGAGCGAGGACGAGTTGCTGGCGGCTGTCGACCGCCTGAACAGCGACCCCGACGTTGACGGCTTCATCGTGCAGCTGCCACTGCCGCGGCACATCAACGCACAGCGCGTCACCGAGGCAATCGACTATCGCAAGGACGTCGACGGCTTCCACCCCGTGAACGTGGGACGCCTCTCGCTGGGGCTGCCCTGCTTCAGGAGCGCCACGCCGCAAGGCATCCTCACCCTGCTTGAGAAAAGCGGCATCGACACCGGCGGCAAGCACTGCGTGGTGCTTGGTCGCAGCAACATCGTGGGCAAGCCCGTGGCATCGATGCTCATGCAGAAGGGCACGCCAGGCAACTGCACCGTGACCGTGTGCCACAGCGCCACCCGCAACCTCAAGGAAATCACCCGCCAGGCCGACATCATCATCGCCGCCCTGGGCTCGCCGGGCTTTGTCACCGCCGACATGGTTAAGGACGGCGCCGTGATTATCGATGTGGGCACTACCCGCGTGCCGGCCGACAATGCCCGTGGCTGGCGTCTGCGTGGCGACGTCGACTTTGACAACGTGGCGCCCAAGTGCTCGCACATCACCCCCGTTCCCGGTGGCGTGGGCCCCATGACAATTGTCTCGCTGATGCAAAACACCCTCCTTGCAGGGAAAAAAATTATCTATCAATAATTTTTTTCAAGTTCATCAAACTTGACAAGCTATGAATTTAATTTCTGTGTTACTGCTGTCGCTGGTGTCGTTGTTGCAGAGCAACAATGAGGCGGAGCTGGTGTTTTTTGGCGATGCGATGCAGCATCAGCCGCAGATTAGCGCCGCACTGGCGGCTGGAGGCGGCAAGACCTACGACTACAAGGCCTGCTTCCAGCACATTGAGAGCGACATAAAAGACGCCGACTATGCGCTCGTCAACCTTGAGTGCACGCTGGGCGGAACGCCCTACAAGGGCTATCCCTGCTTCAGCGCGCCCGAGAGCTATGCCCAGCAACTGCGCGACGTGGGCTTTGACCTGCTGTTCACCGCCAACAACCACTGCCTTGACCGACGCGACGCCGGCCTGCGACGCACCATCGAGCAGCTCGACGCGATGGGTATGCCCCACATAGGCACCTACCGCGACGCCGAGGCTCGCCGCCAGCTCGTGCCCCACCTCACCACCATCAACGGCATCAGGTTTGCCTTCCTGAGCTATACCTACGGCACCAACGGCATCCCCGTGCAGGGCGACGTGGTGGTCAACTACATCGACCGCGACATCATCGCTGCCGACCTCAAGGCTGCGCGCGATGCCGGGGCACAGGTGCTGTGCGTGGCGATGCACTGGGGCGTGGAATATGTGCTAAAACCCACCGCCGAGGTGCAAGACATGGCGCAGTGGCTTGTAGAACAAGGCGTTGACCTCATCATTGGCGGGCATCCGCATGTGGTAGAGCCCATGGAAATGCGCCACAGCAACACCTATGACAAAGACGTGCTGCTGGTTTACAGCCTGGGCAACTTCATCAGCAACATGAACGACGTTGACTGCCGTGGCGGCGCCATGGTGAAGGTGAAAGTGGCAATCGACGGCACCAAGCCCCGCGTCTATGACCCGCGCTACAAACTGTTCTTTGTGCAGAAGCCCAGCGCGCGCGGCAGCAACTTCACCGTCATCCCCGAGAACCGCCCCGACCTGCTGAACGCCGTGTCACGGCCGCAATTTGACCGCTTCATGCAGCGCGCCCACACCCTTGTGATGAACCACAACGTGAACGTGCCCTGCGAGCCTTAACGCGCCACAGCCTCCCCCCGAAAAAGAGGGCATAATGCAAGGGGAAAAACTCGTGTGGAAACAAAATCGTGGCGAGGCACTTTTTTTTGTGACAAAAAGTGCAGTGATATCAAATTTATTGGTAACTTTGCAAATTGAATAAGAGAATTATATTTTAAATCTGTATTAATATTTTTTACAATGGTAAGTTTTAAGGAGTTAGGCCTCGTGAACACCCGTGAGATGTTTGCCAAGGCAATCAATGGCGGATATGCCATCCCCGCATTCAACTTTAACAACATGGAGCAGCTGCAAGCCATCGTCAAGGCTTGCGCCGAGACTAAGTCGCCCGTCATCCTTCAGGTTTCCAAGGGTGCCCGCAACTATGCCAACCAGACCCTTCTTCGCTACATGGCACAGGGTGCCGTGGAGTATGCCAAGGAGCTTGGCTGGGAGAAGCCCCAGATTTGCTTGCACCTCGACCACGGCGACAGCCTGGAGCTGTGCAAGAGCTGCGTAGACTTTGGTTTCTCAAGCGTTATGATCGACGCCTCTCACCTGCCCTATGAGGAGAACATCGCCCTCACCAAGCAGGTTGTAGAGTATGCTCACGCTCACGATGTTACCGTTGAGGCCGAGCTTGGCGTTCTCGCTGGCGTAGAAGACGAGGTTTCGGCCGAGGTTTCTCACTACACCAAGCCCGAGGAGGTTATCGACTTTGCTACCCGCACCGGCTGCGACTCGCTCGCAATCTCGATTGGCACCAGCCACGGCGCCTACAAGTTCACTCCCGAGCAGTGCACCGTTGATCCCGAGACCGGCCGCCTCGTTCCTCCCCCCCTGGCATTCGACATCCTCGACGCCATCATGGAGCAGCTTCCCGGCTTCCCCATCGTTCTCCACGGCTCATCGTCGGTTCCCCAGGAGTATGTTGACATCATCAACGCCAACGGCGGCAAGATGCCTAATGCCGTAGGTATTCCCGAGGAGCAGCTGCGCAAGGCCGCCAAGAGCGCTGTGTGCAAGATCAACATCGACAGCGACAGCCGTCTGGCCTTCACCGCTGCCGTTCGCAAGGTATTTAACGACAAGCCCGGCGAGTTCGACCCCCGCAAGTACTGCGGTCCCGCTCGCGACGAGATGGAGAAGCTCTACACCCACAAGATTTGCGAGGTGCTGGGCAGCAACGGCAAGGCATAACACCGTTTCCACAACACTAAAAAACTCCACCAAAGCATTTTGGTGGAGTTTTTTTAGGCGGCTATATACTTTTTGACATCGATAAAGGGCTGCCGTTAGGCAGCAGATGTGAGTAGGCCTGTATCAGCTGGTTAAGGAGC
>JABUUJ010000043.1:52884-64095 GCA_021443235.1 Muribaculaceae bacterium
TTTTTGGACATGGGGCGATTTTTCGGGTTGGCACAAAAAGTGTGGGAAAATATAGTGAACGCGGTTGATAAGGCGCGGCCGGCAACGGAGGCGTCGATCGGGTTCAGCAACGAGAATTAAAAACAAACTTTTATAAAACACATTTTTAAATTTACAATTATGTTAATGACACGCAACAACTGGTTACCCCAGGTATTCAACGAGATTTTCAACGGCGACATCATGCCCCGCACCATGGCAAGCACCAAGCCCGCAATCAATGTCATCGAGAACAGCACCAACTATGAGGTGCAGATAGCCGCTCCCGGCATGAGCCGCGAGGACTTCACAGTGACGCTCAACGAGGAGCAGAACCTTGTGGTGAACATCGAGAAGAAGGCCGCCACCGAGGCTGCCGAGAAAGAGACTGGACGCTTCCTGCGCCGCGAGTTCTCCTACACCAAGTACAGCCAGACGCTCCTTCTGCCCGAGGACGTTGACCGCGAGGGCATCACCGCCTCGTCGCACGACGGCATCCTCACCATCATGCTTCCCAAGGTGAAACACGAGGAGAAGAAGATTGAGGTGAAACAGATCACAATCAACTAACCACCCGGTTAGCAAGGCATAGCCGGCGGGGGTGTTCTCACAGCGACCACCCCGCCGCATTGCCATGAAAAGCACATTTCCAAGTTTTCAGTCATAATTTTTAAGGATTAAACATCATTTCATAATTTATAAGGATTAAACATTTTAAAGAACAATTTTTTCATTATTGGAAAGACGCGGCCCCCTAAGAAATTGCTCTTAGGGGGCCGTTGTATTTGTAAACCCAAATTCCAATGAACTATTCAGGGGGTGAATGCTTACTTTGAGATGGGGGTGAGGGTGTAGCCGGCGGCTCGCAGCAGGGCGATGAGTCCTTGGTCGCCAGGCAGATGGCCTGCGCCCACGCACACCAGGACAGAGCTGTGCGGCATGAGCGCAACGAGCTGACGCACCCAGTTGCGGTTGCGGTCGTAGATGAGCGTGTTGAGCTCGCGCTCGGTGGGTTGCTCGCCGCTTTTGGGATGCACAAGAGCCTCGTGCATGGCGTCGAGGTTCTCGGCGAGATACTGCTTGCTCAGGTCGACGATGTCGGCACCCAGCTCATCCTCGTTGAGGCACGCCTCATAGAGGTCCTGAGCCTGCTCGGCGATGCTCGTCGAGAGCAGCACATTGAGTTGGTCGTCGATGGTCTCAAAGCCCGCCAGTTTCTTTCCCAGCGCCTCGCCGCGCGACTGGAGTGCGCCGTCGATCTGCTTTGTGGGGTCATAGCCCTGGAAGAACTTGGTGGCCTGCACCACCTGCAACTGCAGCGACACCACAATGGGCATCATGGGGTTAAGCATCTCGAGCTGCATGCCTGCCTGCCCGAAGTAGCCATCAAAGACGCGCTTCACGACGTCATACTGCTCGGGGGTGAGCACGCGGTTGAGGGCGCTGTCGGGCGGTGCGATGAGAGCCACCGCCATGCGCTGCATCGACTCCATGCCGTTAAGGCTGTCGCGGTGTATCTCGCCACAGATGATGTCGCAGGCGGCGATTGCGTCGTTGAGTCCACGCACGCTGTCGATAAACGCCTCGGGAGCGATGTGGTGAGTGCCAAAGAGATAGGACGGTTTCTCAAGTCCGTTGCCGCTCACTTGCCACAGTAGTTGCGACCATGCTGTTGCCGCTGTGAGCAATGCGGCAGCCACAAGAATAAATCGATGTTTCATCAAGTATTTTTTTTAAATTGTTCAACTTGGTTTAACGTTGTTCAACTTGGTTTAACTTGGTTGGAGTCCAGCGCAGCCAGTCAAAGTCAATGTCAAAGTCAACGTCAATGTCAAAGTCAAAGTCAAGGTCGTTCCAAAAGGAGGTCGGCGATGAAGTTGTCGATGGCTTCGCGGTCGACGTGCTGCATCACGACGATGTGGGCCAGGTCGCCATACTTGGCATGATAGCCACGTGCCAGCACGTGCTTGGTGATGACCTCCTCGCTGGGGCGACGGAAGAAGATGGTGTTAGACATCTCGCTTTTCCATGCGGGCCACCCTATGCGGTCGAGCTCGGCCTTGAGGTACTCGGTGTTGATGAGGAGCTCGTTGGCCTGCCGCGACAGTCCCTCAATTCCCACGTTCTTGATAATCCAGTAGAACTTGAGCGGGTTGAGCGCCGAGCGCGAGCAGTTGATCATAAACATGTTAGAGTTCAGATACTCGGGCCTGAAAGAAGTCTGTGCCTTCACCACCTCGTCGGTTGTAATCATCAGTCCGCACGGGGTATTGATGCCATAGAACTTGTGTCCGCTGATGGCGATAGAGTTATAGCGGCATTTCTTTATGTTGACCATGTCGCTGTACTTGGTGAAAGGCAGGTAACCGCCGAAGAGGGCAGCGTCGACGTGGCGATAAACGGCGATAGGCTTAACCTCGTCAATAACCTTGTTGAGGGCGTCCTGGTCGTCGATGGCGCCCATGAAAGTCGAGCCCATCGAGAAGATGATGAGAGCGGGGCGCTTGGGATCGAGGGCCTTGCGCAGCGCGTCGGGTCGCATGCGTCCCATGTCGTCAACGTCGATGAGGCGCACCTCGATGTTTTGGAGGTCGCACAGGCGCATGTTGCTGTAGTGCGACTCGCGCGACACATAGGCAATGGGCTTGATGTCGGGCACCAGGTTCTCGAGGTATTTCTCGCCGAAGTAGATGCCGTGGTTGTTGCCATCGGTGCCGCTTGCGGTCACGATGCCCCAGAACTTGCCGGGCTCAAAGCCGTAAAGCGGCGCGAAGAACTCAATCACGTCGCGCTCTAAAGGATGTGACGAGACAGCAAAGTTCTCCGAGAACGGGTCGCCGGCGTTGTTGAGGTGCATATAGGTGAGTCCTTTCTCCTGCAGCCACTCGTAAAAGCCTGCGAGGTTGCCTCCACGTTGCTTCTCGACGACGGGGTAGCCCTTGAGTTGTTGCGCCTGTGCCACAATGTGGCTGGCATATTCGTTGAGTTTCTCGTCGGGCGCTTGGGCCGCCGCGTTGCAGGCGCACGCGCACAAGCATACCATTAAAATAGGCTTGAATAAGGTTTTCATACTATTAATTTTTAAAAACATATTAAGGTCAAAACAAAAAGGCCGATAATCAAGTGATTATCGGCTTTATGCGTGGTCGGGATGACTAGATTCGAACTAGCGACCCCACGCCCCCCAGACGTATACTCTAACCGGACTGAGCTACATCCCGATCGCACTAATCGGTATCACCCGAAAAGCGATGCAAATTTACTGCTTTTTTCGCAACCGTGCAAACTTTTGGCAAAAAAAATGCGAAAAATCTGCATTTTCCGCTTTTTTGCACCCAGAACGCCTCCAAAAATCACCCCAGCCGTTTAACAATGAACTCCAACAATGTTGAGCCATGTTGAGCAAAGCGCCAACGGCGCTTATTGTTCGTTGAGGCGGGCGCGGAACTCGCTGGGGGTGCAACCGTGCCGCTCGACGAAGACGTTGCGGAATGCGCGCGAGCTGCTGAAGCCCGACATCGTCACAATCTCGCCAATGCTGCGGTTGGTGTTGGCAAGCAGTTTCTCGGCATAGGCGAGCCTGATGCGTGAGATGAGGCTGCTGAAGTTCTCGCCCTGTTCCTTGCACCACAGCGACACGTAGGTGCGGTTAGAGCCCACAGCGCTCGCCACGTCGACGATGCTGAGCTCGGTGTTGGTGAAATTGTCGGGGTCGGCGCAGTATTTCATTATAGCGTCGCCAAACTCGGCGCTTTGCCACACCTTGTGTGGCCCGTCCTCATCGAGGCACTCAAAGGCCGACTCGATGTCTTCCTTTTCTTTTGCTTCCTCGACGTCGAGCAGCGTGATGTTCTTGAAGTTGTGCCTTGTGAGTCGCCGTGAGTAGAACACAAACGGCACCATGCACATCAAGAAATATATGATTTCGGCCGTGTCGCCCGGGATGACCACCATGATTACCAGCCACAGCAAGAACGAGAGCATGAGCAGGTTAACGGTCACGAGAACCCAGCGCACGCCACGGGTGTAGGTGTTGGCAAACGTGTTGTTGAGTCGCTCCTGATAGCGCCGTGCCGAGATGTGGACATATCCAAACATTATCACGCTGTAGGCCACGACAAAGCCCAGCGAGGCGTAGAACGCCCACATGTGGGCCGTGACGGCATAGATGATGCCAAGGGCGACGATGGGCACCTCGCAGGCAACGAGCTCGAGGCGTGAGACAATCTTGACCTGCACGATGGTGCGCATGGTGACGCCGAACAGCGGCACCGAGAGCATGGCGTGCCAGTGCTCGAGCATGAACAGGTAGGAGTCGGGCGTGTTAGGGTGCAAGATGCGCCATCGGTCAAAGATGATGCGCCACACCACGTCGCAGAAGAAGAGCACAAAGGCGAATGCCGAGGTGCGCAGGATGTACTTGATGTTGCGGTTGGGCTCCTTGCTCACGGCCAGGAACAGCCTGTAGCATATTGCCCAGAAGAAAGCGATCATGCCTCCATACATCAAAGACTTCAAGTGAAATTCATGCGAAAGTTCTAACATGTCGTTATTGTTGCGTCATGCCACATCGGGTCATGTCTTTTTCTTCTAAAGTGGTTAAACTATTGTTTACTGTCGCCACTTGCCAAGCGGCTGCGGTAGTCGGACGGCGAGCACCCGAAGCGGGCGACGAACGCCTGCCTGAAGATGCGCACATTGTTGAAGCCCACGGTCTCGCTCACCTCGTTGATGGTCATGCCAGGCTTAGCCATGAGCTTCTCGGCATAGTCGAGGCGTATGCCCGTGATGTAGGAGCTGAAGTCAAAGCCATTGTGCTTGCACCAGTGCGACACATAGGTGCGGTTGGTGCCCACGGCGGTAGCCACGTCCTGGATGGTGAGCTCGGGATTGGTGAAATTTTCCTGCTTGTTGCAGAAGGTCCTCACAGCCTCGTCAAATCGCGGCTCGAGCCACGCCTTGAGCTTGGTGGCGGGGGCATTGCCGGTCACATCGGGCACGTCGACAGTCACGATGGCGGCGCGTGTCTCGGTTTCCTTCTCGACCTCAATAATCTGGTCGTACTCGCCCGATGCCTCGATGTCGGCCATCACTTCGATGTTGAAGTTCTGGAGTGTGAGTCGGTACACGAAATATCCGCCCGAGCTCATAATGAAGCAGATGAAGATGCAGTCGACGAGCGAGCTGTGGAACAGGTATCCTGTCACAATCCACGACACGTAGGTGATGATGACGGTGTAGAGCAGCGTCTTGACCCAGCGCACGCCACGCTGCGACGTGTTGGCGTAGGTGCGGTTGAGCATGTCGCTGTAGCGATGCACGTCGAGCTCAATCTTTATCACGAAATAGGCCATGCACGCAGTCACATAGATATATCCCAGCGTGACGGGGAGGTCGCCCGTGAAGGGGTAGAGGAGCGGATAGAGGAGCCAGACGGCGACCAGCGGGGTGACTATGCGGTTGACATATCCCACCGTGCGACGCTTGAGCGACGTCACGCCCAGCAGCGACAGCCCCCAGAACGGGCACACTATCATCTCCATGAACTTGAGAAAGCCTGGCAGCCAGGGATATATCGGCTTGGGATAGAGCCACATGTGAGAGTCGACCAGGAACCATGCGATGAACTGCGCGATAAACCATCCGCAGCCTGCCATAGAGCAGCGGAAGGCAAAGCGGGCGTGATCCCTCTCGTTGTTTCTTGATGCCTCGGCGAGAGTGATAATCAGGTTCAGGAAGAAGCCCACTGCGACTCCGTATAGAACCGTACGCGCATGCCACAATATTGGATCGTACATCTCTAATAACTTTGCCCTAATTCACATTTTCCTCTTACTCTAAATAGGTGTAGGTGCAAAACATTGCAAAATTACATCAATTTTCCAAACAAAGCAAACAAAGGGAGCGTTGAAAAAGAAAAATTTCACATAAAAATTGTTAATCAAATTGGTTAATCGGCTTGCGATGCAATTTTTTGGTCTTTCTTTTTGAAATCCACCCATTTTTCACTAATTTTGCACAACTTAGGAGTGGTGTGCGCCACAAGTTGCGCGCGCCGCCCCCACGAGCGACACGTAGTTTTTTTATAACAACCCAATTAAAAGGACATTTAGACAATTGGCAAGCATCAACAAATGGCGCATCGAGGACAGCGCCGAACTCTACAACATCAACGGCTGGGGCCTGAAGTATTTCTCGATCAACGAGCAGGGCCACATCACCGTGACACCCAAGCAGAGCTGCGTACCAGTGGACCTGGTCGACGTGATGGACGAGCTGCGCACACGCAACATCACCGCACCCATCCTGCTGCGTTTCCCCGACATACTCGACAACCGCATCGAGAAGCTGGCGAGCTGCTTCAAGCGCGCCGCCAAGGAGTATGAGTATGCCGGACAGAACTTCGTGATTTATCCCATCAAGGTGAACCAGATGCGACAGGTGGTGGAGGAAATCGTGGGCCACGGCAAGAAGTTTAACATTGGCCTTGAGGCAGGCTCCAAGCCCGAGCTACACGCCGTGCTCGCCATCAACATGGCCGACATCAGCGCCAACTCGCTCATCATATGCAACGGCTACAAGGACGAGGGCTATGTAGAGCTCGCCCTGCTGGCACAGAAGATGGGCAGGCGCATCTACCTCGTGGTGGAGAAGCTCAACGAGCTCGTGCTCATCAACAACGTGGCACGCCGCCTGGGCATCAAGCCCAACATAGGCATACGCATCAAGCTGAGCAGCAGCGGCAGCGGCAAGTGGGAAGAGAGCGGCGGCGACCGCAGCAAGTTTGGCCTCAACACCAGCGAGCTGTTTACCGCGCTCGACTACCTCAAGGCCAACTCGCTCGACGACTGCCTGAAACTCATCCACTTCCACATAGGCAGCCAAATCACCAAGATACGCCGCATCAAGACCGCCCTGCGCGAGGCATCGCAGTTCTACGTGCAGCTTGCCAAGCTGGGCTATAACGTGGAGTTTATCGACATAGGCGGCGGCCTGGGAGTGGACTACGACGGCACACGCAACAGCGCGAGCGGCTACTCGATGAACTACTCGGTTCAGGAGTATGTCAACGACGCCGTCTACACCTTTGTCGACGCCTGCAACAAGAACGAGCTGCCCCACCCCAACATCATCAACGAGAGCGGACGGTCGCTCACCGCCCACCACTCGGTGCTGGTGATGAACGTGCTCGAGACCGCCGAGCTGCCCCGCTGGAACGAGGACACCGACACGGTGACACCCGACGACAACGAACTCGTGCGCGACATGTATGAGATTTGGGACAAAATCAACAAGGCACGGCTGCTCGAGGACTGGCACGACGCGCTGCAGATACGCGACGAGGCTCTCGACCGCTTCAGCCTGGGACTGCTCGACCTGCGCACCCGCGCCATGATTGAGAAGCTCTTCTGGAGCATCGCGCGCGACGTCGACTCGATTGTCAACGACATGAAGCACCCGCCCGAGGAACTTGCCAGCGTGCCACGCATGCTGCCCGAGAAATACTTCTGCAACTTCTCGCTGTTCCAGTCGCTGCCCGACTCGTGGGCCATCGACCAGGTGTTTCCCGTGGTGCCGCTGCAACGCCTCAACGAGCAGCCCAACCGCCGCGCCACTGTGCAGGACATCACCTGCGACAGCGACGGCAAGATAGGCTACTTCATCTCGCCGCAGGGCATCACCCACTCGCTGCCCGTGCACAAGCTCAAGGAGGGCGAGCCCTATTATCTGGGCGTGTTTCTCGTGGGAGCCTATCAGGAGATTTTGGGCGACATGCACAACCTCTTTGGCGACACCAATGCGGTGCACATCGACGTGTATAAAGACCACTATGAGATAAATCAAGTCATTGACGGCGAGACCGTTGCCGAAGTGCTCGACTATGTGCAGTTCAGCCCCAAGCAGCTGGTGCGCAACGTCGAGATGTGGGTGAGCGAGTCGATGCGTCTGGGCAAGATCACCAGCGAAGAGGGCAACGAGTTTGTGCGCAACTACCGCTCGGGTCTCTACGGCTACACCTACCTCGAGCACCGCACCGAGGGGTGAGATAAGCGACGTTGACTTTTTCTCGCTGTCGCTCGCGTTCAAAATGGTTCAACATGGTTTAACCTTGTTCAACATTGTTGTTGCGACGCGAAGCCCTCTATAAACAATAAACAATAAACTATAAACATTAAACATTAAACATTAAACAATAAACATAAAACACTACCCTGCGGTACTTTATCAAGCTGGCATATAACGGGGCACCGTTTCACGGGTGGCAGATTCAGCCACACGACAACTCGGTGCAGGAAACGCTCGAAAAGGCGCTTTCCACCTTGTTGCGACAGCCCATCCAGGTGGTGGGAGCCGGACGCACCGACACTGGGGTGAACGCCGCGACGACGTATGCCCACATGGATGTGGAGCAACCCATTGCCAACTGCGACCAGCTCGTTTACAGCCTCAACAAGCTGCTGTGCAAGGATATCGCCGTCTACAGCGTGTTTCCCGTGAGCGACGACAAGCACGCGCGTTTCGACGCCACGTCGCGCACCTACAAGTACTTCACCCACAACGTGAAGTCGCCGTTTCGCTACACGCTGAGCTGGTACTGTCCCCGCAGCCTCGACTTCGACCTGATGAACCGTGCCGCCGAGCGCATGATGCAATACACCGACTTCACCTCGTTCTCCAAACTTCACACCGACGTGAAGACCAACAACTGCCGCATTACGCATGCGCGATGGGAGCGCGAGGGCGACCAGTGGGTGTTTACCATCACCGCCGACCGCTTCCTGCGCAACATGGTGCGCGCCATCGTGGGCACGCTCGTCGAGGTGGGCAGCCACAAGATCACGGTGGAGCAGTTTTGCGAGATTATCGAGAAGAAAGACCGCTGCCAGGCTGGCACGTCGATGCCTGGCCACGCCCTTTTCCTGTGGGATGTGACTTATTGACGTTTACTTTGACATTTTAGACTTATGAAGAAGATATTCTATATATTAGCGTGCCTGGGACTCACGGCCAGCGCGCAGGTCGTCGACCAGAATTTCGTGGGGAAACCGGCCGACAAGGCCTGTCACTACAACACTGCCGCCAAAGTGGACAAGGGCAGCGAGTTTATCGTTATCAGCAAGAAGGACACGCGCCTTTATGTCTATGGCACCGCCAAGGGCGACACCCTGCTGCTTGCCAAGTATCCCGTGTGCCTGAGCAAGAACAAAGGCCAGAAAGAGCGCAGGGGCGACATGAAAACGCCATCGAGCCCCGCTGGCAAGCCGTTTAGCATCAGCCAGATACAAGACGCATCGTCGTGGAAGCACGACTTCAAGGACGGCCGTGGCAACATCAAGGCCTATGGCAACTGGTTTATGCGCCTGGTCACTCCGGGACACAGCGGAATAGGCATCCACGGCAGCACCAACAATGAGGCGAGCGTGCCTGGGCGCGCCAGCGAGGGCTGCATCCGTCTGCGCGACAACGACATCATCGACCTCAAGACACGCTACGCCCGCAAGGGCATGAAGGTGACAATCCTCGACGAGGACACCGCCCACCTGCCCTTTGAGCCCCGCATCCACGCCAAGGCCAAGTAGTTTTCGCGACATTGACCTTGACCTTGACTTTTTTATGATGAGATTTAGAGATATTTTTGGTGGGATGAGGCGGCTGCTGGGGGCGGGCGCGATGACGCTGGCGCTGTGTGGCACAGTGGGAGCCTGCTCGGGTGGCGGCGACGGCAAAGCGCATGAGCACAACGAGTTTGAGAGCGACACCGCCTATCGCGAGTTGCTTCGCCCTGCCGTAGAGACGCCGGTGACGCCCAGCGGCCCCATCGACACCATCACCGTTTACAGCATCCCCACGCACATTGTGCCGGGGCGCCTGCAAGAGATATTCCGCGACAGCAACAGGCTGCACATCGCCTCGGGCATGGAGGTGGGCATCACTCCGCTTGACGGGGTGAAAGGCTCCTACGACCCACACCACAACGTGGTGAAAATCGCCACCTGCGACGACTATCTCATTGAGCCACTCACCCACTCCATGCCGTTCCTCGTGCCACGCGCCGCCCAGTTGCTGCACCACATTGGGCGCGCCTTCCACGACACGGTGAAGGCCCGCGGCGGCAAGGAGTACCGCATCAAGGTGACGTCGCTGCTGCGCTCGCCACAGAGCGTGTCGCGCCTGCGTCGCGTCAACCGCGCCGCCGTCGACACCTCAAGCCACCTCTTCGGCACGACATTCGACATCAGCTGGACCAAGTTTGACTGCCGCGACTCAAGCCACATCGTCTCGCTCGAGGACCTGAAAAACGTCCTTGCCGAGGTCATCTATGCCGAGCGCGAGAAAGGGCACCTCTATGCCATCTATGAGCGCAAGCGCGGCTGTTTCCACATTACAACACGATAACCAACCATATAACAATGACTGAACACAACGCAATTGCCGGCTTCATGAAATATGCTGGCATAAAAGAATTTAGCATCAAGGCGGCGCTCGTCGACTGCGACGGCGTGCTCTACGACTCAATGAAAAATCACTCGCGCGCATGGGTGAAGCTGATGACCAAAAACGGCATCAAGTGCTCACGCGACGAGTTCTACATGCTCGAGGGCATGGTGGGGACCGAGGTAATCAAAAACAAATTCAAAACCGGACTGGGACGCATCGTTACCGACGACGAGGCTGCCGCGCTCTATGGCGTGAAGGCCCGCTACTTCAGGGAGCTGGGCGAAGTGCCTATGATTGAGGGCACTGCCGACGTGCTGCGCTACCTCAAGAACAACGGCATTGCGTGCGTGCTGGTCACTGGCACACAGCAGCAATCGACGCTTGAGCGCATCGAGCGCGACTACCCGGGCATCTTCGAGGAGCGTCGCGTCACCGGGCACGATGTGCGTCACGGCAAGCCCAATCCCGAGCCTTACCTCAAGGGAATAGCGCACAGCGGCGTCAAGGCCAGCGAGTGCATGGTGATAGAGAACGCGCCGTTGGGTTGCCAGGCCGCGCATGCCGCCGGCTGCTTCACGGTGGCTGTGACCACCGGCCCCATCAGCGAGAAGGAGCTCTACCGCGCTGGTGCCGACATTGTCTATCCCAGCCCAGCCGCCCTGCTCGCCGCCCTGCCAAACTTGCTGCAGAAGTAGTTTTTCAAGTTTATCAAGGGACAAGTTTTTCAAGTTTATCAAGGGGCAAGTTTATCAA
>JABUUJ010000043.1:64160-65526 GCA_021443235.1 Muribaculaceae bacterium
CGGTCAAAGTCAAAGTCAAAGTCAAAGTCAAAGTCAAAGTCAAAGTCAAAGTCAAAAACATGCAGGAGGTTTTGTTTCTTAATGATGTGAAGGGGGCGGTGAGCCGGCTGCTTGAGGGCGCGGGCTATAACCGCACGTTTGTGCTGTGCGACGACAACACTGCCCGCGAGGTGCTGCCGCTGGTGCAGTGCGAGGCGCTCGACGGGGCGCATGTGATCACGATTGCCGCCGGCGACGCCCACAAGACGCTCGACAGCCTCGCCCACGTGTGGAGCGAGCTGGGCGCGCATGGTGCCACCCGCCGGTCGCTGCTCATCAACCTGGGCGGCGGCGTGGTGACCGACCTGGGCGGGATGGCGGCGTCGACGTTTAAGCGCGGCATCGACTTCATCAACATCCCCACCACGCTGCTCAGCGCCGTCGATGCCGCCGTGGGAGGCAAGACCGGCATCAATTTCAATGGGCTGAAAAATGAGATAGGCGTGTTCAGCGAGGCCAAGGCGGTGATTATATCGACGTGCTTCCTCGCAACGCTGCCACAAGGCGAAATCAAGTCGGGCTTTGCCGAGATGCTCAAGCACGGCATGCTTGAGAGCGAGGACGAATTCATGCGACTGCTCGACTATGACCTCACGGCCGCCGACCACGACCAGATGCTTGCGCTCGTGCGCACCTCGGTGCAGGTGAAGCAGCGCATCGTCGAGCAAGACCCGCACGAGAAAGGGCTGCGGCGCGCCCTGAACCTGGGCCACACCGTGGGGCACGCCTTCGAGAGCTTTGCTCTGCACCGTGGCGAGCCCATCGCCCACGGATATGCCGTGGCGTGGGGCTTGGTGGCCGAGACTGTGCTGTCGCACCTCAAGCGGGGTTTCCCGAGCGAGCATCTGCATCGCCTTGCGCGCCATGTGCGCGACAACTATGGCGCGTTCCACATCACCTGCGACGACTATCAGGCACTGCTCAACTATATGCACCACGACAAGAAGAGCGTGAGTGGCGAGATCAACTGCTCGCTGCTGCGCTCGTGCGGCGCCGTGGAGACGGGCATCACCGTCACCGACGACGACATGCGTGCCGCCCTCGACATCTACCGCGACCTGATGGGGATTTAGCCGCCTAAAGGGGGAGTCCCCCGGCCCCCTAAAGAGGGAGCAAGGAGTGTCGCCGAAAGGCTTTTTCTTGTGGAAAAGCTGTAGAAATTTTATCTCTCACAGATTTCACTGATTAAAAGGATTATATTTTGGCGACCACACAATTTGACCCCGGTTTAGGTAATGATGAAATAGAAGGTCGGTGGGACTCGTGAATGGATGCCGTAGGCATCGGTCTTTAAGTAGGCAGGTATCAGGGCGGCGGCGCGCAGCGG
>JABUUJ010000043.1:65946-68033 GCA_021443235.1 Muribaculaceae bacterium
TAAAATACAAAGCTATGAAGAAATTTTTATCTTTACTTGCGATTGCGCTGATGGCCGCTACGGCCAGCGCGGCAGTGGGCGACAAGTTCACTTTAGGATTGTATAAATTCCAAATCGTTGAGGAGTTTACCCCAGGAGGGGATGGCTGTGTGAAATTGATAGGCCTCATCGACGCTGGCAAGAATTTTAAATCGTTCTCCGCGGGTGGTGATGCTGGTCGCGTGCCAGGCGAGGTGACTAATTTCGATGGCAACCATTACGTGGTTTCTATAATTGGGGGGGACGCATTTCTGAACAGCCAGGCAAAAACCATCTGCTTTGACTATGGCCCAAAAAGAATTGAAGGTTGTGCCTTCCATATCTGCAACAACCTCGACTCCATCTCCATCCCGTCGTCGGTTGACACGATTGAATTTTATATAGCTCAATATTGTCCAAAACTCAAATATATATGCGTGAATCGCCCTACTCCGCCAGGCTGCGACCCCGAAGCCTTTGGTTTAGATGACTATCAGGAAAACTTAGAGCTGTGTCTTTCCAATAGCTGCAGCACGCCCGAATCAATCAACATGTACCGCAATCACGCTGTATGGGGCAAATTTGGAAATATCTCCCCCTATCACAATCAAACCTCTGGCGACGCTTGCTCTATCCGTGACGGCGTGTTTCACTATTACTATGTAAACGCACTGAGAGGCAACTTTCCCTATTATTACACTCTTATAGGTATTGAGCACGATGCCAACCTCAAAAACTACACATCTAAACGTCCTCGTCTCACGACCGAGATTAGTGCATACGCATTTCTTTCTAAAAATTTAGAATCGATAGACCTGAGCGGCGAATATGGTATCACCAAAATAGGCGACATGGCATTTGCTTCCTGTAATTATCTCAAACAGGTGAAGCTGCCCAGCAGCGTTGTCAACATAGGTTCTTCTGCTTTTTACGACTGCATCTCGCTTACCGAGTTCACGGTGCCCAAGGATTGCAAGGAGATTGCTAACAGCTGGGTTAACGGCTGCACCTCGCTCACCGACATTTTTGTCGAGGATGGCAACTCGTATTTTCAGGCTTATGTGGGTAAAAGCATGACTGGAGTAGCAGGAAAACACTCACTGCTATATACCAACAACGGCAAGACGCTGTACCGCTGCCCTTCGGGCGTAAGCGATGCTGTTGAGCTGAATCATGGTGTTGAAACTATTGAAAGTTTCGCATTTATGCAGTGCAGAAAGATTACAAGCATCAATTTGCCTTACGGTGTGAAAAGGATAAACAATGGTGCGTTCAATAGCTGCTATGACCTCGCCAGAATATATATGCCCAGCTCAATAAATTTTATAGGTCATAATGTTTTTTTAAATTGCGTAAGTTTGAAGACTGTGGGTATAAATTGCAGCGTTGCGCCAACGGCCTTCGACACGTCGTTTCCCCAAAACAGCGACATGGAGCTGCTGGTGCCCGACATTGACGGCATTGATGCCAAAAGCTACAAGACCAAGACTGGGTTTAAAAACTTCGCTAATTATACGACCCACCCCGCCTTTGCCTATGATTTCGTAGGCCAAGACGGTGCATATGTGGTAACGACACAGCCCAGTGACAACACATATGGCAAGGCGGTGATGACTGTATATCTCGACAATTTTGGGGAAGAAAGATACGTGACTCCAAGATTGGTGTCGAACTCGCTTGTAGGCCTCAGCGACAGCAGCCCGTATTACAAGTTTGAACTTGCTGGGATAGGCAACCGTGCGTTTAGCAGGTTAAAATACACCAATTTGAAAGAAGTTGACATGCGCATCAGCATGTACCTTACGCACATAGGCACGAGTGCCTTTGATGGAAGCATAGTCAATAACAACATATCCAAGATCAAGCTTCCCTCCAACCTGGAAGTCATTGGCACCAACGCTTTCGCACACTGCTACAACCTGGGAGAAATCACCATCCCCAACAAGGTGACCAAAATTGGCACCAACGCTTTCGCACACTGCTACAACCTGGAAGAAATCACCATCCCCGACAAGGTGACCGAAATTGGCGACAGCGCGTTCTATAACTGTTCCAACGTGAAAACCCTC
>JABUUJ010000043.1:68546-70032 GCA_021443235.1 Muribaculaceae bacterium
AAAAAAAGATGCCTGCGGGCATCTTTTTTTATTTCACTGTGACTTTCACCTTGGCGATGCGGTATCGCTCTACTTTTAGGACGGTGAAGGTGAAGCGGCCGTAGGTAATTACCTCCTGCTCCTTGAGGAAGTCGCCCTTGAGGTCGAGCAGCAATCCGGCGAGCGTCTCGGCGTCTTGTCCGTGCTCGTCGAGCGAGTCCTCGTCGATGTCGAGCACACGGCAGAAGTCGGCGATTTGCGTTTTTGCGTCAAAAGCGTAGGTATTCTGGTTGAGTCGTGTGTAGAATTTCTCCTCGGTGTCGTATTCGTCGTCGATGTCGCCCACGATTTCCTCAAGCACGTCCTCAAGGGTGGCTATGCCCTGCGTGCAGCCATACTCGTCGACGATGACCGCCATGTGCATTTTCTTCTTGCGGAAGTCCTCGAGCAGGTCGTCGATCATGCGCGTCTCGGGCACGAAATAGGCGGTGCGCATGAGCGACTGCCAGCGCCAGTCGTCGGGCCGGTTGCCAATGTAGGGCAACAGGTCCTTGGCATAGAGGATGCCCTTGATATTGTCGGGGGTCTCGTCATAGACGGGCATGCGCGAGTATCCGGTGTCGATCACCTTCTTCACCACCTCGTCGAAGTGCGAGTCGATGTCGATGTCGACCACGTCGATGCGCGGGCGCATGATTTCGCTCACCGTCTTGTTGCCAAACGAGAGTATGCCCTCGAGCAACTCCTTCTCGTCCTCGTTTTTCACGTCGCTGGCCTCGAGGGCACGCGACAGGTCGTCGGTCGAAATCTCGTCGGCCTGCTTGGTCACCACCTTTCCCACGATGCCCGTGCTCTTGACCATGAGTGCCGAGAGAGGCGTGAGCAACTTGACGCAGGCGCTGAGCGGAATCGACACCGCTTGAGCGAAGCTCACATTGTAGGTCGAGGCATATAGCTTGGGGATAACCTCGCCAAAGAGCAGGATAAGGAAGGTGAGGAAGACGGTCTGTATCAAGAACTTGAGCACGGCGCTATTGACCTCAAGCACCTGCTCAAGGCCAAAGAACATAGTGACGACAATCATGACGTTGACCAGATTGTTGCCTATGAGGATGGTTGCTAAAAGTTTCTCGGGGTTTTCGAGCAAGCGGGTGATGCGCTCGCGCTGGTCATCGCTGACGATGCTCGCTATATTTTCCTTAGTGAGAGAGAAATAGGCTATCTCAGAGCCCGAATTGAAGGCCGACAGGAACAATCCCAGCACCGAGATTGTCATGGCGACGATGCTGCCCATAGTGGGCGCATGGAAAGAAATGAGTGGTTGTGATGCCTCGGCAACTACCGACGACAGAAGCAATAAACACGACGATAAAGGGTCAGGATCCAAAATTTTTTTCTTTTAGCCCAAATAGTTCATTAGAATTTTGAAGTATTTTTGATTTTATGTCGAGCATGTTATTCTTGTCTTATGAAGGAGCATAGCGAGCTATGTGACTGAATAGACAAG
>JABUUJ010000044.1:0-11744 GCA_021443235.1 Muribaculaceae bacterium
ATTTGAAATAATACTCATTTTATTTATTTTCAATAATTTATGCCTATTTTAAGGGATGTGGTAAAATTTACGGGGAAGAACAAAGATGAACTCTTTACGCTACCTCGCCCCGACGAAATTAAGGAGTACCTCGACAGGTATATCATCGGGCAGGACGAGGCCAAAAAAACTCTTTCGGTTGCTGTTTACAACCATTATAAGCGCATTAATAGCAAAGAGTCCAAACTCTTGAATGGCGTTAAGTTAGAGAAATCCAACATCATTCTCCTTGGCGAGACTGGCTGCGGTAAAACGCTTCTGGTAAAAACTATAGCCGACCTCCTTAACGTTCCGTTCTATATACAAGACTGCACCAAACTTACGTCAACAGGTTATGTGGGCGGCCACGCAGAGGATTGCCTTGCCGGTCTTTTAAGCAATTGCGATGACTATGTGGCTGAGGCTGAGACTGGTATTGTAATGCTTGACGAGGGGGACAAAATCGCCAAAAAAAACGTGGGCAGCTCCAAAAAAGATCAGTCGGGAGAGGGCGTTCAGCAATCCTTCCTCAAATTACTTGAGGGAGCGGTCGTTGACGTTAATGTTAACAAACCCTTCGGGGATAGCATTCAGGTCGACACCTCAAACATCTTGTTCATTCTCTCGGGCGCTTTCGTGGGGCTGAAAGACATCATCAGGAAAAGGCGCGGCAAGGCAAAAATCGGTTTCAACTCGGCCAACAAGCAAGAGAATAAGGCCGAAAACGTGGAGCAATACACCACTCCGCAAGACCTCAAATCCTTTGGACTGATACCCGAATTCATCGGTCGATTCCCGATTATTACCAACGTGGAAAGCCTCACCAAGGACGACCTTGTGAGAATCTTGGTTGAGCCCGAAAACTCAATCATTAAGCAATATACCTCGTTGATGAAACTTGACAACGTCAACCTAACCTTCACGATTGATGCGCTCGACTATATCGCAACTCTCTCGTCAAACCTTGGTACTGGCGCCCGCGGACTCAGGGGCATCATTGAGTGCGTTATGCGCGACGTTATGTTTGAGGCTCCCAAGAAAGTTGCCGAAAGCAAGAACCCCGTAACCATTACAATAGACAAAGACTATGTGATGGAAATGACAGCAAAAAAATTTGGTGTCGACTGCTACCAGGCAGTTTAACCACAGCTTTGTGAAAAAAGTTTCTTAACTTTGCATCCATAAAAGTATCCAATAATAAAAAAGAAATTAATATGAAGACATTAGCAACTATCACACTCGGCATTCTGTGCGCGTTTTCTGCCTTGGCGCAGGAGATGTCGACCGACTACATCAACAGCTCTGAGGGCTTCAGAATTATCACTGTCAATTGCCCTATTTATTCGCCCGAAAGAGGCGGAAGCAGCACTTGCACAGGACTTTACACCTCCGACGGCAGAGTGCTTGTGCAGGCTATCTACGACACTCTCGGCTCGCGCTCGGGCTATTTCTACGTCAAAGAAGGCACCGAGGTAATCGCCAGCCGAGCACTTCAGGCCTTCGACGGCGCCTTGGTTTATTTCCCTTCTTCGGTCAAATCGATTGCGCCCGATGCTTTTACAAGCATTACGGCAAAATGCTCTGTTGTCTTGGGGCTCTATGACCACGCGACCGAAACTTCGCGCGTCAACTCCCCCGAGGTTGACCCCACCGACGCAACCGAGGTGGCGCGTTACACTATCGACGGCCGAATGATAACCGACCCGCAACCCGGCATCAACATCGTCCAGATGTCGAACAACACCGCAAAGAAAGTCTTAGAACGCTAACACTTTTTCCCCACACCATAAAATGAGGGGCTGTGCCATTACCGGCACAGCCCCTCAATGCGTTATGTAACACTGTGGTTACTTGATTACTTCCTTGGTGACAGTGGCACCCTGGCGACGTATCACGATGGTGCCTGATGCCGGGTTGTCGATGCGCTGACCTTGCAGGTTGAAGTATTCAACGGGAGCGTTCTCATCGTCAACCTTCACGTCGTTGATGCCCGAGCAGTCAAACGGCTTGGTGTAGATAATAGTGTTGGGGAAACGCTCGTTCTGCATTGTGCACACGAGGTTCTTGATCGCGGTGCTCAGGTTGAAGCGTGTAACGCCGTTTTCAATGAAGTACTCGTCGTCGCGGTAGAGTTCCTCGCCTTCAAGCTCGCCGCTTTCGGTATTTAGCACGGGTTTGCCCACCCACCAGCGGTAAACGGTCTCGTAGCCATCAATCACAGCCTCACTGCTCAAGTCCACTTTGTGGTCGATAAGCTCAACCGAGACTTCGGCCTGATTGGTGTAAACAAAGTTGTAGCAAGTGCTCCTGAGGTCAAGAGGCAACGTCGAGAGTCTGAAGTAGTTACGGTCTATGTTGAGCACCAGCGGGTAGGTTAGCGCTCTGGCGTTGATGCTCGAGAGCTTGTTGTCATAGAGGTTGAGTTGCTGCAGGCCAGGCGTCTGCGTCAGGTCGATGCTCTCAAGCTGGTTCTGGCCCAGGAAGAGGTCGCCCAGAATGTAGTTCTTGTCGGCCTTGAACTCCGTGAGGTTGTTGCGCTCCACAGCCACCTGCCACAGTTTCTTGTTGGCCGAGATGTCAAACGAGGTAATCTTGTTGCCGGTAAGGCGCACCGAAACCAGTTCGGGATACTTCGAGATATCCATCTTGGTGAGCTTGCCGTTCTGTATCGAAAGCTCAAGGAGCGATGTGCTGGGCAGGATGAGTTGCTCGTCGCTAATGCTGGTACCATCGAGGGTGAGGGTGGTCACATACTTCATGTTAGAGCCGTCAAACGAGCTGATTGTGGCGCCAGTGATGCTGAACACTTTCAGGTAGTCGTCCTCGTCATAGGTGTAAACCTTCACTTCGCGTCCGGCAACTGTTATAGCCTCAAAGGTTGTGTACTTATTGCCGAGCGTGTATTGCTCCAGGCCTGTGCCGTCACCGTTCCAGTCGATGAAGATTGTGCTCTTTTCCTGTGTCGATGCCAGCGACAGGGTCGCGGTCTGTCCGCCAGTGGGAGTCACAAACTTAGCCACCAGGTTGGTGGGGATGAGCGAAGGCTCAACATTGGTGGTGCGCAGCACGTTGTCGCCGGCAAACTGCGGGAACGCCTCGTGGCTAATCTCGCAGTAGATAGCGCCACACTCGGTGTTGATGAAGTTGAACGCGCCGCCTTCGCCAGTATAGTCCACGCCATTAACGAGAACCGTTCCGTCGAGCTTCTTCCATGCATATTGCGTGATCTTGCCGTCAATGGTGATGTTCTGGTTCGACAGGTCCACGCCGGGTGCCTTGGGCGAGATGCTGATGTTGTGCTGCGGAGCGTAGTCAAAGTTGTCGCCCATAGCGAGAGCATCAATCGGTAGCGTAGCCAGTGTGAACTTGTTGTCGCTCAGGTCAAGGTTCTCAAGCACATTGGTCTCGGGAGCAACATACGACTCAATCTGGTTGTGCGATGCGTTGAGCGTCTTCAGTGCCGAGCAGTAGTTGACCTTGAGCTCGGTGAATCTGTTGTAGGAGATATCAACGTAGCTCATTCGCTCGCAGTCGGTGAAGTTCATCGTCTCAATGCTGTTGTGAGAGATGTCATAGTACTCAACGGCGCCCACGTTCTCAAGGAACTGCAGGCTGGTGATGCCGTTGCCCGACAGGTCGATGTGGGTGAGCACGTTCTTGCCATAGCTGGGGTTATTGCCGCGCAGCGAGAAGTCTCCGAAGTTGTTACCGTTGAGTTGCAGCGACTGCAGGCAACGGTTCCACTGCAAGTCGAGTGCCTGCAGGCTTGTGCCGGTCATGCGCAGGTCAATGAGCTCTTTCATTGCGGTCACGTCGGCGTTGGCGAGCGCTGTATTATCGACTGCCAGCGCGGTGAGTGTGCTGCCGTCTTTCACATATAGCTTGGCGAGCTTGCCTTCAGCCGCCACCTTGGCGGTCACGTTGGGTTGTGCGGGCATAGTTGCCGATGTGGCGGTATATGCCACCTTGTTGCCATCGCCATAGTCAACATAGAACTCAATGGGCGACTGGGCGGTTGCGCCTGCGATGCCCACGCTCATGCTGATGTCGCTGCCCACAGCGCCAGCGGGTGTGAATGTGAACTTGAGGTCGTCAAGGCCATATTCTTCCTGCGATTTAACCTTGAACTTGCAAGTCTGAAGGTCGGCGTAGGGGAACAGCGAGTTGGCGTAGGCCACAATCACGCTGTCGGCAATCACCTCGTGGATAATCACTAATCCCTCGTCGGTAAATGTAAACTGCGACGGGTCAAGCTCGTAGGGGTTCTGAGGGTCGTCCTCGCTCACGCCAAACACGGTTGCCCAGGTCTGCGACCCTTCGCGCATTACGCGTTGTCTGAGGTCGAGGGGGGTGTTCACGCAGTAAGAGCGGGGCACGCTCATCGCATTTTGGGTATATTCATACTCCAGCCACGAGTCCTGGTCAAGTGGCAGCGTGTTGAAGTCGAAGTAGTTCTTTGAGAGGTTCACGCTCGACAGCTCCTTGTTGTTGCTCAGGTCGATAGTGCTCAGATTGTTATTGTGTGCCCACAGGGTGTTTAGATGCGGATTGTGAGTCACGTCAAGGCTGGTGAGCTGGTTGTTGTGAGCAAACAGGTAGTACAGGTTGGGGCAGTGCGACAGGTCAATCTCACTGAATTTGCCGCGGCGACCGCCTATGTATAGTTGCCCAAGGTTGGTCGACTTGCTCAAGTCGAGGCTCGTCACATAAGAGCCCGACACATTGAGGATGCGCAACTCGCTGTTCTTGCTCACGTCGACCGAGCTCACGCCTGTGTCGTCAATCGACAGACGCAGCAGGTCGGGGCATCCCGACGGGTCGATGTGTGTGAGGCTGGGGGTGTACATCGCGTCAAACGATGCCATGCTGGGATAATCGCTCAGGTTAAACGACTGGTCAAGGTTGCCGGTGATGCTGATGTCGAGGATGGTGAGCAACGGTTTGTTGCCGCCTATCTTGAGCGGCGCCTTGTCGTAGGGGTTGTCGCTTAGGTAGCACGCCTGCAGCCCCGAGAGCTCGCTCAGGTCAAGGCTCTCAAGCACGTTGTGGTTGAGCGAGAGAAACAGGATGGGCGTGGGGTCATAAAACTTGATGTCGGTGATATAGCAGCCATCGCCATTGAAATACTCGATAGAGCCTCTCTCACCATAAATCTTCACTGTGCCCGCCGACGATACCTGGCACGAAATCTCGGTGCCTTTAATCGTCTCGCTTTCCTTGTCAACACTCGCGGGAATAATCTTGGCCTCGATTGCGCCATATCCGCAGTCAACATCAACAAAGCAAGTATCGGTGCCGCCAAGCACTATCGAGAAATTGTTGGTCGAGCCTTGCTGTTCATAGTAGGTGGTCTTGAACGATATCAGCAACTCTGGTTCCTGGGCCGATGCCGTTGCAGTTGCCATAACTGCCATTGCGACTATGGCAAGAGCACGATAATAATGATTCTTAATATTCATTTTGCGGTAAATTTCTATATTTTTGTATGTATTTACTTGATTTGAAGCTTGATGGCGTGCTGGCCGTTGATGTGCATGACGTAGATGCCGGGAGCGAGACCGTTAAGATCAAAGGTGGCCTCATTGCCGGTGGCAACGCGACTGTCGACCTGCGAGCCAGCGATGTTGTAAACAACGGCGTTGAGCGCATTGGCCCCAGGTACAAACACCTCATAGCAGTTAGCGCCTACGGCTCTCACCAGTGGCGCCTTGCGGGTTTTCACGTCGTCGATGCCCGAGTAGTTGAGCGCCGCCTTTACTGCGGCATAGGCGTCAACCTTGCCGGCACCCACCTTAGCGGGCGGTGCGGCCAGCATATACTCGTCTTTCACTGCGGTGCGGCGCAGTATTTCGCGCACATCGGCATAGTTGAGGGTGGGGTTGGCCTCCAGCATGAGGGCAATGATGCCCGAAACCACCGGTGTCGCCATTGAGGTGCCTGCCATCGCATACCAGTAGTTGGTGCGCTTGTCGCTCACATACTTGGCGCTGAAGATGTCCTCGGTTGCTTCGCTCTTGTTGGCGTCAACAAAGGGCTTTGAGAACGACGAGATAATGGTGAGGCCGGGGGCCACGAGGTCGGGCAGGGTGCGGCCGTCAATGAGCGTGCCATACGACGAGTACCAGGTGACGTCGTCTTGGGTGACATATTCAGACGAGTAGGCCAGATAATCGGCGCCAAGCGTTGCCCATGCCGGGCTGCAGTTCCATGCGCCCACCGAAATCACATTCTTGCCACACGCCATGTCGCTGATGGTGCCGTCGGTCATGCCGTCGTCATATCCATCGATGTCAAAGTCGGTCAAGGCGGCGTAGAGTGCGTCGCCATAGACGTCAACACGCTGGCCATCCTTGCCGGTAACCTTGAAACCCAGCAGGTACTTGCCGCCGTTGGCCTCGTTTTCCCACATGTTGAGCTCAATGATGGCAGTGTAGCGTCCCGATGTCTTGTCAACATCGCTGCCAAAGCCCAGGTAGCCTTCGTAGTAGCTGCCCAGTGACGCGTCAACGATGTCGGTGTCATAGTATTTCCAGCTCTCGCCAGTCACATAGTACACGCCGCTTCCTTCCATCGAGCCTTCCAGCGTCTTTGACCATGCCATTCTCTTGCGTTCTTTGTTGTAAACAAACACTTGCATCTGGAACTCTTCTTTTGTGTCGCTGTAAATCATGAATGTGCCGTAGCGCCCGCGTTTCACCACCACGCCAGGCGACACTTCAACTTCTTCATCCTCAAGCAGATAGGGATCGAAGAAGGTTTGCATCACGTTGTTCTCGGCAGTAAATGTCTTGTGCAGCGCAATGGGCATGTCGCCCTCGTTGCCTGCTGCAAGGCAGAAGATTACGCCGTCTTTCTCCGAGCACTCGTCAAGAAACTGGCTCAGCGTGGTAGTGCCGTCGTGCGGGCCCTGGGTGCTGCCCAGCGAGAGGTTGATGACGCAAGGCTTCTCTACTGCCTGCGCATAGCCTATGATGTTCTCAAGGTTATAGGCGATGAGGGCGTCATAGCCCGAGCCTGCGCCCACTGCCAGGTTGGCGTTATATGCCACGCCGTAATAGGGGTTCTGCACTTCACGCATTTTCACCGACTGCATAGCCTCGTCGGGATAGGCCTCG
This sequence comes from Muribaculaceae bacterium, assembly GCA_021443235.1. Lineage (GTDB taxonomy): Bacteria > Bacteroidota > Bacteroidia > Bacteroidales > Muribaculaceae > Sodaliphilus. The sequence goes on from JABUUJ010000044.1 coordinate 7,134, forward strand.
GTGACTTGCCCGGCATAGCCGCCTGCCATGATGCCCATCGTGTGGGTGCCGTGGTAGGTGGTGAAATCGTCGGTAGTGAGCTCGAGCGGGCTCTTGTAGCCAGGCATGTTCTCGGTGTAGTAGCTCATCTTCACTGAGCCGTCCGACATCATCGTGGCAACGCCCAGGGTCTCGATGCGCGTTGTGCCGTCGGGGTTGAGGAAGTTGACGTGGTTAGGGTCAAAACCGCCGTCCACGATGCCGCACACCACATCCTTGCCGGTGTAGCCCTGCGGCAACTCGATGCCTTGATGCACCTTGTCGATGCCGGCAACGCTTCGTGCAACTTTCATCTTCTGCTGAACGGGGCGTTGCAAGCTCATCATCTTTATGCCTTTGTGCTGGGCAATGCGCTCAACGTCGCTGGTGCGCATCGTGATTACGGCAAAACCGTGACGCAGTGGTGCCACCTGTGCGCCCTCGGCCTCAAGGTCGGCAACGGCATTGTCGCCATTGAGCTGTGCTATTGCCGATACATACTGTGCCTGCTGCACGTTGATGCCTCCACGCGACATGCTCTTAATCTTGCTGTTGGCGCTCACGCTTTTCCCTATTGTGGGTGCCGGAGCAAGCGAGCGCAGATACATCCTGTCGCGCAGCGACAAGCCATTAGCACACAGCGACAGCGAGGTCACTACCGCGAGCAGTGAAAGTGATATCTTCTTCATTGGTAGATGTTTTTTCGTTTATAATATAATTTCTTAGGGTAAATAAAGCTTATTTTCTCATACCACAAGCTATATCGTGCGCAAAGATAATCATTATTGAACAATGATAAAAATGAATTTGTATAAAAATTCTTAAACCCAAATAGTTCATTAGAATTTTGAAGTATTTTTGATTTTATGTCGAGCAGANGTCGCTGCGCTCCCTCCTGTGGTCATACCTGCCTACTGACATCCACTGCCTACGGCAGTTTTTTATCATTCCCCAAATCGAGGTCAAATTGTATATAGCTACCAAAAATAATTAACCTCGGCGTTCTAATGAACTTTTTGGGTTAAAATAAACACTGCCCCGACACAAAAAACGGAGGGACCCGTCTGTCAAGCCCCTCCGCTATGGAGTTTATTAAGATTGTTTACCTAATTACTTGTTGATGTAAACTTTCTTGTTTCCTACGATGTAGATGCCACGCTCAAGCTTGTCGGCCTTAACTTCCATACCCTGGAGGTTGTAAACCTTAACCTTGCCATCGATAGCGTCGGCAATAATCGACTCGATGCCAGTAGGATCTTCTACCTCGATAACGATATCACATTCAGTTAACGACCATGAACCGGGAACCTTGATAGTGTAAACATCGTCAACGGGGTCAATCTCGGTCTCGTTATACCACACATGCTTGATAGTGCCGCCCTCAGCGTTCTTGATCTCAAACTTGGTGCCATGTAGACAACTTACATTGAAGCCCTCACCCTCAAGACCTACAACGGGGATAATCTCGTCGCGAGTTACTACAACCTGCTTAGCGGCCTCAACGCGGTCAGCGTTAACAAAGTTGAAGTAAACTGTATACCAGCTGGGAGTGTAGTCAAACACCTTGATTACGTCGCCGTTCTCAATGTTGACCTCTTTCTTAAACATGTTCTGCTCAATGCCTTCGGCGCTGTTCTCCTGCAGCACGTCGTTGATGTAAACGTGGAGCTCTGACGGAGCCTGGCCCTTCAGGACGTAAGGATTGCCCTCGGGGTTGAAGTTGAATGTAGTGTACTCAGCCTCATACGTGCCAGCGTTCTTGCTGAATGCCTCGATGCGAGGATTCTCCTTGTTCTGAGCTGCGAAGGTGTAAATCTCAGCATCGATAAACAGGCGGCCTTCATTCTGCTCTGCGAGGGTGATGTTGGCAAGGGTGTTGAGGTCGTTGATTACAAATGCGTAAACGCCATCAACCGGCTCAACCTTTCTGTTGCAGTAGTAAACCTCGCTGATTGTTGCACCAGCAACGGCCTTGATCTGAACCTTTGTGCCAAGGAATACCTTCTTGGTGTCAACGGTTGCAAGGTCGTCCCAAGGAGTGATGCAGTCGAGGATAACCTCTACCTTAGCAGCCGAAGCAGCACGGTCGGGATTCATGAATCCAACGGTGAAGTCGGTCAGCTTCATAGGCTTGTCGAAAATCTTAACAACGTCGCCCTCGTTGAAGTTAACGTCGGCACGGAACATGTTGCTCTCAATGCCAAGCTGTGAGTTCTCAACCTCAACATTGTTGATGTAAACAAAGGTGGTGTTAATATCACCTACGTTCTTGGCAAAGATGGTGAAGGGGTTGTATGCCTTGTTGTATGAGAAGCCCTCATATACGTTGTCATAGTCGCCAGCAGCGATGTCAAATGCGGCAACACGGTTGTTCTTGGTGCTCTGAGCCGAAATCATGTTGAAGTTACCGTCATAGAATACAACGCCTTCGCCAACCTCGATCATGCCGATAACAACCTCGTTAACCTGATTCTGAGCGCCAATAAAGAAGGTGAACTCACCGTTCTTGCCCTCAATCTCGTTGCCGTTAAGGGTTACCGAGTTGATGATGCGGCCATTGGGCTTGATGGTGAACTTGGTGCCCTGGAGCACGTTCTCGAGTGTCTCGCCCGATACCTCGTTGATACCGTCCTCAATGATAGTCACCTGCTCAAACGAAGCGTCCTTGCCAGCCATTGTGAAGTGAACGGTCGACTTGGCGGGATCATAAGAGAAGAACTTGATGACGTCGTTCTCGGCAATAGTGGCTGCGGCCATGAACATCTGGGCCTCTTTGCCTTCGGGGCTGTTCTCAATCTCAACGCCATTCTGGAACACGTGAACGTTGTTCCACTGCGACTGAGCCTTCAGCATGTAAGGATTGTGGCTTGCATCAAACTTGAATTCCTTGTACTCGTTCTGGTACTCGCCCTGACCGAAACTGAACGCCTCAACGCGGGGATTCTCCTTGTCCTGAGCAGCGATGGTGTAGAAGCTACCGTCGGCATAAGCCATTGCGGCCTTCTTCTCAAGCATGTCGATGATAATCATCTGCTTGCCCTTAATCTTGGCCTCTACAGTGTAAACACCGTCTTCACCATGAACGTCCTCATTGTTGTAGTAAACGGCCTTGATCTCATAGCCGTCAACAGCCGAAATCTGGAACTTGGTGTTCTCAAGGCATGGATAGGTCGACTCGTTCTGGTCAAGACCCTGAAGCACGGTGATGCCGTCCATGACAACCTTTACCTGCTTGCTTGCAACGGTGCGGTCCTGCATGAAGCCAATCTCCATCTCGGCCTCGAAGGGCTGGTGGTCAAAGAACTTAATCACGTCGCCAGCTGCAAATGTAGCCTCGCCGTCAAACATACCAGCATCAATGCCTGTCTGTGAGTTGGCAAGCATTACGTTGTTCTGGTAAACATAGTAATTGTGGCTTTCGTTCTGGGCCTTCAGCAAGAAGGGGTTGCTGCTGGTCTTGAAACCGAAGCTTCTGTACTCCTTTGAGTAGGTGCCCTGACCAAAGCTGATGGGCTCTACGCGAGGATTATCCTTGCTGCTGGCACTGATTGTGTAGAAACTGCCGTCAACAAATGCCATTGCGTCAACTGCCATCTCAACGTCGATGATGATGAGCGACTCCTGGGCATTGTCGGTAGTGATAACGGTGTAAACTCCGTCAACGGGATCGATTTCCTTGTTGTTGTAATACACGCTCTTGATGGTGCCGCCGTTGGCCGCACGAATCTCAAACTTGGTGCCCTCAAGGGCCTCAACCTTTGCGTCATAAGCATCAAGGCCATCGATAATCTTGCCGTCGGCCTTTACCTCTACCTTGTCGTACATCGAAGCACGATCCATGAAGCTGATGCCCATCTTGGTCATGAAGGGCTGGTGGTCAAATACCTTCACAACGTCACCGTTGGCAAGGATGAGATCGGCCTCAAAGTGACCTTCGCCCTTGTTCTCAACAGCCTTGTTGTTCTGGTAAACAAAAATAGAGTTGTCCTTGTTCTGGGCAACTACGCGGAAGGGGTTGAGTGCAGTCTTGAATGCCTTCACACCATACTCGGCAATAGCACTGCCACCGGGTGTGAATGAGAAGATCTCAGTGCGAGTATCTTCCTTCGAAGCCATAGAAACTGTGTAGAACTCACCCTTTACCTGGTAAGCACACTGCGCATCTTCAACTATGGGCTCGTCCTGTGCGTTAGCAAAGAAACCCATAACGCTCACGATAATCGCAGCGATAAAGAAGTACAATTTCTTCATAAAATAATGATAATAAATAAATTAGTAAAAAACTTTGGAGTATATAATTTTATCTCTTTTGCAAATTACAATCGCGTCATTTGAACTCGCAACCTCAATATGCCTCTATAAGCAACACTATTGAAATTGAGTGCAAAATTAGTGCTATTTTCCTTATTGTGCAAACTTATTTGCAAAAAATTTTCAGAAAATATGCATTTTTCGCCCCAAAACACCCGTTACGCCGACTTTTGGAACACCCCACTTCGCTTTTTAACCCAAATAGGTCATTAGAATTTTTAGATATTTTTGATTTTATGTCGAGCAGATTTTTCTTGTTTTATGAAGGAGCATAGCGAGCTA
>JABUUJ010000044.1:12957-19531 GCA_021443235.1 Muribaculaceae bacterium
GTTGCTGGTGGGCTTCTCTATACCTGCACCATCTGGTTGTCGCTTCGCTCCTCAACCAGTTGATACAGGCCTACTAACATCTGCTGTCTCCGGCAGCCCTTTCTTGGGGTCAAATTGTGTATAGTGTTAAATAATCCTTAATAGAATTTATTTGTTGCAAAATATTTGCAATTACTAAATTTTTTTATTTACTTTGCGCTCAAATGATACTCAACTGCATCACGCATTTGGTTTCAACCCGAAAAATTAAATGAGTCAACTTTCAGTTAAACCCAAATAATTCAAAGCTAACCAAAAACAACTTTGACGTTCTAATGAATTTTTGGGTTAAAATTGCTCGAGTGTAAAACGGCAATAATAGTAAATAAGTAATTGGTTGACAGGAGGGAGCTACACGATGATGTGCCGCTCCCTCTTTATAAAAATATGGCACAGCTCACCCGCTGTGCCATACCTGATATTTTTAAATCGCATCGCGCGCTTTAGCGCTGGGCATAGGCCGACTGGGCGGCAACCAGCTGCTCGTAGGCCCACACACCCTCATTGCTCAGTTCTACTGTGCTGAAAGAGCCGTCGGGAGTCACCATGTTGATGTGAGTGTCGTCAACGTAGGTAAACAGCAGGTGCTCCTCACCGCCAGCCTCGATCGACCAGCCGTTGGTGGCAGCGTCAAAGTTAAACTTAACCACGCTGTTGTCGCTCATGTTGGTGATGGTGTAGCCTGTGGCGTCGCGAGCTACGAGATACTTAGCGTCTTTGCCGTCAATAACCTTGGCCTCGGCCGAAATGGGGTTGTCGCCACTCCAAAACTCCACCGAGTTCATCACAAGCAGGTCGGCAAGGCCTGTCAGCTCATATACAGGGACAATCCACAGTGCAACGAAAACGAGCTCGTTGACAAACTTGTTGCTCACTGTCTTGTTCCATGCCAGCACTTTCTTGGTGAGGGCGAAACTGCCAATGCACGACGAAAGCGAGAGTGATGCTGCTAATGAGCATATTAGCGCTACAGTTAAATACCTTTTTCTCATTGTTTCTATATTTTATTGGTTTATATTGTGTTATCTTATTTCGCCATGCCTCCGTGATAGCGACGCAGCACCGCCGGCACATAGTTGACTGGCTCTCGACCACGACAGTAGCCATAGCGGCACACTGGGTCGTTGTAGTATTGCGGGTTGGCCTTCCACAGCATTGCCTCCTCTACGTTGCCATACCACACATGCGGGTTCTTGCCATATTTCTCGGCAAGCGCCATCGCGTCGAGCACGTGCCCCGAACCGGCATTGTAGGCGGCAAGGATAAATTTCAGGCGCTCGCTGCGGTCGCTGATGCGGTTGACAAACACCTTGTTCAGGTCGCGCACGATGCGGGCCGCCAGACGCACGTTGACTTCAGCGTCATAGAGCTGGTCGGCTGCCACGCCATAGCCCCGCGCCGTGCCAGGCATCACCTGCATCACGCCTCGCGCTCCAGCCCACGACTCGGCGTTGGCGTTGTAGTTGCTCTCTACTCGCGCTATTGCCGAGAGCAATCGCCAGTCCCAGCCCGTGGAGCTGCCATAGCGCATGAATAGTTGGTCGTATTGCGACTTAGTGAGCGGAATGCCAGGCAGATAGCGCAAGCCGCTGCTTGTGGCGTCACGACGCCTGCTGCCTATGCGCGGTATCTCGTTCACAAGGTCGCGCTCGCCCTCTTTGATGCGGCTTTTCTTTACATAGCGCTCAAGTGCCTGCTTGGAATAGGCGTACGCGTTGGTCGAGTTGCTCCATGCATCGATGCTGTCGGCAAGCCACTGCTTGCGCGGACTCACTGCCCACGACGACATCTGCGACGCACCCATCGTCAGGCTCACGTCGATGCTGTCATAGTAGTTGGCGTTAAACTGCGCTATGTCGCTGTCAATCACTGTGTAAGGGATTTTGCCTTTCGACACCATGTCCATCAGGTCGTCGGTCGATACCGAGTCCTGGGGTAGGGTGTGAACCTTCACTGTTCCGCCCAGCTGGCTGTTGAGGTTGCTCATGATGCCTTCATATTTCGACTGCGCCCCGACATATACGTCCTTGCCCGAAAGCTCTGTCACGTCGGCAATGGTGTGGGCGCCGGCATGCTGCACCAGCACAGGGCGTGTCTCGTTGATCGACCCGCAATTAATCACCTGCTTGCGGTACTCGCCGCTGTTTGGCACCTCGGTGGCGAGAATATCCACCTCGTCGTGGGCAAGCATATCGACAAGCGTGCTGAGGTTGGGCGCTACCCTGAACTCGAGCCGCACCCCTTTCTCCTTGGCAAAGTCGCATATCCGGTCGTAGTCGTAGCCCAGCGTGTCGCCACGCATGATGAAGAACCCCGACGGACTGTAAACGGTGCCCACCACGAGCTTCTCGGGCCACATGCTGGCGTTGTTGCTGCTGCACCCTGTAGTGCCTGTGGCTACTGCCAGCAATGCAAGTGATAATATGACTTTGCCCGGTCGCACGCCTTGTGATTAGTATTCAAATGTTCCCGCCTCGCTCACGATGGTGAGGTGGTTGGCCTCGGCGTCCTCGACGCGACCTATAATCTGCGCGTCGATGTTGAAACTCTTGGCGATGTCGATTACGGCCTGTGCGTCCTCGGGGCTGACGTATATCTCCATGCGGTGCCCCATGTTGAATACCTGGTACATCTCTTTCCAGTCGGTGCCGCTCTGCTCTTTGATGGTGCGGAACAGTGGTGGGATGGGGAAGAGGTTGTCCTTGATAACGTGCTTGTTCTCAACAAAGTGCATCACTTTGGTCTGCGCACCGCCAGTGCAGTGCACCATGCCGTGAACTGCTGGGCGCATCTCGTCGAGAAGGCGGCCTATCACGGGAGCATAGGTGCGGGTGGGCGAGAGCACGAGTTTGCCGGCATTCACTGGCGCGCCGTCAACGGCGTCGGTGAGCTGCAGGCCGCCTGAGTAAACGAGGTCGTAGGGAACGGCGGGGTCAAAGCTCTCGGGATATTTCTCTGCTATATATTTGCCGAACACGTCGTGGCGAGCCGAGGTGAGGCCGTTGCTGCCCATGCCGCCGTTGTAGCAGTCTTCATAGGTGGCTTGCCCCGACGACGACAGGCCCACAATCACGTCGCCGCCCTTGATGTTGGCGTTGTCAATCACTTGGTCGCGGCGCATGCGGCAAGTCACTGTGCTGTCGACTATCACCGTGCGCACCACATCGCCCACGTCGGCTGTCTCGCCGCCGGTCGAGATGATGTTCACACCCATCTCGTTCAGGCGGTCAAGAAACTCCTGCGTGCCATTAATCAGTGCGCTCACAACCTCGCCCGGTATCAGGTTCTTGTTGCGGCCTATGGTTGATGACAGGAGGATGCCGTCGGTGGCGCCCACACACAGCAGGTCGTCGATGTTCATCACTATCGCGTCTTGCGCAATGCCTTTCCACACGCTCATGTCGCCAGTCTCGCGCCAGTAAACGTAGGCGAGCGACGACTTGGTGCCTGCCCCGTCGGCGTGCATGATGTTGCAGTAGTCGGGGTCGCCGCCCAATATGTCAGGAATGATCTTGCAGAATGCCTTGGGATATAACCCTTTGTCAATGTTCTTGATAGCGTTGTGCACGTCGTCTTTCGACGCCGACACGCCTCTCATGTCATAACGTTGATTGCTCATTGTTTCTCTTTATGAATTATATACAACTAATGCAAGATAAATCAGGGCTGCCGGGGCAACGAGCAGCAGGCTGTCGATGCGGTCGAGGATGCCACCGTGGCCGGGAATGAGGTTGCCCGAGTCTTTCACGTCGAGCGTGCGCTTGAGCAGCGACTCCACAAAGTCGCCAAACGTGCCGGCAAGCGCCACCACCACACTCAGACCCACCCACACGTCGAGCGTGGGGCACTGGAAAAAGTCGTTGAGCCATGTGTGGCTGGCCCACGCCGCGCCCACACACAGCAACACGCCGCCAAAGAAGCCTTCCCACGATTTCTTAGGCGAGACGCGCTTGAATATCTTGTGACGGCCCAGCGTCACGCCCGAGAGGAACGCACCGGTGTCGTTAATCCAAATGAAGCAGAATATCGCCAGCAGCGTGCGAGCCGAGGTGAGCGCGATGATGCTGTTGAGCATCGCAAGCGGCAACGCCACATACACGATCCCAAAATAAGACCGCATGAGGCTGTGCACGGCGTTCTGCTTGGGACGATAGAGCTGGACGATGCTGCGTGCCACCATATACATCGCTGTGACTATGAGCCACTTGCCCTGCGACGAGGTGTCCTCAATGCTCATGTAGTAGAGCGAGATAAACAACCCTATGCCACCCAGCATGTCTATAGCCATAATGAGCCACGACTCGCGCTCTTCTTTGCGTGTCATGGTGTATATCTCGTTCATTCCCAGCGCGATAAATGCGCTCATAAGGATTGTGAATGCGATGGGGGAGTTGTCGAGCAACAGTATTGCCGATATGATGAGCGCAACATACACCGCGCCCGATATTGTGCGTAAGATGAAATTTTTCACAATCGTCTATATTTAAATAATGTGTATTACAAACTACAAAGGTACAAGATTTATTTGACTCCCACAAATTTTCCCACGCAAAGTTTGTTACAGCAGGGTGAAGGGGTCGGCATCGCGCCAGGCGGGGAATTTCTCGCGGAATTGCTCAAGCGACGCTGGCGAGAGACTGGCGGGAACGATGGGCGAGAGCTCGTCGCGCTCGGCAATCACCTTGCCCTTGAAGTCACAGATAAACGACGAGCAATGACCATAATAGGTGCCGTAACCATCGGTGCCGGCGCGGTTCACACCGCACACATAGCACTCGTTCTCGATGGCACGCGCCATGAGCAGGTTGCGCCACACATGCTGGCGCGACTCGGGCCAGTTGGCAACCACCACCAGCACGTCGTAACAGTTCCTCACGTTGCGCAGGAACACGGGGAAACGCAGGTCGTAGCACACCGCCAACTTGATATTCATGCCGCGGAAGCGGACGATATGAGCCTGGGTGTGCCCATGGTGATACACCTTGTCCTCGCCGCCAAAAGCAAAGAGGTGACGTTTGTCATAGAACGTGTCGTCGCCGTTGGGCTCGATAAAGAAGGCACGGTTAAACAGCTGCCCGGCGGTCGCCGCAAGGAAGCTGCCGCACATCGCCACCTGATACTCGCTCGCCAGCTGGTGCAGCGTCGAGATTGTGTCGCCGGTGTTGCGCTCGGCAAGCTCGGCTGCCTGCTCCTTGTCGCCAGTGATAAACCCCGTTGTGAACAACTCGGGCAACACCACGAGGTCGACGCCGTGAGGCATCTTGCGCAGGTTGCGTTTTAGCTGCTCGATATTGGCGTTCTTGTCGCCCCAAATTATGTTGTCCTCAATAAGAACTACGTTGAAGTTGCGGTTGAGCATGGTGCTGTGATGTGCTGTTAATAAATGAATTTCTCAGGATAACGGGCAGTAAACTGGCTGAAATACTGCTTGATAGACGACATGTCGGCATCAATGTCGCCTGTGGGCTCAAAAATGCGGTCGATGCACGCCGTGCGGGTGCCATAGTCGAGGTAGGCAAGCACGATGGGCACATGCGCCTCGTGGGCAATGTGCAGGAATCCCGTGCGCCACTGCTGGCGCGGCGACCGAGTGCCTTCGGGCGTCACGGCCACGATGAGCTCCTCGCTGGTGTTGAACATCTGCACCACCTGGTCGGTTACACGCGTGCTTTTGCTCTGCTTCACGGCAATGCCGCCTATCGAGCGCATGAAACAGCCCAGCGGGAAGAAAAACCACGTGTCCTTCATCAGGAACCCGGCTTTCATTCCCACCGAGCGTATCGAGAGCTCGCCCACTATGAAGTCCCAGTTGCTCGTGTGCGGCGCAATCGCTACCACGCACTTCTTTACAAGTGGAATATTGCACTTAAATGTCCATCCTGCTTTCTTTAACAGCCATCCTGCGAGATTCATAGTGTGATTTTAATGGTTATGGTTATGCTTTCTTGGGCATGAGCTCGTTCATCTTCTTTGCCACTTCCTCAAGGGCCTTGGTCATCAGCTCTGTGATGCCATTAACCACTGCCTTGGCGTGGGCGTTGCGGGCTTTCTTATACTCCTTGATGCTCGCAAAGTCCTTAGGCAGCTGCTTGAACGGCTCGCTCACGCGATTCACTGCCTCCGACTGAAGAAGCGCCATGTCAAGCACCAGCTTGTCCCAGTTCTCATACTGTGCCTCGTCGCCGATGGTCTCGGCCAGAAAGATGCATTCACCAGCAACCTCGCCACATGTGCGGCATATTGCCTTTTTCAGTTGTCTTTTGTTTGCCATGTCTCTGTCTTTGTTTTGTTGTTTAAATGTCTTTTTCTATTTAATGTGTAAAATTACATAAAAATTGCGTAACCACCACTATGTTTCCAACAAATAATTAACCGAAATCGCAAAAAACTATTTTTTCGGCATTTTTTTTACAAAATATTTTGCCAGTCCAAAAAAAAGTGTTACCTTTGCACTCACAAACAAAATGGTGATATCGTCTAGTGGTCTAGGACGCCGCCCTCTCACGGCGGAAACCAGGGTTCGAGTCCCTGTTTC
>JABUUJ010000045.1:0-1116 GCA_021443235.1 Muribaculaceae bacterium
TTTTTAGACATTTATTTTTCTGATATGCAACAAATTAGATGCATTTTAAGGGACGACTAATTATATAAATCCTATAAATTCCCATGAGATAATAATCCCAAAAATCTGTGGGATCTGTGAGAGTTTCCCCCATCAGCGCGAAGCAGGTCAAAGTCAACGTCGTGGTTCCCCCCACATGGGGGGCGGAGGGGGGCTTAATGGGTGTGGCGCTGGCGCACGGCCTCATAGAGGAGGATGGCGGCCGACACCGAGACGTTGAGTGAGTCGACAGTGCCTTGCATGGGGATGCGGATGTGGGCGTCGGCAGCGTGGCGCCACACCTCGGTGAGCCCGGTGGCCTCGGTGCCCATCACGATAGCGGTGGGACCCGTCATGGGTGTATCATAGTAAAGGTGAGAATCTTGCAGCTGGGCTGTGAGGATAGTCACGCCATGCTGCTTGAGAAACGCGATGCACTCCTCGCTGCTGCACGCCACACACGGCACGCTGAAAATCGCGCCCGTCGAGCTGCGCACAAGGTTAGGGTTGTAAAGGTCGGTGAGCGGGTCACACACAATCACCGCCGTAGCACTCGCGGCGTCGGCACTGCGCAGCACCGCACCCAGGTTGCCGGGCTTCTCCACGCTCTCCAGCACCACAATGAGCGGGTTTCCGCCCATTTCAAGATCGGTTAGGTCGAGATACCGTGTTCTCACTACACCCACAACACCCTCAGTGCCACCACGATAAGCAATTTTATCATAAACGGGCAGAGTCACCTCATAGATATTGTTGCAGGCGAGCGTGGGCAACTCGGGCAGGATATTCGGGCAGAAATACACCTCCTCGATTTCCAAGCCCGCCGCACTGCAACGCTCCAGCTCGCGCACACCCTCCACGACGAAAACGCCGGCGTGCAATCGCTCGCTACTCCTTGACTGAAGCTGCACCAGCCGCTTCACCCTGCTATTCTGCAAACTCGTTATCTTCTCCAAAAGCATAAGTAGTTTAAAAAATGGTTCAACTTTGTTCAACATTGTTCAACATTGTTGAGGCCGACTGTGCGAAACTTTTCTCTTGTGGAAAAGCTGTAGAAATTTTATCTCTCACAGATTCCACAGATTAAAAGGATTATAT
>JABUUJ010000045.1:1280-4353 GCA_021443235.1 Muribaculaceae bacterium
CGCGGAGCCAAAATTCTAAAAATCCTATAAATTCCCATGAGATAATAATCCCAAAAATCGGTGAGATCTGTGAGAGCTCCACCCAGCGCGAAGCAAGTCAAAGTCGAGACTAACGTCACTCATCGGGGTCGCTCACCACCTGGAAGTCGTCGTTCTCGTCGCGGTAGTCGCTTTCCCAGTACTCCTCGCTCCACTCCTTGTCGTCGGGACCTATCATCTTGCCACCGGCAGCCGGTGCATTGCCCTCGTCGTAATCTTCGGGGTTAAACTCCTCTTCCTCGGCGGCAAAGATAAAGTCGTCCTCGGCCTGCACGCGGTGACGCTCGTCGAGGTCGCGCTGCACCACACTCTCGGGAATGCGGTTGCGCTCGTCGTTGATAGTGCGCCACAGCAAGTCCTTGAGCTGCACGAGCCCCATTTGGGCCACACTCGAGATAAACACCGCCTCGATGCCCTCGGGCAACTCGGCACGCATCTCCTCGATGAGCTCGTCGTCGAGCATATCGCACTTGGTAATCGCCAGCACGCGAGGCTTTGACACCAAGTCGGGGTTGAAGGTCTCCAACTCGTGACACAGCACGGCATATTCCTTGGCTATGTCATCGCTGTCGGCCGGAATCATAAACAGCAGCACCGCGTTGCGCTCGATGTGGCGCAGGAAGCGCAGGCCCAGGCCGCGCCCCTCGCTGGCACCCTCGATTATGCCGGGGATATCGGCCATGACAAACGACTGCATCCCTCGATAGGTCACAATGCCCAAATTGGGCTCAAGCGTGGTGAACGGGTAGTTGGCAATCTTGGGTTTGGCCGCCGAAATGACGCTGAGCAAGGTCGATTTGCCCGCATTGGGGAAGCCCACCAAGCCCACGTCGGCAAGCAACTTGAGCTCCAGGATGACGTGCTTCTCCACGCCCTTCTCGCCCGGCTGGGCAAAGCGTGGGGTGCGGCGTGTGGGCGTGGCAAAGTGCACATTGCCCAGTCCGCCGCGGCCTCCCTTGAGCAGACGCACCACCTGGCCGTGCTCGGTCACGTCGCACAGGAACTTGCCCGTGTCGGCGTCATAGACCGCGGTGCCGCAAGGCACCTCAATAGTGCGGTCCTCGCCGTCGTGGCCGTGCGACTTGTTCTCGTAGCCCGCCTCGCCGTCGGTGCACAGCACGTGACGCTGATACTTGAGGTGGATGAGCGTCCACAGGTTGCGGTTTCCCTTGAGGAAAACGTGCCCGCCACGGCCGCCGTCGCCGCCATCGGGCCCACCCTTGGGCACATACTTGGCCCTGTGCAGGTGTGCCGACCCGGCGCCTCCGTGCCCGCTGCGGCAAAATATTTTCACATAGTCGATAAAATTACTTTCTGGCATAAAAATGTGTGTGTTTGATTGATGCTTCTTGCAAAACACCTAATTACTTAATCCATTTAAATATATCTTTCAGCGAGTGCTTCTTGCCATAGAGCAAGATACCTGTGCGATAGATGCGGCTGGCAACCCACACCACGCCGGCTCCAGTGCCATAGAGCAGCAACAGGCTGAGGGCAATCTCCCACAGCGCCACATCGTAGGGCAGACGCACCATCATCACTATTGGCGAGGTGAACGGTATCATCGAGCACCACATCGCGATGGGGCCGTTGGGGTTTTCCATGCAGGCGATGCCGGCATAGAGCGCAATCACCAGCAGGATGATGAGCGGCGAGGTGAACTGGCCAGCGTCGGAGGCCTGATCGACCGCCGAGCCAAATGCCGCAAACATCGCAGCAAAAAGCAGATAACCGCCAATGAAATAGAGCACAAAGCACGAGAGGATGTAGGCATAGTTGATGCTGAACACGCTGCGCATTGCCTCGGCAAGCATGTCCTGGTCAACACCAGCCTGCGCCATCTGCGACGCATCGGCCACCGGCATCGAGCCCGTAAAGCCCATGCCTACGCCCGAAATGATGCCCAGCACCGAGGTCAAAATGCCTACCAGCACCACCCAGATTAATAGCTGAGTGAGCCCGACCAACCCGATGCCTATGATTTTGCCCATCATGAGCTGGAAGGGCTTGCACGAGCTCACTATCACCTCAACGATGCGGTTGGTCTTCTCCTCTACCACGCCGTTCATAATCATCGCGCCATACATGAGCACAAACATATAGGTGAAAAACGCCAGGACGCAGCCCACAATCATCGCCATCGTGGTCGACGACTCGTTCTCGCCCTTATCGCTCCACTTCACGCTTTTCACGTTCACGTCAACACTGCTCTCGTCGATCATCTGCTGCATGTTGGGAATGCCATAGGACGCGAGCTTGGCGCGGCTGAGCGTGTCGCTCAGGGCATTAGAGATCTCGTTCTCGAGTTTCATGTTGATGGTGCCCTCGCTGTAGATGGTCACCTGTGGCTTGCTCTCGATGGTTGCGGGGATTATCACCACGGCACTGATGGCACCGTCGCTCTTGTCATAGAACTCGCGCGCGTTGGTGGCGGTGTCGCCTCGCAGTGCCACAAAGTGGTAGAGGTCGGTGTCGTGCAAAGCCTGTGCAAAGCGTCCCGTCTCGTCAATCACCGCTATGGTCTCGGCCTCGCTGGTCTTGTCGTTGAAATATCCTATCAAGGCTGGTATCGCGCCACACAACACCATAATTAGCGGCATAAGCAATGTCGTGAAAATAAACGACTTTGACATCACTATTGCCTTATACTCTCGGGCTATGATAAGTTTCAGTTTGTTCATTGTGCCTGCTGTTTAGTGGTGTTAACTGTTTCAATGAAAATCTCGTTCATGCTGGGCAATATCTCGTGGAAGCCGGCAAGGCGGCAGTTGTCGTTGAGCCACGCAATAGCGCTGCGCACGTCCACGCCGCGCGCAAGCTGTATCGGGGTCTCGTCCTCGCCCGCCCGCGCGGGAAGGATGGTGTAGAGCTGGTCGTTGACGGGAAGCTTCTCGTCGCCATCGAGTGCCACGGCGATGATGTTTTTCTTGTGCTGCTGGCGTATGGCGCGCACATCGCCCTCAAGCACCACCTTGGCATTGTTGATGAGCGATATTTTCTCGCATATCGCCTCCACGCTGCCCATGTTGTGCGT
>JABUUJ010000045.1:4363-6221 GCA_021443235.1 Muribaculaceae bacterium
ATGGTGGCACCGCCGTCGCGCAAGGCGAGGATCTCGCGCTTGAGCTGCTCGGCGTTAACAGGGTCAAAGCCCGAGAATGGCTCGTCGAAGATGAGCAGCTGCGGACGGTGGATCACCGTGCTGATAAACTGCACCTTCTGTGCCATACCCTTTGACAAGACCTCGAGCTTCTTGTCGGCCCACTCCTCAAGGTCAAAGCGCTTGAGCCATGCATTGGCCTCCATAATCGCCACCGAGCGAGGCATGCCTTTAAGGCGGGCAAGATACACAATCTGCTCGCGCACTTTCATTTTCTTGTACAACCCGCGCTCCTCGGGCAGATAGCCTATGCGCGTCACGTCGTCGTCGGTAATGGCGCGCCCGTCCATCAGCACCTCGCCGCTGTCCTGGTGGGTGATGCGGTTAATGATGCGTATGAGCGAAGTCTTGCCGGCGCCGTTGGGGCCCAGCAGGCCGTAAATGCACCCCTGCGGCACATCCATGCTCACTCCATCGAGCGCGGTATGTCCCTGGTAGCGCTTCACAACATCCTTAATTTCAATATAGTTCATTCCAGTAAATATAAATGTCAACGTCAATGTCAAAAAAAAAGAGCCTATAAGCGCCATTGCGGGCTGCTTGTTAGGGCTCTTTTCTATGGGTTGGCGAGATTATTCCTCTTCCTCGCTTGCCTGCATGTTGGTGAACACGTTCTGCACGTCATCGTCCTCTTCAACGAGCTCGATGAGCGCCTCAACCTGTGCGGTCTGCTCGGCTGTGAGTTCCTTATACTCGGCGGGCTCATACACAAACTCGCTGCTGTTGATCGTGAAGCCGTTGTCCTCGAGATACTTCTGAATCTCATTGTTCGACTCAAATGCTCCGCCAATCACGATCTCCTCCTCGTCCATGTCAAAGTCCTCGGCGCCGCAGTCGATGAGCTCCAGCTCAAGGTCGTCGAGAGTGATGCCGTCCTTGGGAGCCACGTGGAAGTAGCACTTGTGAGAGAACAGGAACGAAACAGTGCCCGAGTTGCCCAGCGAGCCGCCCTTCTTGTTGAAGTAGTTGCGCAGGTTGGCAACGGTGCGGGTGGTGTTGTCGGTAGCGGTCTCAACGAGCACAGCGATGCCGTTGGGCGCAAATCCCTCGTAAATCACCTCCTTGTAGTCGCTTGCGTCCTTGTCGCTCGCCTTCTTGATGGCGCGCTCCACGGTGTCCTTGGGCATATTGGCCGCCTTGGCGTTGGCCATCAGCGCGCGCAGGCGTGAGTTGGCAGTGGGGTCAGGACCACCGGCCTTTACGGCCATAGTGATTTCCTTACCAATCTTAGTAAACGTGCGAGACATACTGCCCCAGCGTTTCATTTTTCTCGCTTTGCGATATTCAAATGCTCTTCCCATTGTGTAATGTTTTTATGTTTGTTTTAATTTTTATCTCATTGCATCGGCCCGGAAACCTCAACCCAAGCCACTGATAATCAATAGATTGCCACACACATTGACACGTCACGCATCGCGCAACGCCACTATTAACTCGCAAAGTTACTGATTTTCTCCCAAATACACAACCCACCTGCCCACATTTATTCAGCATGTCGTCTGACGCAAGAATAGTTTTTTCACACCACCATCAGGCCAATGCCGGAACAGGGGCTCTTACTGATCTCACACATTTTTGGGATTATTATCTCATGGGGATTTATAGGATTTTTAGAATTATTAATTCTCACAAAGAAACTTAGGAAAATTTAGGCAACTATATACTATTTGACCCCAAGAAAGGGCTGCCGGAGGCAGCAGATGATAGTAGGCCTGTATCAGCTGGTTGAGGAGCGAAGCGACAACCAGATGGTGCAGGTATAGAGAAGCCCACCAGCAAC
>JABUUJ010000045.1:6374-11213 GCA_021443235.1 Muribaculaceae bacterium
ATCTGCTGCCTACGGCAGCTTTTTATCATTCCATATATCGGGGTCAAATTGTATATAGTTGCCAAAATTTATTAGGTGTTATACCCACAAAGTCACTCAAGCGATTTCAAATCAAAAAAACAATGAACGCCTATAAATATTTAAATATTAACCAATTAAAGGCAGTTGCCAAAAATTTAACGCATCACTATTATTGTGCAATAAAGACTTTTCCCAATAGCAGGTGGTTTTTATAAACCCAGCACCCCGCAACTCTGTCGAGTTGCGGGGTGCTGGGCCTTTATCTCTATTTCAACACACCTCTTTCCGTTGATTGTTTTTATGTTTTTGTGCTTTTGCTTTCGGTTGTACTTCTTTTTGTTTCTTTCACTCTTGCAGAGCATTTTACGCCTAATGAGTTGGGCAAGTTCTCGCTCACCCCATCTCATTCCATCAATATAAACGTATTCCATTATTTCTTAAATGAGTTAAAGGTTCTGTATAAATGTGGTAAACGTGGGATGTAGCTACACTTGCCTTGATATTCAAGAGCGAAGCCGTTATACTCACCATTATTATATACACTTGACCACTTACCACCATTTGGGCAAATACCAATAAAGATAATGTACCAATTTTTGGGGATTGTGTTAAGTGGGGACTTGAAATAATGAACGGTGTAATAGCTCCTATATGTTGACCAATTATAGGTTTCGGTTATAACAAAAAACTTAATACCACTATTGTCAGTAAGGTTGTTATTAAGATTGTTAATTATCTCTTCGTAAGTTGTAAACATATTCTATATATTTTAATGTGTTAATAATTCAGTTTTAATTTCACACTGCAAAGTTACGAATATAGTATTAGAAAAAGATTGATAGTTAAGCCCAAAAAGTTCATTTGAACGCAGAATAAATATTTGTTTAGCTGTTTTTCGGCTTTTTTCTTTTCTATTTAGTTCAAGATTACGGCAAGTTCCTGAAACAACCACCTCCCACACACAAAAAATCCAAAAAAATCGCCTTGTGGAAAAGCTGGGGGTCAAAAAGTAATTAGTGGACAAAAGATAAACCTTTTAATCTGTGGAATCTGTGAGAGATAAAATTTCCACAGCTTTTCCACAAGAGAAAAGTTTTTGCGACTGGCGGTGCGAAAATGTGGCGAAAAATGTGTAATTTTGCATACATTTATGAAAATAGGGAATATTGACTTGGGAGAGCGCCCGGTCATGCTCGCCCCGATGGAGGACGTGACCGACCAGTCGTTCAGGCAGATTTGCCGTGAACAGGGGGCCGACATGGTTTACACCGAGTTTGTCTCGGCCGACGCACTGGTGCGCAGCATCAACAGCACGCTGCGCAAGCTCGTCATCTCTACCACCGAGCGCCCTGCCGCCATCCAGATCTATGGGCGCGACGTCGACTCGATGGTCGAGGCGGCGCGCATCGCCCAGGAAGCCCACCCCGAGGTCATCGACATCAACTTTGGCTGCCCCGTGAAGAAAGTCGCCGGCAAGGGCGCGGGCGCCGGCATGCTGCGCAACATCCCGCTCATGCTCGACATCACACGCGCCGTCGTCAAGGCCGTTGATGTTCCCGTGACAGTGAAGACGCGGCTGGGATGGGACCACAACAGCAAGATTATCGTGGAACTCGCCGAACAGCTTCAAGACTGTGGCATACAAGCCCTTAGCATACACGGACGCACGCGCTCGCAACTCTATAGCGGCGAGGCCGACTGGACTCTCATAGGCGAGGTGAAAAACAACCCGCGCATGACTATTCCCATCATTGGCAACGGCGACGTCACCACACCACAACGGCTCGTCGAGTACTACGACCGCTATGGCGTCGACGGCATCATGGTGGGCAGGGCATCGATAGGCGCGCCGTGGATTTTCGGCGAGATGAAGCACTACATGGCCACCGGCGAGATGCCCGTCATCACCGACGCCGAGAAGATGGCGCTCGTGCGGCGCCAAATCGAGGAAAGCATCGACCGCATCGACGAGTATCGCGGCATCCTCCACATACGCCGACACCTCGCCGCCACGCCACTGTTCAAGGGAATACGCGACTTCAGGCCCACACGCATCGCAATGCTGCAGGCCGCCACACGCAGCGAGCTGCTCAACATCCTCAATCACGTGGAGCGCGACATCCTCCCCTACCGCGACATCAAGCAATAACGCAAGTTCAACACCTTTTTCAAGGGCACAAAAATAATATAAGATTATGACAACAAGGAATTTATTTCTATCGGTATTAGTATTGTTGGCAACCGTGGGCGCAGTTGCGCAAACACAAAGCCACGACATCAAGGTCGACGACTTTGACAACCTTGAAGTGCTCGACAAGGTCAATGTAGTCTATGTGCAAAGCGACAAAATGGCCGGGCACATCACCTTCAAGGCCACAAAAGCCATCGCCAAGGAGTTCCTGCTCAACAGCAATAACGGCAAACTGAAAATCGAAACGCGCACCGACGCCGAAAAAGCCGACGACTATCCCACCCTCACCATCTACTCGTCAACGCTCTCGCACGTCTACAACGACAGCGAGTGCAACGTCACCATCGATAGCATCCACACCGACGGCGACCTGAAGGTGCGAGTGATGGGAAACGGCTCAATTACACTAAAACGCGCTGTGGCACAAAACCTTACCCTCAACATCATCACTGGCAAGGGCACAATTACCTGCAACGGGAAATGCGAAAACCTCACCGCCACCGTGGTGGGCAAAGGACGCGTTAACGCCGAAAATCTCGTCGCCACCAACGCCACCTGCCGCCTTACCGGGGTGGGCGAAATCAAGATCAACGTGCACGGCGGCGAAATCAAGGCAAAAGGCTCGGGTGGCGGCAAAATCATCTACAAAGGCACCCCCTCTAAGGTGGCAAACTACAAAAACCTGATTCCGGCCGAGTGACAGTGGGGCTGACGTTGACGTTGACCTGCTTCGCGCTGGTGGGGAAACTCTCACAGATTGCACTGATTTTTTGGGATTTGGCTTCGCGTCGCAGCAACAATGTTGAACAAGGTTAAACCACGTTGAACAATGTTGAACTACGAGCGCAGCGAGCATTATCTCATGGGAATTTATAGGATTTATAGAATTAAATCAACCACTAATTCCACTAATTAAACGAATTTTTTTAATTTTCACAAAGAAAAAAGTCAAAGTCGAAAAAAAGCTGCCCGAGGCAGCAGCTATCTCCCCCCTTCTTTGACAGGTTGTCGAGGAAGGGGGTGCTTTTTGGGGCGATTTTAACCCTTGTTAAGGATTTTTTCGCGTTAAAAAGTGTAACAATTTTCAATAATAGGGCAAAATGGACATTTTTTTGGCATTTTAGGACACGGTACCGGCAAAATGCACTACTTTTGCAACCCGAAACAAGGAACACTCGCAAAACGAGCGTGATATTACTGACAACACATTATTGAAAATTGGAATATGAAGAAAGTATTAGCAACAGCAATCGCTATCGTAGCAACCACATCGGCGTGGGCCGGTGGGTTGGTCACCAACACTAACCAGTCGATCGCCTTCGACCGCATGTTTGCGCGAGGCGCAACATCTGAAATCGACGCCGTTTTCTCTAACCCCGCCGGAACAGCCTTCAACGAGCACGAAGGGTTCACTCTCTCGCTCAACATCCAGAGCGCGTTCCAAACACGCAACGTCCTCTCAACCTTTGAGGCGCCGTTCCTCGCCCCCGACGCACAAACCAAGAAATATGAGGGAAAGGCCACCGCGCCCTTCATCCCCTCGGTATATGCAATGTATAAGAAAAACAACTGGGTGTTCCAGGGCGGTTTCGCCATCGTGGGCGGTGGCGGCAAATGCTCCTACAACAACGGCCTCCCCATGTTTGACGACGCCATCATGACCGGCATCTACGCCAAGACCGCCGCTGCCGGCATGCCCATAATCCCCAGCATGTACGACCTGGGCAGCTCAATGAAGGGCACACAATATATCTTCGGCCTGCAACTGGGTGCGTCCTACAAGTTCAACGAGCATTTCTCGGGACACCTGGGACTGCGCGTCAACTATTACTCGGGAAAATATGAGGGCTATGCCAAGGCCATCATGGGCGAGACTCCGCTGGCAAGCATCGACCTCGACTGCCGCCAGAAGGGCTGGGGCGTAACACCCATCGTCGGCCTTAACTATAAGGTGGGACCGCTCACTCTCGCTGCCAAGTATGAGTTCAAGACCAAAATCACCATCAAGAACGACACCAAGAAACTCGACTGCGCTCCCGCCGACTTTGAATCGGCCCTCGCCGACTATAAGGATGGCGTGAAGACACCCAACGATATCCCCGCAATCCTCTATGTGGCCGCCGGATATGAGATCCTGCCCAAGAAACTGCGCGCCGCCGTCGAATATCACTTCTACGACGACAAAAACGCCTGCATGGCACACGACAAGCAGAAACTGCTCAAGAGAGGCACCAACGAGTTCCTCGCCGGAGTGGAGTGGGACATCACCCGCATGTTTACCGTAAGCGCCGGCGGACAGGTAACCCGCTACGGACTCACCGACGACTACCAGAGCCAGACAGCATTTACTTGCAACAGCTACTCGATTGGATTTGGCGGCGCCATCAACATCACCCCGAAACTGAAACTCAACCTGGCCTATTTCTGGACAACCTACAGCGACTACACCAAGGTGTGCGCCGCGCAGGCTGCCGGCGGCCCCGGATACTGCGGCACACCCTTTGCCGGCACCGACGTCTACAGCCGCTCCAACAAGGTTGTGGGCATAGGCCTCGACTACAAGTTCTAAACGACTCGCACAACATCGCACACGCACAACGCTTGCCCCCGCATCCATGGGGGCAAGC
>JABUUJ010000045.1:11670-13406 GCA_021443235.1 Muribaculaceae bacterium
GATAGAATAGCTCTCTCCTAAAGAGTAGATCCGAGTTCGATTCTCGGCGGGAGTACATTTTTTGCTTATTTACAAGTTAAGCCGCTCTTTGTTAGGCATATGCAAAAACATCTTTAGTCGACACAGTTATGCAACCATATTTTTCACTTGACCTGCCGTTCTTGTCGTGGGTGCTGATGGGCGCCGCGCTCACGCTTGCCATCGCCTATGTGGCGTGGCTGTGGTGCCGCACACGCACGCTGGCGCGCTTTGTCGACGAGACCGAGCAGCAACGCGACTACACCGACGAGCTGCCTCCCGTCTCGATTATTGTCGACGCCATGAACGAGACACATCAGCTCACGCAAATACTGCCGCTGCTTCTCCATCAGGAATACCCCGAAATGGAGGTTATCGTAGTGGTCGACAGCAGCGCCGAGGCAACCAGCGACATGCTGAGCGAGATGAAGGAGCACTTCACCAACCTGCACATCACCTTCGCGCCCTACGGATCGCGGTCGCTCTCGCGCAAGAAACTCGCGCTCATGATTGGCATCAAGGCAGCACGGCACGACATCATCCTCACCACCAGCGCCAACTGCCGCCCCACCAACGAGCAGTGGCTCAGGCTGATGATGCGCAACTTCACTCCCGACACCGACATCGTGCTGGGCTACTCGCACTACCGGTATAAGCACGACCGACACCTTGGGCACACCATGCGCACCTTCGACACCGTCACCACGGGCATGCAGTGGATCGTGCCGGCTATCAACGGCAAGCCGTTCCGCGGCACAAGCGACAACATGGCCTACCGCAAGCACCTCTTCTTCGACGTGAGGGGGTTCTCGGCCACTATGGACCTCAACTTCGGTGAGGACGACCTGTTCCTGAGCGAGATAAGCCGCACGGGCAACACCCGCCTCGAGCTCGCCCCCGAGAGCCAAATGGCTGTGTACTACGAGGACCTGCCCCGCGCTCACGCCCTGCTCAAGATGCGACGCGACTTCACCGCGCGACGAGTTGCAACCTGGCCCTTCGTGGCACAGGCCGCCATGAGCTGGTGCTGCTGGCTAAGGCTGGGATGCCTTGCCGCCGCCATCGCGCTGGCACCGCTCAACACCCTCACCTGGGCACTTGCTGCCGCAGTGATGCTCATCACGTGGATTCCCGCAGTGATGGCGATGGTGAGAAACTGCCGCATCCTGCAGGCACCGCCGCTGCGCCTCACCGTCCCCGTCCTCACGATGTGGCGCCCCATCTACAACGCCATCTACCGCCTGCGTGGCATGCGCCATCGCGCCAGCAACTACACCGACTTCTACAAGTAGCCCCACCCCGCAAGACCAATCGCTAATCTTCTTAATGTCAGTGTAAAGGATTTGCATATCAACACTGAAAAATAGAATACCATATATGGCAAAGAAAACTAACAGCATAGAAGCACCACACTTTGTGACATCCAATGGATTTCATGGCGACCAGGAATATGTTGACTGGCTTCAAGAAATAAAGGCGAGATATCAAAAGGTAAGAAGCCGCATAGCATTACAAGTCAATTATGGAGCACTGGAATTTAATTGGGCGCTTGGCAGGGATATTGTCCAAAAGAATGCCGCAGCAAGATGGGGAGATGGTGTCGTTAACCAACTCAGTCTCGACCTGCGCTCAGAGTTCCCCGACGTGTCATGATTCTCAGTGCGCAACCTCTACTATATGAAGGAATGGTATGAGTTCTATTGTGCCGACGATGACCG
>JABUUJ010000045.1:14119-18373 GCA_021443235.1 Muribaculaceae bacterium
GGAATGGGCATTTGACAGCATCCAGAATCCGATGGGTGTTGCCACCTATGAAGGCATAAGGATAGAAGAGAGCCTGCCATCAATAGAAGCCCTCCAAAACAGAATCAAGATGTTAGAGGCTCAACTTAATCCAAAAGAATAGAAAATTAGCCCTGTTTTTCTGTCCGATAACACCCCTTTAGCAATGCTCGCCACAAGCGGGCATTGATTTTTAGGGCAGGTTTTGCGGCGGGGGTTGGGATTTTTGGTGTAAAAATTGTAACTTTGCATGTTAGATAGTGTTAATCTTTTATTAACGTCTAAAATGGGCGCAACTAATGATTGAATTAAAAAATACAACCGACTTTATTGATTATCTTGACAAAGTTTTATCCCACACCGAGAGTTCAGATTTAGAATATAAAAGCGCTGCAGGAGGCTTTCCTGGTAGTTTTTGGGACACCTACTCCGCTTTTGCAAACACTGATGGAGGTACTATCATATTAGGAGTCAGCGAGAAAAACAATAGGTTTTTTCTTGATGGTCTTACCGATGAGAAGGTAGAAAAGTATCGAAAAGACTTCTGGAACAACATAAACAACAAATCAACAATTAGTTGCAACCTAATGAACGCTGAAGATCTCGTGGTTGAAAAGTACAAAGGTCATCAAATTATGATATTCTTTATTCCACGAGCAAGCCGTGAACAAAGACCCATATATCGCACGACCAATCCATATAATGGAACCTTCAAGCGCGATTACGAAGGCGACTATAAATGTACTGAAACAGAAGTACAACGCATGTTTGCTGATGCAGATGCATCTTGCCCTGCCGATAGTAGAATTCTAAAGAGTTACACCCTGGCAGATATAGACAAAAACTCTCTCGACCAATATCGGCAACTCTTTGCTATTGCCAAGCCCAACCATCCTTGGCTGGCCGAAAGCGACTTAGAATTATTAAAGAAATTAGGCGGATACCGACGAGATCGAGCCACGGGAGAAGAAGGGTTTACATTAGCAGGAATGCTTATGTTTGGCAAAAGCAGTTCAATAACCGACAAAGAATGTTGCCCCAACTTCTTTCCTGACTACCAAGAGAAGTTAACAAACGAATCTGATGAGAGGTGGACCAACCGTGTCTACCCTGACGGAACATGGGAAGCCAACCTTTTTCAATATTATAAAAACGTGCTTCCGCGACTTCAAGCCATCTTGCCTAAGCCATTTAGGCTGGAAAATAATATCCGGAAAGAGGAGACCGCGGCTCATGTGGCCGTGCGTGAGGCCCTTATCAATCTCTGCATTCATGCCGACTACTCAGAAAATGCATCTATAATAGCAAGACTCTTCAAAAACAAAATTGTTCTTTCTAACCCTGGAACTATGCTTGTTTCAAGAGCACAATACTATGAAGGAGGAGAAAGTGTTTGCCGAAACAAGGCACTGCAAACCATGTTCATGATGCTGGGTGCCGCTGAAAAAGCCGGAAGTGGTGTTGACAAAATACTCAAGGGTTGGAAAGAAGCAAATTGGATAGCTCCCATTATTCGCACTAAAGTTAGACCCGACAAAGTTGAGCTGACGTTGATGATGGAATCGATTATAGACGAACGCATTAAAGAACAGCTTGTCAATTTGTTTGGTGACAATATTCTCACCGTAAGCCATGAGCATCTCTTGGTTTTATCCTTTGCAGCAACCAATGGATTTGTAACAAACGAAGGCTTGCGATTTGTTTTAAACATGCACAAAGTTGATATTGGTGTGTTGCTCAGGGAAATGTGTTTATCGGGGCTTCTTGTTGCCCAAGGGCATGGCCGTGGCACAAAATACAAGCTACCTTATGTTGCAAGTTCGGACGGCAATGTTGCAAGTTATGTTGCAAGCTCGGACAGCAATGTTGCAAGTGCCCATCAAAAGCGCTACCTGAAGAAAAGAATGTCATTCAATGAATTGCAACAAGCAGTTAGCGATAAGGCTTCCGAATGGATTTCGCTGGAAGACTTAGCTCTTTCTTTGGGCCGCAACAAAACCTACCTTAGAAATCATGTAATGCCCAAACTGCTTGAACTCGATGTTATAGAAATGATGTTTGCCAATGTTCCTCAGCATCCTGGCCAGAAATATAGAACAAAACACAAACAATAAGCGTTTTAACACAGAATTAAACAGCAGCAAACATTAACACAAACATTAACAAAGACAATATCAACTTAATATTTGCGGCGGGGGTTGGGATTTTTGGTGTAAAAATTGTAACTTTGCAAGTTGAAAGCGGCCCGAAGTGCCTCACAGGGGCATTGAGGGTGCCGAAAACCGAGAAACCAATGCAAGTTAGAGCAAAAAAAGCGCTGGGACAGCATTTCCTCACCGACCTGTCGATAGCCCGCCGCATAGCCGAGACCATCGACCAATACAAGGGCCTGCCCGTCGTCGAGGTAGGGCCCGGCATGGGTGTGCTCACCCAGTATCTGCTCGAGGCCGGCCACGATGTCACCGTGGTGGAGCTCGACGAGGAGAGTGTCGACTATCTGCGCGTCAATTTCCCGCAGCTTGAGGGTCGCATCGTCTTTGACGACTTCCTCAAGCTCGACCTGCGCACGATAGTGGGCGACAGGCAGTTTGTGGTGATAGGCAACTATCCCTACAACATCTCGTCGCAGATATTCTTCAAGGTGCTCGACTACAAAGACCAGGTGGTGTGCTGCAGCGGCATGTTGCAGCGCGAGGTGGCACAGCGCCTTGCCGCCGGCCCAGGCAGCAAAGCCTACGGCATCCTGAGCGTGCTGCTGCAGGCGTGGTACGACGGCGAGTATCTGTTTACCGTCGACGAGCACGTGTTCAACCCGCCGCCCAAAGTGAAGAGCGGCGTGATTCGCTTCACACGCAACCAGGTCACTGAGCTGGGATGCGACGAGAAACTCATGCGCACCGTGGTGAAAAGCACCTTCGGGCAGCGCCGCAAGCAACTGCGCAACTCGGTCAAGGCGCTTGTGCCCAAGGACAGCCCCGTGCTGGGACTGCCAGTGATGAACATGCGCCCCGAGCAGCTGAGCGTGCGCCAGTTTGTCGAGCTCACCAACACCATCGCCGCCACAAGAGACAACCAACCCTGATTACTATAAACGCTTAACACGTCGCGCAACAAGATGAGAGAACAAAACCAAGACTTCATGCGACAGCTCAAAGAGCTCATCGACAACAAAGACTCGGCAGGACTGCACGAGGCCGTCAAAGACCTGCACCCCGCCGACGTTGCCGACCTGGTAGAGGAACTCGACACCGACGAAGCGGTGTTCTTCATCCAGCATGTCGACTCGGAAATCGCCGCCGACATCCTGGTCGAACTCGACGATGAGCAACGCAAAGACGTGCTCGACCGCCTGCCCAACGAGGACATCGCCGACCTCGTGGAGGAACTTGACACCGACGACGCCGTCGACGTGATACAGGAACTCGACAAGGACGACCAGGAAGAAGTCATCAACCAAATCGAGGACATGGAGCAGGCAGGCGACATCGTCGACCTCATGCAATATGACGAGGACACCGCCGGTGGCTACATGACCACCGACATGATTGTGGTGAACGAGAACCTCTCGATGCCCGAGTGCATCAAGGCCATGCGAGAGCAAGCCGAGGAAATGGACGAAATCCACAACATCTATGTCGTTGACGACGACAACCGCCTCAAAGGCATCTTCCCGCTCAAAACCACCATCACCAACCCCTCGGCATCAAAAATAAAGCACGTCATGGAGCCCGACCCACTATCGGTGCGCACCGACACGCCCATCGAGGACGTAGCCCTCGACTTTGAGAAATACGACCTCGTGGCGGTGCCTGTGGTCGACTCCATAGGACGGCTCGTGGGAGCAATCACCGTCGACGACATCATCGACCTCGTGCGCGAGTCGAGCGAACGCGACTACCAGCTCGCCTCGGGTATCTCGGCCGACGTCGAGACCGACGCCGGAGTGTGGGCACAGGTCAAAGCGCGCATCCCATGGCTGTTTATCGGCCTCGTGGGCGGCATCGCCAACGCCATGATTCTTGATGGCGGCGACAGCGCCGAGAGCGCACTGCTGCAAGTGCTGCCAGGCATGGCGCTGTTCATCCCGCTCATTGGCGGCACCGGCGGTAATGTGGGCACACAGTCGAGCGCGATTGTCGTTCAAGGTCTTGCCAACGGCAGCCTCACGCTCAACCACGCCGCCAGGCACCTGCTTAAGGAACTCGGCGTTGCAATGATTAACGCCCTCACAATCAG
>JABUUJ010000045.1:18389-21070 GCA_021443235.1 Muribaculaceae bacterium
TACGTGTGGCTGTTTCCCGTTGACGGCAACCCCGAGAAAGCCCGCGTCACAGCTATGGCGGTCACCATCTCGCTCTTTGCCGTAATCCTTTTCGCCTCGCTCTTCGGCTCGCTCGTGCCCATTGTGCTCGAGCGGCTCAAGCTCGACCCTGCCGTCGCCACAGGCCCCTTCGTCACGGTGACCAACGACATCGTGGGCATGATCATCTACATGAACGTGAGCACATGGCTCATCAGAGCGTTCACAACAATAGCTCTTTAACAACACTGAACTTACACTGAAATGAACAAAGTAATTATTATTGGCTGCGGTGGCGTGGGCACCGTGTGCGCCTACAAATGCGCGCAAAACCCCGACGTGTTCAACGAAATCGTCATCGCTTCGCGCACTAAGGCCAAGTGCGACGCCGTGGCTAAGGCCATTGGAGCCCCCAACATCACTACCGACCAGGTCGACGCCGACGATGTTGACCAACTCGTGGCACTTCTCAACCGCCACAAGCCCAACCTCGTAATAAACCTCGCGCTACCCTATCAGGACCTCACAATCATGGAGGCGTGCCTGCAATGCGGCGTAAACTACCTCGACACAGCCAACTACGAGCCACGCGACGAGGCACACTTTGAGTACAGCTGGCAGTGGGCCTATCGAGAGCGCTTTGAGAAAGCCGGACTCACAGCCATCCTGGGCTGCGGCTTTGACCCGGGCGTGAGCGGCGTCTACACCGCACGTGCCGCCAAGCACCACTTCAAGGAGATACACTACCTCGACATCGTCGACTGCAACGCCGGCAACCACGGCAAGGCGTTTGCCACCAACTTCAACCCCGAGATCAACATCCGCGAGATCACACAGAAGGGACGCTACTATCAGGACGGCGAGTGGGTGCAGACCGGCGCGCTTGAGATACACAAGCCTCTCACCTACCCCGAGATTGGCCCGCGCGAGAGCTACCTGATGTATCACGAGGAACTCGAGAGCCTTGTCATCAACTATCCCACCATCAAGCGCGCACGCTTCTGGATGACATTCGGACAGGAATATCTCACCCATCTGCGCGTGATTCAAGACATTGGCATGGCTCGCATCGACCCAATTATGTATAACGGCGTGGAAATCGTGCCACTGCAGTTCCTCAAGGCCGTGCTGCCCAACCCGCAAGACCTCGGCGCCAACTATACCGGCCAGACCTCAATAGGTTGCCGCATCAGCGGCATAGGCAAGGACGGAAAACCGCTCACCTACTACATCTACAACAACTGCGACCACCATGCCGCATTTGAAGAGACTGGCATGCAAGCCGTTAGCTACACCACTGGCGTTCCCGCAATGACTGGCGCGATGATGTTTCTCAAGGGCCTGTGGGTGAAGCCCGGCGTGCACAATGTCGAGGAATTTGACCCCGATCCGTTCCTGGAGCAGGTTGCCATCTCGGGCCTGCCTTGGCACGAGCAGTTCAACATTGACCTCGAGCTATAATGAGACTTGTCACAGCACTCTCAATGGCATTAACCGCCCTTGCACTGGTTGCCTGCAACCACGGCAAGGGCAATGCTACGCCTGTTGGCCACAGCAACGACAGCGTGGCACAAGCGCCAGCGCCAGCCACGACCCCCGACACGCTCACGCTCGCCCTGGTGGGCGACATCATGATGGGCACCACCTATCCCACCACCCGATTTGCAGCCAACGATGGCCGCGACATCTTTCTCGGGGCAGATAGTGTGCTGCGAGCCGCCGATTTGGCTTGCGGCAACCTGGAGGGCGCGCTGGCCGACAGCGGCAAGCCCCGCAAGACACTCGGAGCAAAAAACAGCTTCTCGTTCATGATGCCCACTCGCTTGGTGCAGAGGCTGGTAGATGCCGGCATTGACTTTGTCAACATAGCCAACAACCACATCTACGACTTTTGGGACGACGGCGTGAAATCAACGATGCGCACCCTCGACAACGCCGGCATTGCCTACTCGGGCAACCCCAAGTGCCGTGGCGTGATCAAGCAGGTGCGCGGCATGCGCGTGGGCTTGTGCTCCTTTGGGCACAGCCGGGGCACGCTGAATCTCAACGACTCGGCGCTGGTGCACAGCATCATCGACAGCCTGCACCGCAACGCCGACGTGGTGGTTGTGAGCTTCCATGGCGGTTGTGAGGGCGCGGCGGCATGCCATGTGCCCAACAAGATGGAAATAGCATGGGGCGAAAAACGCGGCCACCTGCGCAAGTTTGCCCACGACTGCATCGACTGGGGTGCCGACGTGGTGTGGGGCCATGGCCCGCACGTGGCACGAGCTATGGAATCCTACAAAGGGCGTGTAATCGCCTACAGCTTAGGCAATTTCTGCACTCCTGTGGGTATGGGTCTGAATGGAGTTACCAGTTATGCGCCGTTGCTTACCCTGCGCCTGCTGCCAAGCGGTGAGGTAATTGACGGACACATCCACGGCTTCATACAGCAACGTGGCGTGGGTCCGCGCCGCGACCACACAGGCACCGTAGTGCGCGAAATCGCACGCCTCACCCGCGAAGATTTCCCATCCACAACACTGAAAATCGCCCCCGACGGTGCCATATCAATAAAATAACGCACTGCCAATCTTATAGATGAAGAAAATATTTCTTGTTCTGGCCATAGCTGGCGCGATAATGGGCACCGGCACTGGATGCAACTCAACAGCCACCAG
>JABUUJ010000045.1:21173-23607 GCA_021443235.1 Muribaculaceae bacterium
TCGATGTGCTTGACACTGTGACACCTGGCACGCTCTCGCTCGACGTCGAGAGCGCCTACGATCCCTCGGCAGGCGTCTTTACCTTCCGTGGCAACGAACGTCGCGACATGGCACAGGCCGGCAAGGTGAGCGGCAAGCCGTCGCGCATCGAGCAAGACTGGGTGGTGGAGACCGCCAGCGACACCACGCGCACCTCGCTCGGCGTGTGGGGCGGTGGCACGGGTTGGACCGGACAGCCGCTCTATGTCGAGAAAAATCAAGAGATTATCGTGGGTTCGCTATGCAGCAAGGTCTATTTCCTTGACTTCAACACCGGAGCCAGCACCCGCGAGCCGCTCGATGTGGGCAACCCAGTGAAAGGCACCACATCGCTCGACCCCGCCATGAACGGCAGCCTATATGTGGGCCAAGGTGTGCCAGCACGCAAGCCCTTTGGGCACCTCGCCGTGAACCTCAACGCCCACAGGGTTGAGTATATGTGCGACCGCGACCGCAAGGCACTGCGCAACTGGGGCGCCTACGACTCGTCGCCCGTGGTGGCGGGCGGCTTCCTGTTCTGGCCCGGCGAGAACGGCACATTATATAAATACGCTCGCGAGGGCGACGGACACCTCACCATGCACTCATGCTTGCGCTACTGGGTGGGCGCCAGCCGCATCGGCGCCGGAATGGAGTCGAGCATGTGCGTCTATCGCAACTATGGCTACATGGGCGACAACCACGGCCACATCCTGTGCATCAACCTCAACACACTCAAGCCCGTGTGGCACTACTGGCTGGGCGACGACATCGACGCCAGCCTCGTCCTTGAGGTGGAGGATGGCGTGCCATATGTCTATGCCGGTTGCGAGGTCGACCGACAAGGCCCTACCGGCAACTGCAACCTCGTGCGGCTTAACGGCATCGACGGCACCGAGGTGTGGAAGCGCAGCATTGAGTGCAACCGCCTGGAACTCAACGGCAAGCACTTTGATGGCGGACTATATAGCACCCCGCTCCTTGGGCATGGCGACTGCGAGGGGATGATGTTCCTCAACCTGTGCCAGCGTGGCACGAGCAGGCGCGCCGAGTTCATGGCGCTGAACCGCAAAACGGGCGAAACCATCTACTCCGTTCAACTCAAATCGTGGGCCTGGAGTTCGCCCGTGCCTTTCTATAACGAACAAAACCAGCTGTTTGTCATGACTGGCGACAGCGCCGGACATGGTTACCTAATTGCCGGCAAGACTGGCGAGGTGCTGTTCACCGCCCCGCTGATTGCCAACTTCGAGTCCTCGCCCGTAGTGAAGGACAACTACGCCGTGGTGGGCTCGCGTGGCAACAAAATCTACCGCTTCGCGATAAAGTGAAGCCCCACAGCCCCCTATAGGGGATGTAATAATTACCTTTTTATACATTGATTTTATGAGATTTACCTTTATTTCCCTACTGCTGCTGGTAGCGGCGCTCACAAGCACGATGCAAGCCGCATCGGGCAAGGTGGCGGCGATGCGCGATGTGGTTCCCGACGGCTACGACTTCTGGCTCTATGCTCCCGAGGAATATGACGAGAAGCCCCACGAGCGCTTCCCGGTCATCATCTTTATGCATGGCGCAAGCCTGTGCGGACGCGACATGAAACGCTCGCGACGCTACGGAGTGCTCGATGCCGTGGAGAAAGGCCGCGAAATCAACGCCCTCATCATTACTCCGCAGAACCCTGGTGGCAGCTGGAAACCTCACAAAATCAACGCAATACTTGAATATGTGGTGAAAAACTGCCGCGTCGACACCTCGCGAGTATATGTCATAGGCATGAGCCTGGGTGGCTATGGCACGATGGACTTTGTGGGCACCTATCCCGAAAAAGTGGCGGCGGCTATGGCTTTGTGCGGCGGATGCACCCTCAACGACTGCACCGGGCTGGGCGACGCCCCGCTATGGATCATCCACGGCACTGCCGACCGCGCCGTGCGTGTGGGTCAGTCAAAAAAGGTGGTTAAGGCGTTGCACGACGCCGGAAAGGACAGCCTGCTGCGCTATGAGTGGATCCCGGGCATGAACCACTCGCAGCCGTCGCGCTACTTCTACCTTGCCAAGACCTACGAATGGCTCTTCTCGCACTCGCTCAACGACAACCCACGGAAGGTGAACCGCGAAATCACCATCTCGGCTGCCGAGCGCAAAGCCGCCTACAGCGACATCTCATCGCGCGACACCCCCATCGCCACAGTAACTGAAATAAAATAATGCGCGACAGGTCGTTTTTGGCCCTCTCATGGCAGAATCACAGACTTCATGCTGGCAGAAAAGATTGCATCAACGCTGTGATTTTTTGCATACGCCTAAAATGCTATGGGTCATTTACGTGAAAAACGAGGGGAAAAAATAACAAAAATGCTGGATTCGGGGGGGCATTTGCGTAAAAAATGGGAAAAAATGTATAAAATTTTAC
>JABUUJ010000045.1:24663-33804 GCA_021443235.1 Muribaculaceae bacterium
TTTAAGGTTTATGTTAATGGTATTAGAAGGTTAATTAGTTAAGCAATCCCCGACGTTGATGTCGAGGATTCACTTTTAATAATGGACTCTCAAGGGCCTCGGCCCCGAAGGAGTCCATTATCTTTTCCTGCGCCAAGACACCACCAGAGGGGCGGCCATCAGATGGCACGGCAAGGCCAAAAGACGGGAGAATGCGGTGAAAAAGTGATTTTTTACACAAGGTAGCCTCATTTTAAATTAATATTTGTTAAATAATATAAAATTTCACCGAATTGATTTTGAAAATTTAATAAAATGTAATAACTTTGCTATCGCAATCGGAACTCAATAGAGAGACGAGCCGACAATTACGATTATGATGGAAAAGAGATGAGCCAGCCACTCCATTTCGTTCCCATCCTTTTACTAAAAAGCACGACGGCAGCGCCCCGAAACGCCCTGCGCGGGAAGCACTGTGACGCAGCCGCCTTGCCACCGATAAAAACAGAGCTAAACAGTTTTTGACAAATGAACATTACGATTCATCGAGGAACCAACACCGCCGCCGGGTGCTTTACTGAAATTGCAACCAAAAAAACGCGCATTCTCATTGACTTGGGGGCCAACAGGCCAGGCGCCGAGCACGATGCCTTCACCCGTGAGGACGTAGAAAACCTCACGCAAGGCGTCAACGCCATATTCTATTCCCACTATCACAGCGACCATCTGGGTCTCTTTGTCCATGTGCCCGAGAAAACAGCGCAATATATGGGTCCCGACGCCATAAAGCTGATGAAAATCAAGAGCGAATACATCGGCAAGAGCGACGCCGCCAAGAAGCTCGACACGTTCAAGCCCTATGACTCGGGCACGACCATCAAGGTGGGCGACATCAAAATCACCCCACAGCTCGTGTCGCACTCGGCGTTCGACTCCCACTTTCTGATAATCGAGGCCGGCGGCAAGCGCATACTCTATGCCGGCGACCTGAGGGGAACAGGCTACCCAAGCTCACTGCTCTACAATGCCGACCCACGCAAAAACAAGCTCAAACGCCTGATGCAATACCTGCCCATCGACGTGCTCATCGCCGAGGGTGCCATGGCCACACACGACAGCGAGAAGGCCATTACCGAGAACGAGCTGCAGCAAAAGGCGCGACAGATCATGTCGAAAAACAAGCACATCTTTGTGCAATGCTCGTCGACCGACGTCGACCGCCTCGCATCGTTCTACAACGCCAACAAGGCCATCGAGAACCGCCCAATCGTGTGCGACAGCTACCAAAAGCACATACTCAAGCACTTTGCCGACTCGGCAGGCCATTACTCCCAAATGTATAAGATAGGCAAGAGCTACATATACAATCCCGAGGACATGAGCCACAAGCTCCACAACTGGATGCGCGACAAAGGGTGCTGCATGTTTGTAAGGCCATCGATGACACCCTTGATTGAATACATCATCGAGAAACTGGGCCGGGAAAACACCGTGCTCATTTACTCAATGTGGCCAGGACACTACAACGGGAAAGTGGCAGGCGTCTATAACCCGCGATACGCGCGGTTCAGGAAACTCTTTGGGCGCGTCATCGACCTCAACACCTGCGGAAGCGACGACGACGAGACGCTGCGACAGCTGCGAGCAGCCTTTGACCCGCGCGACGCCATTGTGTGCATCAACAAGGTGCCGAGCACATCGCTCATCTCGCTCGACATGCAAGACAACCTGCGCGTGGGCGTCATCCCGTCGCACTCTGCTCCCAGCTACATCAAAATCATTGACTGACGCACCACACACACAAGCGCCCCCTCACACAAAAACACGTTTTTTTGCGAGGGGGCGTTAACCTTTGGCGTTTATGGGGGTCTGCACTCTTAGAAGGGATAATTTAGACCCGAAGAAGCGGCCTTTCCTGCTAATCCCAAATAGCTCATTAGCGTTTTGAAGTATTTTTGAATCTCTGTCGTGCCGATTTTTCTTGGTTTAGGAAGGAAAAGATGCCGGCCGAAAACAAAAAGACGAAAAATAGCAAAAAAAACTTAACCTCGGCGCTCTAATCAACTATTTGGGTTAACATATTATAATAAGGTGAATTATTTAGGAAAGTTGGCCGAAAGGTTGTAATTTTGTGGTCGATTTTTTTGACAAACCAATCCCTGGGATATTTGTAATATTATTATGAGGAATTATTTTTTACCACTTTTGATGCTACTGGCACTTGCCACACAAGCCGCCAACATTAACGGCATCCTGCTCGACGCCAACGACACAACGGCACTCATCGGCGCCAGCGTGCGACTGCTGAAACCCACCAAAGACAGCACCCTCGTCAAGGGCACCGCCACCGACGACAACGGCCTCTTTGACCTAAAAGGCGTAAAGGCTGGCAAGTACCTGCTCAAGCTCAGCTATGTGGGCTACAAAGACGAGGTGAAGCACATCACCGTGGGCAGCGACGGGCGCAACGTCAACCTGGGCGCCATCAAGATGCAGCCCAACAGCATCATGCTCAAGGAGGCCGTGGTGATGGGAGTGAAAACACCTATCACCGTCAAGGAAGACACCATCGAGTATAACGCCGACACCTACAAGACACAGCCCAACGCCGTGGTCGAGGACCTGCTCAAACGCATGCCCGGCGTCGAGGTCGATGCCAACGGCAAAATCACCGCCAACGGCAAGGAAGTGAAGAAAATACTCATCGACGGCAAGGAATTCTTTGCCGACGACCCCAAGATGGCATCCAAGAACCTGCCCGCCGACATGATCAACAAGCTACAGGTCATCGACCGCAAGAGCGACCTGGCACGACTCACGGGCGTTGACGACGGCGAGGACGAGACAGTCATCAACCTCACCGTGAAACCCGGCATGAACAACGGCTGGGTGGGCAGCATCACCGGCGGATATGGCACCAACAACCGCTACTCGGGCAATCTCATGCTCAACTATTTCAAGGAGGGCAACCAGTACACCATCACCGGTGGCGGCAACAACATCAACAGCCTCAACTTCACCGATGGCGGCGCATCACGTTTCCAGCGCTTTGGCGGCAGCAACGGCATCACCACGTCGCAAAACATCGGCTTCAACTTCAACGTGGGCTCTAAAGAAGACGAGCACTTCCGCGTGGGAGGCAACCTGCTCTACTCGCACAGCGACCGCGACACCTACTCGCGCAGCAACCGCCAGTATCTGTTTACCGACAGCACCAGCTACTACGACAGCGAGTCGCAATCGCGCGACAAGGGCCACAACCTGCGCGGCGACTTCCGCATCAAGTGGGAAATCGACTCGTTCAACACACTCGAGATTCGCCCCAACTTCTCGTTCAACTTCAGCAAGAGCGAGAAAAGCGACTCGTCGATGACTCGCGCCGGCGACATCCCGCGCACCCCTGTGAACAAAAGCATCAGTTCCTATTTCAACGACGGAAAGAGCTATGAGGCGGGCGGGCAAATCGTCTATAACCACAAGTTCAAGAACAAGCCCGGCCGCAGCACCAGCTTCTTTGCGCGCTACAGCTACAGCAACGTCGACGAGAAAGGCTCGACCAGCACCCACAACACCTATTATCTCATGGAAGACCCCGAGCAAGATATCAATCAGGTGTATGACAACAAGCGAGTGACCAACGGCATCAACGGCCGATTGTCGTGGACCGAGCCGCTGGGCGACGTCAAGAACGGCAACTTCCTGCAGCTATCCTACCGCGCCAACTACCGCCACACAACGGCCGACAAAATGGTATATGACATCCTTCTCGACAAAACCCCGGCGCTGAAAACGCCAGCAGGCAACTACTATCAGGCTCTCGTCAATGCCATCAACGATGTCAACGTGCGCGAGGCCATCGCCAACCAGTATGGCAGCGAGTTGCTCCACAACCTGCCCATGCTCAGCCAAGTGGTAGAGTATGAGCTGGGCGACGACCTCAACCAGGAGTTTAACGTCGACCAGAGCAACCGCTTCCGCAACGACTTCTTCGACCAGAACTTCGAGGTGGGATACCGCAAGGTCAACAAGAAATACAACCTCAACATCGGCGCAAGTGTCAACTCGGCAATGTCACAGAGCAAGGACCTCATCAACTCAGAGCGCGACATCCCATCGCGCTGGGTATGGACCTTCGCACCATTCGCGCGCTTCAACTACAAGTTCACGCAGACCCGCAGCATGAACCTCAACTACCGCATGCGCAGCAACCAGCCATCGATATCACAGCTGCAGCCCGTGGCCGACGTGAGCAACCCGCTCAACATCGTCATCGGTAACCCCGAGCTGAAGCCCACCTTCACCCACCGGCTCAATATGCGCTTCAGCGACTTCGCACAGATGCAGCAGCGCAGCATCATGCTTATGCTCAACGTGAGTTGGAGCCAGAACAGCATCATCAACACCACCACCTACGACCCCAACACCGGCGGCCGCATCACCACCTATGAGAACGTCAACGGCGTGTGGGACGCCATGGCGATGAATATGATCAGCCTGCCCTTCGGCGCGTCAAAGACCTGGTATTTCTCGTCGCACGCCTTCCTGCGCACAGCACAGACCAAGGGTTTCAACAACGGCGAGTATAACCGCAGCAACAATTTCTCAATCAACTACTCGCCGGGGCTCGCCTTCCGCAACGACCAGTTCGACCTTGAGATACGCCCGCGCTACGGCTTCCAGACTACCATCAACACCGTCACCGTGGCAAGCAACCGCAACATCCACTCCTATGGCGGCATGTTCATGGGCACGTGGAGCGCTCCATTCGGCCTGGTAATCAGCACCGACCTCAACTTCAGCGCTACCAGCGGCTAC
The DNA here is from genome assembly GCA_021443235.1 of Muribaculaceae bacterium. Classification (GTDB taxonomy): domain Bacteria; phylum Bacteroidota; class Bacteroidia; order Bacteroidales; family Muribaculaceae; genus Sodaliphilus. Next base: position 29,458 of record JABUUJ010000045.1, read on the forward strand.
ACAACGGGTTACGACAGCAACCAGTGGCTGTGGAACGGCTCGATTTCCTACCAGTTCCTGCGCGAGCGCAACGCCAGCGTGACGCTCTCGGTATATGACATCCTGGGACAGAAGAAAAACATCAGCCGCAACGTCAACGCCAACTATATCGAGGACAGCTACTACAACTCGCTCACTCGATACGGAATGCTGTCGTTTACCTACAAGTTCACGACATTCAAGAAAGGCGAGCAGCCACAGAACCGCAACGACTATGGCGGCTTCGGCCCTGGCGGATTCCGGCCCGGTGGAGGCCCTGGCGGCGGTGGTCACGGCGGTGGAGGCGGAGGACGCCCCCGCTTCTAACCCCCATCGCAACACATAAAACACTTTACTTATAACCTAATAAAAACCACTCAGACGGCATTATCTCAACAAAAACACGAGATAATGCCGATTTTGTGGTCATATTGGGCTATTGGCGAGCCCCCCAAGCCACCCTAAAGGGGGTGTGCAGTAGTTGCGGAGACCGCCCCAACCAAGTTGAACCAAGTTGAACCACGTTGAACCACGTTGAACGCTCGCGACAGCGAGCAGCAGTCAACGTCAACGTCAAAGTCAAAGTCTAGGTCGGCTACAGGGTAATGGTCTCGATATCATCGGGGACATAGATGGTGCCGGTGAAGTGGGTGGCGGCCTCGGTGGTGTAGGTGAGGCGGCGCGTGGTGAGGTGTGTGTCCTCGGTGTGGTAGAGCAGCAGGCTCTTCACGCCCAGCTCCTGCGCCGTGCGACCGGCGTCGACGGCAGTGCTATGGTGCTTCTCATAGGGGCGGAACTGGTCGCGGTCCTTGTAAAGGCAAAACGCCTCGCACATAAACAGGTCGCAGTCGCGCACATATTTCTCATTGCGAGGATGATAGGGCTCGTCGCCGTGACACACCAGGCGCTTGCCATCGGGCAGCAAGGCCTTGAAGCCAAACTGCAACGTCTTGTCGCTGCCCAAGTCAAAGAACGTGAAGTCGCAGTCGTTGATTCTCACCGTCTCGCCATCCTCCACCACGCGAAAGATGATAGTGTCGTTCAATGCGGTGCATATCTTGGCGGGAATCATGAGGTGGCACATCATGATGATGCAGTTGCGCACGCCCTCGTGGCAGTAGATGGTGAGCGTGCCCTCATAGCGCTTGCGATAGATCATGGGCGAAATCTTGCGTATGAGCCAAATCACTCCCATCACATGATCGGTGTGCACATGAGTGACAAAAAGGTGGTGGATGCGCTCAAACCCTATGTCGGCGCGGTGCAGCTGCTTGAAGATGCCGTTGCCGCCACCCGAGTCAACCAGAATGTCGCCTCCCGGCGTGGTGAGCATGAAGCAGGTGTTGTAACAGCGTGTGCACATTGCGTTGCCTGTGCCGAGCATTGTGATTTGTGCCATAGCAAGTTATTCTTCTGATTTCAGTTTGGGGAGCTCAATCGCAAAGGTGGTGCCCTTTCCGGGCTCGCTCTCCTTAATATATATGCGCCCTCCGTGATACTCCTCGATGATGCGTTTCACGAGCGTTAGGCCCAGTCCCCAGCCACGCTTTTTGGTAGTAAAGCCAGGGGTGAACACATTTTTCCAGTTCTTGCGTGCGATGCCCTTGCCCGTGTCCTTGACACTGATGAGCGCGTGGTTGTCGTCGCTGGTCACGGTAATGACGAGGCTGCCCTCGCCGCTCATCGCGTCCACGGCGTTCTTGGTGAGGTTTTCCATCACCCATTCAAAGAGCGACTGGCACAGCATGATGCCGCAGTTGGTCTCGTCGTTGGTGTTGATGGTGAGCTGCACGCGCTTGGGAATGCGCTTGCTCATGTATTCCAGGCTCTTGAGCACCGCCTCGTTGATAAACTCCAGCTCCTTGTCGGGCATAGAGCCTATCTTGGAGAAGCGGTCGGCGATAACGCTCAGGCGCTTCACGTCCTTGTTCATCTCGCTCACCATGTCGGGGTCGGCGCCCATCGAGGGCATAATCTCGGTCCACGCCATAAGCGACGAGATGGGTGTGCCCAGCTGGTGAGCCGTTTCCTTCGACAGGCCCACCCACACCTTGTTTTGCTCGGCCTTTTTCACGCTGATAAGTGCAAAATAGGCAACACCTATAAATAATAGCATCACGGCGAGCTGGATATAAGGGAAATAGGCCAGGCGGGTGAGTGTTGTCGAGTCCTCGTAGTAGAGATACTGTGTGGTCGAGGCGTCGATGTTGATTTCAATCTTGTGGCGTGTGCCCTCGAGCTTGTCGAGCTTGCGCTTGAGAAACTCCAGGTTAGCGGGCGAGATTTCCATGGGCGAGAGGCTGTCGATGGGCTCGGGCAAGATGAAGTTGCGGTGCTGCAAGATATTGCCGTCGGCGTCGACCAGCATCACGGGAATGGTGTGGTTGCCCTCGATAATCTCGAGCAGGAAGTCCACGTCGGGCATGGCTGTCGGCACCATGTTTCCCAGGCTGTCGGTGGTCGTGTCCTCGCCCATGGTGGCGAGTTCCTTGGTGGCGTCGGCCCATATCTGCATGCGCTGCCGCTCTTGCTCTGAGAGGTCGTTTACAAGGTCGTTGGAGATATAGATGAAGCACGCCACAAGCACCATCGAGACTGCGATGAGTCCCAACTTCCACGTGCGTCGCGAGTCATATATGTTGCGCAGGTTCATTGCCATAACCTCGTTATTCTAAATCCATGCCGTCGAAGAGGGTGGGCTGCTCCAGCAGCTGGAACGTCGTGCGGTGGTGCTCGGTCGCACCGTGTGCGGCGANGCGGCCCGATGCTCCCGCGTGGGATAGCCCTTGTTTTTGTCCCAGTTATACTGTGGGAAGTCCAGTGCGAGGCGGCGCATGTACTCGTCGCGGTGAGTCTTGGCGAGGATGCTTGCCGCGGCGATGCTCAGCATCTTGCCATCGCCCTTGACGATGGTGGTGTGGGCGATGTCGCGATACTTGTAGAAGCGGTTGCCGTCGATGAGCAGATGCTCGGGGCGCACCTTGAGCTGGTCGATGGCGCGGTGCATGGCAGTAATCGATGCCCTGAGGATGTTGAGCTTGTCGATTTCCTTGGGCGACACGTGCGCCACAGCCCACGCCAGCGCCTCGCGCTCAATGATGGGCCGCAGCTCCTCGCGTCGGCGCTCGGTGAGTTGCTTGCTGTCGTTGATGAGCGGGTGCTCCCACCCGGCGGGCAGAATCACCGCCGCCGCCGTCACAGGTCCGGCCAGGCATCCCCGCCCGGCCTCGTCGCACCCCGCCTCGATGCGTCCTTCTATGAGAAACTGCTGTAGCACTACTTGTTGCGCACTATTATGTACTGGAACAATTGCTTAAAAGCCTCGATGGTGTCGCAAGGCTCATAGGCGTCGAGCAGGGCACACGCCTGCTGGCGCAGTTGCTCCATTTTGTCGTAAGTATATTCCACTCCGCCGGCCTCGCGGGCAAATGCCACCAGCGTGTCGATGTCGGCGCTGTCGAGCTCCTGCTTGCGCACCAGCTGCTGCATCTCGGCATGGCGAGGATGGCTGGTGAGCGACAAGGCATAGATGAGCGGCAGCGTAATCTTGCCCTCGCGCAGGTCATTGCCCGTGGGCTTGCCCACAACGGGGTCGTCATAGTAGTCAAAAGTGTCGTCCTTCATCTGGAAGCACAGGCCCAGCAACTGGGCATAGCGGCGCAACGGCGCCAGGCTCTGCTCGCTCTGTTGCCGCGCATAGGCGCCCACCGCCACACAACTCTCAAAGAGTCGTGCGGTCTTCTTGCCTATCACTCGCATATACACCTCCTCGGTGATGCCGCGTTGCTGTGCGTTGCTGATTTGGTCAATCTCGCCCAGCGACAGCGTGCTGCCCATCACGGCAAGCTCGTCGAGGATGCGCGGTTGGCCCGTGCGCACGGCGCAGCGCAGCGCCGAGGTGATGAAAAAGTCGCCGGTTAGCACAGCGACGTGGTTGTCATAGACGCTGCTCACCGTGGGAGCGCCACGGCGCGTCTTGGCCTGGTCGATGACATCGTCGTGGATGAGCGACGCGTTGTGCAGCAGCTCGATTGCCGCGCCACCGTTGAGCACAGTGTCGTCGATGCCGCCAAAGAGGCGTCCGCTCAGCAGCACGAGCAGCGGGCGCAGCTGCTTGCCCTTGGTGGCAAGGTGTGCTGTCACCACGCTGTTCATGAGCGTGCTGTCGCTGGTGAGCGACTGCCTGATGATGTCATTGAGGCGAGCCATGTCGCCCTCAAGCGATTTTCTGATTTCTTCCAGTTTAGTCACTTTCTATCTTGTAGCGGCTGCGCCGCAAGTTTGTCAAGTTTATCAAGTTTGTCAAGTTTGTCAAGTTTGTCAAGTTTG
>JABUUJ010000045.1:34088-38558 GCA_021443235.1 Muribaculaceae bacterium
GTTCCCGCCCACTTGCTGTGGGGACGGCCCCAGTACTCGAGCGTGTAGCCCTGCAAGCCGCCCAGGCCGGGCTTGCCGGCGAGTGCGCCCTGTCCCGAGTTGCCCTCGGGCGAGCCTTGCTTGCCGGTGCCGCTGGCGCCCGAACTGCCAAATGCGTTCTTGATGCGGCTGTCGGTGGCCGAGTTGGTGGGTTGCTTCACTTGTTTCACCTGCTCCTTCTTGTCGGCGGTCTTCTTGTCAACGGCGGGTCCCGGTTTCTTGGTGGGCTCGTCCTTAATCTTCTCCTTCACCTTCATGGGCGACTCCTTGACGTCGGTCACCAGCGGAGCTGGCGTCTTGGTGGGCTCGCCGGCGTCTTTCACGTCGTCGCCCTCAACGTCGGGTTGCTGTGCCTGCTGGTTGTCGAGCGAGGCGTCGCTGGCCAGCTCGGTGCCGTCGATAGCGTCGGTCATATCGCCCAGCATCACATATTCGCCGCCAAACATGATGGTGTCTTGCTTGAGGTGCGTCTCGCTGGTGATGGGCTGATAGCGAAGGAACGTGTTGACAAGAATGAGCACCACCACAAGGCATAGAAGCAGTGTGATTATCAATGCTGTTATTTCATTCTTGCGATTGTCGTTCATCGTTGCAACATGGATGATGTTGTTCATCTTTCGGGTTTATTGTTGATTGGGCGCCACAGCGGAGTCCTGAACTGGCTGCTCGGGCTCGGTGGCCTGCGCTGCGGGCACGGGAGCCGCATAGGGCTCGCTGGCGGGCTTGGTGGCAAGCACCACCTTCAGGCCGTTGCGAGAGCCTTTGTCAAGGATGTCGACGATTTTGCCATAGGGCACTTCCTCGTCGGCATAAACGGCGACAAACTCCTGCGGGTTCTCGACCACGAGCTGCTTCATGAAGGCGTCGAGCTTATCAACGGCAAGGGGCGTGAGCTCGCCTTGCTGGATGCTGTCGCCCAGGCTCACAAACATGTTCATGTCCTTGTCCACATAGATGCGTGTGGTGGGCTTGAGCGAGGTCTGCTGGCTGCTTTGGGGCAGGTTGACCTCGAGCGCCGAGGGGAACACGAATGTTGATGTCACCATGAAGAAGATGAGCAGCAAGAAGATGACATCGGTCATTGATGCCATGCTGAACATTGACTGTGTGCCGTGCTGTCTCTTTAATGCCATGATGAGATGTTATTTAGCGGGTTCGTTAAGGATGTCCATAAATTCCATTGTCTTGCCCTCAAGCTTGTTCATCACCTTGTTGACACGTGAGGTGAGGAAGTTGTAGGCAAACAGTGCCACGATGCCCACGATGAGACCGCCCACGGTGGTCACCAGCGCCTGATAGATGCCGCTGGCGAGGATGGTGACATTGCTCTGAGCGCCGGCGCTCGCCAGCTTGAAGAATGCCTGGACCATGCCAGTAACTGTGCCAAGGAAGCCTATCATGGGAGCTCCGGCAGCGGTGGTGGCGAGCCATGAGAACCCTTTCTCGAGCTTGGCAATCTCCATGTTGCCCACGTTCTCTATTGCCACGAGCACATCGTTCATGGGGCGCCCGATGCGGCTCACGCCCTTCTCGATCATGCGTGCCGCGGGGGTGTTGTCCTCCTGGCACACCTTGATGGCGGCATCGACGTCACCGCGCTTAATCAGGTTCTTCACTTTCTCCATGAAGTCTCCGTTCTCACGGGTGGCATTGTTGATGGCAAACAGTCGCTCAAAGAAGATGTAGATGCTCACGATGGCAAGCAGTGCCAGCGGAATCATGAGCCAGCCACCGGCCATTGTAAGGTTCCACACGCTCAGCTCCTCGACCACGGGGGCTGCGGCCTCGGCGGCCGGAGCGGCTGCTTGAGCCACTGTGTCAACAGCTTGACTGATTGTTTCAACTACTGGTTGAACTGTGTCAACGACTTGCGCTGTGCTGTCGGTAGCAGGCACCTGGGCAAGTATCATGTTAAGTAATGCCATGTCGGTTAATAAAATCTTTTTTTGATGTTATTGTTTCAGTTAATTTTTTCAATGTTGCTGCCGTTATCGCAGGCAGGCCTTGTAGGCCTTGACCGTGGCCTCCAGACCCATATACAGCGCGTCGCTGATGAGCTGGTGACCTATCGACACCTCGGCAAGATGCGGGATGTGCTCCTTGAAATACTTGAGGTTGTCAAGACTCAGGTCGTGACCGGCGTTGATGCCCAGCCCCACGCTCGTGGCAACCTGCGCCGCGGCAATATAGGGCGCGATTGCTTGCTCGGGATTCTCGTGGAAGGCCTTGGCATAGGGCCCTGTGTAGAGCTCCACGCGGTCGGCCCCCACACGCGCCGCCGCGCGTATGTTGTCGCCGTCGGTGCCCACAAAGATGCTCACCCTGATGCCCGCCTCCTGAAATCGCTCTACCACCTCGGCAAGAAACTCCTTGTTGGGCTCTACTTCCCATCCGGCCATCGAGGTGAGCTGCTGGGGCGCGTCGGGCACGAGTGTCACCTGCGTGGGCTTGACCATCAGCACAAGCCTGATAAATTCCTCGGTGGGATAGCCCTCGATGTTAAACTCGGTCTTGACGAGCGGGCGCAGCGTGAGCACGTCGCTGCGGCGTATGTGCCGCTCGTCGGGTCGAGGATGCACGGTGATGCCGTCGGCTCCCCACATCTCGCAATCCTGCGCCACCTGCTCCACGCAAGGCACATTGCCTCCGCGCGCGTTGCGCAATGTCGCAATCTTGTTAATGTTTACACTTAAGTTTGTCATTTTTTTCGGTCTTCGCTATATGACTGACAAATAATTTGTATATTTGCACCGTTATAACGCAAGTTAAATGCAAAAATACTCGTTATTTGCGAGAATAAAAAACAAATCACGTGTTAAAAGCGCCTTTATAGGGTTTTTTTGCACTTATTCGGCTTTTTGAGGCGTGTTTCGACTAAAAAACGACATTTTTATCAACGACAAACATGAATGTGATAATATTTGGCAACAGCCACCCCACTCAATCGATCGACGGCATAAAAGCGCTCATCGACCACCTGAAATCAAGGGGCATGGGATGCTGCATCGAGGACGAGTTCAGGCAGTTTCTCACCCACGCCACCACCGGCATTGAGTGGACAGCGACGCTCGCTGCGGGCGACACGCCGCAAGCCTCCCTCGCCATCAGCCTGGGCGGCGACGGCACCTTCCTCACCGCCGTGATGTGGGTGGCGCCGCACAACATTCCCATCCTGGGCATCAACACGGGCCATCTGGGCTACCTCACCGCCTGCCAGCTCGACATGGCATGCGAGATGGTCGACGATGTGGCGGCTGGCCGTCACGCCATTGAGCAGCGCACGATGGTGCAGGTTGAGTGCGACGCCGTCGACATCGAGCACCCGTTTGCGCTCAACGATGTGGCGGTGCTGCGTCACGACACCTCGTCGATGATCGAGATGGAAACCTCGCTCAACGGCCTGCCGCTCACCACCTATAAGGGCGACGGACTCGTCGTGAGCACGCCCACCGGCTCCACCGCCTATAACCTGAGCGCCGGCGGACCCATCGTCACCCCCACCGCTCCCTGCCTGGTGCTCACGCCCATCAGCGCACACTCGCTCACCATGCGGCCCATCGTCGTGCCCGACGATGCCCGCATCACCATCAAGGGCATCTCGCGCAGCGACCACTACCTGGTGAGTCTCGACGGCGAGAGCATCACCTGCCCCACCGGCTCGACCGTGACCATCACCCGCTCGCCCATCAAGGTGCAGCTGGTGCAGCGCCCCGGCCACAACTTCGCCCGCACCCTCCAGCAAAAACTCCATTGGGGACAGTAGCACATAGTGCTCGCTCACGCTCGCATTCAACGTGGCTCATCGTAGTTCAACATGGTTCAACTTTGTTCCACCTCAACATCTTTGACCCCTAAAAAATAACCATAATTTGGTTATTATTTTAAAAAAATGTAACTTTGCAGCTGTAAAGCAAAATAGCAATGGAACAGTCAAGCTACACACAATATTTATACATGCCCACAGTGCCTGCTGGCGCTGTGCTAAATCATGTGATTAAAAAACAACACCGCAAAAAGGCAGAAGTTGGCGCAATTGCCAACTTGATTCCTCAGCGCATGAACGACCTAATTAAGGGCAATCGACGCTTCACACCGCAAACATCTATTGCGCTTGAAGGCGCTTTGGGGATTGATGTTGAGGGGTTTTTCTATATCGTTCAGGCTAATCACGACATATACATAGAACGACAATCACATCTTGAAAAAACTACGCCAAACCTGAATGTGCTGTCAAAAACAACGTTTTGGGACGTTGACGTTACAAAAATTGATTGGACGCTGGCCAAGCGATGGGCGATTCAACGGGTACTGGAATATGGCACCACCAACGAAATAACCGAGCTAGCACGTTTCTATGGGAAAGGGGCGGTTACTGAACTGCTGGGCCAACCACAACGATTCCGCCTCTATGAGCAAGTAGTGAAAAAATTG
>JABUUJ010000046.1:0-2910 GCA_021443235.1 Muribaculaceae bacterium
ACATAGGTGTTTTGCATGAAGCACGGCGTGCCGTTCTCATTGAAATAGATGCGCGTCTCGGTGGGATCTGATGAGTCGAAAACGTCTTTTTTGCAGAAGTAGAACACAGGCTTACCGCTTTCTGGATCAACGAGATACTCGCATGCTACCTTGCGTGATGCTACATTGTAGTTCTCGCGAATGAAATACAGGTCCCATTTATATATCTCTTCCTCTGTACCGGCCTCATAGTAGTAGAAAGTGACCTTTTTGTTTTGCAAACCAGTGGCTGCCACCATGCGACTTATATCTACCGTTGTGGCATTGTGGGTTTCGGGTATAGAAGCATCTTGCTCAATGCGTTTGAGCGCGTCAGCATAGAGCGACCTCACTGCGGCAATGCGCTTTTGCTGGGCGGCATTTTGTGCGTTGACAGTGAGAGCAATGGCAATAATTGTGGCAATTGTCAGTAATCGTTTCATAGCTTTTATTTTTAAGAATTAAAATACAAATTTAGCGATAAATTTTGAAAAATGTCAACAAAAATTTGCAAAAAAGGAAATTAGTTGCTAATTTTGCGCAAAATTTAGACAAATGATTAAAATGCTAACGAAAGGTTCATGCTTTTGTAGAGGCGCAAAACGCGGCTCCCGAGCCTTTCCCGCCCTTGTTGCCACCCACTAACCCACCAAGTTTAGCGGGTGTTTTTATTTAAGTTACTTTTTAAATAAGTTTAGACTATGTCACTTTTAAGGTTTAAAGAGGTTGAGGTTGCGTTTAATCGCACGCCAGTGAAGGTCGAAATTCCCAAGGAAGACCCTTCGCAGTATTTCGCAAAGTATGTTTTTAATCGTGAGAAGATGCAAGAGTATCTTCCCAAATCGACTTACACTGCCCTTATCCAAGCAATTGACAATAAGGTGCCTCTTAACCGTGAGCTCGCCGACGAAATCGCCGTGGGGATGAAGAAGTGGGCACTCGACAATGGGGTGACACACTACACTCACTGGTTCCATCCGCTCACCGACGGCACTGCCGAGAAGCACGACTCGTTTATAGAGCATAACGGCAATGGTGGCATTGTGGAGGAGTTCTCGGGCAAACTGCTCATCCAGCAAGAGCCTGATGCTTCGAGCTTCCCCAACGGCGGAATCCGCAACACTTTTGAGGCTCGCGGCTACTCGGCGTGGGACATCTCGTCACCCGCCTTTATTCATGACAACACGTTGTGTATCCCCACGATTTTCATCGCCTATTCGGGCGAGTCGCTCGACTATAAGACCCCGCTGCTGCGTGCCATCAACAGCATTGACCGTGCTGGAACGGCTGTGGCACAGCTCTTTGACCCTGAGGTAAAACATGTGTTCTCCTATCTGGGATGGGAGCAGGAATATTTCCTCGTCGACGAGGCTCTTTATGCCGCTCGCCCCGACTTGTCGCTCACAGGACGTACCCTTTTAGGGCATGAAAGCGCTAAGAACCAGCAGCTTGAGGATCATTACTTCGGTGCAATTCCCATGCGCGTTGAGGAATTTATGCTCGACCTTGAGATTGAGTGTCACATGTTGGGCATTCCCGTCAAGACTCGACACAACGAGGTGGCTCCCAACCAGTTTGAACTCGCTCCAATATATGAGGAAACTAATCTTGCCAACGACCACAACTTGTTGCTGATGAGCGTTATGGCTCAGGTTGCACGTCGCCACCACTTCCGCGTGTTGCTTCATGAGAAGCCTTTTGCTGGCATCAATGGTAGCGGCAAGCACAACAACTGGAGTTTGGGCACCGACACTGGTAAGCAACTGTTCAAGCCTGGCAAGACACCGCAAGACAACCTGCAGTTCATTACTTTTGTCTCGTGCGTCTCGGCCGCCGTACACCGCTATAACGGCCTTCTCAAGGCTTCAATCGCCTCGGCAACCAATGCACACCGTCTTGGTGCCAATGAGGCACCGCCAGCCATCATCTCGATGTTCCTGGGCAAGCAACTCAACGACGTTGTCGACAGTCTCGTGAGTGATGACCGCGACGACAACATTCACTTTAACGCCAAGGAGGAACTTAATCTTAAAGTGTCGCAAATTCCCGAGATTTTGCTTGATAACACCGACCGCAACCGCACATCACCATTTGCCTTCACGGGCAATCGTTTTGAGTTCCGCGCTGTAGGTTCAAGTGCCAATTGTGCTTCGGCAATGATTGCGCTTAATGCTGCTGTGGCCGAGCAACTTATTTACTTCAAAAGCGCTGTTGATGCCCACATGGCAGCCGGTATGGAAAAGAACGATGCCATTCTCAAGCAAATCAAGATTCAGCTTAAGAAAACCCGCAACATCCACTTCGATGGCAATGGTTACAGCGATGAATGGAAGGAAGAAGCCGCACGTCGCGGACTCGACTGCGAAACATCAGTTCCCAAAATCTTTGATGCTTATCTTGCTCCCAAGGTAGTGGAAATGTTCAAGAAGACTGGCGTGTTTACCGAGGTTGAGCTCAATGCCCGTAACGAGGTTAAGTGGGAAATTTACACCAAGAAGGTGCAGATTGAGGCTCGCGTCTTTGGCGACCTGGCGCTTAACCACATTATCCCTGTGGCGAGCCGATACATGGGCCTGTTGCTCGATAATGTGAGCAAAATCAAGGCGTTATTCCCTTCTGATAAAGCCAACGATCTTGCCGAGCAAGACATGGCTATCATTGAGAAGATGGCCGAGCACATCAAACTTGTGCGCAACATGGTTGATCAGATGGTCGAAAACCGAAAGCAGGCTAACCGTATCGAAAGTATGCGCGAACGCGCCATCGCCTATCACGACAATGTCGCACCGCTGCTCGATGATATACGTTATCACGTTGATAAACTTGAACTTATGGTCGATGACGAAATGTGGCCGCTGCCCAAGTATCGCGAACTGCTGTTCATCCGTTAAT
>JABUUJ010000046.1:2950-5726 GCA_021443235.1 Muribaculaceae bacterium
TTTTTTGTAATTTTGCACCGAATTTCACAGTGAGGTTTTGATGCTACTGTGAAAATGTTGCTTTTATTACATGAATTACGCGCAGTAATGCGCTAAATATCAGTAAATTGATAATCTATATTATAGGGAGTGACCTTCCTGATTGCAGGGAGTTCGCCCCCTATTGACTAAAGGGATTATTTTTAGGAATAATGGAAATTGTAAATAGTTTTTGGGCTCTGGTGCCGGCTCTTGTGGCGATTATACTGGCACTGGTCACTCGAGAGGTATATTTTTCGCTATTTGTGGGTATCGTCATGGGCGGTGCCTTGTGGGCAATCGACTGCCAAGCTGGCATCGATGGCTTTATTGCGCACACTTTCAAGGACGGCTTTGTCGCGCAAATCAGCAATCCCTACAACGTGGGCATTCTCATTTTCCTCGTCTTGCTCGGCGCTGTTGTCGCGCTGGTGAAGCGGGGCGGTGGTTCTGAGGCTTTTGGCGACTGGGCTAAGGCCCACATTAAGAGCCGCGTGGGCGCTCAACTTGCTGCCATCATTATGGGCTTGCTGCTCTTTATTGACGACTACTTCAATTGCCTCACCGTGGGCAATGTGATGAAGCCTGTTGCCGACCGTCACAATGTGAGCCGCGAGAAACTGGCTTATATCATCGACTCGACCGCGGCTCCGGTGTGTATTATTGCGCCTATCTCGTCGTGGGCGGCCGCCGTCGCAGGTTTTGCAGGCGACCAGGACAACGGCTTCAACATGTTTCTGCAAACTATTGCCTACAATTTCTACGCAATCCTCACCATTTTCACACTCTTTGTGCTCGTCATTACGAAGGTGGATTTTGGACCTATGAAGAGGGCCGAGGCAGCACAAGGCGCCGATCTTGACGTGGAATATGACGAGACGGCCGACGATGAGGACAAGCGCCCGGCTTTTGCCACAATGACGATGATTGCACAGCAATCGCCCGACAATGCTACATCTACCAACGAACCCACACTTCCAAAAGGTCGATTGACCAACCTTGTGGTGCCCATCTTAAGCCTCACAGTATGCAGCGTCTTGGGTATGCTCTACACTGGTGGTTTCTTTGGCGGCAAGAACGATGGCGACATCATACAAGGTTTCGCGCAGTGCGACGCGTCGATGGGCTTGGCTTTGGGTGCATTTTGCGCTCTCGCTATCACGCAGATTTTCTTTGTGTTAACCCATGTGATGAAATTCAAGGAATGCATGGAATGTTTCGTCAATGGCTTCAAAACCGTTGTTCCCGCTGTGCTAATCCTTGTCTTTGCGTGGACACTCAAGGGCATGACCGAAAGCCTGGAGGCTAATGCCTATGTCGCAAGCCTTATTGCTGCACACGCGGTCTCGCTCAAATTCCTGCTCCCTGCAGTGATATTTATTGTGGCTTGTGGACTCTCGCTTGCCACAGGCACATCGTGGGGAACGTTTGGCATCCTCATCCCCATCTGCATAGCCGCCTTCCCCGACGCATCCGACCCCATACGCATCATCTCAATCTCAGCGTGCATGGCAGGTGCTGTGGCAGGCGACCATATGTCGGTGATTAGCGACACCACAATCATGTCGAGTACAGGCGCCGGGTGCGACCACATGCGTCACGTCATCACACAGTTTCCCTACGCAATCTCGGTCGCCGCGGTCAGCATAGTGTGTTTTACCATCGCCGGCATCACCGCCTCATCATCCATTCCCCTCGCCACAGGTGCCCTCATCATCACCGCCACCCTCCTCACCCTTAAACACCTCCACCATCATTAATCATATACAATAAGCCCCCTTCTTGATAAAAAGGAAGGGGGCTTTGTTGCTGTTATATTAGATATTACCAAAAAGTTCGTTATACAAACAGAGAGATGATGAACACAGCAATCATGGCACACACGCCCTCAACGAGAGTGACCATTGTCTGCGTCTTGTAGCCCTTCTGCACGTCAAGGCCACCAAAGTTGGTCACAACCCAGAAATAAGAGTCGTTGGCGTGCGATGCCACCATTGCACCAGCGCCTATCGCCATCACCGACAGCACGCTCATTGCCTGTGAGTCAAGCCCAAGCGCTGCCATGAGTGGCGCGATAATGCCTGCCGTAGTGGTGATGGCAACCGTCGATGAGCCCTGGGCAGTCTTCAGGATTGCCGCAAGCAAGAAGGGGAAGAAGATACCCACCGTTTGGAACACATTGGCATTAGATGTGATAAAGTCGACAAGGCTGGTCGAGGCAATCACCTTGCCCAGCGCGGCACCGGCAGCGGTGACAAACAGGATGGGGCCTATTACCTTCAGCGTGTCGTTGGAAAGGTCGTAAATGCTTTCCTGGCGTTTGCTTTTGACGAGCAGACACACAGCCAGCAGGGCGCCTATTGCAAGCGCAATCACCGGCGAGCCCAAGAACGATAGTGCATTTGCCAGCGGACCAGTGATGCCAAGTGTTGTCGCAAGGTTGGAGATTGTAATGAGGATGATGGGCACGGCGATGGGAGCAAGGCTTGCCATTGTGCCTGGTAACTTGCCATAGGAGGCAATCAGCGCCTCATACGACTGAATGGTCTCGTCGGCAGTCATTTCATCGCTGTCTTTCACTTTTTTACTGATATATCGGGCATAGCCGTAGGCTCCCGCAAGTGCCGGAATCGACACCAGCGCGCCGCAGGCAATCACCAGCATCAAGTTGTCGCCCAAATCCAGCGCGTTGGCGGCGGCAATGGGACCTGGGGTGGGGGGGATGAGCACGTGCGAGGCAAAGAGACCAGCCGAGAGG
>JABUUJ010000046.1:6152-7991 GCA_021443235.1 Muribaculaceae bacterium
AATAAAAACAAACAAAAAAGGAAGTCCTGTCATAGTGTATTAGTTTTTGGATTTATATTCCCCACAAATTTCGCAAGAAATAGCGACATAAGCAATAGTTTCATAAAATAAATGAATAATAATTATGTTTTGCCGTTACAAAATTTATTGCTAACTTTGCATATATCCTTTTTTTGTTTTAAGCAAAATGGGAGTAAGAGTGTGAGAAATAACGCATTATGGACAGTGATTCTTTCGCATTATATCGTTTGCCACAGCACGATGACTGCACTTTGGTGTATGGCAAAGCACAGTCATTACTGTCAATTGGCGACCTTGAAGGGCTGAGCGGCTTTGTCGTTGCGCCGTTTGCGATCGATGCCTCCACACCAGTGGTGCTAATCATGCCCACTCGTGAGGCATGCCACGATATGCCGTTTCACTATCGCGATATACAGGCTGAACTACCCGACTCACGCGACATTTATTCGCGCGATTTCGCTCGCTTCCACATGCAACTTGCCCAGGATGTGTTCGGCAAGATTGTCCTTGCGCGCCGTGCATCGGTTGAGTGCTCATGTCGCGCTATAGATATGTTTCACAAGGCTTGCGCCCTCTATCCACACGCTTTTGTTGCATTGTTTTCTACGCCTTTCAGCGGCACTTGGCTCGTTGCTTCGCCCGAGGTGCTCCTTGAGGGTCACAATGGCTGCTGGCACACAATGGCGCTGGCCGGCACTATGCACCTCGACCAAGACCTAGAGCAACTCAGATGGAGTGAGAAAAACATCAGGGAGCAACGCTATGTAGCCACCTACGTCAGCGACTGCCTGCGCCCGTTTGCCCACGATCTGAAGGAACTGGGACCACGTACGGTCAAAGCCGGCAACGTTGTGCATCTGCGCAGCGATTTTACGTTCGGCATGAACGATGATAACGCTTGCCATGTCATTGAGGCTCTACATCCCACGCCTGCTGTGTGCGGTGTCCCTAAAGACGATGCACTCCACTTTATCCTTGACAATGAGCATTGCGACCGACGCTATTACAGTGGCTTCTCAGGACCTATGGCAACCGATGGCGAAACTCATCTCTATGTGACCTTACGATGCATGGAGATAGGTAAAACCAGTTGTATGCTTTATGCAGGTGGCGGGCTTCTAAACGATAGCCTCGAGCATGCCGAGTGGGACGAAACCGAGGCTAAAATGCATGCAATGAAAAATGTAATAAACAGATGTTCAGTGATAAAGCAAATATAAACATACTTACTGCAGTGTTGCGTGGCCATGGTGTGACCACGGCTGTAGTGTGCCCAGGCGCAAGAAATGCCCCAATAGTTCAAAACCTTCACGAGGCGGGGTTCAAGTGCCATGCCGTTACCGACGAGCGTTCGGCAGGCTTCTATGCACTGGGAATGGCGCTCGCCACTGGCACCCCTGTTGTGGTGTGCGTTACTTCGGGCACTGCTTTGCTCAACCTTGCTCCGGCTGTCGCCGAGGCTTGGCATCGGCATTGCCCGTTGGTTGTTATTTCGGCCGACCGCCCTGCCGAGCGGATAGGTCAACTCGATGCCCAGACGATGCCGCAGCAGGGCGCTCTCAGCCATTTTGTCGCAATTAGCGTCTCGCTGCCCGAAGCCATCGACAAAGTCTCTAGTATTCATTGCAACCGCATTGTTAACGAGGCCCTTATTGCGGCAACAAGTCGCCCTAACCGCCCCGTTCACATCAACGTGCCCGTCGCCGAGCCGCTTTTCAACTTCACCACAGCCCACCTGCCTGCCGAGCGCATCATCAGCCGCATGAACATGGATCGTTGTGTCAACACTCACGCTTGTCAAGCCGTTGTTGAGAGGCT
>JABUUJ010000046.1:8158-10804 GCA_021443235.1 Muribaculaceae bacterium
AACGACTATGCTCCCGATTTTGTCCTCTACATCGGTGGCATCATCGTGAGCAAACGCCTGAAAATCTTCTTGCAAAACGCTCCTGGTGCCGAGACGTGGCTCCTAAGCCGTGATGGCGAGGTACATGACACGTTCATGAACCTTACCACCGTTATCGATGCACCCATTGAGCCCACTCTTGCCGAAATCGCTCTTCACATTCGTCCCAATTCTGAGTCAATGCACTATAAATTGCTGTGGGATAAACTTTTGGAGCAAACCTTACAACGCATTTACAACCAGCCTATTGAATACAATGAGGAAGGTGTTGTGCGCCTATTTGAACAAATGCTCGACGAGGCAGGAATAGACTGCACCGTGCATTATGCCAACAGTACTGCCGTGCGACTGGGTTGCCGCTATGCCAAGCATTATATTGAAGTGAATCGTGGCGTGAACGGCATCGAGGGCTCGTTGTCGACCGCTGCTGGCTTCTCGCTGTGCAACGATAAGCCTACGTTCTGCGTAATTGGTGACTTGAGTTTTTTCTACGATATCAATGCGTTGTGGAACAACAAAATAGATGGCCGCCTGCGCATCCTTTTGCTCAACAATGGTGGCGGTGCAATCTTCGGCACTCTTCCAGGGCTTGAAACCAGCGATGCGACACGCCGCTTTGTGGTGGGCGAGCATAATGCCACCGCTAACGGCCTTTGCACCGTCCACAACGTCGACTGCGCGCGTGTGGAGCACGAGCGTTACCTGAAGGAGATGCTCGATGCTTTCATCAACGCCTCGCCGTCGGCCACCACAGTCCTTGAAATTCATTTAAATAATTAACACTAAACCCTATATACACTATGCGTGAATGGAAAAAAATAAGTGATTTCCAGGAAATCATTTTCGAAGAGTACAATGGTATTGCCAAAATTACCATTAACCGCCCTCGCTATCGCAACGCCTTCACTCCCAAGACCACATGGGAACTGTCACAGGCATTCGCAATGTGCCGTGAGATGGCCAATATCAACGTGGTGCTGCTCACTGGTGCTGGCGACAAAGCCTTCTGCGCCGGCGGTGACATGAATGTGAAGGGTCGTGGCGGCTACGTCGACGAGCAGGGCGTACCTCGCCTAAGCGTCCTTGACGTGCAGATGCAGATTCGTCGCTTGCCAAAGCCCGTAATCGCCATGGTCAATGGCTATGCCATTGGTGGAGGGCATGTGCTTCACTTGGTGTGCGACCTCACTATCGCGTCCGAAAATGCGATTTTCGGTCAAACAGGACCTAAGGTGGGCTCGTTTGACGCTGGATTTGGTGCGTCCTACATGGCGCGCATCGTGGGCCAGAAGAAGGCTCGCGAAATATGGTTCCTCTGCCGCCAATATAGTGCTCACGAAGCCGAGCAAATGGGTATGGTCAACAAGGTCGTGCCTCTCGAACGACTTGAAGACGAGTGCGTTGAGTGGGCCGAAACAATGATGGAACGCAGTCCGCTTGCCCTACGCATGATTAAGGCCGGACTTAATGCCGAACTTGACGGACAGGCTGGTATTCAGCAACTTGCGGGCGATGCAACCATGCTCTACTATTTCCTCGATGAGGCACAGGAGGGTGGAAAGGCATTCCTTGAGAAACGCAAGCCCGATTTCTCAAAATATCCCAAAATGCCATAATGAAACTGGACATTACTCCTCGCTTGCTGCATTTCAAGCAACCCGCTGGCACCTCGCGTGGCATCTACACCACCCGCAAGTCGTGGATGGTGACGGTGACTTCGCCCGATGCGCCTTGTCGTCAGGGGGTGGGGGAATGTGCACCGTTGCCCGATTTGAGCTGCGATGCTATCCCTAACTATGAGGCTGTGCTGCGCCGCATGTGCGACCTTGTGGAGGCCACAGGAAGCATTCCATATAATGAGCTATGCGACTATCCGTCAATGCTTTTCGGCCTTGAAACGGCGTTGCTCAACTTTGAGCGGGGCAGTAATGTGCTTTTTGACACGCCATTTGGGCGAGGGGAGGAGGGCATCCCCATCAATGGTCTTGTGTGGATGGGTTCTTACGATGAGATGCTGGCTCGCATGGAGGAGAAAATGGCGTTGGGCTTCCGATGCATAAAACTGAAAATCGGGGCAATAGATTTTGATAACGAACTGGACCTAATTAGGCGCATACGTCAGCGATTTACGCGCGACCAGATTGAGATTCGCGTTGATGCCAATGGCGCTTTCTTGCCCAGCGAGGCGCTTGCCAAGTTGCGGCAACTGGCGCAATACGACTTACACTCTATTGAACAGCCCATCAAGCAACGGCAGTGGGGTGAAATGGCGCGCTTGTGCCAGCAGTCACCACTGCCCATCGCCCTTGACGAGGAACTCATCGGTGTTAACTCTACCGAGGAGAAAATTGCTCTGCTCGACACAATTCGACCTGCCTATATCGTGCTGAAACCTTCGCTGCATGGCGGCATGTGTGGCACTCGCGAATGGGTGGAGCTGACGCGCCAGCGTGGCATAGGCTCATGGATTACGAGCGCGCTCGAGAGCAATATCGGCCTTAATGCCATTGCGCACCTCACTGCCCACATCTTTGGCAGCAACATCACTATACCTCAAGGACTTGGCACTGGCGCTTTGTTTACCGACAACATCCCCATGCCTCTCGC
>JABUUJ010000046.1:10903-17984 GCA_021443235.1 Muribaculaceae bacterium
ATGGAGGCGTCGGCCAATGTTACTTGCGACTTTCTGGGGCTGAAACCTGGCGACACCGCCTTGCAGTGCATCTCAAGCGAATATATCGGTGGAAAGATGATGGAAGTGCGTGCTGCCGTGCGTGGGTTGAACCTTACCACGATAGCTCCCACTGGTCATCCACTTGCAAGCATGGGTGACGATGGCTTTGATTTCGTGGCTATGGTTCCTATGCAGGTCTATAACTCATTGCAAGTCAGTGTAGAGCGTGAGCGGCTTATGCGAATTCGCCATCTGATAATAGGTGGCGGGGCTATCGACGAGTCGCTTGAAAGTGCCTTGCGCGACTTCCCCAACGCCATCTGGAGCACCTACGGCATGACCGAGACGCTGTCGCACATTGCACTGCGTCGCGTCAATGGCCCCGAAGCCACCTCGTGGTACACGCCTCTCAGTGGCGTATCTTTCTCAATTGCTCCCGATGGCTGTCTCATCATCAACGCACCAGCAATATGCCCCGAGCCTGTAGTAACTAACGACATCGTTGAACTCTCGCCCGACGGCAGCCGTTTCCGCGTTCTTGGTCGCAAAGACAATGTTATAATAAGTGGGGGCATCAAAATCCAGATTGAGGAAATGGAGCAAACGCTGCGCCCTCACATCCCATTCCCCTTTATGATTACAAAGCGCCCTGATGAGAAATTTGGCGAGGCAGTGGTAATGCTTATGCAAAATGGCGACGAAACCATCGCGCGCAACGCTTGTCGCCAGCACCTATCCAAGTACAAAATCCCTCGCTACTTCATCTCAGTGTCACAACTACCACTCACCCCCTCAGGCAAGCCAGCTCGTCTCCAGGCCGCCCACCTCGCCCAAAAGGATGTCTCCTAAACACAAACTGATTAGCAGTTGGTTGGTTTAATCTTTGTGGCTTTGAGCCAGTGTTCTTTGAGCCAGTTGCGCGTTGGCTCGTCGTAGAGTTTCAGCAGGGCGTAGGCAATGAATATTGCGAGCACAAACAGCGACACGCTCACTGCAATATGCGCCGATGTTGGCATATCGGCGTGTGATCCCACCCACGACATCTGCAGGTAAATGAGTGGATAGTGGGTGATATAGATAGGGTAGGAGATGTCACCCAAGAACTTGCACAGTTTCTGCGACTTAGCGTCGGTGATATTGCTCCCTGCACCCATGGCAACAACCAGCGGAAACACCACAAGGATGCACATTGTCTCATAAAGGCCGTTCTGCCAGAAGTTGGCAGTTTCGGGTCCGCCAATGCGCGGTAGCGCCTGTGTGAGCGCGACGAGCACGGCGCACCACCAGAAACCGCCCTTCACAGTGATGAACTTGCGGTAGCGTGCTATCACAAGGCCTGCAAGGAACGGGAAACACACACGCACTATCGCCACATGCAACTGCCAGCCCTCAATGCCCCAGCCGCCAATGAAGGTGCCGCTCGAATATATATTTTCGGGCCTGTCGCCCAGTAGGTTAAGCCCCAAGCCAAGGTCAATTGTAAATATAGCCGCAATAACCATCAACACAACCAATGCAACCCGCGGCAAGCGCCTAAGCACCAGCGCATAGACCACATTGGCGCAGTACTCCAACATTAGCGACCACTGCGGGCCGTTAAGCGGATAGGTCTCCTGCCATCCGCGCACATCCATGTTTGCGCCCACAGGAATCATGGTGCACCCTATGAGGAACAGCACAACGATTTTCCACCACGGTGTCTGGTTAATTAGCGGAAATGCCTCGCAGTCACCCAAATAGAACAGTAGCAATCCAAACAATCCACCGGCAATGAGCATTGGGTGCAGGCGCGTGAGGCGGCGCTTGAAAAAGTCGCCCAGCGTCATCCGGTCCCAGCGGTCGTCATAGGCATAGCCCACAACGAACCCCGACAGCACAAAGAAGAAATCTACGGCAAGATAGCCGTGGTTGATAATCTGCCCCACGGGACCGCCCGAATATGTCTCAAAAAGATGGAATGCCACCACCATCATTGCCGCTACGCCACGCAACCCGTCAAGGATCTCGTAGCGTGGCTTGGACTCAAGATATGCCATGTTTCAAGAATATTATAATATGTGCAAATTTATTGATTTTAATCTTTTTGGGCAAATTCTCACATTATAAAAAAGCTTAAAATGAAAAATTTCGTGCTTCAGTAGTAATATTTTTGCTAAATTTGCAGTATAATTGAAACATATAATAGATAACACAATGTTTAAGAAAGTTTTATTGGCAACCTTAGTGTTGTTTTCAATTCAAATGAATGCCGAAAACGTTTTTTTAAGTGATTTCAAGACTACTAATGGCGCGATCCCTTTCGACCGCATTAGTGTCGCCGATTATGAGCCCGCTATCATGCAGGGCATTAAGGAACATGAAGCCGAGATTGACGCTATTGCCGCCAACCCTGCTCCCGCTACCTTTGAGAACACCATCGTCAAGATGGAGCAGTCGGGAAAAACCCTCACTCGTGTCCTTGGCGTGTTCTACGCCATGCTCTCGGCCGAGTGCAACGACGACCTCATGGCGGTCTCGATGCGCATCTCGCCAGTTCTCGACGAGCATGGCAGCAGCATCACTCTCAACGAGAAGCTGTGGCAGCGCATCAAGGTTGTTTACGACAACTTTGACAAAACTAAGCACGATGGCGAGGACTGGATGCTCTTGAAGAAGACCTACGACTCGTTTGTGCGCAGCGGTGCGTCGCTCAAGGGTGCCGACCGTGATAAGTGCAAGGAACTGAGCAAGAAACTCACCGAGCTCACCCTTACTTTCATGCAAAACTGCCTCAAGGACAAACCCCGCTACGAGATGTGGCTCACCAAGGACGATCTCGCTGGCCTTCCCGAGAGCACCATTGAGGCAGCCGCTGGCGACGCCAAGGCAAAGGGCCGCGAGGGCGAGTACCTTTTCACAATGAACCAGCCCAGCTACAGCCCCTTCATGAAGTATTCTTCGCGCCGCGACCTGCGTGAGAAACTCTACAAGATGTACAACAAGCAGTGCACCGAGGGCGAGTTCAGCAATATGCAGGTTTGCAAGGACATAGTCAACACTCGCATGGCTATCGCCAATCTGTTGGGCTATAAGTGCTTTGCCGACTATAACCTGGAACAGAAGATGGCTGGCGACACTAAACATGTCTATGATATGCTCAACCAGCTACGCGCCGCCTATGCTCCTGTGCAGAAGGCCGACATGAAGCGCCTTGAGGAGTTTGCCTCTAAGCTTGAGGGCAAGAAAGTGACCATTATGCCTTGGGATTACTCTTACTATGCCGACAAGGAAAAAGACGCAAAATACAATGTAAACGATGAGTTGCTGCGTCCCTACTTCGAACTCAACAGCGTTGTTAAGGGCATCTTTGACCTTGCATCTAAGCTCTATGGCATACACTTTACCGAGAACTACAACGCACAGGTCTATCATCCCGACGTAAAGGCCTATGACGTTACCGACAATGATGGTAACTTCGTGGGCATGCTCTACACCGATTTCTTCCCCCGCGAGACCAAGCGCGCTGGAGCTTGGATGACCAACTTCCGCGAGGAGTGCATCGACGAGAACGGCAAGGAGGTGCGTCCTCTGGTAACGCTCGTGATGAACTTCACCAAGCCCACCGAGACCAAGCCTTCGCTGCTCACTTTCTACGAGGTCGAGACTTTTGCCCATGAGTTTGGTCACGGTTTGCACGGCCTTCTCGCCAAGGGCAAATACTCTTCAATCACCGGCACCAATGTGCGTCACGACTTTGTGGAGCTTTTCTCGCAGTTCAATGAGAATTTCCTCACCGAGCGCGAGGTGCTTGACGGCTTCGCACGCCACTATCAGACGGGCGAAAAGATCCCTCAGGAGCTTGTCGACAAGGTGATTGCCTCATCACAATATGGCGCTGCCTACGCATGTATGCGTCAACTTAGCTTCGGTTTCCTCGACATGGGCTGGTACACTCTCACTAAGCCTTTTGATGGCGATCTCATCGCGTTTGAGCAAGAGGCAATGAAGCCCGTAAAGGTATTTGACGCTGTTGAGGGTTGCGCGATGTCTCCACAGTTTGGACACATCTTCTCAGGTGGCTATGCCGCTGGCTATTACGGCTATAAGTGGGCCGAGGTGCTCGATGCCGACGCTTTCAGCAAGTTCAAGGAAGACGGCATCTTTAATCCTGACACCGCCAAGGCGTTCAAGAAGATGCTTCAGGCCGGTGGCACCGTTGAGCCCATGGAACTCTACAAGGAATTCCGTGGCCGCGAACCCAAAATTGAGGCCCTTATGCGTCGCGACGGCATCATCAAGTAACCACACAAGATCCTATAATAACAAATGGCTCTCTGCCCATCAGGCAGTTGAGCCATTTTTGCTTTAAAACCTAATTGTTTTGCGGTTAAAACCAAATAGTTCATTAGAATTTTGAAGTATTTTTGATTTTATGTCAAGCCGATTTTTCTTGTTTTATGATGGAGCATAGCGAGATATGTGACTGAATAAACAAGGAAAAGATGCCGACAGAAAACAAAATGAAAAAAAATAGCAAAAATCAAATCAACTCAGGCGTTCTAATGAACTTTTTGGGTTAAATGTGGGTTACTGTTGCGTCGAGGGGCTTGCGCGATGCGTGGTTGGCAAGTGGTGTGCCGCCCTCGGCAGGATAACCCAGATCGAGTAGCATCAGCACGCGCTCATTCTGGGGTAACTCAAAAATCTCGGCGGCCTTGTCGGGGTCAAAGCAATTAACCCAGCAACTTTCCACCCCCACACTCTTGGCGGCCAGCATCATGTGCGTCGCTACGATGGTCGCATCCTCGGCGCCACTCTCGCGCTTTCCGCCGGGGTAGGTATAGACATTGGCGCTGTCCCATGCCACCATCAGCACTGTCGCTGCATTGTATCGGCATGGTGTCAACGCATCAACTTTTGCCAATCCCTCGGCCGATTCAATCACATAGATGTGCTGCTCTTGCAGGTTCTTGGCAGTGGGTGCCCAGCGCCCAGCCTCAAGTATCACGTTCAGTTGCTCACGGGTGACTTTCTCACCGTTCATTTTCTTGCAGGAATAGCGGTCCTGCGCCAGTTTTAAGAAATCCATAGCAAATATTTTTTGCAAAATTACAAAAATTTTTGGAAGTTTCAAAAAGAATATTTACCTTTGCAATGTGATATCATTATGATATTATTATAAGCCAATGTAAATTATTAATTAACAACAAACTACTTACAATTATGGAAAAGAAAACTGAAACAAAAGAGTATGAATTTCACGGTGGTTCGCTCAATGGCTTCATGATGCTCGCCATTGCTCTCGTGCTGTGGGCTGCAGGCATCTATCTGCTTCATGTCGCTGTCACTCTCCCCGATGACGTGTCGCCTGTGCTATATTATGTTGCTGGGGTAGTAACTCTTGTGTGTGCATTAGTCTGCTCTTGCGGCTTCTCTATGCTTGAGCCCAATCAGGCCAAGGTTATCACTTTCTTTGGAAAATATGTTGGCACGTTCCGCAAAAACGGCTTCTATTGGATTAACCCCTTTATGACTACTAAGAACGTTTCGCTGCGTGCTCGCAACCTCAATGCCGACCCCATCAAGGTCAATGACAAAGCGGGCAATCCAGTGCTCATCGGCCTCGTGGTGGTGTGGCGCCTCAAAGACACCTATAAAGCTATATTTGACATTGATACCGATGTTGCATCAAGTGGACAGACAGGCAACGCCTCAGGGGCACGCATGAATAAATTTGAGCACTTCGTTCAGGTGCAGAGCGACTCGGCACTGCGTCAGGTTGCCAGTATGTATGCCTACGATGACGAGGACTCTCACTCTAAGGAAATTACCTTGCGCGACGGCAGCCAGGAGGTCAACGATATGCTCACGCAGAAACTCAATGAGCGTCTGGAAATGGCTGGACTTGAGGTGATTGAGGCTCGTATTAACTATCTCGCCTATGCTCCCGAAATCGCCGCCGTGATGCTGCGTCGCCAGCAGGCAGCCGCTATCATCACCGCTCGCGAGAAAATCGTTGACGGTGCCGTCTCAATGGTGAAAATGGCGCTTGACAAACTCGCCGACGAGGGCATCGTTGAACTTGACGAGGAGAAGAAGGCCGCAATGGTGAGCAACTTGCTCGTTGTGCTGTGTGCCGATGAACCCGCCCAGCCGGTAATCAATTCTGGAACCCTCAACCATTAAACCTCACAAACAGGCTTTTACACATGGGAAAGAACAAGAGCTTCGTTCTACGTCTTGACGAGGACATGATGAATGCCATCGAGGCTTGGGCTGCCGATGAATTCCGCTCAACGAACGGACAAATCCAGTACATCCTCGCCGAAGCTCTGCGCAAAAACGGAAGAATGAAGAAACCCAAAAAGCCCAAACCCATCGACCCGCCCGAACAATCCACATAATCCAAGCAGGGAGCCATTAACCACGGCCCCCTGCTTAGTTTTAACCCCGCTCGTTACCCTCGATATTCTCGTCACAATCGTCACCCTCGCCCCTTGAAAAACTTGATAAACTTGAACCTTGACAAACTTGAACCTTGATAACCTTGAACCTTGGCAAACTTGACAAACTTGACAAACTACTTCTTAAAAAGAAGTTCCCTGTCGCGCTTTGCTGCTGGCACAGCCCATCTCTCGGGCACGAATTTCCAGTTGTTGCCTTTCTTAGGATGCAGTGTGCCTTGGCGCTTAATCTCCTCCATGAGGTAGTGACGCAGGTCAAGTTCGCTCTTATACACGATGCGTTTCCCCAGCTCACTGTGCGCTATGCCGGCGCCCGTTGTGAGCAGTTCGCCGCCGCCATTGCCACGATAGCTGTTCACAGCCACCTTATAAATCTTGTTCTCGTCCCACGGCTCGCCGTTGCTCATGCGCACAATGCGCACCTTCTCGCCGTCGGGCTTGGTCACGTCAACCTCATAGTCAATGCCCATTGCCGAGTCAAAGTTATAGCTTGCGTTCTCAAACGTCCACTTGCCCTCTTTGGTCTGTTTCATCTTAATAAGGTGGTCGCTGGCCGACTTCATAGTGCTCACCCATCGGTCGTAGCTCATCTCGAGCGCGCCTCTAATTTCCTTGCC
>JABUUJ010000046.1:17997-22902 GCA_021443235.1 Muribaculaceae bacterium
ACATACAATAAGTTTTCAAAGCGATAGAGCTCAAACATGTGTCCGCGTGTGATTTCGCCCTTCTTGAGTTGTGCGGTGGGCGATAGGGGAGCGCAAAATGCGATGTCGGCTTCAGTGATTTTTAGCATCATGTCCAATATCATGTCGTTGAACTCGCTGTTGCCAAAAAAGCAGTCTTGCGAATTGATATCCTTGGGCAGATTGCCTATGGGCTCGCTAACCCATTCCTTCACTTTGCGCACGTATGGGTAGAAATGCTCGTGATAGGCCTGATGCACTGGCGTGTTGCGCACGTCAACGAGGTTGCCCTTGCGCTCGGCAACGCACCACCGCTCGCCGTCCCATTCCATTGTCACCTGCGCCTCGGCAACTGCCATGGCGTTGTTGCTGGGGTTAAGCACCAGCACTTTGCCACCACCGTTCACGTCATCCATCGAGTTGTGTCGCTGGTGGTCGTGACCAAAGAAGATGATGTCGAAGCCCGGCACCTCGCGTGCCACCTGTGCGCTGGCGTTCTCACGGTAACTGTCGGTGACAATGCCGCCTTCATACCCGCTATGGAACATTCCCACCAGCAAGTCGGGTTTCTCATGGGTCTTGATAAACTTCACCCAGTAACGCGCGCTCTCCACCATGTCGACAAAGCGCATCCCACTCCAGTGGTCGGGCGACAGCCAGTTGGGGATTGCGGGCGAAATCATGCCCAGCACTGCCACTTTCACGCCTCCACGATTAATTATGGTATAAGGTACGGCGTAGGGCATCCCTGTGCTTGTGTCGATGATGTTGGCGCCCAGCACGGGGCATTTCACCTCGTTCACCCATTTGTCATAGACGGCGTGCTTGGTTTCAACATCATGGTTGCCAAAGTTTTGCGCGTCATATTTCATGTAATTCACCACCTGTGCCGCGATATTTTGGTTCAGCGTGTCAACCAGGTTGGAATAGTAGCATATTGGCTGCCCCTGCATCAGGTCGCCGTTTTCGAGCAGTATTACTCTGTCGGGGTGCGACTTGCGCAGCGAGTCAACGTAGTAGCTTACACGTCCCAATGCTCCGGGGCCACGCTCGTTCTTGATAAAGTTCCATGGGAAGAAACATCCATGCACATCGCTGGTTTCAAGGATGCGTAGGTCCACTTTGTCGCCCTTTTGCGGGCCATCAGCTGCAGCGTTAAGCGCAACCGCAGCAATAATCAATGCTAAAATACCATTCTTCATTGTAAAAGTCTTTAATTGATTGCAAAAGTAGTGAATTCTTTCTATAAAATATGTGAAACGGGTTGTAAAATAAATATTTTTGATTATATTTGCATTTTGAAAGCGAATATACGAACTTTAACGCGAAATTTATAACAATTTAAATAGTACTATTATGAAGAATGTATTAAGATTTGCTGCCGTGGCTATCATGGCAATGTGTATGGTTAGCGCAGGCGCTCAGGCTATTGTTCTTAAACCCGAAAAGGCCGAGTGCAAGAAAGAGTGCGTAAAGGCTGAGAGCGCAAAGGCCGAGTGCAAGAAAGAGTGCGTAAAGGCTGAGAGTGCAAAGGCCGAGTGCAAGAAAGAGTGCGCAAAGGCCGAGTGCGCAAAGGCCGAGTGTGCAAAGGCCGAGTGTGCAAAGGCTGACTGCAAGAAAGAGTGTGCAAAGGCCGAGTGTGCAAAAGCTGACTGCAAAAAAGCTGACTGCAAAAAAGCTGAGTGCAAGAAGGCCGAGTGCAAGAAGCAAAAAAAGGCTTGCAAAGCTAAGGCTAAAGCAGCCCAGAAATAACTCTGCACCAACACCAACACCAACAACCGCCTGCCACACCCCATGTGACAGGCGGTTTATTTCAAGAATTCTTAAGTTGTTTGTTTAATAATAAAACGAAATTATGAAAAGGTATTTATTGATGATTGTCATGTGTATAATGGCTTTTCATGTCGTGGCACAGGTGGGAGGTGAGCGCAAAAGCCATTTCACGGCACAGGGATATATGTCGATGTGCTTTTCTCAAAAGAAGCATGTGTGGTCGGAATATTTAAGTTGTAACATGGGTGGCGGTGCGGCTCTTTCGTGTTATATTTCCCTGTGCCATGAAAAAGGCTAAATAGCGATAAAAATGCATATATTTGCATTTTTTGTTCCATAATCCTAAAAGTTTGTTCCAAATTTCGCCGAAATTTGGAAACATAAAATACATACACTAACTTTGTCAATGCAAATGTAGACCTACATCTATACTTACAAAAAACTATTTAACCAAAAACCAACAATTACTAATTTATGGCAAAGTACATTTTATCACTCGACCAGGGCACAACGAGCTCAAGGGCTATCGTTTTTGATCACGATGGACAAATCTGCTCGGTTGCTCAAAAGGAATTTACTCAGATTTTCCCCCAGCCAGGCTGGGTGGAGCACAATCCTCAGGAGATTTGGTCATCACAGGCTGCTGTGATTGCCGAGGCTATCACCAAGATTGGGATTAACGGCCTCGACATCGCTGGTATTGGTATCACCAATCAGCGCGAGACAACGATTGTGTGGGACGTTATGACAGGAGAGCCGGTTTACAATGCCATCGTATGGCAGGACCGACGCACTGCCGAATTCTGCGACTCGCTCAAGGCCAAGGGCCTTGTTGACATGGTGAGAGAGAAAACAGGTCTTATCATTGACGCTTATTTCAGCGGCACAAAGATCAAATGGATTCTCGACAATGTGCCTGGGGCACGTGACCTTGCCAACCAAGGACGCCTGCGCTTTGGCAACGTCGACACATGGCTTGTGTGGAAACTTACTAACGGCAATGTGCATGTTACCGACGTGACCAACGCATCGCGTACCATGCTGTTCAACATCAAGGACCTGAAGTGGGACGAAGAACTACTCAAGATGCTCGACGTTCCCGCTTCTATGCTTCCCGAGGTTAAGTCATCGTCAGAAGTCTATGGCCACACCAAGAGCACGCTGTTTGCACACGAGGTGCCTATCAGCGGCATTGCTGGCGACCAGCAGGCAGCCCTCTTCGGACAAATGTGTACCGATCCCGGCGCTATCAAGAACACCTATGGCACTGGCTGCTTCGTGATGCTTAACACCGGCGACAAACCCGTTGTGTCGAAAAACAATCTTCTCACCACTATCGCGTGGAAGATTGGCGACACAGTCAACTATGCGCTCGAAGGCTCTATCTACGTTGGCGGATCGGTTGTGCAGTGGCTGCGCGACGGCCTCGGCGTGATTCGCAGCTCAAGCGAGGTTGAGGAACTCGCAGCTTCGGTGCCCGACACTGGCGGAGTTTACTTCGTTCCTGCTCTCACAGGTCTTGCCGCTCCCTATTGGGATGCCTATGCTCGTGGCACTATTGTGGGCATCACCCGTGGCACTACCGCCGCACACATCGCCCGCGCAGCCCTCGATGGCATCGCTTTCCAGACTATGGACATCGCAAAGGCTATGGAGAAAGACCTGGGCGCACCTCTCACCGAACTCAAGGTAGATGGCGGCGCTTCGCGCAACAACCTGCTCATGCAGCGTCAGGCCGACCTGCTCGGCGTTGACGTTGTGCGCCCCGTGATCACCGAGACCACAGCTCTTGGTGCTGCCTATCTGGCTGGCCTTGCAGTGGGCTACTGGAAAGACCTCGACGAGATCAAGAAACAGTGGCAAGTTGAGCGTCGCTTTGAGCCCGCTGCCGGCGATATGACCGCCGACAAGGAAGGCTGGAAAGACGCAATGAGCCGCACCCTTTCAAAATAAAAAAGAATAACCCAAATCGTTCGGTTAGGTTAGATTTATGTGGTATATAAAATGTTGCTTACGCACAGTTGCGTTCGGTTTGGGTTTCTTTTTTTAAAACTTAATTTTTTACATCCTACTAACAACCAATTACTTAAACAACAATTATGGAAAATTATATTCTTGAGTTTTTTGGCACTTTAGTGCTCGTTCTCTTTGGTGATGGCGTTTGCTGCGCCTGCTCGCTCAATAAGTCTAAGGCACAGGGTGCTGGATGGGTGGTGATTGCCCTTGGCTGGGGTCTCGCAGTTATGATGGGTGCTCTCATCGCCGGTCCTTCGGGCGGACACCTCAATCCTGCCGTTACCATTGCCCTCGCGATGGCTGGCACTTTCGCATGGGAAAATGTCGCTGGCTACATCGTTGCCCAGATGCTGGGTGGCTTTGTGGGTGCTGTTGTGGTTTACTTGTTCTACAAGGATCACTTTGATGCTACCGATGACCAGGCCACTAAACTCGGTGTGTTCTGCACTGCTCCCGCTATCAAGAACACTCCGCTTAACTTCTTCGGCGAGTTTGTTGCCACTTTCATGCTCATCTTTGCCATCTTCGCAATTGGCAAGGTATGGGGCACTGCAGGCCTGCTTCCCATCACTTGGGTGATTACTGCTATCGGTATGTCGCTGGGCGCAACCACTGGCTATGCCATGAACGCCGCACGTGACCTCTCGCCCCGCTTGGCTCACGCTGTGCTCCCCATTAAGGGCAAAGGCAGCAGCGATTGGGGTTATAGCTGGATTCCCGTTGTTGCTCCCATCGCCGGTGCCGTTGCTGCTGCCATGCTGTGGTGGGTAATGGGGTCGTTTTATGCTTAACTATTTACACATACTTTAGTTCATTAGGGCTAATGCCCTAATGAACTTTTTTACTAACCTACAAAAAACTATTTACAATGAAAAAGATTATATTATCGCTGCTCACAGCGGCGACAGCCCTTTCTATGGGCGCACAAATCAAGATTCACGATACTTTCGGCATGGAACTTTTCCACTTGTGGCGTGGTCTTGAGGTATCTAAGGGCCTGAATTTCACCAATGAGCTCTCGTTCGGCGACAAGAACGACCATTTCCGCATTGGTTTCTGGGGCGGCGTCGGTGTCACTGGCGACTATAGGGAGTTTGA
>JABUUJ010000046.1:22971-30195 GCA_021443235.1 Muribaculaceae bacterium
AATTCCTATGACGACCCACGTTCCTACAAGATTTTCAACTACGACTGCCACAGCACCGGTCACTTTCTTGACCTCTCGATAGGCTACTACTTCGGCGAGAAAGTGCCTCTGCAACTGTCGTGGGCTACCATCATCGCCGGACGTGACCGCGGCATCAACAACAAGGGCGAAGAGGTGCAGCGCTACTCTAACTATGTGAGCGCCAGCTATAAGGTGTTTGAGAACGACAAGTTTGTCATCACACCCTCGATTGGCGCTACTTTCGCATTCCGCAACACGCTCAACGACAAAGGCGAGAACAAGGCTACTTTCTATGGCAACAAGGCCTGTGTCAACGACATCCGCCTCAATGCCACCTACAAGCTCAAAATTCGCAGCTACATGATTCCCGTAAGCGCTATAGTTATGTGGAATCCCGAGGCCAACAGGGGCTACTTCGGTGCCTCAGCAACGCTGTTCAGCATGTAAAAGCCCGTTTTTAGACAACTCTACAAGGGGTGCTGCCACACAGGTAGCACCCTTTTTTGCGCTTTGGTTGAAAAAAATAAAAAGTTTGGGCGTTTGTTTTTATATTAGCGAAACTTCTATTAATTTTGCAACTGAACATTACATGAAACTAAATTACATCACTATATGAATAAGCTCCTTTCCTTGCTGATGGCAACCTGTGCCTTGACGGTTTTTTCGCAATCGTTTAACGAGTGGCACGACCTGCAGGTCAACAGTGTTAACCGTTTGCCTTATCACACATCGTTTTTCGCCTACGAAAGCCGTGAACTCGCCCTCGCTGGCGACATGGCCAAGTCAAGCCGATACCTCTCGCTGAATGGCAACTGGAAATTCCACTATGTGGAGAATGCCGACCAACGCCCCACCGATTTCTACAAGAGCAATCTCGACGACTCGCAGTGGCGCACCATGCCCGTGCCAGGAATGTGGGAACTCAATGGCTGTGGCGACCCCGTGTATGTCAATATTGGTTTCGCTTGGCGTGGTCATTTCAAGAATAATCCGCCCGAGGTGCCTATAAAGGATAACCACGTGGGCAGCTATAGGCGCACTATCGAGGTGCCTGCGTCATGGAAAGGTCAGCAGGTGATAGCCCACTTTGGTTCGGTGACCTCATGCATCTACCTTTATGTCAATGGAAAGTTTGTGGGCTACAGCGAAGACAGCAAGGTTGCTTGCGAGTTTGATGTGACAAAGTACATTAAGCCTGGCAAGAATCTCATTGCTTTCCAAGTGATGCGATGGTGCGACGGCAGCTATTGCGAGGATCAGGACTTCTGGCGGCTCTCGGGCGTGGCTCGCGATAGTTACCTCTATTGCCGCGACAAGGCCGAACATATCGACGACATGCGCATCAACACCACCCTCGCCAACGACTACCATGATGGTGTAATGACCATTTCATCTGCTTCAACTAAGCCTTTAATCTACACTCTGCTTGACGCTGATGGTCACATTGTTGCAACAGGAGATAAGGTTACTGTAAAGAACGTAAAGCAGTGGAATGCCGAGGTGCCTTACCTCTACACTCTCGTTGCCGAACTGAAGGGCAAGTCGCCCTCTTATATAGTCCAAAAAGTAGGCTTCCGCAGCGTTGAAATTAAGAACAGCCAACTGCTTGTCAATGGTCAACCTATCATCATAAAGGGCGCTAATCGTCACGATCTTGACCCCGATGGGGGTTATGTGGTTAGCCGTGAGCGCATGTTGCAAGACGTGCTGCTAATGAAGCAATTTAACATTAACGCTGTGCGTACCTGCCACTATCCCGACGACCCTTATTTCTATGAGTTATGCGACCTCTATGGCCTATATGTTGTTGCCGAGGCCAACCAGGAGTCGCACGGCTTTGGGTACGAGGATACTGCCGAGTCAAAAAAACCGGCCTTCGCTAAGCAAATTTTGGAACGCAATCAGCACAATGTGCTCACTCATTTCAATCACCCAAGCATCATTATCTGGAGTCTGGGCAACGAGACTTGCGACGGACCCAACTTCACCGCCGCTTACAAGTGGATAAAATCGGTCGACAGTCAGCGCCCCATTCACTATGAGCGCGCCATCAAGGGCGAAAACACCGACATCTTCTGCCCCATGTATTACCATCCACGCGATTGTGAGAAATATGCCCAATCGACAGCCCCCGAAGACGCTAAACCGCTCATCCAGTGTGAGTATAGTCACGCCATGGGCAACTCAAGTGGTGGTTTCAAGGAGTATATGGAGCTCGTGCGTAAGTACCCTAAATATCAAGGTGGTTTCATCTGGGACTTTGTTGACCAGGCCTTGCGTTACACCTATCCCGATGGCACGACGGGTTACCGCTATGGCGGCGATTACAACAACTACGATGCAACCGACAACAATTTCAACTGTAACGGCCTCATATGCCCCGACCGCGTGCCAAATCCGCAGATGTACGAGGTAGGTTATTTCTATCAGAACATCTGGGCAGAGGCAATTGACCTTGCAAAGGGCAAGATCGGCGTTACCAACGAGTTCTTCTTCCGCAACCTTGACGGTATCGAACTGTGGTGGGAACTCACCGTCAATGGCAAGCGTGTACAGGATGGAACTGTGCAAAAACTTGACATTGAGCCACAAAGCTGTGCCACCATTACGTTGCCTTACACGCTTCCCAAGTTTGGCAACGACGATGTGATGCTAAACATCAAGTTTGTGAGCACCGAGCGTAGCGACTATGAGAAACTCTATGGCTGCTTCTATAATGACTGCATGGCCTATTGCCAACTTGTTATCAACGAGGCAAAACCTGACTTTAGTAATGTGCCAGGCGTTGTAAATCACACCATTGAGGGTGGGGCAGTAGTGCTCTCGTCCGATAACGCGCTGATTGCTTTCGACACCAAGACTGGTCTGATTTCGTCGTGGACGGTCAAGGGTGTGAGCATGCTGGGGCATCGTGGCACGATTAAGCCCAACTTCTGGCGTGCGGTGACCGACAACGATATGGGCGCTGGTTTGCAGAAGAGATATGCCGCATGGCGCAATCCCTTGATGAACTTAGTGGGAGACCTTGAGGTGAAATCGCTTGCCGATGGCGAGGCACAGGTTAAAGCCAAGTATCGCTTGCCCGATGTGAAGTGCAATCTAACAATGACCTACACTATTAATGCCCATGGAGGTATTGACTGTGATATGGCGCTTGAGCCCGATACCGATGCCACGGTGCCTTGCATGCTACGCTATGGCGTGGTGGCGCAGTTGCCTGCAAGCATGAAGTATAGCAATTACATGGGCCGTGGTCCTCATGAGAACTACATCGACCGCAGGGAGTCGCAATTATTGGGTTTATATTCGACCGATGCCGAGAAGATTTTCTACCCCTACATTCGCCCGCAAGAGACTGGCAACCACTGCGATGTGCGCTGGTGGCAGCAGACCGACATCAACGGCGTGGGCATCAAGGCCGAGGCCTACGATCGATCGGCAAAGCCTGATTTTGGGTGGGGTAGTGTGGCTGCGCTGTGCTACGACATTGACGAGCTCGACGAGGGCGACGACAAGCACCAGCGCCATCCCGAGCAGCTCAAACGCTCACGATATGTTAACCTTTTCGTCGACCTTGCACAGGCAGGGGTTGGTGGCATCGATAGCTGGAGCTGGAATGCCGAGGCGCTCGAAAACTACCGCCTCCCCCTCAAGCCACGCACGCTCAAGTTCCGCCTCACACCCACGACACCTGCAAAGTCACCCGCAGTAATTAAGTAAATTAGGGGGCTGCGTCACACTTGGCGCAGCCCCCATTGTCTTTTAGTGTCCTTGTTATTCAAGCACTTTAGGAATGAAATACACAATTTGCTTGAGCCACCATGGCCAGTCATGGTTGACGTCGTGGCCCCAATAGTCGATCCATGCGGGAATGCCTTTCTCCTGCAGCACCTTCTCAAGCCTCCGCGTACTGTCGATCATGTCCTCTTCCCATGCGCCTTGCCCCACGCAGATGATGATGTTGCGCTTGCGGTAAAGCTCAATGTAAGGATGGTTGTCGGGCATGTTGGGCAGGAAGTCGAGCGGCGAGTTGTCATAGACCATACTGTTGTTGTAGTTCAGTCCGAAGAAGAAATCGGCGTGATAAAATCCACTTAACGAGATGGTTGTGTCAAATAGGTCGGGACGACGGAAGAAGAAATTGGCTGCGTGGAATGCTCCCATGCTGCAGCCTGTGGCGATAAAGGTCTCGCCCGGTGTGCTCACTACGGGAATGAGCTCATTGATGATATAGTTGAACCAGCGTTCTTGCAAGTCGATGCGCTGCTGGATGTTTCCACCCACAGCCGACCAACTGTCCTTGTCAACGCTATCAACACTTATCACGCGTATCTTTCCGCTCTCAATCCATGGCGCAAGCGCCTCGATCATGCCAAAGTTCTCATAGTCGAAGAAACGGCCGTCTTGTGGCGGAAACACCATCACGGGATGCCCGCCTTCGCCATATACCTTATATTCCATGTCGCGACACAGCGACTGGCTGTAATGCTTGTGGTGTTCTCTCTTGAAGTTACTCATAGTGTGCTGTTATTTTCTCGTTTTCACGAGGTTAGTGAAATCTTCTACCTCCTCAAGTGTGTTGAGGCGGGCAACAATCTGCTCATTGCCCATTGCCGAGGCAAGGACATCGGGCATGCGGGTGTGCATCATGATGCGCTGTCCATAGCGGCGATATATCTCGTCCATCGACGTTACATACTGATACATATCGCGACGGCTTGCATAGGCGCAGAAGAATTTATCGCCCAGCGGTGTGCGACTCTCATCAAATGCCACCATGTCGGCCCAAATCTTGTAAACGTCGGTACTGTGGGCATAGTTCATCATGTCGGGGGTGTCGGCTCCAGCCGGACGCACGTTGACCTCCAGTGCCACAAAGTCGCCCTCCTTGCCCAGCTCGGCATGGTCGCGGGTGAGGCAGAAGAACTCCATGTGCACAAAGCGGCGAGTGATGCCAAAGGCCTTCACCGTTTTGCGGCCCAGCTCGCGCAGTGCCTCGGGCACTTCCTTGGCGATGCAGTAGGTGAGCTCATCATTATTGTTCACAATATCCATAATCGAGGGCGGGAACATAGCCATTGACTCAAAAATGGGCTCGCCCTTTGAGTTGATGATGGCATCATAGGAGCGGATGTTGCCGCTGATAAACTGCTCCATCACATAGTCCTGATAGTTGGGGTCGTTGTCAAGGAAGTCGCGCAACTCGTCGTCGTTGCTCACCTTGAAGGTGTGGGCTGCACCCACGCCACGGTCGGGCTTCACAATCACGGGGTAACCTATACGCTTCACAAAGTCCCATGCAGCCTCTTTGCCTGCCACCAGGGCCAGTTGGCGCGCTGTGGGAATGCCCGCTTGCTCATACAGCCTTTTCTGACTGCTCTTCTCCATTATATCGTTGATGTGGTCGCCTTGAATGCCGGTGGTGACGCCAAACTGCCGGCGCAGGCGGGCATCTTGACGCAGCCAGTACTCGTTGTTCGACTCAATCCAGTCGATAAACCCATATTTGTGGGCAAAGAATGCCACTGCGCGATACACTTGCTCGTAGTTTTCAAGCGACTCAACGCGGTAATACTCGGTTAACGACTCCTTAAGTTCATAACTCAGTGCATCATAAGGCGCATCGGCAATACCAAGAACATTAACGCCATTGGCCTTCAATCCAGCGCAAAACTCCCAATAATTAGCGGGAAAATTTGGAGAGATAAAGATGAAATTCATATTTCCTTATAAATTTTTGTGCAACATTACAAAATGCTTTTTATTATTCATAATTTTTTGTCAAAAATTTGATAATAAAAAGCATTTATGTCGGTTTTACTCTTATTTTTAAATATTTTTTTACATTATGCCATTTCCGGCAATTAGGGTGATTAGAGCAAACATCAAGTGGGCCGTGATGCCTGCCACCAGGCCGCCCACGGTGTGCGATGCAATTGCTTTGGGCGTGAGGTTGCGGTAGCCCAGCGAGTCGAGCATTGCGGTGTGGGTGCTCAGGTAGCCGCTCCAGCACATGCCTATGGCTGTAAACACAGCAATGGCGTTGGCGTCAATCCATCCATTCGTAGCAAAGGTGGGAATAAGCCCCAGTGCTGCGCCCACTGCTCCAAGTGCGGTGATAGGAAAGGCAACAAGATGCGGGTCGTTGAACCCAAAGAGCCACTGGAATATGAAATTGATTTTCTGTGCAAGGTAGGGTAGGAGTTCTACTCCTTGATAGGCGGCTCCGGTATAGCCTCCTTCGCCCGCGCCAAAGGTGAGCATCATCACAAAGGTTGAGATGATGAGCACGCCGGGAATAATCTCCACGCCGCAGCGCACACCGTCCTTGCCACCGTCGAGCAACGCGTTAAGAATGCGCACAAAGAGCGAGTCTTTAGTTTCATGCTCCTCGTCGTCAACATTGTAGTTGGCGTTCTCTTCGCCATCGACCACCTCTTCGGTGGCATATTGCGGGTAGTCGCGCAGCACAAGCCGCTGCATCATGCGCGTCGACACTATGCAACCCACAAAGGCTCCCACCAAGCCCACCAGCGGTGCCACAAAATAGCCGTGCCCCATCATCGACACAATCACCAGCATGCCCATGCCAAACGCCGTGCCAAAGTTGGTGAGCGAGATAAACTGCACTTTCTTGAAGTAGGTGCTGAATCGCTTGTCGTGTGCCAACGAGATAATGGCGGGGTTGTCGCTAAGGAAGGTAAGTACAGCTCCCAGCGACGCCACGCCGGGCATGTGAAACAACGGTCGCATGAGCGGCTTGAGCAACTGTTCAATGATGTGTACCACGCCAAATTCCATGAATATCTTGCCCAGCGCACCCGTTAGTACACATATCGCCATAAGGTAAAGCACAGTGTTAAGTAACAGGTCGTGAGCCGTATACATCATAGTCTTGAGCATATTTGACATGCCCATCATCCATGCCAGATATCCAAAAATCACACCCACTGTCGTCAGGCAGATAATGCCCGAAACGGTCTTTTGCTTGTTGTCGCTTTTAATAGCCATTATGGTCTTTTTTATAAGTAAATGCACGCTGCTGCGTTTCACCCACAAAAGTAGTAATTTATCCTTGTCCACACAACATTTAAC
This sequence comes from Muribaculaceae bacterium, assembly GCA_021443235.1. Taxonomy (GTDB): domain Bacteria; phylum Bacteroidota; class Bacteroidia; order Bacteroidales; family Muribaculaceae; genus Sodaliphilus. The sequence goes on from JABUUJ010000046.1 coordinate 30,088, forward strand.
CTCAAATAGTTCATTAGAATTTTGAAGTATTTTTGATTTTATGTACGCCCAGATTTTTCTTGATTTATGAAGGAGCATAGCGAGCTATGTGACTGAATAAACAAGGAA
>JABUUJ010000046.1:30462-32860 GCA_021443235.1 Muribaculaceae bacterium
CAGAAAACAAAAAGACGAAAAATAGCAAAATAAAAACAACTCAGGCGTTCTAATGAACTTTTTGGGTTTAACCCCAAAAAAAGGCCACGCCGTTTTGTGGCGTGACCTTGATATGCTTTAACTCGGCATTTATTTCACTATTTTCTTGGCGATGTGTGCGGGAACGGCGTCCTTGTGAACGGTGATGTCAATGGTTTTTGCCTTGAAATAGGCTTCGCTCACATAGAAGTAGCCGCCATAGAGTTGGTTGGTGTCCCAACTGTTCTGAACCTTGAAATAGCGGTTGCCTTTCTGATCAACAGCCTTTCCCACAATCACCATGCCGTGGTCGTCGGTGGTTTCCTTGGCGTCAAACATCTGCTGGCGACGTTCCTGTGTTACGTTCTCTTCCTCAACCGGGCCTTTGATGTCCCACTTCTCGGTCTCGCGGTCTTTGTCGCTGAGTTGCAGCCAGCGCTCCATGTCGCTGCCCTTCAGGTCAGGAACATCTTTGTTGACAGGCCAAACGGCATAGCCCTTGCGGAACTTGAAGCAAGGCTCACTGATGTCGGCCGCCCAAGCCACTGCATAGCCATGGTCAACAGCATAGTTGCACACCTCAAGCATCTCGTCGATGGGCACGTTCTGGTAAGAAGCCCACAGCCAGTTGTCGGCAATCTCAAGCATAAATGGCTCATAGAAAGGATGGTGCGAGAACGAAGTGATGGCTACATAGTCCTCCATCTTGATGGGAAGTGCTTCGGCCCATTGCTTCGGGGTGTAGGTCTTGCCTTCATAAACAAAGGTCTCGGGCATCTTGCCCATGTATGCGTCAACAATGCCATTAAAGCCTTCTTTCCACGCAGGGGTGAGTTTGCCGGTCTTGTTCTCCTGAATCACTTCTACATAACCCTTCATGCACTCAAGCATCTCGTTGTGCGAGAACTTCTTGTCGCCATAGGTAAGGCCAGTGTAGGCCTCGTTGGGCATCATGCCATACTTGTCCCACACATAGGGAACATCGGGGAAACCACCGCCCTGTGCGAAGTTGATTTTCCCGTCCATGCGCACAAATTTGTCGGCTTTGTCGCGATAGCAGTGATTAACCACAAAAGCCTCGCTCAGGTGAATCTCCTTGCCACTCACGCGCAGTATCTCGGCCTCGAAATAGGTGTTGGTCGAGTAGCACCAGCATGTACCCGACTTGTGCTGGTCTTTTACTGGTGTACACTTGATAACCTTGGTGTCGGTAAACTTGAATCCGGTGCTGTCGGGGTGCACTACCTTGCTGTCGGCTGCGGCGCTCATTGCAACGCCCAGTGCCATAATGCCTAATAATACTCTTTTCATTGCGTTTGAATTTATAATGTTTATATTTCTTTGAGTTTATTTCAGTGTGATGAGGCAATTGCCCTCGTGATAGTTGATAGCGGCGATGCCCATGCTGCACATGTTCACCACCATCTCGTCGGCAACAGCGCGCGAGCAGAGCACCAGTCGCGTGATGCCGCCCATGGTAATGCCGCCGTGCTCTCGCAGGTATTGAAGCAACGTTTTCTCTTTATCGGTAAACAACATAGACGCTCCCTCGTTGTTGCTGCTCTCGTTTTTCAGCACTTTCACATGGGTGGCCGATGCCAGGTGGTTCTCGTCGTTAACACGATAGTAGGTGCACCACTTGCCGTTGTCGTCTTGCGCCTTGACAGGTTTCTCTTCTGCCTCGGGGATATCAACCTTCAGCACAGTCTTGCCTCCCACATGATAGATGGTGAATTGAACAGTCTGCTCGGGTCTGCAATACATTGTCGCCGCAGTCTCTATCATGTAGATTTCCTCCTCGCTTTTTACCCCAGCGATATTACCATTGTCTTTCACGCCTATGAGCAAGCGACCTCCGCTATTGTTGGCAAAGGCCGAGATGCTGCGCGCAATCTTGCGGGCATCCGAGATTTGATACTTGAAATCCTGATGCTCGTGCTCGCCTTCCTCGATGAGCGACAATATGTAATCGGTCTTCTTCACTGCTATTTCTTGTCAATAGGAATCTTTTCGCCATTTACTGCAGCCTTCAGGAAAGGGTAGAACTTCTGGGCGTTGAGCACAAAGCCATAGTCGGTCAAGTGCGCTCCGTCAACAGTGCCTTCGCCATCGGGACCTATAAGGTTCTTGTCGTAAATGTAATATAGATTCGTAGGATTCTGTTTTTTCAGTTCTTCATATTTTGAGAAAAGCATTGCGTTTGATGCCTCCATGCTAGCACGTTGCTTGGCATCGTAGGGTTGCTGGGCATATTGCTGCCCCTCGACGATGAAAATGGGCACGTCGGGTCGCGCGTTCCTTAATATATTGATGAACTGGACTGTAATGGTGTCAATGCGCTCTAATTTGCAGTTCGATACAGCGTCAATCACATAGGCTG
>JABUUJ010000047.1:0-7045 GCA_021443235.1 Muribaculaceae bacterium
AATCAACCTAAAGGACTTTTTGCGCTGGCACTTGCCAACACTGGCGAGCGCTTTGGCTACTACACGATGCTCGCCATCTTCACCTTGTTCATGCAGGCCAAGTTTGGGTGGGACGAGAGCACTGCCGGGCAGGTTAATGCGACCTTCCTCGCAGTAGTGTACTTCGCGCCGCTGTTTGGCGGCATGCTTGCCGACAAGATTGGCTACGGTCGCTGCGTGGTGACCGGTTTCATCATCATGTTCCTGGGCTACCTGGGCCTCGCCATCCCCACTGGCGCCGACGCCATGGGCAAGGCGGCAATGTTTGGCGGCCTGGCGGCGGTGTCGCTTGGCACAGGTCTGTTCAAGGGCAACCTGCAGGTGCTCATCGGCAACCTCTATGACGACCCCAAGTATTCGGGCAGTCGCGACGCGGCTTTCAGCCTGTTCTACATGGCGATTAACATCGGAGCGATGTTTGCGCCCTCGATGGCTCGCTGGATCACCAACCAGTATCTGGCGCAGTATGGCTTTGTGTACGACGCCGCCAACCTTGACCCCGCCTATCTTGAGGCGCTTTACGGCGGCTACGGGCTGTGCTTCGGCGTGGCTTGCGTGTCGCTCGTGGCATCGTTTGCAATCTACATTGGTTGCCGCAGTTGGTTTAAGCACGCCGATGTCACCGCGCGCAAGGCCAAGGCGAGCGACCAGCCCGTTGTGGAGCTGACAGCCAAGCAGACTCGCGACCGCATCATCGCGCTGCTGCTCGTGTTTGCCGTGGTGATTTTCTTCTGGATGGCGTTCCACCAAAACGGCTCGGCGCTCACCTTCTTTGCCAAGAAATATACCGTCCTGTCGATTACTGGCGGCATGCGCTTGGGCTTCAACATCTTCAGCCTGGCGCTCATCGCCTTTGCCGTATATACTGGCTTCGGGTTCTTCCAGTCGGCCACCAAAAAGGGCCGTGTGGGATGCGCCATCGCCACTATTGCGGCGCTGGCGGGCTCCTACCTGCTCTATGTGGGCATGGACGATCCTCACGCTGCCCAGCCCAGCGATTTCCAGCAGTTCAACCCGTTCTTCGTGGTGGCGCTCACGCCGTTCAGCATGGCGTTTTTCGGCCTTCTTGAGAAGAAGGGCAAGGAGATCAGTGCTCCGGCTCGCATTGCCTGGGGAATGCTCATCGCCGCCATCGGCTTTGGCGTGATCACGCTGGCATCGACCGCGCTCACCTCGCCCATGGACCTTGGCGACAGCACCCAGAGCGTCCTGTCGCCGTCGTGGCTCATCTCGACCTATTTCACCCTCACCATTGCCGAGCTGCTGCTCTCGCCCATGGGCATCTCGTTTGTGTCGAAGGTGGCACCGCCCAAATACAAGGGCATGATGATGGGCGGCTGGTTTGTGGCAACGGCGATAGGCAACTACCTGAGCAGCATCCCCTCGATGCTGTGGAACAAGATTCCGCTCATGTACAACTGGGCCATCCTCATAGCCCTGTGTCTGATCAGCGCCGTCGTGATGTTTGCCCTGCTCAACAAGCTCAAGGCCATGACCAAGTAACGCCCGCCTGGCGCGACATTAGATATATTGGAGTTATTGAAGACGTTGGGGTAATACCCACCCATTCTTCAATAGCTCCAATTATTTTAAATTTTGTGAGAGGAAGTTAAATAAACATAAATTTTAGAGTGTGTGGTGGGCAAGATGCCCGGTAACGGCGGCACACTATTGTATAAACCAAGGAATATTAGTAACTTTGCGGTGCAATCGTGAGAGGGGGCATCAAGGCTCTCTCGTTTTTATTATATAAATTTTATGCTTGACAAGACAGCACTTACACAGGTAATCAACGAGGCACTCCAAGGCACCGACATGTTCCTGGTGCAGCTGAGCGTGAGCCGCGACAACATCGTTGACGTGCAGCTCGACAGCAACACGAGCATCAACATCGACGACTGCGTGATGGTCAACAACGCCGTGCTCGACGCCTTTGACCGCGACATCGAGGACTATGAGCTCACCGTGGGCTCCTATGGCATCACCTCGCCGCTGCTCGTGCCGCGCCAGTATGAGAAAAACCTGGGCGAAGACGTCGAGGTGCTCACCGCCGACGGCCGCAAGCTCAAGGGCACCCTCACAGGCTGCGACGAGAGCGGCTTCACCATCTCGACGCTCAAAAAGGTGAAAGTCGAGGGCAAAAAGCGCCCCGAGATGCAACCCGTGGCCATAGTGCTTAAATACGACGAAATTAAATATACAAAAATCATAATCAAGTTCTAATCATTTAATTATGGCAAAGAAACAAGAAGAACTGCCCAGCATGCAGATAGAATTCGGCGAGTTCATCAAAGAGAAAAAGATCGAGTCCACAACGCTCATCAGCGTCATGGAGGAATCGTTCCGCAGCGTGCTGGTGAAGATGTTTGGCAACGACGACAACTTCGACGTGATCTTCAACCCCGAGAAAGGCGACTGCGAGATTTACCAGAATTTCGAGGTCGTGGCCGACGGTGAGGTAGAAGACCCCAACAAGCAAATCGGCCTGAGCGACGCCCAAGCCGACGACGACCCCGACTGCGAAGTGGGCGAAGACCACGCCCGCAAAATCGAGTTCTCAAAGTTTGGACGTCGCGCCATCCTGAACCTGAAGCAGACCCTGGCAAGCAAAATCCTCGACCTGCAGAAAGACGCTATCTATAATAAGTACAAGAAACGCGAGGGAGAGCTCGTCACCGCCGAGGTTTACCAAGTGTGGAAACGCGAGGCGCTGCTCATCGACGACGAGAAAAACGAGATGCTGCTGCCTAAAGACCAGCAGATTCCCAGCGACAACTTCCGCAAGGGCGACACCGTGCGCGCCGTCATCCACAAAGTCGACAACACTAACAACAACCCCAAAATCATCGTCTCGCGCACCAGCGACGAGTTCCTGCGCCGGCTCTTTGAGCTTGAGGTGCCCGAGATACACGACGGCCTGATCGTCATCCGCGAGGTGGCACGCATACCCGGCGTACGCGCCAAAATCGCCGTCGAGAGCTATGACGACCGCATCGACCCCGTGGGCGCCTGCGTGGGCATGAAGGGCGGACGCATCCACGGCATCGTGCGCGAGCTGCGCAACGAGAGCATCGACGTGGTGCCCTACACCAGCAACATCACCCTGCTGCTGCAACGCGCGCTGAGCCCCGCCAAGGTGTCGAACGTGCGCATCGACCCCGAGACCAAGAAAGCCGAGATCCTTGTCAAGCCCGACGAGATTTCCAAGGCCATCGGCGCCCGCGGCCTCAACATCAAGCTCGCCATGCAGCTCACCGGCTATGACATCGAGGTTTACCGCGATGCCGACGAGGACGTAGAGGACATCTACATCGAGGAGTTCCGCGACGAGTTCGACGAGTGGATCATCAAGGCCGTGAAAGACGCCGGCTTTGCCACCGCCAAGCAATTGCTCAAGGCCACCCGCGAGGAGATTATCGACAAGGCCGACCTGGAGGAAGAGACCGTCGATCAGCTGCTCGAGGTGATACGCTCCGAGTTTGAAGAGTAACATCCCCACGCACCAAGAGGTGCCAGTAGGCCTGCCATAGGGCTGCTCATGGCAGGCATTGAACGAAAAAGAAGTAATAACGAGTAACTTTTAGTTTTTATTTATGCCAATAAAGATAAGTAAAGCAAGCAAAGATTTAAACGTGGGCGTGGAGCGCATCAGAAGTTTCCTTGCCAAAAATGGCATCGAAATCGACAACAACCCCAACGCCCGCATTGACGACACTGTCTATGACATGCTCGTCAAGCAATTCAGCCCCGACAAGGAGCTCCGCGCCAAGGCCGACGACCACACCAAGGAACGTCAGAAAGGCCGCGAAAAGGAGCGCAAGGTCGTGGAGGATATCCCAACCGACATTCCCGGACAAAAGCACAAAATAATTGGCAAAATCGACCTTAACCCATCTAAGCCAGTCAAAGCAGAGGAACCCAGCAAGAAACCCGTGAAGGCCGACGCTCCCAAGCACGCCGAGCAGCCCAAGCCCGAACCTGTGAAGGAAAAGGAAGTGCCCACAAAAGCCGAGGAGACACAGCCCAAACAGGACACGCCGGCACCTCGCCAGGAACCCAAAGCCGACGACAACAACAAGCCCGAGCAAGCCACTAAGCAGCCCGAGCCAAAAAAAGAGGAGCCAAAAAAGGAAGAGCCCAAGCCCGCTACAGCCGAGCCCGAGAAAGACGACAACCTCATCTCGCTGCGACCCGAAACACCCGCAGCCCGAATCACCGTCGTGGGCAAAATCGACCTCGACTCACTCAACACCAACACCCGCCCCAAACCCAAAACCAAGGAGGAGAAGAAGAAAGAACGCATCGCCAAGGAGAAGGAAAAACAGGCCGCAGCCGAGAGCCAGCGCAAGAAACGCAAGCGCATAGGCAAGGAGAAAATCGACATCGAGCGCAGCGGCAACATGATTCAGAACCAAGGCAAGAAAGGCGGCAACAACCAGGGCGGCAACAACAACGACCAAGGTGGCAAGAAGAAAGACAAGAAAGCCAAACGACCCTTCAAGCCCGAGCTCAACGAGGAGGACATCCAGCGCCAAATGAAAGAGACCCTTGCCAAACTCAACGACAAGAAAAACAACTCGATCAACAAGGGTGCCGACTGGCGCAAGAAAAAACGCGATAGAATCCAGGAAGTTCAACAGGAAACAGCCAAGCAGGAGGCCGCACAGCGCAAGACCATCAAGCTCACCGAGTTTGTTACCGCCAACGACCTGGCCGCCATGATGGACATCCCCGTCAACAAGATTATCGGCACATGCTTCAGCCTGGGCATCATGGTTTCAATAAACCAGCGACTTGACGCCGAAACAATCAACATCGTGGCCGATGAGTTCGGATTTAAGACCGAATATGCCAGCACCGAGGTGGTCGAGGCCATCCAGGACGAAGAAGACGCTCCCGAAGACCTCGTGCAGCGCCCGCCAGTAGTCACCGTCATGGGACACGTCGACCACGGCAAGACCTCGCTGCTCGACCACATACGCAACACCAACGTGATCGCCGGTGAGGCCGGCGGCATCACACAGCACATAGGCGCCTATATCGTGAAGCTGAAAAACGGACGTCGCATCACATTCCTTGACACCCCCGGTCACGCCGCATTCACCGCAATGCGTGCCCGTGGCGCCAAGGTGACCGACATCGCCATCATCATCGTCGCCGCCGACGACAGCGTCATGCCGCAAACCGACGAGGCCCTGAGCCACGCCTCGGCAGCCGGCGTGCCCATCATCTTTGCCATCAACAAGATTGACAAGCCCGGCGCCAACCCCGAGAAAATCAAGGAAGAGCTCGCCAACCGCAACTACCTCGTTGAGGACTGGGGAGGAAAATACCAGAGCCAGGACATCAGCGCCAAGAAAGGCACCGGAGTCTTTGAGCTCCTCGAGAAAGTGCTCCTCGAAGCCGACCTGCTCGACCTCAAGGCCAACCCCAACCGCAAGGCGACGGGCTCAATCATTGAGTCGTCGCTCGACAAGGGCCGCGGATATGTGGCCACAGTGCTCGTCGACAACGGTACGCTCCGCGTGGGCGACATCGTGCTCGCCGGAACGCACTACGGCAAGGTGAAGGCTATGTTTAACGAGCGCGGACAGCGCATCACCGAGGCCGGACCCGCCTGCCCGGCAGTGATCCTGGGCCTCAACGGCGCTCCCACCGCCGGCGACAAGTTTAACGTGATGGACACCGACCAGGAGGCACGCCAAATCGCCAACAAGCGCGAGCAGCTGCAACGCGAGCAGAAGGCACGCACGCAGAAGCGCATCGGCCTGCAGGACATCGGCCGCCGCATGGCACTGGGCGAGTTCCACGAGCTCAACATCATCGTCAAGGGCGACGTGGACGGCTCTATCGAGGCTCTGAGCGACTCGCTCATCAAGCTCTCTACGCCCGAGGTGCAGGTTAACGTCATCCACAAGGCTGTGGGCGCCATCAGCGAGAGCGACGTCACTCTGGCCGAGGCAAGCGATGCCATCATCGTGGGCTTCCAGGTGCGTCCGTCGGCCGACGCCAAGCGTCTGGCAACCCAGCAGGGCGTCGACATCCGCACCTACTCAATCATCTACGACGCCATCGAGGAAATCAAGAGCGCGATGGAAGGCATGCTTTCGGCCGAGGTCAAGGAAGAAGTGTGCGGCACCGCCGAAGTGCTTCAGGTTTACCACATCAGCAAGGTGGGCACCATTGCCGGTGCCATCGTGCGTGAAGGCAAAATCAAGAAGAGCTGCAAGGTGCGCGTCATTCGCGACGGCATCGTGCGCTTCACCGGCAACCTTGCGTCGCTCAAGCGCTTCAAGGACGATGCCAAGGAAGTGGCAACCGGCTTCGACTGCGGTCTGTCGTTGCAAAGCTACAACGACCTTGTGGTGGGCGACATGATTGAAGCCTTTGAGGAGGTAGAGGTTCAGAGGACGCTCTAATTTCATCGATACCGGTAAAATTAGCGACCAACACAAAGCAAAGGTCCCTAAGGTCGTGAAAAACCTTAAGGACCTTGTTTGGTTTAAAAATGGTTTACCACCTGAACATAGGCAGCAACCTGGGCGACAAGCGCGCCGTCATCATGCGCGCCGTCGCAGCGCTCTCGACCGAAGCGGGCGAGTGCGCCGTGTCGCAGTTCTACGAGAGCAAGCCGTGGGGCTTTGAAAGCGAGAACGCGTTTGTCAACGTGGCGGTGAGGCTCGAGAGCGACATCGCGCCCCTCGACATGCTGCATCTGTGCCAGGACATAGAGCGACGACTGGGCTGCGACGCACATCGCGACAGCACCGGCGCCTACGTTGACCGCATCATCGACATCGACATCATCCTCATCGACGACCTCGTGATCAACACCCCCGAGCTCACCGTGCCCCACCCCCGCATGCGCGAGCGCGACTTCGTCATGGTCCCCCTCCAGCAGATTCTTTCCGACTTTGACCTTGACCTTGACTTTGACTTTGACCTTGACCTTGACTTTGACCTTGACAAACTTGATAAACTTGACAAACTTGACAAACTTGATAAA
>JABUUJ010000047.1:7743-9201 GCA_021443235.1 Muribaculaceae bacterium
GGCGACAGCCACATAGCCCAACTGTGCGACGCAATGGGCGTGGGCACAACGTGGGATGGCAACATCCTGCGACTCCACAATGTGCCGGCACGAGAAAATGTGGTACTGGAAATGGAATCAATGCCCGACATTATCCCCACCATCGCCGTGACGCTGTGCCTGCTGCGCAATCCATTCACAATCAATGGCGTGAGGACGCTACGCATCAAGGAAAGCGACCGCGTGGCAGCATTGCAGACCGAACTCGCCAAGTTGGGCTACACCCTGCTCGCACCCACCCCAAACAGCATCGCCTATGACGGCAATCTCACTCCCGTGGCAAATCCCAAGCCCATCGAGACCTACAAGGACCACCGCATCGCCATGTCGATGGCTCTTGCCGCCACACGCCACCCCGGCATCACCATCCTCGACCCCGCCGTCGTCGCCAAGTCCTACCCACGCTTCTGGCAACACGTCGCGCCCTACCTCTCCATAAATCTCACAAAATAAAAATTAGAACTATATGATATACAACAGTTTGACCGAATTGATTGGACACACGCCCATGCTCGAGATTAAGGGCATTGACGGCTTGCACGCACGCATCGTGGTGAAAATCGAGGCATTTAACCCGGGCGGAAGCGCCAAAGACCGCGTGGCTCTCGAGATGATTGAGGACGCCGAGCAGCGCGGACTGCTGCAACCCGGCGCCACCATCATTGAGCCCACCAGCGGCAACACTGGCGTGGGACTGGCATGGGTGGGCGCCGTGAAGGGCTACCGCACCATCCTCGTGATGCCCGACAGCATGAGCATCGAGCGCCGCAACCTGCTCAAAGCCTACGGGGCACAGCTCGAGCTCACCCCCGGTGCCGAGGGCATGAAGGGGAGCATCGCACGCGCCGAGCAACTGCGCGACAACATCGACGGAGCGGTGATTTTGGGGCAGTTCGACAATCCCGCCAACCCCAAGGCTCATGTACGCACTACGGGCGAGGAGATTTGGAACGACACTGATGGTCAGGTAGATATCTTCGTCGCCACGATGGGCACTGGCGGCACGGTGACTGGCACTGCACGCGCCCTGAAGGCCCATAATCCCGCCATCAAGGTGGTGGCTGTGGAGCCTGCATCGTCGCCGCTGCTCACGCAAGGTCGTGCCGGACAACACAAAATACAGGGCATCGGCGCCAACTTCATACCTGCGACCTACGACCCGGCTGTCGTTGACGAGGTGATGACGGTGACCGATGAGGAGGCGTTCGACCAGGCACGCTATCTGTCGCGCAAGCAGGGTCTGCTTGTGGGCATCTCGTCGGGCGCAGCCTTTGCCGCCGCCCTCGAGCAAGCCCGCCGCCCCGGCAACGCCGGCAAAACCATCGTCGCCATCCTGCCCGATACCGGCGAGCGCTACCTCTCGGTGCTGTAGCCTTTTTGGCTATTGGCTAATGGCTAATGGCTAATGGCTAATGGCGA
>JABUUJ010000048.1:0-3665 GCA_021443235.1 Muribaculaceae bacterium
TCCCCGAAGGCACCCACCACCGCGCCGGCGACGACGCCGAAATGTGCGCCCGCCTGTTTTTGAGAGAGTTGGAAGACATGAATACCAAGTAACTATAAAAAACGAGATAATATCACATCAGGTCCCCAATGGCAGTACCAGCTGGTTGTCACTCCGCTCCTTAACCAGTTGATATTGCCATCTGCTGCCTACGTCATATCTTTATTGGGGGCAGCATGTATATTATTGCCAAAAATATTACTGGGGGTTAAAAGAGGGGGGTGGCATTGATGTATTTTGCCACGATGTGTTGAGGGGTGGCGAGGTAAGGGAGGCGCTCGAGGCGCTCGGTGAGGGTGAGTGGCTTGGGGGTGAGGAGGTTGCTGTCGTCGATGACGAGTGCGTCGAAGGCATAGCCTGGGTCGAAGGCTCCCACCTTGCCGAAGAATGCGCCCGAGATGCGCGTTGCCATGTGGAACACGTCGGCAAAGGTGAGTTGTGGCCATGAGTCGTCGATGAGCCGCCAGTACATGTGACTCGACTGGATGGCGTGCGCCATTGCCTTAAACATGCACTCGCTACTGCCTCCTGCCACGTCGGTGGCGAGCCCTACGTTGAGACCCATGTCAAGGTAGCGCGCGATGGGAGCGATGCCCGACGACACGTTTAAGTTCGACTCGGGCGAGTGCGCGATAAACACGCCGCGTTTTCTTATCAGTTCCAGCTCAATATCCGACGAGTGAACGCAGTGCGCCATCACACATGGCGAGTTGCCGCCGAGGAGGCCGTATTTGTCGTAGGCGTGCCCATAGGAGGCGGCGTCGGGCTCCAGTTTGCTCACAATGGCGATTTCCTCGCGGTTCTCCGACAGATGGCTCTGCACGGGGATGTTGTAGTCGGCAGCAATACGGCCGAGCGCGGCGAGCAGCTGTGACGAGCAAGTGGGTATGAATCGCGGGGTGATAATCGGCTTGGTGCGGGCAAATCGGTCGATAGTGGCTTCCAACCAGTCGATGGTGTCGCGCTCTGATTGCGCAGTGTCCTCAATGAGATACTGAGGCGACATCTGGTCCATGTTCACCTTTCCCACATAGGTCACCAGCCCGGTCTCCTCCATCTTCTGCATCAGCAACTCGGTGGCAGGCCGGTGGATAGTGGCAAAGACGCAGGCTCGCGTGGTGGCGCTGCGCCGCATGTGGTCGGCAAAGATGGTGTAGGCCTCGTCGGCATACTCAAGAGCCTTGTATTTTGCCTCCTCGGGAAAGGTGTAAGTCTCAAGCCATTGCATGAGTTCGCGATCCATGCCCAGCCCACGGAAGGTAAACTGCGGCGCATGGATGTGCAGGTCGTTAAGTCCCGGAATCACAAGCAGGTCGCCATAGTCGATGACGGTCTGCGGAGCCCAGTCGGGAAGTTGGGGAAACACGCCGGTGCACACCCCGTTCTCGCACACGAGATAGCTGTCGGGGTGCAGCGAGAGAGCGCCGTCGGGCGTAGTGTGGCAGATGTTGCCTTTTATTGTGAAATTTGGTTTTTCCATAGTGTAAAAAATCTACTTTCGGCAAAGATAAATAAATTTTTCCACTCACACAATTTTCCACAACTCATTTCCCCCATCCCCTCAAGAGTTGCACTCGCACCTTGCGCAGGATGTTAAACCCAATTAGCCAAACAAAAAGCGACTTAGGCATTTTATTGAACTTTTGGGATTATAAACTGGTCGAAGGGCGAATGGCTTGTCGCGTCAGAATGTGCGGAATATCGAAAGGCTGTCGTACTCTTTCCCGTTTAAGCGAACCGAGCCCGAGAAGCGTAGTTCACCGTTTTCCTGCCAGCATTTGCGGCTGAAGACAATTTTGTCCTTCTTTCCGTCGGGCCAGTTGACAATAAAGGTCGCGTTTTTGTATTCGGCGGACCCATCAAATTCACCAAACGAAAGCCTGTGTCTTACCCATTCTTTGGTATAGTCAAGTGAGACAAAGGTCGTGGTGTCATGTCTCAGTCCTCTAAAAGTGGCCTGATAGTATTTGAACATGTCTTTCTTAGGAGGACTATAGAAATACTCTTCACCATTATAGGTCACGCTCACCTGCCGACAAATATTGCCAGGATAAGAGGGGTCAAACAAATCGTTGGTTCCATCATCGGCATATATGTCAAGTTCAATTACTCTGATGTCATAAAACTTGGAGCCTCCCGATGTGTTGGCCGGTTCATCGTCTTTGTTAGCATCGCCACAAGCTACAAAGGCCATCCCCACGATCATTGCCAGCAGGAGAAAATATATGCAACCAAGAAAAGAAATTAAGTAAAAGTAGTATTTCATATTGTTTGTTTAATGATTTGCAAATTTAAAGTTTTATTTATTTTCGACAAAATATAACACCCGGTTTTTGTGTTATATACAATAATTAACAAATATTGTATGAATTGAACATTTTTGGAAGCAAAAATTCAATTCGCTACTGTCCGGTGAGATCTGGCCATAACCAAAGATGACTATCTTCCGGCATAGACTTGTTGTTAGTATTAACGTGAGTTCGATGAAAAATTGACCGAAAAGTGATTTTCGGGGTCAAGTAGTATATAGTTGCAAAAATAATTTTAAAATTTACCGAATTATTGAAAATATGAAGTGAGAAATAGTGTGAAAAATGGATGGGGTGCTGATATTTGGTTAAGACAATTATTGTGAAATAACAGAATTTTTGTAAATTTGCAAAAAATACTAACGAGAGATACATATGAAAGAACAAACAAATTCCATTGTAATGCGAATTGGTGCAACAATGGTCGTATCTATCACAAAAGGAGCATGTCATGTCTTTGTAAACGGAACTGTTGTAACTCGTTATGACAGCGACTGGAATCCCAAGAACAAACCAAGTGAATTGGAAAATCTAATATACAAGAAATGGTTTAAAATTTAGGAATATGTTATGAATAAAATATGGTTATTCGTTGTGTGCGTTTGTGTATCATTTATTCTTGGATATCAATATCACAAAGTGGAAATATATTGTATGGCGGATGAGTACAATTGTCTAGGAGAAACAGACATCGACTCTATTTCGGATATTATCATTAACAAGGGTATCAATTGTTATCGTGAATATAAGATTAGTATGTTCACACAACGAGAATATTATGCATTTGAGGCTTTTGGCATGGCATTGTTTTATCTGAAAGAATCTGAATTAGATGATAGTACAAAAGGACATTGAACAGCTTAGAGACTCAGCTAAAAACAGGACAGAAAAGAGCGCTTAACTTGACAGCATAGGTTTAACCCTTAATAAGCGGGAATTTTTATGATAATGACGAGATATTTTCTGGTTTTATTTACCTGCGCGATGCTTCTTTTGCCGGTTGCCGAGAGCGGGGCGACAAGTGGGGAGAGGCAAGGACGCGCCAACAGTGTGGAGGCCTATCTGTATGACACTGCAGGCGACTCCACCAATGTGCGTCTTAATCCCAACGGGAAGGTGAAGGTGAGGTTGACGCGCGATGTTTTCATTCCGTGTTTCCAGCTTGCCGACTATAATAATGGCTGGTGGCACGTAGTGGCTTGCTCAGATGCCGAGGGCACAGAGGAGGCTGATGCCATCTGCAGCAAAGCCGTGGGGGGTTACATCCATTACTCGTGTGTAGCGGTTGAGAGCAGCAACTATGGCCAGCAGACAATC
>JABUUJ010000048.1:4313-8493 GCA_021443235.1 Muribaculaceae bacterium
TCGCTACTCATAAACAGGTTCACGCCTATGCTGCCGCTGATGGTCATGTCGGCGGCAAGTGGTTCGCTGATAAAGCTTATCACATCGTCGCGATAGCCGGGCTGCGGCTGTAGCTGGCTGCCACGCCGTTGCGACGAGTTGAAAAGCGTCTCACCGCCAACCGACATCACAGGATTGGCGGGGTCATACACATAGTCAATGTGCATGTCGCTCGGCTGTTTGCTCATCGTCTCTCGCAGGCTGTAGGCATGCGGGTCGCTGTCGCTGCGCTCATCGGTGAGATACCATGTGCGCTGTGAGCTGGCGGTCAAAGGCCACCGCTCGACTGTCGTCCACCTGTCGGCGCCTATCTCATAGACCTTTATCTCGGCCTTAGGCACAACATCCTCGGCCAGCACGCTGTAGAGCCAGTTGAACTGGTCGGCGAATATGTCCAGCTCATGGTCGTGCTTGGGATTGTGGGCAGTGGGGGTGGTTTGGTAGTAATGGTTCCAGCTGCCTATAATCAGTCGGCTTTGCGCCTTGGTGGCTTCGGGCAGCAGCTCATATCCCAGCACCGTGCCCTCCATGTGGTGGTCGAAGAAGCCCGCCACGATGGTTACAGGCACCTTGATTTTTGGAGGGATGGACCGCAGGGTTGCCCACACGCCCTCGTGCCAATAGGGGTCGGTATAGTCGGTGTGGGTTATCCAGTCGCGATACCACGGCATCTCGCATCCCAGCATGTCCACCGCCATGCGAGCCTGCGGGCGGTAACTCAGCTGGTCGTAGAAAGGCTCTTTGAAGTCGTGTGGGGGTCGGTTGATGGGCTCCTTGGCATTCTCTATTGCCCACGACGTGAGAATGTCCTGACGGAACAGGCCGTTGCTGTAGGCCGACAGATGCCTATCCACGCCATAGTGGTGCATGTGAATGCCTTTTACCTTGCCGGGCAACGAGTCGGCCACTATCCAGCACACAAGCGCGCCATAGGACATGCCCGTGAGCCCGATGCTTTTGCACCAAGGCTGGGCATCAAGCCAGCTGAGCAACGCCAGTCCGTCCTCACGCTCATAAATATTAGGCTCGTAGTTGCCTTCCGAGCCGTCGGTGCCGCGGCAACGTTGCCTGATGTAGCCCACGCCTCGCCGTGCATACTCGCGCGCAATGGGTTGGTCGTCAACGCACTCGGTGTGTCGCACGTAGGGTGTGCGTGTCACCACCACTGGCCACGGTCCCTCGCCTTTGGGCAAATAGATTTCGGTGACCAGCCTGCAGCCGTCGCCGCCCATTATCATCGTGTCTTGGTAAACGTAGTCGTATATAGGCTCGGCGCACCACTTCGTGGCATCGACGCCACGCTGTGCCCACGCGTGCATTGCCACAGCAATCAGCACCCAAACCGCGCACCCGCGCGCCACATCTCCACTGAAAACTCTCATCATTAAAATCGTTTTTATCCTTTCAGGAAGCAAATTTAACCATTTCCCCCCACCCCACAAAATCTCAACCCCAAAATAACGCCACAACACCAGCAGTCAAGTATAGAGAGAGCTCGCTGCGGCGCCCCTTTCCATTTCATTTTCCGGTTTTCCATTGGAAAAATTGGAATTTTTGGAAATTCGGGCAACGAGATGGAAGGCGGCAGATGGCTATCAGTTGATTTTCGTTGAGATGATGCCGTGGGCATCAATTAACAACTAAAAGAGGCGCCCATGGTTGGCGGTAGTACGCCACCCGCACTGTCAGGTCAATGTCAAAGTCAGTGTCAACGTCGAACTGAGAGTTACTCTTGGGTTGAGAGGTGGGTGGCGGTGCGGGCGGCGAGGGCGGCGTTGTTGAGGACGAGCTGGATGTTTGACGCGAGGCTCTCGCC
Source organism: Muribaculaceae bacterium (assembly GCA_021443235.1). Classification (GTDB taxonomy): domain Bacteria; phylum Bacteroidota; class Bacteroidia; order Bacteroidales; family Muribaculaceae; genus Sodaliphilus. The sequence goes on from JABUUJ010000048.1 coordinate 6,169, forward strand.
CTCGGTTTTCTCGGCCACTTTGGCGAGCAGGAACGGAGTCACCTTCTTGCCGTGGATGCCCAGTCGCTCGGCCTCGGCGACAGCCTCGTCAATCACGCTGTTTATATAATCGGCATCCATCGAGTATTGCTCGGGGATGGGGTTGGTCACCAGCATTCCGCCCTTGAGCCCCATGCTCATCTTGGCACTGAAGGCGGCGGCAAGCTCCTCGGGAGTGTCAATGCGGTAGTCCACGCCGAAGCCGCTCTTGCGTGTGTAGAACGCAGGCAGCTCGTCGGTGCCAAACCCAATCACCGGCACACCCTTAGTCTCGAGATACTCGAGCGTGAGCCCGAGGTCGAGAATCGACTTCGCTCCGGCACACACCACCATCACCGGCGTCATTGCCAGTTCCTCAAGGTCGGCCGAGATGTCCATGGTGGTCTCAGCACCGCGATGCACACCGCCAATGCCGCCCGTGGCAAATACCCTGATGCCTGCCATGGCCGCGATAATCATTGTAGTGGCAACGGTGGTTGCTCCGTCGTCGCCACGAGCCACAAGCACGGGAAGGTCGCGTCGCGAGGCCTTCACCACTTCCTGACCTTTCCGGCCCAGATATTCAATCTCATCGTGGCTGAGGCCCGCCTTGAGTTTGCCGCCAATGATGGCTATAGTGGCAGGCACGGCGCCGTTGTCGCGTATGGTTTGCTCCACGCGCAGGGCAGTCTCCACATTTTGGGGATAAGGCATACCATGCGAGATGATGGTTGACTCAAGAGCGACGACGGGCCGCCCGGCGGCGATGGCTTCGGCAACTTCGGGAGCCACGCTGAGGTGTTTGTTATTCACTGAGTACATATTTTTCGTTGATTTGTGGGTTTACAGCCTCGACACACTGCACAGTAAGGGCCGCCGCGCGCAAGGCACATTTTATTGTTGAATTGACGTCTAATCCCTTGCTGAAAGCCAGCACCGCGCCCGAAAGGAACGCGTCGCCACCACCGTTCACGCTTGCCACTGGCACCTTCTCGCACGGCACGATGCCGCTGCCGGTGCTGTCGTGGTAGTAGCAGCCTTGCGAGCCCAGCGTAATGAGCACGCGCTCCACACCCCGCTGGTGCAGGCTGGCAACCGCAGTATCAAAGGCCTCGGGGGTGGCTGCATCGGCACCGATAAGCTCCAGCGCCTCGATGCGGTTGAGTTTGAGCGTGTGTAGGCGTCGGCTGGGGGCAAGCGCGCCAAACAGTTTGTGACTTTTGGCTGTCGAAACAGTGTCGGCAAACACAGGCGCCGTGCAGTTGTCGAGCAGGTAGGCGATGGTGGCTGCCGGCAGGTTGGCCTCAAGCACCACAATGTCGCAGGCATTGAGCATGTCAATGCGCTCGCTCATCAACTCGGGCGTGAGGTGGTCGATGACATCCATTGCAGCAACGGCCGACATCATCTCACCATGCTCGTCGTTGATGCTCACAAATGTTGAGCACGCTGCTCCGGCAATGGTGACCGCATGGCGCGTGTCGATGCCCAGTCGGGCACAGTCGCTCTTAAGGCCCGCCGAAAGGACATCGTCGCCAAATGCAGTCACAAGCGCGACCTCGCAGCCCATGAGCACAAGGTTGTGGGCAATGTTGCGGCCCACGCCGCCATAGGAGAGCGTCACCGTGCCTGGGCACGAGTCGCCCGGCACATATTTCACGCTCGGCGCCGCGGTGAGGTCAACGTTGGCGCCGCCCACCACAGCAATGCGAGGTTTTCTATCCATTGTCATGTCTTCTTGCTCAATAGTTCATATAATTCTACCCGGTCTCAAAGGGCAAAGCTACACATTCTAGCCCACCCCATCAACCCTTGTCGCCGAAAATCGGTTACTTCACAATCAGTTTCTTGTTGGCGCGGATATAAACGCCCGTCTGCGGGTGGTCGTCCTTAATGCGGCGGCCAAGAATGTCGTACATCGTGTTGTCGACGCCGTCAACGTCGGCCTCGATGTCGTTGATTGCGGCATCGTCCTTCAGCGTGATGACGAACGGGCTGTCGGGAGAGCCCACGATGTCGTCGTTGCTGAAGATGTAGGTTTCGTCGGCAAGCACATCCACCTCACGGTCCTTGACGTTAAACACCACGCGGAAGCTCAGCGGCTCGCCATATCCCTCGCCCTGGATGGTGAGGAATATCAGGCCGTCGGCTTGGCTGAAGTTGGTGCCACGGCATTCGCCCTTGCTGTCAAAGACTGCCAGCTCGCAATTGACGGGTTCGCCCTGACGCATCACCTTTGCCACCATGGTCATGTTGCTCTGGTACTTGTGCTCGTCGCACGGAGTGTACTTCGGAGTTCTTGTGTCG
>JABUUJ010000048.1:8501-15448 GCA_021443235.1 Muribaculaceae bacterium
GGAGCCTTCCATGTGGGAGATGTTGCCGAGGGGTAGAACATTGTCTTGGTCTCCTCGTCGTTCGACATATATACATAACCCTCGCCCGGGGTGAGTGCTGTGAGCGAGCCCACCCACTCATAGTCCATATACATTGCAAATGAGCTGCGACCCTTCACCACGTCGCCATCCTGCGGGTTGAGCCCTGCGAACGCCTCGTTGGGCGACAGGTAGGTGTTGCTATTGAAGCCTATCCAGTTCCAGCCCTTGTAGATGTCGATGGGAGCCGCCATCGGGTTGACTTGCGAGCCCAGGAGGCGGAAGTTGGCTCCACGCTCCATGCGCACCTTGTACATCTTGCCCACCTGGATGTCGTCAAGACCGCCCTTAGTCCAAGCGCCGTTGTAGATCGACGTGTAAGAGGTCTTGTCCTTCACCATTGCGATGTCGGCCTCAAGCGAGGCAAGCACGTTGTCGACCGATGTGTCGTCGGGCGTCACATAGAGTGAAATCCAGTTCCAGCCCTTGCCCAGAGCCTGGCTCTGCTCGCGCTTGTTGGTGGTATTGAATATCACGGGATCGGTGAGCGTACCTGCCACGAGGTCGCTTTGGTAAGCATAGGTGGGAGTGGCGGTCACATCGGGACAAATCTCGCCAATCGAAGCGTCAAACACCTTGTAGGTGATGGGCTTGTTCATGTCGGCGGGGTTGCCATAGATGTTCATCGTGAGGAAGTAGGTGTCGTAGCGCGGATAATAAACCGGCGATGCGATACCGCGGCACTCGCCACCGATAAAGGCTGCCACGATATCCTCGGCGTTCTCGCTATAGGCGCCATTAATCTTGAGCTGAGCCACCAAGTTCATCGTGTTCTCATAGTCGGCAGGATTTACGGTCCAGTCGGGACGTACACCTGTCACCACGAGGCTCACCATGAGTCGGGTAGTCACCATGTTCTCTCCGCGCAGCCCAATCTCGGCATCGTAGCGTCCAATGGGTGTGCTGGGAGCCACCGAGAAGTGGAGCGACTTTTGCGACAGTGGCAGCAGGGTGCCGGCCTCGTCTTCGACCGTCAGCCACATGGGCATGTCGGTGAGGCTCCAGTTGGCAATCTCGCCGCTGCTGTTGATGATGTCAACGTCAAATGCTACCTCGTTGGCGCCTTCCTTCAGCAGTTTCACCTCCGACTGTCCCCAGGTGAGCTGGTTCTGTTGAACGAATGCCGACCAGGTGATGTCTTTGCTGTAGTTGCCGTTGATGTCTTGCACATCGCGCACAGTGAACTGCAGGTTGCAGCCCTCAATCAGATTCTCGGCGGCGTTGAGCGTGATAGTAATCTTGCGCTCGCTTGCCACAAACGAGAACGGCACATTGTCCATCTTCTTAACGTCTTTCAGGCCAAGCATCGTCAACTGCGGCTCGATGGTGACGCCCATGCGGAACTCGACATCGGCGGCTTTAGTCGGGCTATGATCCGCGAGGTCGGCAACGGTCTCAATCTGACCGCCCGAGTCGCGCTGGGTTTTCTCAAACGGATAGTAGAGCGCGAGTGCAGGGGATTCGGCCTCTACTTTACCATACATATTTTCGCGCAGCACGGCTGCCGACTGCGTTCCGTTCCAGAAGCGCACCTCGTCGAAGCAGCCTTTGAAATACTGGCTGAAAGTGTAGGCGGGATTGCCGTCGCTTTGGTAATCGCGGTGCGCGCCCAGAATCATGCGATCGGTCTGTATTGCGGGCAACTTGTCGGCACTGATTTGTGCCATTGCCGTGCCGTCGATATAGGCTGTTGCCATGCCTGCCGAACCCTTGAGCACGTTGAGTGCGAAGTGGTGCCAGTTGTTGTCCATGAGATTCTTGGTCGACAGCACGTTGAGTTGCCCGTTGGCGTACAGGTTGAGGTTGTCGCCGTTGGCCACAAGCTCAAGTTGGTCGCCATTGATGCTGAATATTGATGCCGGCTCCTCATGCTTGTCGGCGCGGAACCAGAATTCAAGAGCGTAGTTTTGGTCAACATCGGTGCCGGTGCGGCTCATGTCGAGGGCAGCATAGTTCTTGCCATCGAGCTCAAGAGCAAAGTTGGGTGCCTCCATGCTCCAGCTGCTGGCTGCGGGCAGCGTGAGGTGGCGGCTACGAGCCTTGTCCTCGCCCACGGTGCCGTGGCCCTCGTCGAGGCGCCAGTAGCCTATCAGTCCGTCGGTCGACGCGGGCAGCACCTGAGCCTTGGTCGATGTGGCCTGAGCCCACTCGCGCGTGATGTTCCACAGCGTCACTTCGTGTATTGCCGCGGTGATGCCACGTCCTATGGTCACCACGCCGTTGCCCTTATATGCCTTCACCTTCTCGCGGTTGAAGAGCGAGGTGCTCTCGGCGTCGCAAGCCACGTCGGCGGTGATGCGCGGGTCGCCTTGGTTAAAGTCGTAGGCCACATTCATGTAGCACCACTTGTCCTTCGGGATTGCGTTGTCGGATGTGTAGCTGGTGCCGTCGATTGTGACTTGCAGCTTGCCGTTGTCGAGCACTGCGATGTCGACGTTGTTGTTGGCAGTGCCATGGCGGAAGATGCTGCCGGCTCCGGTCCACTTCAACCAGTTGCCCACACTCCACGAGCGTCGCGAGAGGTCGACTGGCGACTGGCTGGAGGCTCCATCGCCGCCCGAGTTCTGGAACACGCCGTCGTGAGTCAGGTCGGCGTTGTTGAGGCGTCCTCGCACTATGAAGTTGGCGTCGCTCTGCAGGTATCCCTTGCGGATGTCCTCGTTGAATACCACCGAGATTTCGTCGCCCATGTTGAGTATTCCGTCGGTGGGTGCGGGAATGCCGATGAGTTGCGGGCGCGCCATGTCTTTCACCACAGTAATCTCGTTGCTTGAGCGATACACCTCGTCGGCTCCGTAGGTGGCTACCGAGAGGACGCGGAAGGTGTACTCATCGTCCTTGAAATTGTGCATCGGGTAGATGTACTCAACCTTGGCGCCTGACGGCAGCAACTCGTTGTCGCGGGTCACATCGTCCTCGCGCATCACATATTCCTTGGCCAGCGACCAGTTGGCGTCGCCCTTGGCCTTGTATTGCAGGCGGAACGCCTTCAAGCCCTGGAAGGTGCGGTCGAAGTTGTCGAAGGTGAGCGTGAGTGTGGAGCCCAGTGAGGTGTTGAGCACTGGCGAGCTGACGTGCAGTGCCACCTCGCTCGACGAAGGCACGAAGTGGGCCGAGATAAACACAGTGTCGGTAATCTGGTCCCAAGTGCCGGGCTGATATTGCGACTGCGAGCCAAGCACGAGGCCGATGTTGTTGTAGTCGAGTATTGAGACATCGCTCTGCGAGAGCGCCAGCAGCTTCCTCACTGTTTGGCCAGCCGGAACCTTTATGTTTCGGTTGTCGGTGAGGGTTGCGTCGTCAATCTTCAGGATTGCGCCATTGGGGTTGGTCTCTTCCATCTGGAGCAGCTTGAAATAGACATCGGCGTTAACCTCGCTCTCGTTGGAGAGAAGCAAGTAGAACTTGGCCGAGCTGCCAGTGGGCACGTCGCTTTGCACAGGCACCTCCACCTCGATTTTTGGCACCTCGATTTGCATAGTTGCCTCGCTGAGCACATACTGCCCCGGCTCGTAGTACTTGGTCACATCCTTGCCTTCGTAGGGCGCCGAGGTCTGTCCGGCTCGGGTGTGGAAGATGGGGCCCCATCCGGCGGGCGACTTCAGCACGTCGACCGAGATTGCATCAAACGGGTCGCTATCGGCCAACTTGTAGGAAAACTTGGTCTTCACTGTTTCGCTTTCGGTATCCACCGAGTGGCCTCCTCCACCAGTTTCGGTCTTGACCGTCCATATTACACCAGTGTTGTTGAACAGCGTACCCCAGTCAATGCTTCCTATGGCCGAAATGCAGAACGAGTTCTCCGACTTTGCGCTCTTGGTGGTGTCGTTTTCCCACGAGAGCGACTGTGACGAGCCAGCGTCGAACGAAAAATTGTTGATGAAGCAGTCCTTGTTCTTGTTATAGAAGGCCTCTACCTTATCTTTCTCGTTTTGGGCAATAGTTTTCTGCCAACCTTCGATTTGGGTGATGAGCCAGTTGACCGAGTCGGTATAACTTTCGTTGCGGCTTGCCGGGGGAACCATCCAGTAGTTGGGGCCCGATGTGATTGACTGGCCATTTTTAATGGCATTTTCAAGCGCGGCGCCCTCCAGGTTTCTCTTGCCATAGCCGGTGTCGCCAGGCTTGTGAGGAGTGAGATAGACGGGCAGATTGGTGTTGTTGACAAATCCGCCGATCTCGCTCTCGGGCATGGTGATAAGCTTCTGATTGAGCATCATCTGGAGGTTGGGAATAAGGATATTCTCAATGTAGTGCTGGCTGTAGCTGAACGATGTAGCGAAATTCAAGCCTGTTGACACCACTTCCTTCTTAGTAAGCTCGACGGGCGATGATGCATTCTCGCGGGTAAGGCCGATTTGTCGTGCCTTGCCAAATGTCACATTGGTCGAGCGACCGACATAAACGTCGCCCTTTGATCCCACAAACTCCTTGGCGTCGCTTGTCGATATCGTGTGGCTGGTGGTGTAGGTGGTCGACACGGTGTTGGAGTTCTCGCCCCAGTCCTTGATGTGCAGGCCCACGTCGAGGTTGTGCTCGGCCTTCATGCTGTTGATTACGGCCACTCCAAGTCCATTCAAGATGGCGATATTCACGCCAAGCGCTGTGTGAGTCATCACCGTGTTGTCGGTGTTCCACGTGCCGCCCCATGTCGAGGTGCTCACCAGCGAGGAGCCTTCGGTCCACTCGGTGTGCGATTTTGTTCCCGGTGGGTCTCTCAGCACCATGTCGACCTTGTCGGGACCGGCAGTCACAAAGTTGGTGCCAGTGGTGAGCTCGCCCAGCAGGATGCCATACATGCCGCTGCCTTCCCACTGGCAAGCCTTTCCTTCGATGTCATAGGTTATTGAGATGGTGCGTGCGTAGTTGGGCACATCGCTCTTGCGGCTCTCGTTGATGTTGGGCAGACCGCCTGTCCACTTGTAAATGGCCTCGCCCTTCTCATCGAGCTTGATTTTGTTCTCGACCGACTCGGCCACCTGACCGGCATCGTTGCCCTCGATATACACAGCCTGATCGGCGGCGAGGTTGTTGTTGATGGTCACCTCCACTCCTTGCAGAGGCACTGTCACCACCTTGCCGTTGTCGGCATTGGTGTACTCCTCATATCCTTTCAGATTGAAGACGTAGGGGTCGCCCATGACAAACAACGGGGCTCCGAAGCGGTAGTTCACGTTGCCATTCTCGTCAACCTTGTAAATGTCGTCAACCGTCACCTCGCCAAATTTATCAACTACGGTGAAGTCGCTGATACCGAATGCACCTGGATCGGCGTTCTTGTCCTGCACCTTGAATGTGGGTGTGCTGTGGTAGGTGAGCATAATCTTGTTGTTGCAAGAGTAATACTTCATGCCAGCATCGGTCTCGGTCGAGTCGCGCAGCTCGTTCATCGGCGTGGTAAGGTCATATTCGGGATAACCGCTTTCATTACTGATTATCGACTTGCCGCTCTTGATTACCTTGGCGCCGATTACCTTGTACTTGAGCGGTGGCAACATTGCGCTGAACTCGCCGGTGATGGGGTCGGTTTGGATGTAGATGGTCTTGGTGTTGTCAACATCCTTGGTTCTTGCGCCGCGCCACGACGAACTGTTGAATTTTCCGTGCCCGGCTGTGGCAGGCTCGCACACGAGCCTTTGGGGATTGTTGTTGTAGGTTATCACGCCCTGGTCGTCAACATTTTTCACTACGTTGAGGCTATAGGTGTTGTTGGAAGCCTGCAATTGCAGCTCTACCTGTCCTATTGTGTTGCTACTCAGCCCAAAGCCCAGGGGCTTGTCGCCCTCGACGCTACCGCCGGTAACACGTCCCGAGAGGTTAACAAGTGTCGACTCATAGAAGGTGAGCCCGCTCATCGTCTTGTTGAAGGTGTGCTTGAGCCCCACCTTGTTGGGGTCGGCAGGATAGCGGCCGGCATTGACAAACGTGTGGCCCTGCTGCGTGTTGCGCACCTCGATGAAGTGGTCGCCGATGGGCACGTCGATTGTGAAGCGTCCGTTCTCGTCGGTCTGGATAATCTCGCCGTCGCGGCTGCAGATGGTGCCGTCGACATAGAGGCTGCAGCCCTCCACGGGATAGAGCGTGTTCTCATAATATACCACGCCACTCACAGGGAAGCTCGACACGTCGGAGAAGTCGGTGGAGTTGTGCACCAATGTGCTCGGACCGATGTATCGCATCTGCTTAACCGGGCTGAACTCGTGAATGCCCAGCTGCGGCACCACGCTGTAGCTTGTGCCCTCGCCACCGAAGGGAATGCCCTCGATGATGTAGTTGCCGTTCTCGTCGGTCTTGCCGCGGTAGCCCAGCTGGGCCACTGTGGGCACGTCGGTCGACGGGGTGACGTTGACATTGAGCATGCCGTGGCGCCCGTTTTGCGTTGAGCCCTTGCGCGACGAGTCGAAGAACAGGCTCTTCAGGCCCTCATCAAAGCGGTAGTACATCTCAAGGTTGCCCTCGTTGCCCACAAGCACACGGTTGTAGTTGTCGGCAATTTCTTTCTCGGTGAGCACTTTGCTCCACACGCGCATCTCGTCGAGTGTGCCATTGTAGCCGTCACCCATCTTGAACTCGTTGGAGTAGAGGCTCTTCTCTTCCCATGGCAGTGCCTGGGCGCTGACCTCGGTCGACATTGCCTTCTCGACCGACACCTCGGTCTTGTCGACAGCCTTGCCGCTGTCTTTCCTGCTGCCTGGGCCCTTGTAAGCAATGGGATAACCAGGCTCGGGGGTGACGTCTTCTTTATGATATACCGACTGGGTGTCGCTCTCGCTGGTCATCACCTCGTCGTCAATAGGGCTGAACACGGTGAGGCGGGCCTCCGAAGCGCTGCGAGCCAGTGTCACCTGATAGTAGGTGTTGGCGCTGAG
>JABUUJ010000048.1:15555-17963 GCA_021443235.1 Muribaculaceae bacterium
AATGGTTGCCTCGCCGGTCTGCCTTGAGTCAATCTTCATCCAGAACTGATAGGTGTATCCGTTCTTGAAGATGCCCTTGAAGACGTCGATGCTGTCGGTCACCGTTGCCAGTGCCGAGCCGTTGAAGTAGAGACAACGGCTGCTCGACATGTCGTTGCCGCTACTATTGCGCAGCGCATACACGTCAACGCCCTCGACTGCCGTGCCCGACCCGTAGGTGATGCTACCCAGGATCTTGCCACTCGACGAGCTGAAGCCGATGTCGGTCTTTGAGCCCTGAACAGGTGTCTCCTCGCCATCGTTGGTGGTGGTGGCGTACTCGATGCGGTACTCATAGTATATGCCAGGCAACGCTGTGTCGTCGTCATATTGCAGATACTCCTCGGTCGACGACATGGTGGACAGTTTGGTAAACGAGGATGACTCGTCCTCCAGGCTGCGGCGCAGCACGCTGTAGGTGGCTTTGTTAACCACGTTGGCATTCCACTCCACATGCACGCGGCCGGCATACTCGCCCTTGGTGGCGCGCAGCGACTTGATGCTGGTGGCGTCGATACTCATGGCCTCGGCCTCATTGGAAGTGTAGTTCTTGGCATACCATGTGTTTTTCGACACAAGCACAACCTTATATTTATATGCTCCGCTGATGACATCGATATAGGTGCCATTGCCGCCTTTCTCATATTTTACTGTGGCGACATCGGTAAACTTGGTAGCGGTGCTTATTGCGCGCTGGATGATGATGTCGCAATTGTTGTCGAGCAACTCCTGGCTGTTGGGAATCTCCCAGTCAAGTCTGATGGCGCCCGGCTCGCGCGATGCCGTGAGGCGCGGTGTCATGCCTGATGTGGCAGTCGACACCGCCTCGGTGACTGCGATGCCGCCCCAGTTGTTGCTCACGCTGGGCTCGCCCCAGTCGTTGCGGCCATACACAATCTTATACTCATAGGTCTTCTCAGGCAAGATGCCGGTGGTTGCGTCGGCCTGGGTGTGGAGATATTTATTCGTGTCTCGGTCGAGCTTGGTTGCCAGCGGCTTCCATGAGCCACCAGCCATGCGATAGAATATCGACACAAAGTCGGCCTGATTGGCATTAAGATTTCTTGGCGTCCACAACACCTCGGTCTCACAGTCGTTGAGATAGAACTGCGCCTTCGGGTCTTCAGCACAGGTGAAGCCCGCAAAATTGCCCTTGGTCTTGTATTTCAAATCGACCGTTGTCGGGCCCAGCTCGGCGCCTTCCGACCTTCGCCATATACGGTAAATCGCCTCGGCCTTGAACGATTGGCTGATGTCCATATCGGCAGTAAGATCCATATTATATTGGGTGATAGGGGTTTCTGTCGGCCCGTAATAGAACGTCTTGCTCACTTGTGCGCTGCCCTGTGTGAGAGTAATCGTCACATCGGTGTTACAGCTCTCCCATTGGGGCGGATTGGCCACCGTTACCTGCAACTGGCTGGGCTTCGGCAGGCAAAAAGACTGAATCGTGGGGTCTAATGGCTGATGCTCTCCAAGCCTGATTTCCTTGGTGAAATCAAAGTGCAAGAGGTCGCTCATTCCAGTAGAATAGTTGAAGATGCCCTTGAAACGCAGCTTGCAGTAACCATAGAAACACTGGGGAATGACGATTACAAACTCGCGATAACGCTGGTCGCCGCTGGCAATCTTCGCCATTTGCTCGATATTGAACGCCCTGTTGTGTCTTGAGGTATAGTCGGCGTCATTGCCATAACCGCCATTGAACTTGTGCTCGCCATCGTCGCAGTCCTCTCGGGCACCATTGTGCGTCAAGACTCGCTCCGACTCCTCGCTCTCGCCAACCACATAAATGCTCAACTCATACAGGCTGTCGTCGATGTTGTCAAAGTCATAGGTGAGATACTTTACCTTGACACGATTGGTGCCGTCGCTGGTAACCTCTACCCTCTTGTCGCGCCAATAGTAATTGTCGGCCTCGACCGGCAACATCCACGCAACTGCCAGCAGCATCGTCAAGCACATGCGCAGCCACTGCCACGACCGGCCACCGTGGGTTTCACAACCATCTACGACACCGCTACCTTGGTGATTCAATCGATTAAATCTCATAAAAAATCTCGGTTAATTATTGATCAATATATTATTATCCAATCTATTACAAGCGTAGCTCACACTACAATGCTTCAATATACAGCAACACTTCATCACCTTAAAGGCAACCCTCACGCCGCCCAAAGCGATGAAACATCACATGCCATGTAACTTATTAGACCACTTCCTAAACATTTAGTTTAATAGCGCTACCGCAAAATTACACATAATTCCTCACTCCCAAAAGTTTCTCGCAAAAAATCAACCACAACCAAACCTGCTCCTAAACAATGCTGTTTTTTTCTCTCACAGATTTTTGGGATTATTATCTCATG
>JABUUJ010000049.1:0-6884 GCA_021443235.1 Muribaculaceae bacterium
AGGTTTCCGTCCTTGTCGGTTTGGTTACCCTCGATGAGTTTCTTGTAATCGTCGAGCTTGAAGAACTTGCCGTCGGTGTCCTCGAGGAGCGCGAACTTCATTGCCGAGTCGCAGAACTTCTCGTCGCTGAGCATTCCGTACTCGATAAACACCTTGATGTCGTTCCATTTCTCCTCAAACGCCTTGGGGTCGTTCTTGGCGATTTCCTCGAGACGCGCAGCCACCTTCTTAGTAATATAAGAAGAGATCTTCTTCACGTTGCGGTCGGCCTGCAGGTAAGAGCGCGACACGTTGAGAGGGATGTCGGGCGAGTCAATCACACCTTGCAAGAGCATAAGGAACTCAGGCACAACACCTTCTACGCTATCGGTCACAAACACCTGGTTGCAGTAGAGCTGGATGCGGTCCTTGCGAATGTCGAGGTTGTTTTTGATCTTGGGGAAATAGAGAATGCCCGTGAGAGTGAACGGAAAATCCACGTTGAGGTGAATCCAGAACAAGGGGTCTTCCTGCATGGGCTGGATGGCGTGATAGAACTTCAGGTAGTCGTCGTCGGTGAGGTCGGTGGGTTTGCGAGTCCACATAGGCTCGACGTCATTGATTACCTTATCTTTCTCGGTATCAACATATTTACCATCTTTCCACTCCTGCTCCTTGCCGAAGATTACTGGCACAGCCATGAAGCGGCAATACTTGGTGAGCAAGGCGTTGATGCGTGCCTGCTCAAGGAACTCCTTCTCCTCGTCGTCGATGTGGAGGATGATTTCGGTGCCGCGGTCGGCCTTGTCGCACTCATCCATCTCAAACTCAGGCGAGCCGTCGCAAGTCCAGCACACAGCCTTAGCGCCCTCCTTATAGGAAAGCGAGCGAATCTCGACCTTCTTTGAGACCATAAACGCCGAGTAGAAGCCCAGACCGAAGTGTCCGATAATGGCGTTGGCGTTGTCTTTATATTTACTGAGGAATTCCTCGGCACCCGAGAACGCGATTTGGTTGATGTACTTATCGACATCATCGGCCGTCATGCCTATGCCTGTATCGGTAACAGTAAGAGTACCAGCCTCTTTGTCAACGCTAACATAAACCTTGAGGTCGTCGGTTGAGCCGTTGAACTCGCCTGCCGAGGCGAGCGTTTTGAGTTTTTGTGAAGCGTCGACTGCGTTAGAGACGAGCTCACGCAGGAAAATCTCGTGGTCGCTGTAAAGGAATTTTTTGATTACGGGGAAAATGTTATTAGTAGTTACCCCAATTGAACCTTTTGCCATAATTGTGTTATATAGTTGTTTAGTTGTTATTTTTCGGTAATAGTGGTTGCCTTCTCGACGCGTGCCACAATCTCGTCGTTGACGAGGTCGATGACAATAGAGTCGCCCGGCACAGCCTCCTCGCGCAGCAGAATCTCGCTCAGCGGATCCTCGATGTAGTTTTGGATGGCGCGCTTGAGAGGCCTTGCGCCATATTGCGAGTCAAAGCCCAGGTCGGCAACACGGTTCTTGGCCTCGGGAGTGATAACCAGCGAGAGGCCGCTCTGTGCAACGCGGTCGTAGAACGCAGCCAGCTCAATATCAATGATTTTAAGAATGTTGTCGTGGTCAAGCGAGGAGAAGGTGACGATGTCGTCAACACGGTTGAGGAACTCGGGCGAGAAAGCACGGTTGAGCGCCTTGCGGATTACCGCATCACTCTTCTCACGAGTTATAACCGAGTTGTGGAAGCCGATGCCAGCGCCAAAGTCCTTGAGTTCGCGAGTACCAATATTAGAAGTCATGATGATGATGGTGTTTTTGAAGTTCACCTTGCGTCCGAGGCTATCGGTGAGGGCGCCCTCGTCGAGCACCTGCAGCAGCATGTTGAACACATCGCGGTGAGCCTTCTCGACCTCATCGAGCAGTACCACGCTGTAGGGGTGACGGCGCACCTTCTCGGTGAGTTGTCCACCCTCCTCATATCCCACATATCCCGGGGGCGCACCCACGAGACGCGACACATTGAATTTCTCCATGTATTCGCTCATGTCGATGCGAATGAGGGCATCGGGCGAGTTGAAGAGTTGCTCGGCCAAACGCTTAGCCAGCAAGGTCTTGCCCACGCCAGTAGGTCCAAGAAACATGAACGAGCCGATGGGACGATTGGGGTCGCGCAGACCGGCGCGGTTGCGTCGGATGGAGCGCACGATTTTCTCGATGGCCTCGTCCTGCCCGATGATTTGTTTCTTGAGTTCGTCGCCCATGCCCAGCAGTCGGATACCCTCGGCCTGAGCGATTCGCTGCACTGGCACTCCTGTGATGAGAGCCACCACCTGAGCCACATCGGCCTCGTCGACGATTTCGCGACGCGAGTCGAGTTCTTCCTCCCAGCGTCGCTTGGCATCCTCAAGTTCGAGTTTAAGTTGCTCCTGCTGGTCGCGATAGTTGGCAGCGCTCTCAAAGTTTTGCTCTTGTACGGCGCGGAACTTATTTTCCTGAGCCTGCGAGATGCGTTCCTCAATTTTGCTAATCTCCTTTGGCACAACGACTTTAGAGATGTGCACACGCGAGCCAGCCTCGTCGAGAGCGTCGATGGCCTTGTCGGGGAAGAAACGGTCGGAAATATAGCGATCGGTGAGAGCGACACAAGCCTCGAGGGCCTTTTGAGTGTAGGTAACGCCGTGGTGGTCCTCATAGACGTGCTTGATATTGTTCAGTATCTCAAGGGTTTCCTCAGCCGAAGTGGGCTCCACCATCACCTTCTGGAAACGACGCTCAAGGGCGCCATCCTTCTCAATGTTCTTGCGGTACTCGTCGAGCGTTGTGGCACCGATGCACTGGAACTCACCACGAGCCAGTGCGGGCTTGAGCAAGTTGGCGGCATCCATCGAGCCCGAGGCATTGCCGGCTCCCACGAGGTTATGGATTTCATCGATAAACAGAATCACCTCAGGGTGCTGAGCGACCTCGTCAACGATGGCCTTGACGCGTTCCTCAAACTGTCCGCGATATTTAGTGCCCGCCACGACCGAAGCCATGTCGAGCGAGACGATGCGCTTGTCCATGAGCACGCGAGCCACCTTGCGCTCCACGATGCGGGCCGCAAGCCCCTCGATGATAGCGCTTTTTCCCACGCCAGGCTCGCCGATGAGTACTGGGTTGTTCTTCTTGCGTCGGCTCAAGATTTGTGCCAGACGCTCGATTTCGTTGTCACGTCCCACAACGGGGTCGAGTTCACCGTCGGCAGCTGCCCGTGTGATATCTTTGCCATATTTGTCAATGACAGGTGTGCCATTATTGTCACCTTTACTGACATTTCGTCGCTGTGTGTGTTTTTCGCCCCCTTGTCCCGAGAAACGGCTGTCGCCCCTATCGTCGCCGGGCATGTCGTCATCGTCGTCCTCAGGGTAGTCGAGGCCGGCCTTAGGCAGCTCAACCTTGCGCTGCGTAGCCTGATGGAAGTCAAGAAATTTGTTCATATATAGAATTTTATCTATTGTTTTAAACTTATTGCCTAATTATACGTCAAAAAAATGGATCAGGGACATTTGCCCATTGTAAAAACCACCTTTTGTGCGTCTGTTATGTTTTTTGCAATAATTGTGCCAAAGCAAAGTAAAAAATATACAGTAAAATAGTGGAAATGTCGCAAAAAATGTCTAAATTTGTAAGTTATTTATATTGTAGTGGCATTCGTGCTAGCCTTGGGCGAAGTTGAGCCTGCAGTGCGGTGTCGCATAATTGATAAATTTATAGTACAAAACATGACAAACGATCGAATTTTAGAGATCAATATCGAACAAGAGATGCGTCAAAGCTACATTGACTACTCAATGTCGGTGATAGTGGCGCGCGCGCTGCCCGATGTGCGCGACGGCTTCAAGCCGGTGCATCGCCGCGTGCTGTTCGGTATGCAGAAGTTGAAGAACTTCTCCAACGCGCCTTACAAGAAATCGGCCCGTATTGTGGGTGATGTGCTTGGTAAGTATCATCCCCACGGAGACTCGTCGGTTTACTTTGCGATGGTGCGTTTAGCCCAAGACTGGGTAATGCGTTATCCCCTGGTTGACGGTCAGGGCAACTATGGCTCGATTGACGGCGACAGCCCTGCAGCGATGCGTTACACCGAGACCCGCCTGGGAAAGATGGGCGAGCTCATGATGGACAACCTCGAGGAGGACACCGTAGACTTTGAGCCCAACTTCGACAACACACTCAGCGAGCCCTCGGTGCTACCCACACGCTTCCCCAACCTACTGGTAAACGGAGCAAGCGGTATCGCGGTGGGTATGGCCACCAACATGCCGCCTCACAACCTGAGCGAGTGTATCGACGGCTGCGTGGCGCTGCTCGAGAACCCCGAGATGGAGGTATCGGACCTGATGGAATATGTCAAGGCGCCCGATTTCCCCACTGGGGGTATCATATATGGTTATCAGGGAGTTAAGGATGCTTTTGAGACTGGTCGCGGCCGCATCGTGGTGCGTGGCAAGACCGAGATTGAGAGCGAGCACGGCCATGACAAGATTGTGATTAACGAGATTCCCTATAATGTGAACCGTCGCGAGCTCATCATGTCGATAGCGCGCCTTGTTGAAGAGAAGAAAATCGAGGGCATCAGCGACGTCAACGACGAGAGCGACCGCCACGGCATGCGCATCGTGGTCGACGTGAAGAAAGACGCCAATGCCAACGTGATTATAAACAAGCTGTATAAGATGACCGAGTTGCAGTCGTCGTTCAGCGTCAACAACGTGTGTCTGGTCAACGGACGCCCGCAGACCGTTAACCTGAAAGACCTGCTGCAGCACTTCCTCGACCATCGCCACGACGTGGTGATTCGCCGCACAAAGTTCCAGCTCAAGAAAGCCAAGGACCGCGCGCACATTCTCGAGGGCCTTATCGTGGCCAGCGACAACATTGACGAGGTAATCGCAATTATAAAGAGCAGCAAGACCACCGAGGAGGCTATGACCCGTCTGGGCGAGCGCTTCAACCTTGACGAGGTGCAGACCCGTGCCATCGTTGAGATGCGCCTGCGCCAGCTCACCAACCTGGAGCAGAACAAGCTGCGCGAGGAATTGGACGAGGTGATGGAGCGCATTGCCTATCTGGAATCGATACTCAACGACCCCGCAGTGTGCCGCAAGGTAATCAGCGACGAGTTGCTTGAGGTGAAGGAGAAATTTGGCGACGAGCGCAAGACAGTGATTGAGTACTCATCGGAGGAGATGAACGCTGAGGACTTCTACAGCGACGATCCCATGATTATCACTATCTCGCACTTTGGCTACATCAAGCGCACCCCGCTGAGCGAATATCGTGCTCAGAACCGCGGAGGCGTGGGAGCCAAGGGCAGCGACACACGCGACGAAGACTTCATCGAGTTTGTATATGAGGCTACTAACCACAACTACATGTTGTTCTTCACCACACAGGGCCGCTGCTACTGGCTACGCGTGTTTGAGATACCCGAAGGCACGAAAAACAGCAAGGGGCGCGCCATCCAGAACCTGCTTAACTTAGGAGCCGAGAACCGCATCATGGCGTTTGTGCGTGCCACCAAGCTGCTTGATCCCGAGTACAACAAGTCGCATTACATTATGTTTGCCACCAAGAACGGCGTGGTGAAGCGCACCAGCCTGCGCGACTTCTCACGTCCACGCGCCAATGGTGTGAACGCCATCAACCTCCTTGCAGACGATCAGCTCGTGGGCGCAGTGATGACCGAGGGCGACAGCGAAATTATCCTTGCCAATAGCAACGGACGCGCGATACGCTTCAATGAGTCGCAAGTGCGCGTAATGGGTCGCACGGCAACAGGCGTGCGCGGCATGTCGCTCGACGGCGACGGCGACCAAGTTGTGGGAATGATATGCATGCGCTCGACGGCTCAAGACGACGTGCTTGTGGTGAGTGAGCAAGGCATGGGCAAGCGCAGCAAGCTTGAGGACTACCGCGTGACACATCGTGGCGGCAAAGGCGTAAAAACGATGAACATCACCGAGAAGACCGGCAAGTTGATCTCGATACGCAACGTGAACGATGATAACGATCTGGTAATCATCAATAAGAGCGGCATCATTCTGCGCCTGCGCGTTAAGAGCCTGCGCGTGATGGGCCGTGCGACACAGGGCGTGCGCCTGATTAACCTTGAGCGCAAGAACGACGAGATTGCATCGGTATGCAAGGTCGACACAGCCCCCGAGGCCACCGACGAGCAGAGCGTTGAGCATGCATTCGACGAGCCGCCCGTAGAGATGCCTCAGGACATTGAGTCGCAGGAAACCGAGACACAAGAGAATGAAAATCAAGATAATAACGAACAATAACCATCTTAAACTTTATAAAACAATGAAAAAATCAATTCTTATTTTAGCATGCGCTTCGTTGCTGGCCTGCAACGCAGCTGCCCAAGACGCCAAGACCCTTTTCGAACAAGGTAAAGCAGCTCTTGAGAAGTATGACAAGATGAATGCCGACGTGATGATTCAGAAGGCAAAGGATCCTAACGCCGGAGACGCTGGAGCAGCCGAGCGCGCCGCCATTCTGATGGAAGGCATCGACATGCTCAAGAAGGCACTTCCCCTCGACACAGTGTATGAGGTAAACAAGGACGGCACTCCCAAGATTGACAAAAAAACAGGTGCTCAAAAGTTTAAAGTAAAATACTCAAAGCAAATTCAGGATCTTCTCGTGGGTCACATCAACGACCTGGGTAATGTGGGCGACTCGTTCTTCCAGAGCAACGACTTCAAGAACGCCTTCGTAGCCTATGGCGCTTATGCCGACGCACTCAACAGTCCTCTTGCCAAGGAGCGCAACTTTGTGCTTGCCGACTCGGTATTTGGCCAGATTCTGTTTATGCAAGGCTATGCTGCTTATCAGATTCAGGACTTCAACGCTGGATATGAGCTA
>JABUUJ010000049.1:6906-9038 GCA_021443235.1 Muribaculaceae bacterium
TTCAACAAGTTTGGCGTGGGCGACGTAAAGAACTCTTGCATCGCCAACATCGTTCAGAACTATATCAACGACAAGAACTATGCCGAGGCTAACGCTTATGTTGACCGCGTAATCGCCGACGAGAACAGTGGCTTCATGCAGGACATCAAGGGATTCGTTGTTGAGCAGGAGAAAGGTCTGGCCGAGGCCGAGCCTTACTACAAGAAAGCTATGGAACTTGACGCAAACTTCGGCAATGGCTACTTTGACTATGGCCGCTGCCTCGTTGACCAGGCACAGAAGATTATCGACGCCAACCCCACAGCCACCAACAAGGAGCTTGCTCCGAAGCTGGTTCCCATCTACAAGCAAGCTGTTGAGGTGCTGGGCAAGGCTAAAGAGCTCGCTCCCGACACTGCTGCTGGTCGCCTGATTGACGCCATCGACTACCAGCTTGAGCAGCTTGGCGCTAAGTAATAATTTTATTAAACCCTCTCACGCTGCACACGCGCAGATGTTGCGTGTGCAGCGTTTCCCAAATCCAAGGGCTTTCACCTGGCCGTTGGTTATTGCTTTTATGAGACGCATACCTCTAATCATCATACTGCTACTTGCGGTGATTGTGCCAACGACATTGAGCGCGCAAAAACGCATCCTGGGCGAAGTGAAAAAGAAAATCAGCTCGCTCAACCCTACTATTGACCTGTATAAGGGCGCTATAAATACACTTAAACCAGCGCTGTCGCACGAGGAGACAAAAGATGCTTCCGAGACCTGGTTTCTTGAGGGCAAGTTGCAGTATAGCCTTTACGGAAAGTATGTCGACACCGAAAAATTGGGGAAAAAGGTCGACGTGAAGGCCATGGGACACGCATTGATCAACGGATATAACGGCTACACTCATGCGCTGTCGCTCGACACCATTGTTGAGACCGACCGGAAAGGAAACCCTAAGATCGACAAAAAAACCGGTAAAATTAAGACTAAGACGAAATTTTCGGGCGACATTGTCAAGGCCTTCATTGCCCAGCACAGCAACTACAACAATGTGGGAGGCGAACTCTACAATGTTCAGGACTGGGTTGGCGCTTATGACGCTTGGGAAATATTTTGCAAGCTTAACGACTACTTAGGGAACGCTACTGGGACTTATCTACCCGATTCTGTAATAGGACAAACACGTTATTATCAAGCGCTTGCATTGTGGCAGAAAGGTGACAACAAGGAGGCCGTAAAGATGTTTCAGGTGGCACGCAACTTGGGCATTGAGCGCAAGGAATGCTATGACTATGCGCTGGTGTGCCTTAGTGCGCTGGGCGATGAGACCGGAATCATCAAGCTGGCCCACGAGGCTTATGCACGATTTGGCGCCAGCGACGCGCAATATGTGAGAGTACTCATTAACGACCACATCAACAACAAGCAATTCAAGAAAGCCAACGAACTGCTTGACCAAATTATCGAGCAAAACGACAGCGATGCCGAGATACAGAACCTGAAAGGCATCGTGATGGAGCAAGAGGCTGGCATGGAGAGCGCTCTGCCCTACTTCAAAAGATGTGTTGAGCTGGACCCTGAGAATGTCCAGGGCAATTTCAACCTGGGCCGCTATTACTATAATGAGGCGACCACACTACCTGAGAAAAATCCACGGTTGTCGCGCAAAAAACTGATGGTGAAGCTTGTGCCGCTCTACATCAAGGCACGCCCCTATTTGGAAAAAGCCTACGCCCTCGACCCAAGTAACACCGACGCAAAAAACGCCCTCCGCAACATCTACTACAAGCTGGGCGAGGACAAGAAACTGCAACAAATCGAAAAGTAACCCTTGCGGCACCCTTTGCCCTTCTCCTTTGACAAATTTAGCAAAGCTTGCTAAAATTGAAAAATCCCTTACTCATCGCGAGCAGGGGATTTTCATACTCCAATAAATATGGTTATTTACCAAAAGAAATTATATTCTACTTAATTATTTGTTCGAGAGATGAAACGTTGTTGTCGATGATTTCCTGCGAAACCTCGTAGTTGTTGAGGTCTCCAGCAAGGAACTGGTCATAGGCCGCCATGTCAATTAGGCCGTGACCCGACAAGTTGAACAGGATGACCTTGCTCTCGCCGCTTTCCTTGCATTTCTTTGCCTCGCGAATGGTTGC
>JABUUJ010000049.1:9482-14622 GCA_021443235.1 Muribaculaceae bacterium
GTTTGGTGCAGCGATACTTGGTTCATAACCGAACCGAGTGTATAGCGGCAGTTGGGCGTTGATTGTGCCAGTTCCACCGCCTCACTGATGGCAGTGCCAAGCGAGCCTTGATAGTTGGGGTGATCGGTAATTATCTTGCGTCCGGCACGCGTCGACATACTGGGCGAAGCAATCACCTCGGCGCCATAGGTCTGCATGATAGAACGCCGATAAGGTTTCTGGTGATAAGACACCTTAACCATATATACAGCAAGCTCAAGACCGAAGTGCTTGGCAGCCATCGATAGCGCTGCGCCCCATTGCCCTGCACCTGTCTCGGTGGTTATGTTGGTAATACCCTGCTTTTTGCAGTAATAGGCCTGTGCGATGGCCGAGTTGAGTTTGTGCGACCCCACTGGGCTCACGCTCTCGTTTTTGAAGTAGATGTGAGCGGGCGTATCAAGGGCCTTCTCAAGTGCGGTAGCGCGAACCAAAGGTGTGGGTCGATAAATCTTATACATTTCGCGCACCTCGTCGGGAATCTCAATAAAACGGTCGGTAGTATTTAGCTCCTGACGCGAAAGTTCCTCGGCGAAGATGGGGAAAAGATCCTCGGGCTTGAGCGGCTGCTTAGTTACTGGATGCAACATTGGGCGCGGCTTATTGGGCATGTCGACAACTACATTGTACCATGCTGTGGGGATGTCTTTTTCCTGCAACAAAAATTTCTTTGATTCGCTGTTCATAACTAAATATGTATTTATAAATAATAATTATAATCTTTTATCGTAATTTATTGCGTTTTTAACTTCAACGATGCAAAGATAAAATGTTTTTTCTAATTATCCAAATATTTAGTATAAAAAAACGCTGATTTTTTATAAAATAAATGTTTATTCATGTTTTAGCGCATTTTTATACGTTTTCGGTGTAAAAATAAAGAATAGATGCGGAGAGCAGAGGCAATTGATGGTGGAAAATGCGAAGGGGAAAATGCGTTTTTGGCCGATATTCTTGACGAAACAATAAAAAATATTTAATTTTGCAATACACAATTGAAAATTTAGGATTAGCAATATGGTTATTGACAACTCACACAAGGTTTATGGATTGATTGGGCATCCATTAGGTCACTCATTCTCACAAGGCTACTTTAGGAACAAGTTTGCCGATGAGAACATCGATGCCGAGTATAACAACTATGACCTTGAGGACATTAATCAGCTCATGACACTGATACACGAGAATCCTGCGATGTGCGGTCTCAATGTCACAATTCCTTATAAGGAGCAAGTACTACCCTACCTCGCGACCATCGACGACGATGCTAAGGAGATAGGTGCGGTGAACGTAATCAAGTTTATAAAAGACGAGAATGGCGAACTGCTGTCGTTGCGAGGATATAACAGCGACGCGCCCGCTTTTGCCGACACAATCAGGCCAATGCTCAACAGCCGACGCACGAGCGCGCTGGTGCTGGGCACCGGTGGAGCGTCAAAGGCCATCAAGCACGCTCTGGAGAAACTGGGTGTAGAGGTTAACCTGGTGTCACGTCGAAAATCGGCATCAACAATTGTGTATGAGGAGCTTACCAAGGCAATGGTGTCGCAGAGCAAGATTGTGGTGAACTGCACTCCGCTGGGCATGTATCCTCACGTTGACGAGTGTCCCGATTTTCCTTACCGCTTTCTCACACACGAACACCTGTGCTACGACCTCATCTATAATCCCGACGAAACGCTATTCATGAAGAAAAGCAAGGAGGCAGGGGCTCAGGTAAAGAACGGACTGGAAATGCTACTGCTTCAAGCATTTATCTCCTACGAGATTTGGAATAGAGAAATCGACTTATAACCAACAGTCATGTTGACCGTTAGCGCGCAATCGCCACTTGCCAAAGTTCCAGCGCTTAGGCTACTTGTGCCGTTTCTCATGGGAATAATTGCGGCGTTGACTAGCGACAACATTTTATGGCCTGTGACAATATTTGCCACAGGTATTATAATTTATGTGGCACTGCGGCTGATGCCTCACACACCCGCCTGGTCAATGCGGTTGAGACCCTTTTGGATAGTTCCATTTTTCCTTATTTTGCTTGCAACAGGCTGGGCCGACGCAGTAATAAACCAACCTGTCAAACTTGATGAGAAGCAGCGCACAGGGGGGTTGGGCCTACGTATCGACGATATAGATTACAACGACAAGTCAATGTCAATATATGCAAGGCTTAAGTGGGTGAGAGGCATCTATAACCATAACGAACTCAGACATAGAACAAATGTATTAATTACAACTCGCGGATGCAACTACACATTGCAACCAGGCGACATCATCGGAGTGGAGGGGAGACTTGAAGAAATCAAAAGCCTCGGCAATCCCGACGGATTTGACTATGCAAGTTATATGCTTGACCAGGGCATCAGGTATCGCGCACATGTAGACGTTAACGAGATATATAAAAATTCTATCGACAGCGAACCTACAATGACCAATCGCCTAAACCTGCACAGGATGCGGCTGCAAGAGGCGGTGTTTGCAACGCAGTTGCCAGCTGAAGTTCAGAGTTTTATCATAGCCACATTGCTGGGAAACAGCCGATTTATCACTCCCGAGACACGCGCAGAGTTTTCGGCGGCAGGCGTCTCTCACATGCTGGCGTTGAGTGGACTGCACGTGGGAATCATCATGGGCATTGTGTGGTTTCTGCTATTTCCTCTCAACTACCTTAGGATGCACAAGTTAAGACAGGCATTGACAATCATTATAATGTTCGGTTATGCGGCATTTACCGGCTTTTCGCCATCGGTAGTGAGGGCGACAGTGATGATGACAATGGTGTTGCTGGGCATGATTGGCTATAGGAAATCGGTGTCGCTGAATGCGCTCGCCATTGCGGCACTGGTGCTACTTGCCATATATCCACGAACAATCTACAGCATCGGTTTTCAATTAAGCTTCACAACAGTAGCCGCACTGCTGCTATTTTTTTACCACGAGAAAGGCAAGGGCCGCGACAAGCGTCCACGAGTGGTGAGATACATGGTGCAACTGGGTGCCACCTCGCTGGTTGCGATGGCGTCAACTATCATGCTCACAGCCTATTACTTCAGCTCAATGTCAATGCTATCGGTAGTTGGCAATATATTGATATTGCCAGTTTTTCCCATCGTGATGGTACTTTCGGTGATGTTTGTGTTACTGTGCGGGGTTGGCATTGAATTTTCGATACTAAACGCTACTATCGATGCGATTTATCGTTATATCTCCATGATTGCACGCTTCACAGGCGAAACGCTGCCAGGGCATATTGATGGAGTGTATATCACTGGAGCCGATGTGGTTATATACTATATTGCGCTGGGCTTTGTGCTGTTGTGGTATCGCCGCAAAGAGGTGAAGTGGCTGAATTATGCGATAGCAATGATAGCAATAATCATTGCGCACGGGGCTTATATCAAGGCTGTTACGCCAAAGCGTGGGTTTGTCATCTTCAACAACTTTGCGCAGACACAACTGCTCTCGTTCAATGGTAGCAAGGCAATGCTGTGGGTGCCCGATGGCGAGGCCGATGCCCAACTATTCAGGAAACAGAACAAGAAATTTATTGCGCACTACGGCATCAAGACAATCGAGGTGGCGCAAAATGGCACGCATGCCCACTTTGCAGGAAAGAACATCGTGTGTGCCACCGGAGGGCGTTGGAAAAAACTTAAGGCACCTGCGCAACGCATTGAAACTGACATGGTTGTGGTTACAAAGAAATTTAGCAGCGACATTGAGAAACTTACGTCTATATACTCGTGCAAACTGGTGGTGCTGAGCGGTGACATCTACGATGAGAAGGCGAGGTTATTAGAAAAGGGATGCAGTGAACAGGACATTCACTACTATTCGATTAAGTCGAGTGGAGCATATATTGAGATGTAACTGACTATTTCTTGACGCGGCCTGCGCAATGAAAGTGTGTGTCAAAGTAGGGTTGCGACAGCGAGTTAACCACAACTCCGCGCGATGATGATGCATGAACGAAATAGCCCTCCTTCAGATAGATGCCCACATGCGATATACGATTTTTTTTCTTGCCATGAAAGAACACTAGATCACCTTCCTTCAGGTCGTTGCGGGAAATCTCCTTGCAATTTTTCTGGAAAATTTTTGCCGAATTTCGTTCAAGGTCAATGTTGTAGATTTTCTTGAAAATTTGGTCAACCATGCCCGAGCAATCAGTTCCTACTTGCTTTTCCATACCAGCATATTTATAAGGAGTGCCCAGCCACTCTTTTGCCTCATGGTAGAGCGCCTTGTTGTCGCCACGGGCGAGCTTTATATCAAGGTTTTTCCAGTCGTCGGGGATGGCCGATGCGCTTATGCCAGTGCCTTTGCTGGTGGCCTTGCTTGACTTCTCGGTATGGTTTTCACCATAGATATCATCGCTATAGGTCTTTTTGTGGCACGATGCCAGCAGCAGCGTCAATGCCACCACCACGAAAATCATTCGGCACAAAAAAAACTCGCGACTCATAATATACAAAAAGTGGGAGATGTTTTTTGAGAACAAACCCCACATGATAATTATTTCTTAATCAAGCATTATTCACTCAGCAGCTTCGTTGGCGGGAGTTTCCTCCTCGGGAGCGGCGGCGAAGTCAAAGCCAGAGTTTACAAGAATATTATACCAGCTGATCAGCTTCTTGATGTCGCTGTTATAGACACGCTCCTCGTCAAAATTGGGAAGCACGCTCAGTAAAAACGCATGCAGTTGTGCGCCTTCCTTGTAGTTGGCAGGATCAAGAGCCTTGCCATCGTTCTGCTCGTGGATTGTCTTCATTACCTCGGCCAAAGGCGCATCGTTCTCGGTGGTGTAAATTGAGATATCGCCCAGCGAGATGATTTTGTCGCGACCAGTAGCAGGCATACGTTTGCCATCAATGAGGCTTTCAACGATGAGGTTATTTTTACCGTAAGATATCAGCTTGTACAATCCAGGCTTACCTGAAATCGATAAAATTTTCTTAAGCATAGCTTTTCTTATTGAATAAATAATTAATTATAAATTGCAGTGCAAAGGTAACAATTTTTTTGATTGTATGCAACACTTTAAGGGGTGTAAAAAAAGAGCGGCGGGCCTGGGGCTCGTCGCTCTGGGTAGGGGGCGGTTACC
>JABUUJ010000004.1:0-20412 GCA_021443235.1 Muribaculaceae bacterium
AAAAAAGCGTTTTTCCGCAGCAACGGCAAGGCTGTTTCAATGGACGAGACCGATGGATTGGTAAAGATGATCGTTGACAACGGCACTCGTAAAATTGTAGGCTGCCATATATGTGGCGCCCATGCCGCCGACCTGATTCAAGAGGTCGCAATGGCGATGAACGCTGGGGCGACAGTTGATGCGCTGGCCGCATCAATCCACGGGCACCCCACCCTAAGCGAGGTCGTCATGGCAACCGCCAAGCAATTCTAAAACAACAAGAAAGGGAAGTTGACGCTTCCCTTTTTTTATTGCCATGTAACCTCTATAGTGTAGGGGACGCCATTAATCGGGTCAATGCCATCGGCTCTTTGATATTGATGGGCTTGATGGCTGCTTGGAGCGAGCGTGACTGTATCAAGGCATTTTACTGCGACATACCATAGTCCTGAGGCAGCCTTGGGAAGCGTGAACTGGTGGGTAGCGCCCTCAATTGTCGAGACAAAATCGGCGCAGTCATCATAGGCATAAGTATCCTTGCATATCGCGAGGGTGAAGTGGCTGCCCTCGGGACCGTTTAGCTTGAATGTCACGTTTTTGGCACCGTCGGGGATATCGACAGCAAAGTGGTGAGTCTGGAGGTCTCCGATGCGAGTGAACTCAGGGTTTCGCTCGTAGGTGTAACGATCCATCACACGAGGCTCACCATTGTTGAGAAAGCCCTTGACAGTCGTCATGCCCACACCGTCGAGGGCATAGCGAATCATGCCCGCGGTGAGGTCGAGACGTTCGCCGCTGGTCACTTCCTCGGGGTGCGAGCCACACACCACAATGCGCCCAACGGCAGCGCTGGCCTTGTAGGCCGCCACAGCAGGCTGCTCGTGGGCGTTGCTTCCCTTGAAATCGAAGCGGGCAAGCACCTCGGCACCATTGGGCAAATCGTAAGGAAAATTGCCTAAGTTGTGCCGCACATTGTCAATGCGATAATCGCCGCCAAAGTCATAGTAAGATAGCAATTTAGAACTTTTATCAATAGTCATGCCATGGTTGACGCGAGCCTTGCCTGTGCGACGGAAAAGTCCGGGCCAGATGCCGAGGAAATTGGGCGTGTTAGGGCTGTTATCGGTGCCTTTAGCGGCAAGGATTGCGCCTGCGCAAGTGCCAACATAAGAGCCCCCGGCGTTGACAAACTCGCGTATGCGACGGCGTCCAGCCTCGCCCAGCGAGGTGCCATGGATGGTAGAAGTGCCGCCGTTGAGAAAAATCACTTTAAATCGAGGGGCGCCGTCGGGGTAAAGCAAGTGTCCGTTCCAGTCGAGCGAGTCGCCGGCGATAATGGCATTTTGCTGGGGCGCGTCGTTCTTATCGGTGAAGGCAACGCGTTCCATCGATAGTCCGAGCATTTTGAAAGCCGGCAGCGTGTCGAGGCTCGTGAGCCCGATGCCACAATCAAAAAACACGTCCTTGTAGAAGCTGCGGTTAGGCACATTGTCATGCACCTGAGCAACGGCAGTTGCGTTATTGAAAGCCAGTAACACTCCCAAAGTCCAAGCAAAAACTCTCCTCATTATTTCATTTAGATTTTAATTTCCGGATGCAAAATTACTCAATTTTCGGCACAAATCACACAAGTTTGCCTCAATTTGGGTTAAATTATGGAAATATTTCTTTAAATAGAGTTACTGTGGAAAATTAAGGTGAAAATTATAGATATAATTCAAAGAATTATTCTTAACTTTGCATGATGAAAACGAGCCGTTGTGCCGATGCTGGCAGGCGGCTACATTAGGCAAGACTTTTTAATTTTTTGTTACTATATAATTTAATTAACTCATGGCAGAAACAAGAAAAAAACTGTTCGACATGTTTCCTCCCGTCTCTCCTGAGGAGTGGCGCGCAAAAGCCGAGGTGGACCTGAAGGGAGCCGACTTTGGCAAAAAGATGGTGTGGCGAACAAATGAAGGTTTTGATGTACAGCCCCTTTATCGTGGTGTTGACATTGAGAATCTTAAGGCAACCGATTCACTTCCTGGTGAATATCCTTTCGTTCGTGGCACACGCACAAACAATGACTGGCTCATGCGCCAGAACATCGTGGTTGAGAACGTTGCCGAGGCTAACGCCAAGGCAAAGGAAGTGCTCACCAAGGGCATCAACTCGCTGGGCTTCAGGCTGAAGAAGAACAAAGACGTTAAGTTGGCCGAGCTCCTTGCAGGCATTGACCTGAAGGTGGTTGAGATCAACTTTAACGGTTGCCCCATGTGTGCTCTTGACACAGCCAAGCAGCTCGTTGAGCTCGTGAAGGCAGCAGGCGCCGAGGACACATTCAAGGGTTCAATTAACTTTGACCCGTTCATGCGTCAGTTCAAGCACGGTGTAGCCTTTGATGGTTGCATGGTTGAGAAGGCAGCCGAACTGCTCAAGGCTGTAGCCGAAGTAAAGGGCCTGCGTGTGCTGAGCGTAAACACCATGAACCTGACCAATGCCGGCGCATACATCTACCAGGAGCTTGGTTACGCCCTTGCCTGGGGTAACGAGTGGATGGCTAAGATGACCGAGGCGGGCTTCAGCGCTGCCGAGGTAGCGTGCCGCATAAAGTTCAACATGGGTGTGTCAAACATCTATTTCATGGAGATTGCCAAGTTCCGCGCTGCTCGCCAGCTGTGGGCTCAAATTGTAAAACAATACAACCCCGAGTGTGAGTGTGCATGCAAGATGGTTGTCAATGCCGAGACCAGCAAGTTTAACCAGACTCTGTTTGACTCTTATGTGAACCTGCTGCGTTCGCAGACCGAGGCCATGTCGGCCGCACTGGCTGGCGTTGACTCGCTTGTGGTAGTTCCCTTTGACGCTCCCTACAAGAAGAGCGACGATTTCTCAGAGCGTATCGCACGCAACCAGCAGATTCTTCTCAAGGAAGAAAGCCACCTCGACAAGGTTGTTGACCCCGCCGGTGGTTCTTACTACATTGAGACACTCACCGCCTCTATCGCCCAGGAAGGCTGGAAGCTCTTCCTCGACGTTGAGGAGAAGGGTGGCTTCAAGGCGCTCGTTGAGAACGGCGAGGTGATTGAGGCCATCAACGCTACCGCCAAGAGCCGCTTCGGCAAGGTTGCTCAGCGCAAGGAGCAGCTGCTGGGTACCAACCAGTTCCCCAACTTCACCGAGGTTGCTGGCGACAAGGTGGGTGCAAAGTGCTGCTGCAACTGCGGCTGCGCTCCCGAGGTTGAGGGCGAGGTTAAGCTCAACCGCAAGCGTCTGGGCGAGGAGTTTGAGGAGGTTCGTCTTGCTACCGAGGCATCTACCCACAAGCCCAAAGCATTCATGCTCACAATTGGTAACCTTGCTATGCGTCTTGCCCGCGCACAGTTTGCTTGCAACTTCTTTGCATGCGCAGGTTATGAGCTCATCGACAACAACGGTTTTGCTACCGTTGAGGAAGGTGTCAACGCAGCAATGGACAAGGGTGCCGACATCGTTGTCCTGTGCTCAAGCGACGATGAATATGCAGCCCTCATTCCCGATGCAGTTAAGCTGCTCGCAGGTCGTGCCGACCTCGTGCTTGCTGGTCCTGAAACCGACGAGTTCAAGGCAATGGGCGTGACAAACTTCATCAATGTGCGCACAAACGTATTAGGTTCACTGAAAGCTTTCAATGCAAAACTTTTAAAATAAGTTGATAATTATGAGACCAAATTTTAAGAACATAGATATTGCAAACGAGGCTTTCAACGTAGAGCACAAGCCTCTTGTGATGGCCGAGCCCTGGAAAAACGCCGAGTTGCTCGACATCAAGCCCGTATATACAAAGCAAGACCTTGAGGGCCTTGAGCACCTCAACTTTGTGGCTGGTATTCCCCCCTTCCTGGGAGGTCCTTACAGCCTGATGTATCCCATGCGTCCGTGGACTGTTCGCCAGTATGCCGGTTTCTCGACCGCAGCCGAGTCGAACGCATTTTATCGTCGCAACCTGGCATCGGGCCAGAAGGGTCTTTCGGTAGCCTTTGACCTTCCCACTCACCGTGGTTACAATGCCGACAACCAGCGCGTTGTGGGTGACGTGGGCAAGGCTGGTGTATCGATTTGCTCGGTTGAGGACATGAAGGTTCTCTTCGATGGCATTCCATTGAGCAAGATGTCGGTGTCGATGACTATGAACGGCGCTGTGCTGCCCATCATGGCATTCTACATTGTATCAGGTCTTGAGCAGGGCGCCAAGCTCGAGGAGATGGCTGGTACAATCCAGAACGACATTCTCAAGGAGTTCATGGTGCGCAACACCTATATCTATCCTCCCAAGTTCTCGATGCAGATCATCGCTTCGATCTTTGAGTACACCTCAAAGTTCATGCCCAAGTTCAACTCGATTTCTATCTCGGGTTACCACATGCAGGAAGCAGGTGCAACCGCCGACATCGAGCTTGCTTACACGCTGGCCGACGGTATGGACTACATCCGCACTGGTGTGAACGCTGGTCTCAGTGTTGATGCCTTCGCTCCTCGCCTGTCGTTCTTCTGGGGTATCTCGATGAACTTCTTCACCGAGATTGCCAAGATGCGCGCCGGCCGTCTGTTGTGGGCCAAGATTGTTAAGAGCTTTGGTGCCGAGAATCCCAAGTCGATGTCGCTGCGTACACACAGCCAGACTTCAGGCTGGTCGCTCACCGCACAGGATCCATTCAACAACGTTGGCCGCACATGTATCGAGGCTATGGCAGCCGCTCAGGGTCACACCCAGTCGCTTCACACCAACGCCCTCGACGAGGCTATCGCACTTCCCACCGACTTCTCGGCACGTATTGCCCGTAACACTCAGATTTACATCCAGCAGGAGACCTATGTAACCAAGGCTATTGACCCATGGGCAGGCTCCTACTATGTAGAGAAACTCACCGACGAGCTCGTGCAGAAGGCATGGGGACACATTGAGGAGATTGAGAAACTTGGCGGTATGGCCAAGGCTATTGAGACCGGTGTTCCCAAGATGCGCATTGAGGAGGCAGCTGCCCGCACTCAGGCCCGCATCGACAGCGGTCGCCAGACGATCGTGGGCATCAACAAATATGCTCTCGAGAAGGAAGAT
The DNA here is from genome assembly GCA_021443235.1 of Muribaculaceae bacterium. Classification (GTDB taxonomy): domain Bacteria; phylum Bacteroidota; class Bacteroidia; order Bacteroidales; family Muribaculaceae; genus Sodaliphilus. The sequence goes on from JABUUJ010000004.1 coordinate 5,063, forward strand.
CCCATCGATATTCTTGAAATCGACAATACCGAGGTTCGCAAAGAGCAAGTTGCCAACCTTGAGAAGCTGCGCGCCGAGCGTGACGAGGCAAAGGTTAAGGCCGACCTCGCCGCTATCACTAAGTGCGTAGAGACTGGCGAAGGAAACCTCCTTGAGCTCGCCGTTGAGGCAGCCAAGGACCGTGCGTCGCTGGGTGAAATTTCGGACGCTTGCGAGGAAATCGTGGGCCGTTATAAAGCAGTTGTTAAAACAATTTCTGGCGTGTATTCATCTGAAACTCTGTCTGATCCCGACCTCCAGCTCGCCCGCGAGCTCACCAGCAAGTTTGCTAAGAAGGAAGGTCGTCAGCCGCGCATCATGATTGCCAAGATGGGTCAGGACGGTCACGACCGTGGTGCCAAGGTTGTTGCCACCGGCTATGCCGACTGTGGTTTCGACGTTGACATGGGTCCGTTGTTCCAGACTCCCGAGGAGAGCGCAAAGCAGGCTGTAGAGAACGACGTTAACGTGCTTGGCGTTTCGTCGCTTGCAGCAGGTCACAAGACCCTCATTCCTCAAGTTATTGAGGAGTTGAAGAAGCTTGGCCGCGAGGACATCGTTGTCACTGCCGGTGGTGTTATCCCCGTTCAGGACTACGACTGCCTCTATAAGGCTGGCGTGGCTGCCATCTTTGGTCCTGGCACTTCGGTTATGAAGTCGGCTATCGAAGTTATGAAGATTCTGCTCGACGAGGGCGAATAATTCACTGATTAAAACAATCATCCATAGTTATGACTGCGGTAACGCAAAAAGTTGCCGCAGTCGTTTTTTTTACTAATAATGAGCTATTTAGATATCGAACGAGGGGCAGCAGTGCGTGTTACTCCTCGTTTTGTATTGGGCGTCGCGCTCATAGTGGCGTTGATTGTGGCACCTGCTTTAAGCGTGGCAATGTCGATGAAGTTGTTGTCGTAGGCGCGACCATTGACAGTCAGTGTGTTGATATAGGGCTGTGAGTCGCTCACGTCGCTCGCATTAATAACCACCTTCTTGCCATTCTCAAGGTTGAGAGTGACCTTTTTGAAGTAAGGCGCGCCCAGCACATATTGCCCTGATGCGGGGCAAACGGGATAGAAGCCAAAAGCCGAGAAAACATACCATGCCGATGTCTGGCCGTTGTCCTCATCGCCGCAATAGCCGTCGGGAGTGGCATGGTAAAGCCGGTTCATCACCTCACGCACCCAGCGTTGCGTTTTCCATGGCTGTGCGCAATAGCCATAAAGGTAGAGCATGTGCTGAATGGGCTGATTACCATGGGCATACTGCCCCATGTTCATCACTTGCATCTCGCGCATTTCGTGTATAACCGAGCCATAGTAGCTCTCATCGAAAACTGGCGGCATCGTCATCACAGAGTCGAGCATAGCGGCAAAACGCGCATTTCCACCCATCAGGTTGATAAGTCCTTGCGGGTCGTGAAACACGCTCCACGTGTAATGCCAACTGTTGCCCTCGGTGAAGTCGCCACCCCACTTAAACGGGTTGAAATTTTCGGCGAAATTGCCGTGCTTGCCACGTCCGCGCATGAGCGAAGTGCTTTTGTCAAAAAGATTCTTATAGTTCATAGCGCGGCGGGCATACACATCTATCTCGCGCTGAGGGCGTCCTAATTTCTTACCCATCTGAGCGATGCACCAGTCATCGTAGGCATACTCAAGAGTGCGCGCTGCGCTTTCGTTAATTCCCACGTCACAAGGAACATATCCGAGCGAATTGTAGTATTCCCATCCCAAACGCCCCGTTGACGGAATGCGAGGATGCACGGCATTAGCGCCATGGGTGACAGCCTCCCACAGCACATCGGTGTTATCCTTAGTGATGCCCTGCACGATAGCGTCGGCCACCACCGACGCCGAGTTGTTGCCCACCATGCAATTGCGGTGTCCCGGACTTGACCATTCGGGCAAGAACCCACTCTCCTTGTAGGTATTGACCAACCCTTGCTGCATTTTCTCGGCCATTGACGGATAGAGGAGATTGAGGAGCGGAAACAAGCTGCGGAAAGTATCCCAAAAGCCAGTGTCGGTGAAGAAAAAGCCTGGGAAAGCCTTACCACGATCGGGACTATAATGCGTAGCATTTCCTTGAGCATCAATCTCATAGAAAGTGCGTGGAAAGAGCAGCGCGCGATAAAGGCACGAGTAGAAAGTGCGCTTGTGGTCAAGGTCGTTATCACTAACCACTACCCTGCCCAGCATATCGTTCCAAACGCCCTCGGCTTGGCGGGCAACGACGTCAAAATCGTTGTCGCCCAGTTCCTTCAAGTTGATGAGGGCCTGCTCGGCACTGATAAACGACGATGCGACGCGAGCATTTACAACAGCACCCTTCCTGGTTTTTAGGTTGAGCACCACGCCAGCATGCTTTCCTGTCGCTGATGTCGCCCCATTCTTCAGTGTATCGGAATAGCCATTCTCTACTGCGCCCACACTGGCGATTTCGTGGTCAATCTCGATTACAAAGTAGTTCTTGAACTTCCTCACGCCACCACTGTTTTTAGTCGTGTATCCGGTGATGCGTCGGTTTTTCGTGTCGACCTCGACCATAGAGCCACCATCAAAGGCATCAACCACAATATTGTTACTGCCGGCGTTTCCGAAGGTGAAGCGCAGCATTGCGGCACGCGACGTGGGTGTAATCTCGACGGTTGTATTATGGTCGGCCAGATAGACCTTATAGTAGTGAGGCTTAGCGACTTCGGCGAAATGCGAGAACCAGCTGGCACGCTTGTTTTGGTCAAACACCGGGGCACCCGAAGTAGGCATCAGCGCAAACTGCCCGTAGTCGTTGATCCATGGGCTGGGCTGATGAGTTTGCTTGAAACCCTTGATTTTGCTTGCCTGATAGGTATATACCCACCCGTCGCCCATGTCGCCCGTCATGGGAGTCCAGAAATTCATGCCCCACGGCACAGCGATGGCGGGATAGGTGTTGCCGGTAGACAATTCGTGTCGCGACTGAGTTCCGACCAGAGTAGAGACATAATCGACAGGTTGCTGGGCCGCCAGCAACACAGGTAAAATCGCGATAATGGTAAAGTAGAGGCGTTGTAATAACATAGGTTACAAATTGTAATACAATATTGATTTACAAAGTTAATCATAAATCTTTACATAGCAATATCAAAACGTTCGAAAAAGCAACAAAAACGCATATTTTATCTATGGTAAAACGGTAGTAAAATAGATAGTAAAATAATGTATAAAACATTTGGTGGAATTAAAAATTATAACTACTTTTGACCTTTGAAACCAAAAAGCAATGAATAGTGCGCGTCAAGCCTCTATAACTACTTGGCACTCACGCCTTTAATAATAAACCTAATAATTATAACCTTTTATGGAGATAAAAAATGCTGTTGCAGGCACACTTGAATCGGGCGACATCCAGGTTCAAATAGCGCCTAATGAGAGCAAAGGGTTGCAAATCAACCTTGAGAGTACGGTTGCTTTCCAGTTTGGCGAGCAAATCAAGAAAGTAATCACCGAGACACTCGTTGAGCTGGGCGTAGAAGATGCGCTGGTGCAGGCCAACGACAAAGGAGCATTAGACTGCACAATCCGTGCCCGCGTCACCGCTGCCGCAGTGCGCGCCACAGGCAAGGATGTGTGGGCTTAATTTTTTTGTGAACATTAAAGCCCAAACTAACGATATGGAACGATTAAGAAGAACGATGATGTTTGTGCCGGGCAATAATCCCGGTATGATGGCCGACGCACACATCTACGGCCCCGACTCAATCATGCTCGACCTTGAGGACTCGGTAACGATGGCCGAGAAAGACGCTGCGCGCCTGCTCGTGCACCACGCCCTCAAGACCATTGACTATGGCGACACCGAAATGGTGGTGCGCATCAACCCGCTTAACACCCCCTATGGCAAGAAAGACGTTGAGGCAGTGATCAAGGCTGGCGTGGACGTGATACGCATGCCCAAGACCGAGACTGCCGACGAGATACGCGAGCTCGAGGAAGAGATTATCAAAGTTGAGACCGAGCTGGGCTGCGTGGGCCGCACCCTCATCATGGCCGCCATCGAGAGCACCATGGGAGTCATCAACGCCTACGATATCGCCACAGCGTCGAAGCGCATGATGGGTATCGCCCTCGGCGCCGAGGACTACAGCGCCAACCTCAAGACACAGCGCACCCCCGAAGGCATGGAGCTGTTGCTGGCTCGTCAGACTATCGTAGTGGCAGCCCGTGCCGCCGGCATCGACGCGCTCGACACCGTTTACAGCAACCTTAACGACATGGAGACCTTCCGCAAGGAGGTAGAGCTCATCAAGAGCCTTGGTTTTGACGGCAAGTCGATCATAAACCCCCGCCAAATTGAGGTTGTCAACGAGGTATTTGCTCCCAAAGAGAAAGAAATCCAGAAGTCACTCACCATTCTTGCCGCCATCAAGGAGGCCGAGAAGCGCGGTTCGGGTGTTATCGCGGTAAACGGCAAGATGGTTGACCGTCCAGTGGTTATTCGCGCACAACGTACAATCGACCTGGCAGTAGCATCAGGCATTTTAACAAAGGAGGATTTAGTATGAGCACAATAAAACAACGTCAAGAACTCATTGCGGCAGCCGCCGCAAAGATGGGCAAACAGGTATATGCCTACGACGAGGCACCTAAAAACATAATGCCCCGTAAAGAGCTTCACCAAGATAACGGCAAAGTCACCACGCTTGAGGACGCGATCAAGAAAACTGGTCTTAAAGACGGCATGACCATTTCGTTCCACCACCACTTCCGTGGCGGTGACAAGGTTGTGAACATGGTGGTTGCGAAGTTGGCCGAAATGGGTTTCAAGAGCCTCACGCTGGCCGCATCGAGCCTTAGCGACGTCCACGAGCCACTGATTGAGCACATCAAGAACGGCGTAATCAGCAAAATCTTCACTTCGGGTCTGCGTGGCAAACTTGCCAACGAGATTTCGCACGGATTGATGGAAGAGCCCGTAGTATTCCGCTCGCACGGCGGCCGCGGCAGCGCCATTGCTACCGGCGACATGCACATCGACGTTGCCTTCCTGGGCGCATCGTCGTGTGACCCGATGGGCAACTCTTGCGGTTACTCTCGCTCGGAAAACGCCAAGTCGATATGCGGCTCGCTGGGCTATGCTTTGCCCGACGCACAGTATGCCGACAAGGTGATTATCCTCACCGACGACCTAGTGCCCTACCCCAACACCCCCAACTCGATTTCGGAGCGCAACGTTGACCACGTTGTAGTGGTTGACAGTGTGGGCGACTCATCGAAGATCTCGTCGGGCGCAATCCGCGACACCAAGAATCCACGCGATATTCTTCTCGCCAAGCAGGCCGCCAAGGTAATCATCAACAGCGGTTACTTCAAGGAGGGTTTCTCAATCCAAACTGGCTCGGGTGGCGCATCGCTCGCCGCAGTGAAATACATACGCCAAAGCATGATTGACCAAGGCATCAAGGCAAGCTTCGCGCTGGGTGGCATCACTGCCCACATGGTGAAGATGCACGAGGAAGGCCTCATTGAGCGCCTGATTGACGTGCAGTCGTTTGACAAAGTTGCCGCCGAGTCGCTGAAGAGCGACCCAATGCACAAGGAGGTATCGGCCAACGAATATGCGAGTGCCGACGAGCCCGGCTCGGCGACACACTGCCTTGACATCGTGATACTCTCGGCCCTTGAGGTTGACGTCAACTTCAACGTGAACGTGCTGGTGGGCAGCGACGGCATTATCCGCGGCGCTATTGGCGGCCACCCCGACACCGCTGCCGACTCGGCGTTGTCGATTATCGTGTGCCCCATGCTGCGTGGCCGCATACCTTGCGTCGTTGACGAGGTAACCACACTCATCACTCCGGGTACGACAGTCGATGTTGTTGTCACCGAGTATGGCATCGCAGTCAATCCCCGCCGTCCCGAGCTCAAAGAGCGCCTCATCAAGGCTGGCCTCAACATCGTAGAGATTAACAGCCTAAAAGAGAAAGCCACATCGATTATCGGAGTTCCCGCCGCGTTGCCATTTGGCGACAAGGTGGTGGGCGTGGTGATGAACCGTGACGGCAGCGTGATGGACGTAATCAAGAATATCAAAGGATAAAACATAGAGAAGAAAATAAGAAACTGCTATTCTTATGGAAATTACGCTTGACCAACTGCTTGCAAGCCGCGAGATGCGTAGCGCAAGGCAGCAAGAGCTACTCGCAAAGTATCCCGGTGCCACCATTGTGTGCCTCACGGTGATAATGCCAGGAAGCGTCAAGCGTAATTTCTTCTCTTTAATCACTGCCGGCGCGGCGTTGCAGGCAATCATTGCACGCTACAGCGGCATGAAGCACCTTAGCACCTGCGACCTTGCGACAGGCTTTGAGGCTTATCTGGTGACCGACATCGACAGAATCGCCGCAAAGAAAATCGCTTGCGACATCGAGGACAGCCACCCGCTGGGTCGGCTCTTTGACATCGACGTGATTGACATCGACGGCGCCCCAATGTCGAGGTCAGTGGTGTGCCACAAGCCACGACGATGCCTGATGTGCGACAACGAGGCAAGATACTGCATGCGCAACCGCACCCACACGCAAGAGGAACTGCACAGCAAGATTGCCCAAATGGTAAATGACTATGTACAGTGAATATGAAATAACTCAAATGCCACTCGCATTGAAATCGTGCCGCACACGCGTAGAGCGGTTTCTTGCCGAGAATGAGCTGCGTCTCGACGATGTTGACTACTATGCGGTGGTCACTCGCCTGGGCGACGACACCATACTTGCCGGCGGTGGCTTGAGCAAAGACATAATCAAGTGCATAGCTGTTGATGACTCATTGCGGGGAACCGGGATGAGTCAACGTCTTGTTTCACACCTCCTTAGCATGGCAGGCGAGAATGGGTACAGAAATGTGAAGGTTTATACCAAACCCACTAATGTTGAGATATTTACAAGTATGGCATTCCGCCAGTTGGCGGCCTCGCCACTCGCCGTGCTAATGGAAAACGGGCTGGGAGGGCTGAGTACCTATTGCAACTATCTCAACAGGCTGAAACGCGACGGCCACAACGGGGTGATAGTGATGAACTGCAACCCGCTCACGCTGGGCCACAGATATCTTGTTGAGCAGGCGGCACAGCGGGTCGACAATCTGTATGTCATCATCGTAAACGAAGACCTGTCGTTGTTCGGCACCCGCCAACGCACCGAGATGGCAAGGAAAGCGTGCGAAGACCTGCCCAATGTGACAGTGTGCAATGGCAGCGACTACACAATTTCGGCGCTGACATTCCCCACCTACTTCCTCAAGCAGCTGAGCGATGCCAGCGACACGCATATGACACTCGACATCGACCTTTTTGCGCGGCACATCGCCCCGGCACTGGGTGCGACAGTGCGTTTTGCTGGCACTGAGCCACACGACGCACTCACCTGCCGCTACAATGAGCTTATGAAGGAGTTGCTGCCCTGTCGTGGCATTGAAGTGGTGGAGATAGAGCGCAAAACGCAAGACGGCGCAGCAATTAGTGCGTCAAAAGTCAGGCAACTGCTTGAGCAAGAGGAACTGCGCGAGGCAGTTGCGCTGGTGCCAGCCACCACCATCCCCTACGTCGTGTCAAAGCAAGCGGTGATGTCGCTCAAGAAAGAACTTGCAACAACGCCCAAGCCAGGGCTCGTTGACCATGCCGACAATGGCGCGCACCAAGACATGGACTATGCGCTGATGCTCGCCAGCATTGACGCACTTGAGCCTTATTTCGATCTTCTCGCGCAGCACGGCTTTGATAACGATGAGCCTGACGCACAGGTAATAAGGCAGATAGGCATTGATGCCGAGGCCGCCATGCTGAAGGCAACACGTGGCGTTAACACCCACCGTGGAGCGTTGTTCTCGATGGGGCTGGCGATAGTTGCAGCAGCACAGTCGCTACGCAGCGGCAAAGACTGGGCCGAGGTTGTCAAGGCGATTGCGGCGCAGATTCCCACTGGGCACAACTCCAACGGAGCGAAGGCGCGCGAGCAATACAAGGCAAAAGGTGCTCTCGACCTTGCCCGCGAAGGCTATAGCGAGCTCACAAACAGTTGGTTGCCGGCCTATCGCAATGCGTCGGCCGATGCCGAGTTGAAGACCTTACTGCTGATTATGTCGCAACTCGACGACACCAATGTGATACATCGCGTAGGCTATGACAAGGCGCAGCAAGTGAAAAGAGATGCGAAAGAAATTTATGAGAATTTCAATTTAATTAAGGTGGAAGAGCTGAACCGACGCTTTAACCGCGAGAACATCTCGCCTGGGGGAGCCGCCGACATGCTTGCCCTCACCTTTTTTATAAACGCAATAAAATAACCAAATTTATAACCCTAATTAAATTAATTATTAAACTATGGTAGAACTTATCAATCAAGGTGTTTACCTCATTAACGGAACTGAGATTCGCAAGGATGCGGCTGGTATGCCCACCCCCGACGAGGCTCGTGAAAAAACTATTACCTATGGCATCCTTCGCAGCCACGATGTAGATGGCAGCAAGGGCAAGAAAATGCGCATCAAGTTTGACGCGATGATGTCGCACGATATTACCTATGTGGGTATTATCCAGACAGCACGTGCCAGTGGACTTGAGAAATTTCCTCTCCCCTATGCAATGACAAACTGCCACAACTCGCTGTGTGCCGTTGGCGGTACGATTAACGAGGACGACCACGTGTTTGGTTTGTCGGCAGCCAAGAAATATGGTGGCATCTATGTGCCCGCCAACCAAGCGGTTATCCACCAGTATGCCCGTGAGGCAATGGTGAAGTGCGGTAACATGATTTTGGGTAGCGACTCGCACACCCGTTATGGCTCGCTCGGAAATATGGGCGTGGGCGAAGGCGGTGGTGAGCTTGTTAAGCAACTACTGAAGAACACTTGGGACATCAATGCTCCCGAGGTAGTGCTCGTGTGGCTGGAAGGCGCTCCGCGCAAGGGTGTAGGTCCCCACGACGTAGCCATTTCGCTTGTAAAAGCCACATTTGAGAGTGGTTGCGTGAAGAACAAGGTGCTGGAGTTTGCAGGTCCTGGCGTGAAGAACTTGCCCATCGACTTCCGCAACGGCATCGACATCATGACCACCGAGACCACTTGCTTGAGCTCGATTTGGGTAACCGACGACGAGGTGAAGCATCACTATGAGATTCACAACCGTCCCGAGGACTTCAAGGTGCTTCAGCCCGGCGACATCGCTTACTACGACCAGATGATACGCATCGACCTGTCGAAGCAGGAGTGCATGATTGCCCTCCCCTATCATCCCTCTAACGCATTCACAATCCACGAGTTGCAGGCCAACCCCATTGAGATTCTCAAGGCTGTTGAGGCCGACACCAAGAAGCGCTATGGCGACAAGGTGCAGTGCGACCTCGTTGACAAGGTGATTAATGGCAAAGTACAGGCCGACCAAGGTATCATCGCCGGTTGCTCGGGCGGCACCTACGACAACCTGAGCGCTGCAGCTGCAATCATGCGTGGCGAGTCGATTGGCAACGACTACTTCACAATGTCGGCTTATCCCCAATCAATACCCGTTTACATGGCAACTACCCGCAACGGCATCGCCGAGGAGCTGCTCGAGGCTGGCGTGGTAATCAAGCCCGCCTTCTGCGGTCCTTGCTTCGGTGCTGGCGATGTTCCCGCCAACAATGGTCTGTCAATACGTCACACAACCCGTAATTTCCCCAACCGTGAAGGTTCGAAGCCTGGTCAGGGTCAGATTTCGCTCGTTGCACTGATGGATGCCCGCTCAATCGCCGCAACCGCAGCCAACGGAGGCGTTATCACCGCTGCTACCGACGTTGACTACACCGACGACCACAAGAAATATGAATTTGACGCACGCATCTACGAGCGCCGCGTTTACAACGGATATGAGAAGGAAGACCTGTCGCAAGACCTGAAGTATGGCCCCAACATCAAGGACTGGCCCACAATGTATCCTCTCCAGAAGGACATGCTCCTCGAGCTTGCAGCCGTAATCCACGATCCCGTAACCACAACCGACGAGCTAATTCCCTCGGGCGAGACCTCAAGCTACCGCTCTAACCCGTTGAAACTCTCTGAGTTTGCCCTGTCGCGCCGCGTTCCCGAGTATGTAGGCATCAGCAAGCGCATTCAGGCCGAGGACCTTGCACGCCGCGAGGGCAAGGTGAGCGAGAACATCGCTGCCGCACTTGCCAAGGTGGGCGCCAAGGCCGAGGAGACCTCATTTGGTTCGTGCGTATTTGCTAATCGTCCTGGCGACGGTTCGGCACGCGAGCAGGCCGCATCGTGCCAGAAGGTACTGGGTGGCGACGCCAACATCTGCTACGAGTATGCTACCAAGCGCTATCGCAGCAACTGCATCAACTGGGGTATCATTCCGTTCACTATCGCCAAGGACGTAGAGTTCAACTATGTTGATGGCGACTTCGTGTTTGTTCCCGGCATCCGCGAGGCAATCCTTGGCGGCAAGGAAGAGATTGATGCCAAGGTGATTACCAAGGACGGTGTTAAGGACCTCCACCTGTATTTCCAGAACCTCACTGCCGACGAGCGTCAGATTCTTGCCGACGGTTGCCTGATGAACTACTACAAAAACAAGAAATAATCAACACCACCCGCGCTCCCAGTGGGCGCCGGTAAATAAACCATTATAACAAACGAACTTACTATGGCAGAGAAAATCAAAATGACAACCCCCATCGTTGAGATGGACGGTGACGAGATGACCCGTATCTTGTGGAAGATGATTAAGGACGAACTTATCCTTCCGTTTGTTGACCTCAAGAGCGAATATTATGACCTGGGATTGGTAAAGCGCGACGAGACCGGCGACAAGATTACTATCGAGGCCGCCGAGGCTACCAAGCGTCTGGGCGTTGCTGTAAAGTGCGCTACCATCACCCCCAACCTGAAGCGAATGGACGAGTACAAGCTGCACGAGATGTGGAAGAGTCCCAATGGCACTATCCGCTCAATTCTCGACGGCACCGTGTTCCGTGCTCCCATCACCATTCCCAGCATCAAGCCCGCAGTGCGCAACTGGGAGAAGCCCATCACTATTGCCCGTCACGCTTATGGCGACGTTTACAAGAGTGTTGAGCTGCGTGCCGATGAGCCTGGTGTTGCCAAGCTCGTTTTCGACGGCGAGAGCGGAAAGCACGAGGAAGTTGTGATTCAGAACTTCAAGGGTGCAGGCGTGCTTCAAGGCATGCACAACCTCGACAAGTCAATTCGCTCGTTTGCTCACAGCTGCTTCAAGTTTGCGATTGACACCAACCAGGACCTGTGGTTCTCGACCAAGGACACTATCTCAAAGAAATATGACGCTCAGTTCCGCATCATCTTTGAGGAGGTATTCCAAGAATACAAGGAAGAGATGGACAAGCGCGGTCTTGAGTACTTCTACACCCTCATCGACGACGCTGTGGCTCGTGTAATCCGCTCAAAGGGTGGTTACATCTGGGCTTGCAAGAACTATGACGGTGACGTGATGAGCGACATGGTATCGACTGCTTTTGGCTCGCTCGCGATGATGACCAGCGTGCTCGTGAGCCCCGACGGCAACTACGAGTATGAGGCTGCTCATGGCACCGTTACCCGCCACTACTACAAGTATCTTGCTGGCGAAGAGACCTCGACCAACCCCATCGCTACAATCTTTGCATGGAGCGGTGCTCTGCGCAAACGCGGCGAGAAGGACGGTATTCAGGACCTCGTTAACTTTGGCGACCAGCTTGAGGGCGCATGCTTTGACACACTCAACAGCGGCACAGTTACCAAGGACCTCGTTAACCTCATGGAAGGCGTTGAGGCCAAGGCTGTTAACAGCGCCGACTTTATCAAGGCAATCCGCGCTAATCTTGAGAAGCGTTTAGGCTAATCGTCGGATATAGACAACAATAAATCGGGGTGCACTGGCATGTGCGCCCCGATTGCATTTTTTATAGTTTCTTAAAGCAGAGCGTCGATTTTGGCTTTAAGCACATCCTTAGAGGTGTAGCCCACTTGCTTGTCGACCTTCACGCCACCCTTGAAGAAAAGGAGCGTGGGAATGTTGCGCACGCCGTTTTCCATGGGGAAGTCGCCGTCTTGCTCGATGTCGTATTTACCTACGACCACTTTGCCTTCATATTCGGCCGCAAGCTCGTCGATAATGGGCGCAAGCATACGGCAAGGTCCGCACCACTCGGCCCAGCAGTCAACCACTACAGGCTTACCGCTCTGAATCTCTTGCTGTAGATTCTCGTCATTGAATTTAATTGCCATAATTATAAGATTTTATTGGTTAATTTTGAATTTTAGTCCTAAGTCATTAAATAGGTTCACCATTTTCTTGTTCATGGGGATTTTCATCTTTGACCTCAAGTCGACGCTGCGATGGCTTTCCGAGTCGATCACGCGGAAGAAGAGGTCGCAACGGTTCTCGGTTGACTCGTTCATCATCGACTTCACAGTGTACATTTTTTCGAGGTCGCTATCCTCGAGTTCTATGGTCACGCTGTGCACCATGCGTCCCTTCATCTCACTTAAAAGGTTGATAGAGCGAATCTTGAAGCTTATGCGGTCGCCATATCCCTTCTTGAAAGCGCCTGTGATTGTGATGAACAGGCCCTTCTGACCAAACTTGCCATAATCGATAAAGTCGCGGTCGAAGAAAGCAAATTCGTAACTGCCCGAGTAGTCCTCAAGTTTCAGACGCCCATAGGAATTGCCTTTTTTGGTCAAGCCCTGCCTGTAGTCGGTCACAATGCCTCCCACGATGATTTCCTTGTCGAGATGTTCGGTCATCGAGTCAAGGTTGGCAAGTTCGCAGTTGCAGCCATATTTCATCTCCATGTAGTAATTGTCGAGCGGATGAGCCGAGAGGTACATGCCCACCAGTTCCTTCTCGCGGTCGAGACGCTCGATGTCGCTCCACGGCTCCACCACAGGGATTGGTGGACGGGCAATCTCTATCACTTCGTCAAGGTCGCCCCACAACGACGGACCCGTCGATGCGCCAGCCTTGAACTTTTGTCCAAACCTGACAAGCGTCTCGCTGAACGACACGCCAGTGTCACCCTCTTTTACAAAGCACTCGCGCGACACGTCCTTGAAGCAGTCGAAAGCGCCGGCAATGGCAAACGACTCAATAGCCTTGCGGTTGCATGCGCTGAGGTCGACACGCTCAACAAGGTCATAGATGCTCTTGAACGGCCCGTTTTTCTCGCGCTCGGCAATAACCGCCTCCACGCCATTGCTGCCCACACCCTTGATGTCGCCAAGTCCGAGACGGATGTACCCGTTCTTGTTAGGAGTGAAGTGCACGTTACTCTCGTTGATATCGGGTCTCAGAACCTCGATACCCATTGCCCGGCACTCGTCCATGAACTTAGACTGCTTCTCGATGTCGCCAGAACGAGTGAGGACCGCCGCCATATACTCTGACGGGTAGTTGGCCTTGAGGTAGGCAGTTTGGTAAGCGACCCAGCTGTAGCACGTTGCATGCGACTTGTTGAAGGCATAGGAAGCAAACTTCTTCCAGTCCTCCCATATTTTCTTGAGCACCTCGTGCTTGTATCCGTTTTTCTCTCCACCCTCGTAGAAGAGCCCCTCGAGGTGGTTCATCTTGTCGATTTGCTTCTTACCCATAGCCTTGCGCAAGGTGTCGCTTTGGCCGCGGGTGAAGTTGGCGAGTTGTCGCGACAAGAGCATCACCTGCTCCTGATAGACAGTGATGCCGTAGGTGTCCTTGAGGTATTTCTCCATGCACGGGATGTCGTAGATAATGGGGTCGACACCGTGCTTACGGTTGATAAACTGCGGGATATACTCCATGGGGCCCGGGCGATAAAGCGCGTTCATCGCGATAAGGTCCTCAAAGGTAGTGGGATGCAGCTCCTTGAGATACTTCTGCATACCTGGCGACTCAAACTGGAAGGTGCCTGTGGTGCGTCCTTCGCAGTAGAGTTGATAGGTCTTGGGGTCATCGATGGGTATTTTCTCAATGTCGATTTCCTTGCCGTAGTTTTTCTTGATGTTGACAAGGGCGTCGCTGATGATTGAGAGCGTTTTCAGCCCGAGGAAGTCCATCTTGATGAGGCCTGTGCTCTCAATCACGCCACCCTCATACTGAGTCACCAGCACACGACCGTCCTCCTTGTCGACAGCGGTGCTCACAGGCACCCAGTCGGTGATATCGTCGCGACCGATGATGACGCCGCATGCATGCACGCCGGTGCCACGGATGTTGCCTTCAAGTTTCTCGGCAAACTTGATTGTGTCGGCGACAAAAGGATTAGGGTTGCGTTTTTCCTGTTCAAACTCAGGGATGTGTTTGAGGCAGTTACTCAGGTTGAGTTTATAGGGATTGCCGTTCTCGTCCTTGGGCATATCGTTAGGCTTGGATGGGATAAGTGCCGCCAGTCGGTTGCTCTCGTCGATAGAGAGACCTTGCACGCGGGCAACATCCTTGATTGCCATCTTGGCAGCCATAGAGCCGTAGGTGATAATGTGCGCCACCTTCTCGGCACCGTATTTATCGGTCACATATTTCAGGATTTTGGCGCGGCCATCGTCGTCAAAGTCGACGTCGATATCGGGCAACGAGATGCGGTCGGGGTTCAGGAAACGCTCAAAAAGCAAGTCGTACTTGATAGGGTCAATCTTAGTGATACCCAAGCAGTAAGCCACTGCCGAGCCTGCCGCCGAGCCACGTCCAGGTCCAACCGACACGCCGAGCGACGGGGCAACGCGAATGTAGTCCTGCACGATGAGGAAGTAGCCCGGGAAGCCCATGTTCTTGATGGTCTCGAGCTCAAAGTCAAGTCGCTCGCGATATTCGTCGTTGAGGTCGTCGCCCCAGCGTTCCTTGGCCCCCTCATAGACGAGATAGCGCAGGTAGTCGTCCTCGTTATCGAAACCGTCGGGCAACGGGAAATCGGGCAAGATGGGGCCGTGGTCAATCGAGTAAATCTCGACCTTGTCGAGTATCTCGTTGGTGTTTTGCAGCGCTTCGGGGATGTGGGCAAAGAGCTCGTTCATCTCGGCTGTGGTCTTGAACCACTCCTGACCGGTGTAGAGCATCATGCCCGGGTCGTTGATGTTGCGTCCTGTTGAGAGCCAGATGAGGCGTCGGTGAGCCTGATAGTCGTCCTCGTTGACATAGTGCGAGTCGTTGGAGCAAATCAATTTAATGTCGAGTTCGCGAGCTATTTTCACCAGCTCCTCGTTGACCTCGACCTGCTTGACGTAGGTTTCCTGGTTTCCGTCGGGCGAAGTAGATTTGTGAAGTTGCAGCTCGATGTAGTAGTCGTCGCCAAAGACACTCTTGTACCA
>JABUUJ010000004.1:20476-27994 GCA_021443235.1 Muribaculaceae bacterium
TTCGCCACCAAGGCAAGCCGAGCAGCAAATCACGCCCTCGTGATAACGCTCAAGGTCGGCGTGGTCGGTGCGTGGGTGTGAGTAGAAACCATCGGTCCACGAGCGCGACACAATCTTTATAAGGTTCTTATAGCCCTTTAGATTCTTGGCGAGCAGGATGAGGTGGCGGCCGATGTCGCGTTTGTCGATGTGGTCCTCCTTGGCGCCGAAAGCCACATAGGCCTCGCAGCCAAAGATGGGCTTGAATAGCTTGCCCTCGGCTTCGGCGATTTGTGCGTTGATGCGAGCTATTTCGTCTTCATCGGGGGTATCCTTTTCCTGCTCAGCCTTAAGAGCCTTTTTCAGGCCTTTGATTTCGCCCAAGGCATCGCCATTTTTCTTGTTGCAGTAGTCGTGGAACTCCTTGATGCCAAACATATTGCCATGGTCGGTGAGAGCGACGCCGCGCATGCCGTCGGCAATAGCTTTGTCAACGATTTTTTTCACCGCTGCCTGTCCGTCGAGGAGCGAGTATTGAGAGTGAACGTGAAGATGAACAAAAGGAATCATGCTGTATCGGTAACTTTAATTTAGATTGTAAAGTTACATATAAAAAGTGAAAACAGCACACATTTGCCCCTAAAAAAGTTTTCAACATAGTGGCATTGTCGCGAGAGGGGCTTTCGCCTGACGGCGAAAGAACGGGGGCGAGATATTGAAAGGCTGGGAAACTTAGGGGTAAACCATGTTGTGGAGCTTGAATTGCTCGATGTCGAGATCCTTGAGGCCGGCGTTGTCCATAGTGCGGAAGTCGTTGTGGTCGTTGACATAGAGGCGCGCCACGGGCTTGAAGGCGTCGTTGCTCACTGCCAACTCGGGCTTGGCATAGGTAGTGTTGACGCCAGCGAGGTCGAGGATGGTGTGGAACACCACCATGCTGGTCGACACGGGCATGTCTTTGTGGGCGTTGAGCGCAGCCCATTTGTCGGGATACTGGCTGCGATACTCGTCGGAAGTCCACACGATGAACGGCACGTTGAGCTGGTAGAACGTGGGTATGGGCGACGCGTGGAGGAAACGGTTGCGGCGGTCGTCGAAGATGTCCTCGCCGTGGTCGCTGAGGAAGATGAGCGTTGACGGCACGTTGAGCGAGTCGAGGCCGTTGATAATGCTTTTGACAAGTCGGTCGGTGTAACGGATGGTGTTGTCGTAGGCATTAATCATGTTGTCGCGGTATTGTGGCTTGGCCGACGGGATGTCGTCGGGCATGAAATTGTCGGGGCGCTTGGGATAGCGGTCGGCATAGTTGAAATGCGAGCCATAGCAATGCAGCACAAAGAAGAGTTTCTCACCCTTGAAGCCTGCCAAGCGCTTTTTAAACAGGTCGATGAGGACATCGTCGCTCTGGCTTCCCAGCAGCACATTGTCCATCGCAAAGATGGCATCTTCGGCCTCACTGCCCAGGAAATCGATAAACGAGCCGTTGCGACGCTGGTTGCTGTAGAACGAGGTCTTGTAGCCGGCTTCCTTAAAGGCGGTGAAGATACCCTTTTGGGTGTAAAGGCTGTCGAAATGCTCGCTGCCGATGGGTGTGAGGAGCAGTGGCACGCTCTTGTGGGTGGTGTTGCTCATCGTGATTGCATCGCGGAAGACCACGAGCTGGTCGCCGATGGCGGCAAGCTCGGGCATGGTGTTGCGCTCATAGCCGTAGAGGTTGCAGTTGGAGGCGCGCACCGTTTCGCCCAGCACGAGAACATAGACCTCGGGTAGCGAGTCAGGTCGCTCGGTAGTGGCGTTATAAGTGAAATTCTTGGAGTTTTCCTTGTAGTTCACCACGTCGCTGTAGCGGCTGAAGCTGAGCAGGAAGTTGTAGGTACCATTGATGGGGAACACATCGTCCTCAATGATAAAGCGCTTGTCGACAGCATAGTTGATGCCGATGAGGGCAAGGACCGGGACGAGGAGGATGAGAGCATTGCGGCGCTGACGCTTCAGGAACTCAGGGCTGAGCAAGGGTTTGCTCCTGAGCGCCATGATAGCGACGACGATGCCTCCACCATAGATTATAAAGACGGTGCTCACGGCAGTGATGAGGTTGCCCAGGAGCTCGTCGACCTCGGTGACATTGGTGGTGACCACGTTGAGGAACATATCGACCGCGATGGGCGATTCACCGAAGAGGTAGAGCAGCACGATTTGGAAGGCGTCGAGAAACATGAAGAAAAACAGCCACCAGAACATCTTGCCCGGGTTGCGGTTGAGCGTCATAGCAAACCAGAAGACCGCCAGCGGCAGCACGATTTGGATGATGCGGGTGAGCAAGCCGGTGGGCTCGGTGAAAAACATCACCAAGCCGGGCAGCACCAGCATGAACAAGAATGCCCAGAAGAGCACCTTGGCGTTGCCTATAATAGCGAGAAGTCGTTTAGAAAGCTTCATTCATGTTAAATATTACGCCCATCTGACCTTTCTTGCCGAAGCCCAAGTCAAGGCGAATGTTCATCCTCTTGCGGAACTCAAAGCGATAGCCGATGCCATAGTTGGGCAGCAGGTTTTTCATAAAACTATTCTTGTCGTGGAACACGTTGCCCACACCGCCCCACACCACGATGCCATTGCGGCCGTAGATGCGCTGGCGTATCTCGACCTGTGCCGCCCACATGTGGCGGTCGCGATATCGTCCCAGGTAGTATCCTCGCATGATGCTGTTGCCGCCCATCATGGCATAGTTGGGCCACGCCGGGTTGCCCAGCGTGAACTCGCCCTGCAGTTGTGCGGCGATGATGGCATATTTCCATGCAGTGTGATAGTAGCGCAACGAGGAGTTGATCTTGGTGAAAGCGAATTTGTTCCACAGGAACTTGGGGTTGAACATCGCGCTGAAGTAGGCATATACGCCTCGCGAAGCGTTGGTGATGAGGTCGCGGTTGTCGTACTGCAGCACTACGCCCAAGCCGTAGTTGCGTATGGTGCGGTCGTTTTGCAGCAGCGCTTCTTCGGGAAGGTCTTTATTGTTGGCCTTGAAGTAGTTGAACTCAAGTTCGGGACCGAAGTAGAAGTTGGGGACGAACGACATGATATACTCGGCGTGGATCTGCGCGTTATACTGCTTCAGGTTGATGTATTCGTCGTCGAGCGAGCCAGCCTCATAGCCCACTCCCCAATAGTTGCGCGGCGAGTAGCCGAAGGAGGCGTTGTAGTTAAGTCGCTGAGTATCTCTCTTGAAGAACGCCGTTCCCTCAAGGCCCACGGTCCAGAACTTAGCCGTAGAGACGGTGGCATAGGCCGAGGTGAACGATGGTTGCAGTGTCAAGTCGGTGGTATCGGTGCGATAGTAGGCTGCGCCGGTGATAGCAATGCCAAACTTGGTGTCGGACGAGTAATATGGGCCTCCGATGAAGTTCCATGTGATGCCCTTTCCTGCCTTGTTTTCGACTTCTTTATTGGAGAGATAATCCTTGAGTTTTGCGAAGAAACCTTTGGGTTTCTCGGGCTGCGCCTCGTCAACACCAGCCACAGTAGCCACGGCTGCGGGGGCGATAGTGTCGATGCTTGCGGGGGCGATAGTGTCGATGCTTGCCACGACGGGAGTTTCGGACTGCGCAAATGCAGTCACGAAATTAGCCACAAACGCCAATAAAAATATTGTAAAAAGCTTGTTCATCTAAATATCAACTGACTTAAGACTGCAAAGTTAAGCATTTTTGCCCACACATTAATTAATTGGAAGCATCATTAACATTTATTCACCCGGTCCAGCCACTTGTAGTCAATCGAATATTTGCCAGCTGGTGCAAGAAATTTCAACTGGTTAGTGGCAGTAACCGACTTCAAGCCGTCATTAGTATTTTCTTGGAGTGTAAGAATCAATTTCAGGCGATAAGCCTGATTTACACATAACTCAAAAAACTATTAAAAATTTACCGAAGTATTGTAATTAACAGCGTTGCGAAAATTATTTTGGTGGAGGAAAATGCACTAAAGAAATAAAAAAATCGCTTGTTTTGCGGATAAAACGTGCGAGAGTCCAACTTTTTTACTACCTTTGCGTCTAAAGGTCGCCAAGACCATCAGTTGAACTCGTCAAATTTATCACATGGGCATATATATAGACAAAGGAAATTCTGATTTTTCTCAGATATTGAACTCAACATACGTTGATAAGTCGGGTCTTATCTCGCTTGTAAATGAGACTCTATTTACAGAGCAACGCCGCAGTTGTGTAACACGTTCTCGTCGCTTTGGTAAATCAATGGCGGCAAATATGCTTTGTGCCTACTATGACCGCTCATGTGACTCACGTTCTCTTTTTGATAATCTTGAGATTTCTCAAGACCCTTCGTTTGAGAAATATCTGAACAAGTTTCCTGTAATCAAGCTGGACATTACGGATTTTAGCACCCAATTCAACGACGACCCAAGCATCATTGACAAGATACAGGAAGCGTTAAAGGCTGATGTGAGAGAAGCATATCCAAATATCATTCCCAATGATTTCAAAGGAGATTTTATGGAGATGCTCATCAAAATCAATCAAGCAACAGGCGACTCATTCATTATGGTTATTGATGAATGGGATGCCATGTGCCGTGAATCTAAAGACGATACGATTGAGGCCTATTTGAATTGGCTACGTCGCATGTTTAAGGGGAGTAACACCCTTAGGGTTTTTGCTGGTGTCTATATGACAGGTATTCTGCCTATTATGAAATACAGCAAGCAATCGGCTCTAAACAATTTCTTGGAGTATTCAGTAACTTCACCTATGGGTGAAGAGCGTTTCTTTGGGTTTACGCGCGAGGAAGTCAAACAATTATGTAAAGAGAAAGGGCAGAATTTTGAAGAGTTGGAAAAATGGTATGATGGCTATAGTATCGGGCACGAGCACTCAATCTTTAATCCCAACTCAGTAATCCTCGCTTTGAGGGCTGGTCGTTGCGACAATTTTTGGCAGGCAACGGCCTCATACGAGCAGGTCGCTACTTACATTGGCATGAACTATGAGGGATTAAAAGATGATATAATCTATATGCTTTCGGGTGGCAAGTGCGAGGTGAACACCACAAACTTTAGTAACGATATGCACAAAATTAATAGCAAGGAAGAAGTGTTCACAGTTCTAATTCATCTGGGTTACCTTGCCTACGACTTTGAAGAAGAAGAATGTTACATCCCTAACTATGAAGTGCGTCGCGAGATGGAAAATGCGGTGAAAAGCAGTGGTTGGGAGGTAGCTCAGGCCATAACTGGGTCGAAGAAACTGCTTATCGCCACGCTTGCTGGCAACTCCGATTACGTTGCCCAAGCCATTGATAAGGCGCACGACGAGAACACGAGCATACTATCTTACAACAACGAGAACTCGCTTGCATGCGTACTCAACATTGCATACATATATGCTAAGAACGACTATATTGTGCATCGTGAATTGGCTACAGGCAAGGGCTTTGCCGACTTGGTGCTTATCCCGCGCAAGAATGTTGAAAAGCCAGCCATCGTCCTTGAACTCAAATACAACAAGGATGTTGATGCTGCAATTGCTCAGATAAAGCGTAAGAAATATGTGAGCAAGATAGAACAATACACCGGCGACATTCTTTTGGTAGGAATCAATTACGACAAGAGAAACAAACATCATAACTGTATAATTGAAGTGGTTTCGAAATAAAATTAAGCAACTATCTGCAATTTGCGGTGAAAAAAATTGGATGAAATGAGACTGAGATTATTTGTGATAGCGGCGGCTGCTGTGGCGGTTGCGTGCTGGGGTCATAGCAAGGAGGTTTTGCTACTCGATAACTGGCGTTTTCAGCGTGGGTCTGCCGTGGGCGCGCAAGTGGCTACGTTTGACGACGGTGGCTGGGAAGCGGTGACAGTGCCACACGACTGGGCGATTGCTGGCCCGTTTGACAAAGAGATTGACAAGCAAGTGGTTGCGATAGAGCAAAACGGCGAGAAAGAGGCGACCGAGAAGACCGGCCGCTCGGGCTGTCTGCCGTGGATAGGCGAAGGGTGGTATCGCACCATCATCACCATTCCCGAGGGCTATAGCAACGGCGAACTGATATTTGATGGTGCGATGGCCGAGCCTCATGTGTGGGTCAACGGCGAGGATGTGGGCTACTGGGCCTACGGCTACAACGTGTTTGCCCTCGACATCACCCATGCCACAGGCGGCTGCAAGCCAGGGAAACACGCTGTTGCGGTGCATCTGCAGAACGTGGAGGAGTCGAGCCGCTGGTACCCTGGCGCGGGCATCTACCGCCCCGTGCGACTGGTGCTGCACAAGGAGAAATACATAAAGACGTGGAGCAACTTTGCCCGCACGATGATGGTGGGCGGCATTGCGAGCGACCATGCCACCGCCGCCGAGGCACGTCTGCGCGTGTCGTGCGAGGCTGTAGTGAGCAAGCACGACGGCATGAGCGTGACACAGACGCTGAGAGACGCCAGCAACAACATCGTGGCACAGGAGACACACTACCTGAGCGACTCGAAGACCACCGACATCACCCTTGCGGTGAAGAACGCCAAGCTGTGGTCGCCCGAGCACCCCTATCTCTATACCCTCGTCACCGAGCTGAAAGAAGGCGGCAAGACGTGGGACGTCGTTGAGACAAAGGTGGGAGTGCGCGACATCAGCTACTCGGCCGAAGGGTTCAAACTCAACGGCGAGGCGCGCAAATTCAAGGGCGTGTGCCTGCATCACGACCTCGGGCCGCTGGGAGCAGCTTTCAACAAGGCAGCGTTCCGCCGCCAAATCAGCATATTGAAAGACATGGGCTGCGACGCCATACGCACCTCGCATAACGTGCCCGCGCCGTGGCAGCTGGAGATTTGCGACGAGATGGGCATGATGGTGATGGCCGAGTCGTTTGACATGTGGAAATATCCCAAGTGCAAGAACGGCTATGCGCGATTCTTCGAACAAGTTGACACCGAGAGCGTTAACCGCGACGGCAAGCCTTGGTGGGAGCGCGACATCACCAACCTGGTGCTCACCACCCGCAACCACGCCTGCAACATCATGTACTCGATAGGCAACGAGATTCCTGAGCAATCGAGCGCCGAAGGCCTGAAATACAGCAAGTTGATGCAAGAACTGATACACCGCCTTGACGGCACACGCCCCTGCACCCAAGGCATGGACAAGGCCGAAGGAGCCATGTGGAGCGGTGTGTGGCAAGAGATGGATGTGCCCGGCTTCAACTATCGCGTGCATCTGTATGATAAAGGTTACAAGAATTCGGCAAAGGGGTATGTGCTCGGTTCAGAGACAGCGTCAACCGTATCGTCGCGAGGCGTGTATAAATTCCCCGTTGAAGAAAACCACGGCAAGCAATATAGCGACGGACAAGTGTCGAGCTACGACCTGACGGCGTGCTGGTGGAGCAATCTGCCCGACGACGACTGGATGTGGCAAGACAAAATGCCGTGGGTGATAGGTGAGTTTGTGTGGACAGGATTTGACTACTTAGGCGAACCCACGCCCTACGACGAATATTGGCCTTCGCGCAGTTCCTACTTCGGCATCTACGA
>JABUUJ010000004.1:28018-31420 GCA_021443235.1 Muribaculaceae bacterium
GCCTATCTGTATCGCGTGCACTGGCGCCCCGAGGCCAAGACGCTGCACGTGCTGCCCCACTGGACGTGGAAAGGCCGTGAGGGCGAGGTGACACCGGTGTTTGTCTACACCAGCTATCCCGAGGCTGAGCTGTTTATCAACGGCAAGAGCCAGGGCAGGCTGAAGAAAATGGACGTGAGCATGGCCGATTTCCTTGATAACCGCGTGGAGGAACGGCTGCCGTGGGGCGAGATGGGCAAATTTGCCGACCCCAACACGCCACGTGGCAAGAACCGCCTCGACCGTTACCGAATGCGCTGGATGGAGACCAAGTATGAGCCTGGTGAACTGAAGGTTGTGGCATATGATGAGCAGGGCAATGTTGCCGAGTCCAAGGTGGTGCGCACAGCTGGGAAGCCCCACCACATTGAGCTTGCCGTTGACCGCCCCACCCTCACGAAAACGCCGTGCGACGCCGACGGCAACGCCACCGACACTCCCGACTTGGCATTCGTTACAGTGAACGTGGTTGACAAAGACGGCAACCTTTGCCCCGATGCCGCCAACCAACTGAAATTTGCGGTAACTGGCGTGGCGAAGTTCAACTCGTGCTGTAACGGCGACGCCACATCGACCGAGGTGTTTGTCAACCCCTCGATGAAAGCCTTCCATGGCCAGCTGGTAGTGGTGGTTGAGGCTGGTAAAGTTGCTGGCGACGCCACGCTTACAGTTACAGGCAAAGGGCTGAAGACCGCCACCACGACAATCAACGTAAAGTAAGGTTAAAATGAGGAAGCTGTTGTTAGTTATCACACTGTGTGCCACCATCTTGACGATGGGTGCAGTTACTCGTTACTCCAATGCGAGCAACAACTTTGCGACGCTTGACTACGGCTTTCTTCAGTCGGCCAAAATAGACGGCAAGGTGCTGACGATGAGAAACGAGCACCTTGCGCCCACCATCGTTCAGGACACCACCATGCTGCCCCACGACTACCGCTACTGCCTGATTGCGTCGTGCCAGAACAACAAGCCCGGCAAGTCGAAGGACGGCATGTATTGGGGCGCATCGCTTGATATTCAGGCTAATGGCGACCGCATCGACGTTGAGATTTCGTGCGACAACAGCGATATGCACAACGACCTGCTGAGCCGCGAGGCACAGGTGCGAGTGTCGCAAATAGTTGACGGAAAGAAGAGTGTTGTCAAGCAAGTTGCTGTGGATAAAGGAATTAACGCATTTAATGGCGAAAGCAAGCTTATTTTTGACTTGAAAGGCGACGCGCTGAAGGTCTATGCCGGGAAGAAAAGCAGCGAAATAGTGCTTGAGACCAGCGTGGCTCGCCCACACCCCACGTCGCATGTGGGAGTGCTGTTGGGCCCCGATGCGCAACTTGCAGTGCGGCACACCCTTGTGGCGTTTAATCACGAAACAAAGAGGAAAATCACGACTGAATGGACGATGGAAACGCTGACGCAGCATTTTGCCCAAAGCAAAGACCCGATGGAGGGATTTTGGGAATATCTCGACCGCGACATGCAGGAGACGTGGGTGAAAATGGGAGGCCGCTACACGCTTGCAACAGTGGGTAAAGAAAGTGGCGGATATGACATTATCTATTGCGATGGAGCGCAGGTGGGAAAAGCCGAGTGGCAGCCGTTTATGCTAAAAGGAACTCTCGAGGCAACGATATTCAGCAACACCTATAATGCGACGTGGATTGACGCCACCTTTGAGCCTATAACCGAGGACGTGCAAGCGCAAGTGGAAGGAGATGTAATACTGACAGTTAAATTTCCCGTCTTAAACGCCCAGTTAAGGTTTTCAAAGCGACATTGACTTTGACCTGAGGGTGTGAGTCGCGAACATTCGGCACGCATTTGCTGGAGGGCATCTATACACTTGTACCAGTGGCGGTCGCTTTGTCCCCTACTATGGAGGCACACTTCAGTTATGAAACATTTTCAAGCAGCCATTCCCATACGGGGATGCAGCGAATAGTAAGACCATTAGCTTCAATGACTTCGGAATGGTTAAAGGTAATCAGCATTATATTGTGGCAACTTGTGGCCCTTGCTGCTGAGACGCACCCTGCAATTTCTCTTCGGCGAGTCTTTTCTGCTGATATGTCGTAGCACACTTGATACAACCCTGTCACTGTATTTCCATCTGCCGTGACAAAATCGCATTCGGTTTTATGCGTAGCATAATAATAGATGTCTTGGCTGGCATACCTTATGCGTCGGCGCAGTTCCAGATAGACTACCGTTTCAAGCCTCCACCCAAGGTTTGCGCCAACAAACGCCTCAAGCCGTTTGTTCATCATCGCGGTATCGATGGCATACACCTTCTCACTTTGTGTGCGCAAGCGGCTATTGTTGGAGTATTTGGTTAGGGGCAACGTGAGGTAGGCTTGTGATAGATAAGAGAGATAATTGGCTAAGGTAATTGGCGATTTTATCTCAAGTTGTTGGCACAAACCAGTACGTTGTATAATAGCTGGCGAGATATTGAGCAAGTGCTGAGCAAGACGCCTCAAGCCATCTATATTACGGATATTGAATCGCTTTTTAATATCATGCTGTATAATGCTTTCGAACAAGGAGTCAACATAAGCCTTAGGATTGCTTTCGGTCAACAGTTCAGGCAGACCGCCAAGTTCAAAGTATTGGTCAAACGCCCTTGCAATGAGACCGATGTTCTTAGTAGTCTTGGGTGTAGTTTTTACTCCCTTATAGGCGCAGTATTCTGCAAAAGAGAAAGGAAGAAGCTCTATTTTATTGTGTCGTCCCGTCAGATGTGTTGCCAGGTCATTTGCAAGCAAGCGGGAATTGCTACCCGTGAGAAGAAGGTGTTTCCCTTGACGCAGCAAACGATTAACAAACAGTTCCCAACTTTTTATATTTTGTATTTCATCAAAGAAAAAATACTCTATATCACCGTGAATTTGATATAACGTCATCAACACATCATCAAGATCTTCAGTGGTTAATCCAGCAAGCCGTTCATCATCAAAATTCACATAACCAAATGCAACCTTTGCATTATTAAGAACAGCCTTACATAGCGTTGATTTACCACAACGACGTACACCGATTACAATCTGTGCCAGATGACTGTTCATATCAACAAAGTTCTCCTCCTTGCGATGGCAAAGATTAGGAATTGAACTCAAGTCGAGTTCCTCTATCTGATCCAAAAGTATCCGTTTAAGTTTGTTTCTATCCATTTCACAATATTTTTTTCAATATAATATATTAAAATGGCCCCAAAATGCATTTTCTAATATATTAAAATTGCCTCAAAACTCATATTCTAATATATTAAAATCATCCCAAACATCCATTTATAATGCATTAAATGTTTCCCATTTTTCTATATTGGCGGCACAAAATTTGCTCGTTACAATGTTATTATTTTTT
>JABUUJ010000004.1:31440-36130 GCA_021443235.1 Muribaculaceae bacterium
TTGTGCTATAACATATTAGCTAAAAGAAATACATACAAAAAAGTGGCGTTTTGCCTGATGTCGGCACAAGGCAAGCACAGAACAAAATGCACATGGCAAAGTTACGAAAGAATTTTGGATAAAACAAGCTATTCCTACCAATTTTTTGTCATCTCACGTATCGGATTGGCCAAATTTTTGTCGCTGTCGTTTTTTATGCGCGCCACAAAAATGTGTAAAAATTCAATTGGGGGTGTAGAGGAGGTGGCGGATGATGGCGTCGCTGGTCATGAAGTGGCGCTCGGGGATGCGTAGGAATGAGCCTTCCTGGACGAGGGCGCCGGTGGTGATGTGAATGGCTGAATTTGACAATAAGTATTGTGTCACTTTGTCGCCAAAGCGCGACCTAATTGCGTCGACATTGAGGCCACGCGAGGTGCGCAAGGCAACCATAACTGCCTCGTCGTAACGCTCCCACCACTCGGCTTCCTCAGCCACCAGCGGCAGATTGCCGGCATTGATTGCGTCAATGTATTCGTTGAGCGAGGCGGGGTTATAGTAGCGCGTCGCGCCGTCGTAGCTATGCGCCGCCGCGCCGAGCCCCACATAGGGCGTGCCATCCCAGTAGGCAGAGTTGTGGCGCGAATGCCAGCCCGGCAGACAATAGTTGGAAATCTCGTAATGGACGTATCCTGCATCTTTAAGTCGCTGAATCAGTGTGTCGTACATAGCGACACAGGTTGAGTCGTCGACCTCGGCCACCTCTCCCCTCTCACGCATCATCCACAGGCGTGTGCCTGGCTCATAGGAAAGATTGTAGGCCGAGATGTGCTGTATGCCAAAGGAGATTGCCTCGTTGACCGAGTCGGTCCACGACTCAAGAGTCTGGCTTGGGATGCCGAAAATCAGATCAATACTTATATTTTTTATCCCCGCCTCAACGATTGCGGCGATTGCGCGGCGTGCACCCTGGGCGTCGTGGCGGCGGTTGATGAGACGCAGCTCGCTGTCGACGAAACTCTGCACGCCCATGCTGATGCGGTTCACGCCCATGTGACGCAAAGCGGTGATATAGCCAGGTGACACATCGTCGGGGTTGACCTCGACGGTAAATTCCTCAAGCGCCGAGAGGTCGTAGGCCGAGTGCAGGCCATCGACGAGTCGCGCCATCTGGGCTGGCGAGAGTTGTGAGGGCGTTCCTCCACCTAGATAGAGTGTTTTCACCTTGTCGATGGGTCGCATTTTGGCCTCGGCGACGAGAGCGTCAATATATTTATCGATGCTTGCATGCATCACCGTTGAGTAGAAATCGCAGTATATGCAACGCTGCCTGCAAAAGGGGATGTGGACATAAATTCCTGCCATACGAACGAGTTTAGAGCCTTTTTTTGTTACAAAAGTATAAAAATTTGCGATTTTTTCAAAATCTCAAGGATATTTCGCATAGTTTTATTAAATTTGTAGGCTGAAATGCAGTTGCCTCGTGATGAGCGAGCCGGCAACCCTTGAAATTGTAACAAAAAAACATTTTAATTTCACTAATACAGTACATGAAAGTTTATCAAAACAATGAGATTAAGAACATCTCACTGATTGGCGGTAAGGGCTCAGGCAAAACCACACTGGCCGAGTCTATCCTTTTAGAGTGTGGCGTTATTAACCGTCGTGGCAATGTTGACAGCGGCAATACCGTGTGCGACTACTTCCCCGTAGAGAAAGAGTATGGCTACTCGGTATTCTCGACCCTATTCTATGCCGAGAAGGCTGGCAAGAAGATCAACTTTGTTGACTGCCCGGGTAGTGACGACTTCGTAGGTAATGTTGTGACTGCGCTCAACGTGACCGATGCTGGCCTTATGCTCATCGACGGCCAGTATGGTGTTGAGGTGGGTACACAGAACCAGTATCGCACTATGCAGAAGATCAACAAGCCCCTCTTGATGGCCATCAACAAGCTTGAGGCCGAGAAGAGCGACTTTGACAACGTGATGTCACAGCTTAAGGAGTCGTTTGGCAACAAGGTGGTTCCCATCCAGTTCCCCGTAACCAGTGGTCCTGGCTTCAAGTCGATCGTTGACCTGTTGCTCATGAAGCAGCTCAACTATGGTCCCGACGGAGGCAAGGCAACAATCACCGACATCGACGCATCGGTAGCCGACAAGGCCGAGGAGCTCAAGGCCGAGCTCGTGGAGATGGCAGCCGAGAACGACGAGGCCCTCATGGACAAGTTCTTTGAGAGCGGCGAGTTGAGCGAGGAAGAGATGATGCAAGGTATTCTCAAGGGTCTTGCCGACAGCAGCCTTATCCCAGTGCTGTGCTTGAGCGGCGAGAAGAACATGGGCGTTGACCGCATGCTTGAGGTACTTGCCAACATCGTTCCCTCGCCTTGCGACATGCCTGGCACTCCCAACACCGACGGTGAAGAGGTTAAGCCCGACGCTAACGGTCCAGTGAGCCTGTATTTCTTCAAGACCACTATCGAGCCCCACATTGGCGAGGTATCTTACTTCAAGGTAATGTCGGGTACACTCAAGGCTGGTAGCGACCTGAATAACATGAACCGTGGCAGCAAGGAGCGTCTTGCACAGATTAACGTAGTGTGTGGCCAGAACAAGACTGCAGTTGACACAATCGTTGCTGGTGACATAGGTGCAACTGTTAAGCTGAAAGACGTTCGTTGCGGCAACACCCTCAACGACAAGGGTTGCGAGAACGTGTTCGACTTCATTGAGTATCCCGCTCCCAAGTACCAGCGTGCTATTCGCCCCGTTAACGAGAGCGAAATCGAGAAGTTGGGTTCGCTGCTCAACCGCATGCACGAGGAGGATCCGACATGGCTTATCGAGCAGTCGAAGGAGCTCAAGCAGACCATCGTTTCGGGTCAGGGCGAGTTCCACCTGCGCACCCTGAAGTGGCGTCTTGAGAACAACGACAAGCTCATGATTGAGTATATTGAGCCCAAGATTCCTTATCGCGAGACCATCACCAAGGCCGCTCGTGCCGACTATCGTCACAAGAAGCAGTCGGGTGGTTCGGGCCAGTTTGGTGAGGTTCACCTGATTGTAGAGCCCTATCGTGAGGGCGATCCCGAGCCCGACACTTACAAGTTCGGCAACCAGGAGTTCAAGATGAACATCAAGGACAAGCAGGAAATCCCAATGGAATGGGGTGGCAAGCTGGTTATCTACAACTGTATCGTGGGTGGTGCCATCGACGCACGTTTCATCCCCGCTATTGTTAAGGGTATCATGGACCGCATGGAGCAAGGTCCTCTCACCGGTTCTTATGCTCGCGACGTGCGCGTATGTATCTACGACGGTAAGATGCACCCGGTTGACAGTAACGAGATTTCGTTCCGTCTGGCAGCCCGCCACGCCTTCAGCGATGCGTTCCGCGCCGCTAACCCCAAGGTACTTGAGCCTGTTTACGACGTAGAGATTCTGTTGCCGAGCGACGCTATGGGTGGCGTGCAGAGCGACCTTCAGGGCCGTCGCGGCATCATGATGGATATGTCGAGCACCAATGGTCTCGAGCGCATCAAGGCCAAGATACCTCTGAAAGAGATGGCAAGTTACTCGACAGCTCTGAGCTCAATCACTGGTGGTCGCGCATCATTCAGTATGAAGTTTGCCTCTTACGAGCTCGTTCCTGCCGACGTACAGGACAAGCTTCTCAAGGCTTACGAGGAAGCAAGCAAAGACGAGGATTAATTCCCCCCGAAATTCCCAATATCAAAGGTGGGCACCAACAGGTGTTCACCTTTTTTTCTCGCTGTGCGAGAAAAAAGTGGTTCAACATGGTTGAGCCACGAGCGATAGCGAGCAATATCTCATGGGAATTTTTAGGATTTTCGGTTTCGTGGTGGTAGGGTTAAATATGTAGTGAGAAAAGATGGAAGGGGTGACTGATATTAGGTTAAGACAATTATTGTTGGAATAACAGATTTTTTGTAAATTTGCAGTATAAAATAATAGAGTATGTTACAGTCGTTGTTTTCCTCGTTTAGTTTTCTTGACACGCTGAGCGCGTTTCTTGTGTTGATAGGTATTATCGATATCATTGGGTCAATCCCTATAATTTTGCAGTTGAAGGCTAAAGGGCTGAAAGTTAGCGCCCGAAAGGCTTCTACCTACTCTTGGCTGCTGATGGTGGGTTTTTATTTTGGCGGAAACTGGATATTGCAGATATTTGGATGCGACATCCACTCGTTTGCTGTTGCTGGCTCTATCCTTATATTGTTAATGTCGCTTGAGATGATACTTGATGTGGAGATTTTCAGGAACTCGGGGCCTATTGAGGACGCGACGCTGGTTCCGCTGGTGTTTCCGTTGCTGGCAGGCGCTGGCACGTTCACCACGCTCATCTCAATCAAGGCGCTATATAGCGATGTGAGCATCATGATTGCGTTGTCGCTCAACATGATATGGGTGTATATCGTGATAAGGATGACCGATAAGATACAGGACTTGCTGGGCAAGAGCGGCATCTATTTTGTGCGCAAGTTTTTTGGCATCATCTTGATGGCGATATCGGTGAAGATGTTTACCGACAACATTGCGAGGCTGTGGCATTAAAATTGGCAATTATATACTTGTTGGCACATAAATTTGCTTAAATCTGATTTTTTTGCGTGTGTTTGTTTGGTTTTTAGTTTTTTATGTGTATTATAAATATAGAAAACCAACACACACAATAGTACATGATTAAATTT
>JABUUJ010000050.1:0-1315 GCA_021443235.1 Muribaculaceae bacterium
AGGTGAGGTGTAGGGTGGTGGTGGCGTAGTTGCACACTGCCATGCGGTGAGTGACGAAGATGACGGTTTTCAGGTGGTCGTTGAGGATGTTATCGAGCAGGATGCGCTCGGTGTCGGGGTCGATGGCGCTTGTTGCCTCGTCAAAGACGAGGATATTGCCGTCGCGCAGCAGAGCGCGTGCAATAGCGATGCGCTGCGCCTGCCCTTCAGAGAGTCCTGCGCCGCCTTCCGAGATAGAAGTGTCGAGCCCGTCGGGCCATTCCATCACAAATTGTGCGCAAGCCGTTGTCAGAGCCTGTCGCATGTGCTCGTCGGTGGCGTGAGGGTTGCCCATGAGCAGGTTGTCGCGAATGGTGCCGCTCATGAGCTTGTTGCCTTGCGGCACATACACCAGGTTGACCCGATGCCGCGGCGAGAGTCGTTGCGTTGTCGAGCTGTTGTAAATCTCGATAGACCCCGACGTAGGCTCAATCAGGGCAAGGATGAGTCGCAGCAAAGTAGTCTTTCCCGAGCCCGTCTCGCCCACGATAGCGTTGCACGACCGAGGCTTGAAATCAACCGACATATTTTTGATTATCAACTCGTTGTTGTCGTTATCGTCGTAGGCGAAGTTCACATTGGTGAAGCGAATGCCCAGCGCGCCGTCAATAAGGCACATCTCGTCGTCGCTCTCCATGGGTTGCTCCTCAAGGGCCTTCAGTCGCTCAACGGCGGTGAGCACATTGATAAACTGCGGCATCATGCGAGTGAGGTTGCGCGCAGGCATCTGCACCTTGTTGACCAGTTGCAGAAACGCCGTCATGCCGCCAAACGACAGAGTTCCGGCGCTCATGCGCAAAGCCGCCCACACAAAAGCCACGAGATAGGTCAGGGCGAAGCCGCCGTTCATGATGAGGAAACTTGCGACCGAGAATCGCGCCTTTTTCTTCACGTTGCGCTGCAGCTCGCCGTGGGTGTTCTCCAGTCGCTCGAGAATGGTGTTTTCTTGGTTCTGTGCCTTGATGTAGATGCGGTTTTGCACGGTTTCCTGTAGGATGCTTTGCACCATCGAGTCGCTGTTGCGCACGGCGCGGTTAAGGGCGCGTATACGGTTCATAAACACCCTGCTGCCCAGCGCAAATAGCGGCAGCATGATGATTACAATGACTGCCAGCAGATGATCCATTGAGAACAGATATAGGAAGGCGCTCACAAAGAGGGTGATTGTTGACAGGGCGTTAGGGATGGTCTCGGTGAGGAAGGTGACCACTGCCTGCACGTCGGTTTCCAGGCGGTTGATGGTGTCGCCGCTGTGCATCTCGCTGCGTCCTTGCCA
>JABUUJ010000050.1:1370-3161 GCA_021443235.1 Muribaculaceae bacterium
ACACCTAATATATTACGAATCCAAATGCGAAATGCGCTGATGGCATAGGCTGCCATGACGAGAGCCGCCATTATGGCGACCGCCACCATCAGGCTGCCGTCGATGTCGTGGCAAGCCACGTCGATGGCATGCTTCATGGCCCACACTTGAGCCAGCTGCACGGCAACGTCGAGCAGACCCAGAGCCGCGTTGAGGCATGCCTGCAGTCGGTTTCCTCGCCAAGCCCTCCACATCCATTTGATTTCGTCTTTAATCATGTGTGCAAAAGTACACTTTTTAGTCCAATATGTCAATATTTATTGCTAAATTTGCAGAAAAAGATAGACCGAGATGAAGATTAAACCAGGATTCACGCTGCGCGACGTGTGTGGCGAGAACGTTATAGTGGCAGAAGGCGAGGCCAATATAGACTTCAGCAAAGTTGTTGTGCTCAACGAGAGCGCTGCATGTGTGTGGAGTGCCGTTGAGAACCGCGACTTTGAGGTAGCCGATATGGTTGCGGCGCTGCAAGGAGAATATGATGTGAGCGCCGAGCAGGCCACAGCCGACTGCCAAAAACTGGCACAGAAATGGATAGAGGCGGGATTTATCGTTACTGCATAGGCGGGCAATGCGTTCACATCGTGGTCGATGCCGCATGCTGTGACTTGCCCGCTGTGTTGCCGTCGCTGGCGCCGTTTGCGAGCGACGACACAGTCGTTGCGCCAATGTTTGTCATGACGATAACCACTTGCGAGCCACCTGCTTGCGACTGGCGCGAGATAGGCGACTTTGATACTGGCAACGGCCACACGCGCGTCGAGAAAGACGACACGACGGGCGACTACCGCTTCTTAATGCGCAACATTGCCGAGCAACCGGTGGCATGGATGTGGACTCGGCAGGGCTTCACGCACTGCTACTGCAAGTTGCTTGCCATCACGACGGTGGATGCGACCTTTGCTTTAAACACAGCGCTGATGATGGCCTACGCCTTTGAGGGCGCCCACCACGACACGCTTCTCATCCATGCATCGTGTGCCACGATTGGCGATTGGGCCTATGCTTTCATTGCGCGCAGCGGCACGGGGAAATCGACACACGTCGCCAACTGGCTGAAACATGTTCCTGATGCTACGTTGCTCAACGACGACAATCCCGTGGTGCGCGTTATTGATGGTGAGGTGTTTGTCTATGGAAGTCCGTGGAGCGGCAAGACACCATGCTACCTTAACGAGAGAAAACGCCTGGGCGCTATCACGCGCATAGAGCGAGCGCCATCCAACCGTATCGTGCGTGAGCCTGTGGCGGCGGCATTTGCGTCGCTGCTGCCCAGTTGCTCCACGATGAAATGGGACAAGGCAATCTATGATGATTTAATCAAGACAATAACCAATGTAGTGGCAAGCACTGGCATCTACACTATGTATTGCCTGCCCGACCGAGAAGCAGCCGAGATATGCAGCACGACAATCGCACAATGCAAGTGAGCAATGAGGAGTTTATCCCCATCGCGGTGTCCTATCTCACTGGGAATCGCACGGTGAACTTGCCCTTGAAGGGGGCGAGCATGCGGCCGTTTGTCAAGGGCGAGCGCGACACCGCCATCCTTGCCACACCTCACGCGCCCGTGGTGGGAGAGCCGGTGCTGGCGTTGCTGCCTTGTGGCCAGTGGGTGCTGCACCGCATCGTCGCCATCAACGGCGACGATATCACCTTGCAGGGCGATGGTAACCTAAGTGTAGAGCATTGCAAGTCAAGCGACATAAAGGCGTCGGTAATAGGGTTTTACCGCAAGGGTCGCCCAAAGCC
>JABUUJ010000050.1:5027-9611 GCA_021443235.1 Muribaculaceae bacterium
GGTATGAGCAGGTAGCAGAACGCCTTGCGGTTGCTGCGTCCCACGCGTCCGCGCAGCTGGTGCAGTTCGCTCAGTCCGAAGCTGTGAGCGTTGTTAATCATGATGGTGTTGACGTTGGGCATATCGATGCCGCTCTCGATGATGGTGGTCGCGATTAGCACGTCATAGTCATGATTGGCAAAGTCGATGATGATTTGCTCCAGTTTTTCGGGATCCATTTGTCCGTGCCCCACCACGGTGCGTGCGTCGGGCACCACGTTTCTCACCATTTCCTGCAGGCTGTAGAGCTGCTCGATGCGGTTGTTGACGATAAACACCTGTCCGTTGCGCGAGAGCTCGAAGTTGATGGCCTCGGCGAGCACGTCGTCGCTGAGTGTGCCCAGTGATGTGAGGATGGGGTATCGGTTGGCGGGTGGCGTGGTGATTGCACTCAGGTCGCGTGCGCCCATGAGCGAGAACTGCAGTGTGCGCGGTATGGGTGTGGCGCTCATGGTGAGTGTGTCGACGTTGACCTTGAGTTGCTTGAGTCGCTCCTTGGTGGCGACGCCAAACTTCTGTTCCTCATCGATAACGAGAAGTCCTAAATCCTTGAATTTAACGCTTTTGCCAATAAGTTTATGAGTGCCGATGATGATGTCGATTTTACCACTGGCGAGGTCTTCGAGCAGTTGTTTCACCTCTTTTGGCTTGCGAGCCCTACTCAAGTAGTCGACGCGCACTGGGAAGTCCTTGAGGCGCTCACTGAAGGTGTTGAAGTGCTGGAATGCGAGCACGGTGGTGGGCACGAGCACGGCGGTCTGCTTGCCGTCGACAGCGGCTTTGAATGCGGCACGAATGGCGACCTCGGTTTTGCCGAATCCCACGTCGCCGCACACGAGTCGGTCCATGGGCTTGTTGCTCTCCATGTCGGTTTTTACGGCGACGGTGGCTTTGAGCTGGTCGGGGGTGTCTTCATAGATAAACGATGCCTCGAGTTCCTGTTGCATGTAGCCGTCGGGCGAGAAAGCAAATCCCTGTTCCTTGCGTCGTTGCGCATAGAGCTGTATGAGGTCGCGCGCAATGTCCTTGAGTTTGCTCTTGGTGCGTTGTTTCAGTTTGTTCCATGCTCCCGAGCCCAGTTTGTTGAGTCGTGGCTCCAGACCTTCTTTTCCACGGTATTTCGAGAGTTTGTGCAGCGAGTGAATCGACACAAAAATCATGCTTCCGCCGTGGTAGGTGAGCTTGATCATTTCTTGCATCTTGCCGTTGACGGCGGTGCGGAACAGGCCGCCAAACTTGCCCACGCCGTGGTCCTCGTGCACGATGTAGTCGCCCACCTCGATTTGGTTGAGCTCTTTGAGCGAGAGCGCCAGTTTTCCCGAGCGAGCGCGTTCGCTCTTGAGGTTGTATTTGTGGAAGCGGTCAAATATTTGATGGTCGGTAAAGACACACAATTTCAGGTCGTCGTCGACAAATCCTTCGTGCAGCGTTTTGAGCACTGGCTGGAAGGAGATGTCGTCGTGGCGGTCGTCGAAGATTACCTTTAGTCGTGCGATTTGCTTGTCGCTGTCGCTGAGCAGGAAAATCTTGTAACCCCGCGCGATGAAGTCCTTGAACGAGTCGCTGATAAGGTCAAAGTTCTTGTGGTAGATGGCTTGTGGCACAGTGTGCAGCGACACGCGCGCCTTGTAGTCGCCAGCGGTCTCGCCTGCGCCGAAATCGATGCGGCGCATCGCGGCGAAGGCTGTGGCAAACTGCTGGGCATCAATCACATTGTCGAGCGAGTGCGTGTCGCCTTCGTTGGCTATCACGGCATTGGTCGAGAAAGTTTCCTCGCCTATTGCCTTGACGCGCGCGCACAGCCACTCGGCATTGCGGCACAGCAGCATGGTGTCGTTGCCCACATAGTCGAGCAGCGAGCACTTGCTGGCTTGCTGGCTATTGACGTTGTTGATGATGTGTGCCTCGTTAACACGGTCCTCGCTGAGTTGCGTCTCGACGTTGAAGATGCGAATGCTGTCGATATCGTCGCCAAAGAAGTCGACGCGATAGGGCATCTCGTTGGAGAACGAGAACACGTCGAGGATTGAGCCACGCACCGAGAACTGCCCAGGCTCGTAGACATAGTCAACGCGGTTAAATCCCAGTGACAGAAGTTTTTGGGTAATCTGGGTGAGGTCGGCGGTGGTGTCGGTGACCAGCAAGAGGGTATTTTCCTCAACTTGGCTGTGCGATGCCACCTTCTCGGCGAGTGCCTCGGGATAGGTCACCACCCATCGCAGTTGCTTGCTCGAGTGCCAGCGGTTGAGCACCTCGGTGCGCAGTATCTCGCTTGGCGCGTCAACACGTCCATACTTGATGTCGCGCTTGTAGCCCGAGGGGAAGATGAGCGCCGCGTCGTTGCCTGCGATTTGGCACAGGTCATTGTAGATATATCCCGCCTCGTCGAGGTCGTTGGCGATGACGAGATAGGGTTTCTTGAGTTTTGGCAGCCGTGAGAAGAGCATTGCCGGCGCCGAGCCTGCGAGCCCGTCGATGCACATCACTCGCGCGCGCGAGGCGATGAGATTTTTGATTGCCGCCAGTCGCGCGTCGCTGTTAAAGCCGTCGCACAGCGTCGTTATGTCCATCGTCTATCGCTTGGCTTTAGGGGTTTTCTTTGTTTTCTTGGCGGTGTTTTCCTCGCTTGGCACGGGCTTAGAGAGAATGCGCTCATATTCGCCAGGCTTGGCAAACATCTCGAGAGTTTTGCCAACGGTCTCGTCGTTGCGCGTCATGTACTCGATTTGCCCTTTATTATAGTAATAGCGGTCGAGGATTTCCTGTGCCAGAGCCTTGTTGATTTCCTTGCGGTTGATGTCGAGGTCGTTGTCGAGGTCGTGCTTGAGCATCTTTTCCAGATGGTCGAATGCCGCGGTGGTCGAGTCGTTCATGTAGCCCTCGGCCTTGGCGAGTTTCTTAAGCGCCTCCAGTCCCTGCTCGCACACCTTGTCGTAGTTGAACTTCTCGGGATCGATAAAAGCCTTGAACTCGTTGAAGATCTCGTCGGTGACCTCAAAGTGTGCCGGGTCGGGGATTGACTCGTGCTGCGAGGCATACTTGGTGGCGAAGTCAAACGCCCAGTGGTCGCGCACGATATTGTAAACCACGCGTGTCAGCTCGGGGTAGTCGACCTTGATGTCGGGGGTGATGCCGTGACCCTCGCGCACCTCGCGCCCAGCGGCGGTGTAAAACACGCGCAGCGCCGAGTCGGGGAT
This sequence comes from Muribaculaceae bacterium, assembly GCA_021443235.1. Taxonomy (GTDB): domain Bacteria; phylum Bacteroidota; class Bacteroidia; order Bacteroidales; family Muribaculaceae; genus Sodaliphilus. The sequence continues at coordinate 8,264 of JABUUJ010000050.1, forward strand.
GGTCTTGGCGGTTCCGTCCTCGTTGCGGTGACTGTAGTCGAGTTCCTGGATGAGGCGTCCGCTGGGGATGTAATACTTGGCGATGGTGACCTTGAGCAGGCCGTCGTAGGGCAGCGGGCGTGTCGACTGCACAAGGCCCTTGCCAAACGAGCGGCTTCCTATCACTACTGCGCGGTCGAGGTCTTGCAAGGCGCCGGCGGTGATTTCGCTCGACGATGCGCTGCCGCCGTCGATGAGCACAGCCAGCGGAATCTGGGTGTCGACGGGCTCGGCAGTGGTCTTATAGGTTTTCTCGCTCTGCTTGTCGCGTCCGCGTGTGACGAGCACCTGCGTGCCTTTTGGCACAAAGTGTCCCACGATTTGTATGGCGCTCTCCATCAGTCCGCCTCCGTTGCCACGCAGGTCAAGGGCGAGGAACTTCACGTCGGGGTTCTTTTTCAGCTCAATGATGGCGTCCTTGACTTGCTGTGCCGAGTGCTCGTTGAATGTGCTCAGGTTGATGTATCCTATGCAGCCGTGCACCACGCCGTAGTAGGGCACAGGGTCAACGGTGATTTTCTCGCGGGTTATGTTCACGGTGATGATGCTGTCGTCCACCCACGGGCGCTCCACCACGAGACGCACCTTGGTGTTGGGCTGTCCCTTGAGGTGTGCGCTCACGCTGTCGCTCGACCATGTGAGCACGCTGTCGTTGTCGATCATAATGATGCGGTCGCCGGGGCGCAGTCCGGCCTTGGCGGCAGGGCTGTCCTTATAAGGTCCTGAGATATATACCCCATTCTTGCCCGACTTGCGTTGCATGATGTAGGAGCCTATGCCGCCATACTCGCCAGTGGTGATGGTGCGGAACTCGTCCTGCTGGCTTGCGGGAATGTATTCGGTGTAGGGGTCAATGTCGTCGAGCATGGCTCCGATGGCAGTCTCAATCGACTTCTTGGCGTTGATGGTATCGACATAAAACGCGTTTAGTTCCTTATACAAAGTGTTGAACACGTCGAGGTTGCGCGACACCGACGCTATGTTGTTGTCGTTTTTGTCGCCCATTGCAGTGGGCACGACAAGCGCCGCCAACACAACTGCGGCGGCAAATTTAGTAAAGAGAGCCTTCTTCATCTTCATTTTTTATTTTCGCCGTCAAAAGTACTACAATAAGGCGAGAAAACGGCAATATTGAGGCATAAAAAACATCAAAAAGCCCAAAATTTTCATTATTTTTGCGCAAAACATTGCACAATTCAAAAATTCGGCCTAAATTTGCAGTCGCAATTTGAAAAAGCACTATTGCAACCTGCTTCAATAGCTCAGTTGGTTAGAGCACATGACTGTTAATCATGGGGTCGAAGGTTCA
>JABUUJ010000050.1:10009-15715 GCA_021443235.1 Muribaculaceae bacterium
AGTGAGAACCACTCCCCACCAGCGCGAAGCTGAAATTCTATAAATTCTAAAAATTCCCATGAGATAAAAACTGCCTGCTACTTGACTATAGCAGGCAATTATGTGTTGTAACACCGGAACACTCCCTTTAGGGGGCGGAGGGGGCTCCTTACTCCTCGTCCTCTTCGGGGCCGGGATCGAGCGATTCACCTGGGTCAACGGTGCCAGTGCCGAAGCTTATTGACTGGAGCATTGACTCTACTTTAACCTCGATGGTTGTTGTCTCGGGCTGGATATATTTTTTCATAACGTCATTTTTTACTTGTTGATAAACTTCTTGCCGTCCATAATCACGATTCCGCGATAGTTCTCGTCAACGGGCTGGCCCATGACGTTGTAGCGCACACCGCTCTTTGGGGTGTCGATGTTGAGGTCGTCAACACCGGTAACAGTGCCCTCATTGATAAATATAAACTGGGGCGCCTGTTCAATGAGAGGCGTTTGCAGATAGGCCTTGTTGGCTTTAATTGTGCCCGTGGCAGTGGGGCGGAAACACACTTTTCCCTCGTCGTTTGTCGAGAGGATGTATGCTCCGCAGCCTTCAACAAGCGGAGTGTCCTCGAGCGTTCCTTTAAGCATGTTGTCATCGAGAGCGTTGGCACCGCTGGTGGGGTAGAATTGTACGGTCTTGGGCTCGGTGGTGTTAATCAGCACACCTTCGCCATCCATGACTTTGGTGCCAGTCTCAAGTTTGGTGAGCATCGCCTTGGTAAAGTCAACGCTGCTAACATAATACACGTCGGCATCATATCCCACGACAAAGTCGACGGGAGAAGCAAATGTGGCCCAATTGGTTTCGCCCACTTTTACCAGTTGTCCAAACTGGCCGGCAAAGGTGTAGTAGGCGCCATTAGCAAACACTAAATCGTCCGTTTGATTGCCCGTTCCATAATCTGAATTGTTGAAAATTATATTTTGACAAGTCCCTTCGCCACTATATTTCCACAGGTAAACGTCATGACCATTATTGGTGCCTACTTTTGTAAGGTTGTCGTTGCTTCCAGGCCAGGCGCCATCTAATTCAGCATTATATGTATAGGCACATACGGTTGGCCAGTCGAGCGCGTTCTCAAAGTAGCAGAACATGTTGCAGTCGGATTGCCAAGTTGCGAACTCGGGCATCTTGAAAGGAGACAATTCGAGCGATACGGCGTTGTTAATATAATTTATTCTTACNTCGAGCGATACTGTGCCGTTGATATAATTTATTCTTACGAGTGCGCCACTCACCATCGTCTGGGGGTCGTAGCCTTGGATGTCATTGACAGGGTACCAAGCGGCACTACTACTGGTTGATTCGTCAACATTGAAGCCACTGTGCTGGTTCCAAACGAAGTCATAATAGAAATTGCCGTTGCCATCGCTAAACATTGGCTTCCATTCCCAGACCTCACCTTTCCAAGTGCTCTTTACATACATGTGGGGTATTTCAATGATTTTATCAATTTTCATCTTGTTTCCATCAAAGATGGTGACGCGATAGCTTGAGCCATCACCATTAAAATGAATAGTGCCGTTAAGTTGTTGGATTTGATATTCTTGGCGCACTTCAGCAGTGTAGTTACCGGCAAAGATAGCATAACGATATTCTTGATTGAAATAGTCCCAGTTATTGGTACTACCAGTGCAAAAGCAGAAGAAGAGGTTCCCATTGATAACTCCCAAATCATAGGTCCAGGTGTCGCCTTCGTGTGTCATTGGGATGGGATTAGAGCAGTCCCAACTGCCTTGCATGTCGCCTACAAGATACCAATCGGCGCTTGCGGTGAATGCCATTACTGATAACAGCAGAAAAGTAAAAAATTTTTTCATTTTCGATATTGTTTTTATTTTGTTAATAGTCACTATTTTGTGGCGTTATGTATTGAAGTTTTGCAAAAATAGGTTGTTGCAGTTTCTTTTAATTAATGTGTTGCTTGAAATTTTACAAAAAATTTGCGCAATCGTTTGCATGTTGTTTGGCTTTTTGGGGTGGCGGTGCGGTCATTAGTCATTGTCGTTGGCTGCAGGGGGTTGTGTAATTCAGAAATAATTGTTAATTTTGCAAGTAGTGCTAAAGTTGTGGGCTTGTGAGGCTGTGGCTTTAGCGGGCTTTTTGTCGGTGTTGCGTTGCTGTTGCTGCGCTCAGCCGATGGAGGCAAAATGACATATAAATTTTGTAATAACTTGAGGTGCAGTGCATTAACTGCGTTTTAAGGATTTGGAATATTGTTTTGAGGCGAGGGCTTGCCGAGCCTGCGCCGAACTGGAAATCACAAAATAGAAGGATAAAAAGTGACTGAAATCGAGCGTCCCACACAAGGTGTGGGGTGCCATAAAATCCACAGGAAAACGAGGGCAAGGCATTTTTGCCCCAAAAAAGTTGAAAAAATAATCAAAAAAAACAGGATATGACAATCAGAAAAATCATTGCGGCCGCCGCTGTTGTGGCCATGGTCGCGAGTTGCTCGACCCCCAAGAACATTGCCTATTTTCAGGACACCAATTTCAACCGGGACTATGAGGTGACGACATCCAACGAGATTGTGGTCAAGCCCACCGACAAGATCTCAATCGTTGTCAAGAGCCAGGACGCAACGCTCAGCAGCATGTTTAACCTGCCCGTGGTGTCGCAGCGCATCGGCTTGAGCGAGCAGAGTTCGCTTGCCAACAGCCAGCAGATGTCGTGCTACACAGTCGACAACGCCGGGTGCATCGACTTCCCCATCTTGGGCAAAATCAACGTGGCAGGCATGAATCGCGAGACCATCGCTAAGACCATCAAAGACAAACTCATGAGTCAGGGGCTGGTGAAAGACCCCGTGGTGACGGTGGAGTTTGCCAACCTGTATGTGTCGGTCTTCGGCGAGGTGCGCACTCCGGGCCGCTTCCCCATTGAGCGCGACAAGGTGACGCTGCTCGACGCGCTGAGCAAGGCGGGCGACCTGACCATCCATGGTCGTCGCGAGAACGTGATAGTGCTGCGTCAGCAAACCGACGGCACGCAGAAGCCCTACAGCGTAGACCTGACCTCGATAGAGAAGCTCTACTCGTCGCCAGTGTTCTACCTGCAGCAGAACGACGTGATCTATGTAGAGCCCAACGAGAGCAAGAAGCGCGAGTCGACCACGGTGGGCAACAACTTCTTCAACCCCACGTTCTACCTGTCGCTGGCAAGCGTGCTCACGTCGGTGGCCGTATTAATATTCCGCAAATAATCAAGAAAACAATGGCAAATACAGTTGCAAGCACTCCACAGCGAGTACAAGCGAAGAACAACGAAGAGTTTCGTGTGCAGGACCTCATAGCCATGTGCCTCAACAAGTGGCAGTGGTTTGTGGTGTCGTTTATAGTGTGCATGGGTTTGGCGACCCTGTACCTGCTCAGGACGCAAAGCGTGTACACGCGCACAATGTCGGTGATGATCAAGCAAGAAGGTCGTCGCAAGGGCGGCATCTCGTCGGACATCAGCACGATGGCCGACATGGGCATCTTCAACTCCAACAGCGACGTGAAAAACGAGCTCAAGGCGATCGTGTCGCCGTCGGTAATCACCGAGGTGGTGCGTCGTCTCGACATGAACACCACCTACAGCAAGCCCGGTTTTTTCAAAAACCGCGTGCTCTATGGCAGCAACCTGCCGCTCGTGGCGCGCATCAGCGGACTTGCCGACAACGACGGGTGCTCGTTTGACATCGTGGTGACCGACCCCAAGAACTTTGAGCTGAGAAACGTGAAGCACAACGGCGAGGAGCTGGGAACGGCCTACAAGGGCCAGTTTGGGAAAACCATCAAGTTGCCGTTTGCCAGCCTATATGTGTTCACGACCAACAATGTGCCAGCGCCGAGCCTGATAGGCAACACCGTGCACGTGTCGCACGCCGGGCTGGTGCAGAGCGTGGAGCGTTGCCAGGGACGCTTAGGGGCTGCCCTTGCCGACAAGGAGACGTCGATTATCAACCTGTCGTATGTCGATGCGTCGGCACAGCGCGCCGAGGATTTCCTCAACACCGTGGTGACCGTGTATAACGAGAACTGGGTGAAAGACAAGAACCAGATTGCCATCAGCACCTCGAAGTTTATCGACGAGCGCCTGAGCATCATCGCCGGCGAGCTTGAGAACGTCGACACCGACATATCGTCGTTTAAGAGCTCGATACAGACGCCCAACCTCGAGGCCGCGTCGGCAATGTATATGCGACAGGCCAACGACATGAACGTCAAGGCTGTGGAGCTCACCAACCAGCTGCACATGGCACGATATGTGAGGCAGTTTGTCGCCGCTCCCAACAACGACCAGCTGCTGCCTTCTAACTCGGGCATCAACAGCCCCACCATCGAGAAGCAGATCCAGGACTATAACTACAAGCTGCTGCAGCGCAACAGCCTTGCCGCCAACAGTAGCGCGAGCAACCCGGCAGTGCAGGAGATGGATCGCCAGCTCGGTCAGATGAGGGCCACCATCACCGTCTCGGTAGATAACGAAATCAACCTGCTCAACCAGCAGATCAAGGGCATACAGGGCACCGAGTCGCGCAGCCAGAGCCAATTGAGCAACAATCCGGTGCAGTCCAAGCACCTGCTCTCGGCCGAGCGCCAGCAGAAGGTGAAAGAGTCGCTCTACCTCTACCTGCTGCAGAAGCGCGAGGAGAACGAGTTGTCGCAGGCCTTCACCGCCTACAACACCCGCATCATCTCGCCCCCGTCGGGTCGCCTGAGCCCCACTGCCCCCGTCAGGCGCAACGTGTGGCTCATCGCCTTGCTGGCGGCGATAGGCATCCCCGTGGCACTGATCTACCTGCTTGAGACCTTCAACACCAAGGTGCGCGGCCGCGTCGACCTTGAAAAGCTGTCGTTGCCCTTTGTGGCCGAAATCCCGCTGTTCAAGCACAAGAAAGGCAAGAAAACCGACAGCATGGTGGTGGTGAAGGAAAGCGGCCAAGACATGATGAACGAAGCCTTCCGTGTGGCACGCACCAACCTCAACTTCATGCTGGGCAGCGTGGAGAACGCCAAGGTGATAATGAACACATCGGCCAATCCCGGCAGCGGCAAGACATTTATCACAGCCAACCTTGCCACGTCGCTCGCCATTGCCGGCAAGCGGGTGGCGGTGGTCGACTTTGACCTGCGTCGCGCAACGATGTCGAAGCAGGTGGGCAACCCCTCGCGAGGCATCACCTCCTACCTGAGCAACCAGACCGACGACTGGCGCGAAATCGTAGTCAAGGGGCAGTTGCACGACAACCTCGACGTGGTGCCTGTGGGCGCAATTCCGCCTAATCCCGCCGAGTTGCTGCTGAGCAAGCGCGTGGAGACATTCATGAGCGAGCTGAAAGAGAGCTATGAGGTGATACTCATCGACTGCCCGCCAGTGGAGATTGTCGCCGACACCCAGATTATCGCCAAGCTTGCCGACATCACTATGTTTATAGTGCGCGCCAAGATTATGGAGCGCGACATGCTTCCGCACGTCGAGGAGATGTATGCCGAGCACAAGTTCAACAACATGGCGGTGATGCTCAACGGCACCGAGGTGATCTCGACCTCGCGCTATGGCAACCAGATGTATGGCTACCGCTATGGCTACAACTACGGCTACGGGTCTTATTGACGTTGACGTTGACCTGCTTCGCGCTGGTGTTTTTTAAGCCACGAATTTCACGAATTGACACGAATTTTTTAATT
>JABUUJ010000050.1:16036-22733 GCA_021443235.1 Muribaculaceae bacterium
GCGAGCTATGTGACTGAATAAACAAGGAAAAGATGCCGGCAGGAAACAAAAAGACGAAAAATAGCAAAAATAAAATCAATCTCGGCGTTCAAATGAACTTTTTGGGTTAAACTGCTGATATTATGTTTAAAAGTGTTCTAAACAAAATCACTGGCTGGTACTTCTCGCAACAGGCGTTGCCCTACTGGTTGGTGATGATATTTGACTGCTCGATCATGCTGCTGGCGAGCCTGCTGGCTCACCTGCTCTATCACGCTGGGTCGGAGCAGACAATCAGCCAAATGATGGCGACGTGGATGTGCTACCTCGTGGTATATATCGTTGGGTTCAGGATTTTCCGCACCTATAGCGGCGTGCTGCGATACTCATCGTTTGTCGACCTGGTGCGCATCATCAAGGCCAACCTGCTGAGCATCATCCTGATATTCCTGCTGCGCCACTTCACATGCGTTGACAAGGTGCTTGTGGGGCTCGCTTGGCAGGAGTTGCTCATCACCTTTGTCATAGGCACAGCCATCATGTGGGCGAGCCGCATTGTGGTGAAGAACCTCTACGACCTATACTTTGTGAGCGACAAGGCGCAGCGCGTGTTTATCTATGGCGTGAAAGAGGGTGGCATAGCCCTTGCCAAGAGCATCAGGGCGCAGCAGTCGCAATATATTGTGGCGGGCTTTGTGAGCGACGACCCGGCGGCGTGCAGCCACCTGCTCATGGGAGCCAAGACCTATCCCAACGACGAGAACCTCATCGCCAAGATGCGCCAAAAGGGTGCTACCGTGCTCATGGTGTCGCCACTCATGACCGACGCGCTGCGCAACAACCAGGAGATGATCGACAACCTGAGCGACGCTGGCATCAGGCTTATGATTTACACAGGACAGGAATGGGACGGCAAGAGCGACCTGCGACACACGCAGCTCAAGGAGGTCGACATCGAGGATCTGCTGCCTCGCGGCCAAATCACCGTTGACCTCGACACCATAGGTGGAATCTTGCGCGACAAGTGCATCCTCATCACTGGTGCCGCGGGCTCGATAGGCTCGGAAATCGTTAGGCAGATTGCCACGTTTGCGCCCAGCCAGCTTGTGCTCATCGACCAGGCCGAGACACCGCTGCACGACATACGCCTGTATATGGCGCAGAAATATGCCTACATACCGTGCCGCACCATCACCGCCAGCATCACCCACCGCTTGCACATGGAAAGCATCTTCAAGCAGTATAGGCCCGAGTATGTGTTCCACGCCGCCGCCTACAAGCATGTGCCCATGATGGAGGACAACCCCGGTGAGGCGGTGATCAACAACGTGCACGGCACACGCATCATCGCCGACCTGGCAGTGAAATATGGCACACTCAAGTTTGTGATGGTATCGACCGACAAGGCCGTGAACCCCACCAACGTGATGGGATGCAGCAAGCGCGCCTGCGAGATGTATTGCCAGAGCCTCAACCAGGCGATTGTCGACGGCAAGGTCGCGGGCACCACGCAGTTTGTCACCACGCGCTTTGGCAATGTGCTGGGCAGCAACGGCTCGGTGATCCCGCTCTTCAAGGAGCAGATCAAGTCGGGCGGCCCGCTCACCGTGACTCACCCCGACATCATACGCTATTTCATGCTTATCCCCGAGGCCTGCAAGCTGGTGCTGCAGGCGGGATCAATGGGCAACGGCGGCGAGATATATGTCTTCGACATGGGTAAGCCCGTGCGCATCGCCGACCTGGCGCGGCGCATGATACGCCTCTCGGGCGCGCAAGACGTCGAAATTCGTTACACTGGCCTGCGCGATGGCGAGAAACTCTATGAGGAGCTGCTCAACACCGAGGAGAACACTGTGCCGTCGTCGCATCCCAAAATCAAGCTCGCCACGGTGCACCCGCAGCCCTACGACGAGGTGTGTGCGATGATTGAGCGCCTGGTCGACACCACCCGCAACACCTACGACGACATGGAAATAGTGCGCCAAATGAAGATCCTCGTCCCCGAGTTCAAGTCCAAGAACTCAAAATACGAAGCGCTTGATTAATTCTTAATGCATAATTCTTAATTCATAATGGGCTTCGCCCAATTCGTCTATGCGTCTATGCGACTACGCGTCTATGCAAAAAAACTATAAACAATAAACATTACAATATGAAATCTGCTTTAATTACTGGTGTTACCGGGCAGGATGGCTCTTACTTGAGCGAATTCCTGCTTGAGAAAGGCTACGAAGTGCACGGCATCATACGCCGCAGTTCGGTCGACTTCCGCGAGCGCATCGCTCATCTGGAGGGACGCCCCGGCTTCCACCTTCACTATGGCGACCTGAGCGACTCGATGTCGCTGGTCAAGGTCGTTGCCGCCGTGCGTCCCGACGAGATCTACAACCTCGCGGCGCAAAGCCACGTGCAGGTGTCGTTTGACTCGCCCGAGTTTACCGCCGACATCGACGCCACGGGCGTGCTGCGCGTGCTCGAGGCGGTGCGCGCCTGCGGCCTGGAGAAGACTTGCCGCATCTATCAGGCATCGACCTCCGAGCTCTATGGCAAGGTCGAGGAGGTGCCGCAAAACGAGAACACCCCGTTCCACCCCTATTCGCCCTACGCCGTGGCAAAGCTCTATGGCTACTGGATTGTGAAGGAGTATCGCGAGGCCTACGACATGTTCTGCTGCTCGGGCATCCTGTTCAACCACGAGAGCGAGCGCCGTGGCGAGACCTTTGTGACGCGCAAAATCACCCTCGCGGCGGCACGCATCGCACAGGGCAAGCAGGAGCGCCTCTATCTGGGCAACCTCGACTCGCTGCGCGACTGGGGATATGCCAAAGACTACGTTGAGTGCATGTGGCTCATCTTGCAGCACGACCAGCCCGAGGACTTTGTCATCGCCACTGGCGTGCAGCACAGCGTGCGCGAGTTCACCCAGCTCGCCTTCCACCATGTGGGCATCGAGCTGGAGTTTAAGGGCGAGGGCATGGACGAGAAGGGCTATGACAGGGCCACCGGACGCTGCCTGGTGGAGGTGTCGCCCGACTTCTACCGCCCAACCGACGTGGTGAACCTGTGGGGCGATCCCACCAAGGCTAAGGCCAAGCTGGGCTGGAACCCCGAGAAAACCTCGTTTGAGGAGCTCGTCAAGCTCATGGTGGACCACGACATGGCGAAAGTCGCCGTTGAGCGCGAGAGCGAGCGTGTGCGCACCAACCTCGCCGCCTACCTCGAGAAAGGAATAGTTAAGTAATAATCTGAATAATTGAATATTTGAATACTTGAATGGGATTTAATAATCTCAATAATTTCAATAATTTAATAATTTCAATATGGGTGAAAATCCTCTTTATGAAAAGGCCTGCGCTTTTGCCGACCGCATCCTCGACATGAGCGACTTTTTGCTCACACCAGCCCAGCACAATCAGCCCTATTTAACCAACGGCGGCAAACTGCACGTGAAAGGTCGCAGTTATCCCAAGTTCAGCGTTGAGGTGTGCGTTAAGCAGATAGCGCGGTCGGACACGTCGATTGCGGCAAATATTGCTGAGGGGCAGGGGGTGCAGTCGCGAGCCGACCTTACCAATAAGCTGAGCGTGGCTTATAAAGAGGCTCATGAGACCGAATATTGGCTGCAACGCTTGAAAAATCGCAAGGTGCTCACAGCCAAGCAATACGACAGCATGGACGATGACCTACAGGAACTAATAAAAATGCTGGTAGCCTCGCTCAACACCCTGAAAAACGGTCGCAAGCAATCACAATAATCCAAATATTCAAATTATTCAAAATATTCAAGTATTCAGATTATTAGAAAGATATTCAAGTATTAAAATATTAAAGTATTAAAGTATTACTATGTTGATATTGCTTACTGGTGGGGCTGGATACATTGGCAGCCACACAATCATCGAACTCGACAAGGCCGGCCACCAGGTGGTCGTGGTTGATAACTTTGTAAACTCGCAGCCCGAGGCACTGAGGCGCGTGGAGAAAATCATCGGCAAGGCGGTGCCGTTTGTCGAGGCCGACGTGCGCGACCGCAAGGCGATGAACGCCATCTTTGAGCAGCACCACATCGACGCCGTGATTCACTTCGCCGGATTCAAGTCCGTGGGCGAGAGCGTCGCCAAGCCGCTCGAGTACTACGAGAACAACATGAACGCCACCTTTGTGCTCCTCGACGCGATGCGCAGCCACGGCTGCAAGAACATCATCTTCTCGTCGTCGGCAACAGTATATGGCGACCCCGCCATCATCCCCATCACCGAGGAATGCCCCAAAGGCCACTGCACCAACCCCTACGGTCAGACCAAGAGCATGCTCGAGGAGGTGCTCATCGACGTGCAGCACGCCGACAATGAGTGGAACGTGGTGCTGCTGCGCTACTTCAACCCCATCGGGGCGCACGAGAGCGGACTCATAGGCGAGAACCCCAACGGCATCCCCAACAACCTCATGCCCTACATCACCCAGACCGCCATTGGCCGACGCGAGGAGCTGGGAGTCTTTGGCAACGACTATGACACCCCCGACGGCACCGGAGTGCGCGACTACATCCACGTCGTGGACCTCGCCGCCGGACACGTCGCCGCACTGCAGGCCATCGAGCAGCGCAAGGGCCTCGCCATCTACAACCTGGGCACAGGCCACGGCTACTCGGTGCTCGACGTGGTGCACGCCTTTGAGAAGGCGAACGGGCTGCACGTGCCCTACGCCATCAAGCCACGCCGCCCGGGCGACATCGCCACCTGCTACTGCAACCCCGCCAAGGCGCAGGCCGAGCTGGGCTGGCGCGCCACCCGCGACATCGACGACATGTGCCGCGACTCCTGGCACTTCCAAAAAAACAACCCCACCGGCTACCAATAACCCCCCCCCGGTGCCCGCCCAGCCGAAATCGCTAATCTTGATTAAAGTCCCCCAAAAACCACAGGCCTCAAATAATGACACTTGTATTTTTGAGCAATCGTTTTACAAACCACCAAAAGGAAATATCTAACGAGTTTGTAAAACTATTCGAGTCGTATTTCTTTATAGAGTGCGAACCAGAGGAAATACGGTCATTACCAGAAGGGAAAAAACCCTCTGGAGATACCCCAAGTTATGTGTTCAAATTAACTGAGGTCGAAAATTTGGGGTCTTTAGTTGTAGGTGCTGATGTAGTGATCTTTGGCAGTTGTTCACAAAAGTTGGTCAAACATCGATTAAAGTTAGGAAAGTTGACGTTCAAATATAGCGAACGAATCTTTAAAACAGGAATAAAGAAATGGCAAATTCCATTAAGGGTAATTAAAGACTATTTTAGATATAATAGATTCAAGAATTTCTATTTGTTATGTGCAAGCGCATATGCTTATAGCGATTATGCTTTATCAAAAAGTTTCATTAATAAATCTTATAAATGGGGTTATTTCCCTTCAGCTTCAAGAAGAACTTTTGAGGAGATTCTATCAATACGAAACAATAACAAAGTTCCTAATTTATTGTGGATAGGCAGGTTTATTGATTGGAAGCACCCAGAATTGGCAATTATGCTTGCCGAGAATTTGAAAAATGCGGGTTACTATTTTGTCCTAAGCATGGCAGGGTTTGGTCCTATGCTGACTGAAATAAAAAAAATGGTTGCAGATAAGCAGTTAGAAGACTATATTATAATGCACGGTTCGATTACAGCAGATAAGGCAATTGAAATGATGGAAATGAGCGACATTTTTGTCCAAACAAGCGATTTCAATGAGGGCTGGGGGGCTGTTTTGAACGAGGCAATGTCTTGTGGTTGCTGTGTCGTAGCAAGTCATGCTATAGGTGCTGTTCCATATTTGTTAAAGCACAACATTAATGGGTTGATATTTAAAAATGGGAGTTTGAAGGAGCTAATGGATTGTGTTATACAAAGCATGAAGGATGTTAAGCAAAGACAACTTTTAGGACAAGAAGCATATTTAACAATGAAAAAAGAATGGCATCCCCAAATCGCCGCAACAAGATTTTACAATTTAGTTCGATCGCTTTTATCTAACGACATGGCAGTAAATGCAGAGAGTGGTCCATGTAGTAAGGCAGTAATATTAGAAAACAATTGGATGTGAAATTAAGGTTTAATTAATTTAGAGTCACTACCATTGTTGATGACACACAGAATATCAAATATGTTTAAAATAGCGAAGGACATATTCGGTAGTAAGGTTTATAAAAATGCCAGTTGGCTTATTATGGGAAGTATGGCCAATAAAATTGTTGCGTTTATTGTAGGCGTTTGGACTGCAAGGCATCTTGGACCAAGCAACTTTGGAATAATAAATTATGCATTAGCCTACACTGCTTTCTTTTTCTCCCTGTGCACACTTGGTATCAATTCGGTGATTATAAAAGAGTTTATAGATGTTCCCGATGAAGAAGGAGAAACTTTAGGCACAACAATAGTGCTTCAAGTGTTATCAAGCGTCATGTCTGTTTTTATGATAACAGGCATTGTTTTTTTAGTAGACTTTGGAGAGACTGACACACTTGTTGTTTCTATACTTTGCAGCATTGGATTGGTTTTCCAAATGATAGATGTATTTAGATATTGGTTTCAAGCAAGGCTAATGTCAAAATATTATGCTGTAGCAGCATTAGTTGCTTACATAGTTTCTTCACTTTACAAGGTTGTTTTAATTATCAATGGCGCCAAGGTTTATTGGTTTGCCCTCGCAACATCGGTTGATTATATTTTTTATGATTT
>JABUUJ010000051.1:0-2654 GCA_021443235.1 Muribaculaceae bacterium
CAGAATGCACGACACCGTGCAAGGCCGCTTCGACGCAACAAAGACGAAGGTCAACGTCAACGTCAATGTCAATGTCAAAGTCAACGTCAAAAGGATTGTGATTTTGCGAGTTTCTGGCAGAAGGCGAGGAAGAGGGGGTGGGGCTTGAGGACGGTGCTGCTATACTCGGGGTGGAACTGGGTGCCGAGATAGAAGTTGCAAGATGGAACTTCCACGATTTCAGTAAGATTTGACTCGGGGTTCTTTCCGCAACATATCATTCCGGCCTTCTCCATCTCTTCGATAAACGAGCTGTTCAACTCGTAGCGGTGTCGATGTCGCTCAACAATATTTTCCTGATTATAAATATTATATACGCGAGAGCCTTTCCTCAATACACAATCATATCCACCCAGGCGCATCGTATTTCCAAGGTAGACGAGATTCTTCTGCTCTTCCATCATGTCAATGACGGGATGCGTGGTTTGGGGCGCAAACTCGGTGCTATTGGCATCTTTATATCCAAGGACATTACGGGCAAACTCTATCGCCATAATCTGCATGCCAAGGCAAATGCCGAGGGTGGTGAGATTGTTCTCGCGACAATACTTAGCCGCAATAATCTTGCCTTCTATACCCCTGTCGCCAAAGCCCGGACAGATTATGTAACCATCCATTCCCTTCAGCATCTCAGACACATTGTCCTCGGTAATCTTCTCTGCATCAATAAAGTGGCATTTCGACTTGTGCTGGCAATAGGCACTGGCAATGAGAAGACTCTCGGTGATGCTCTTGTAGGCATCTTGAAGATTGTATTTCCCGATGAATCCTATATGCAGCTCTTTGGTCGAAGAGTATCTCAATTCAACAAACTTGCACCAATCCTCATAGGCCGATGTAGTGGGGTAGTGGTCGGCGTTCTCATATCCGCAAAGCGAAAGCACCACTCGGTCCAGTCCTTCCTCATGCATCTTGATGGGGAGCGCGTAGATCGAAGGAACATCAGGGCTGTGAAGCACGCAATCGGGGCGCACATTGCAGAAACTCGCAACCTTCCTGCGCAGATTTTCGGAGAGTTCCTTCTCGGCCCGCAGAACGATGCAGTCGGGCTGGATGCCATAGCTCTGCAACGTTTTTACGCTGTGTTGCGTTGGCTTGGTCTTCAACTCGCCAGCAGCGGCAATATATGGAACGTAGGCAAGATGAATCACGATGGCATTTTCACCAAGGTCCCACTTCAACTGGCGAATTGCCTCAAGGAAAGGCAGGCTCTCAATGTCGCCCACAGTGCCACCAATCTCAGTAATAACAAAGTCAAGGTCTTTCTCCTTGCCATTCTTCAGCATTTTCTCCTTAATGGCATTGGTGATGTGAGGCACAACCTGCACGGTCTTTCCACCATATTCGCCACGACGTTCCTTGTCAATCACGTCGCGGTAGATTCGCCCCGTGGTGTAGCTGTTGTCGCGAGTAGTTTGTATATCGGTAAAACGCTCATAGTGACCTAAGTCTAAGTCACATTCATAGCCATCAATAGTGACATAACACTCTCCGTGTTCGTTAGGATTTAATGTGCCTGGATCGACATTTATGTAAGGGTCAAATTTCTGGATTGTGATTTTGAAACCACGATTCTGCAACAGTCGTCCCAAAGTTGAGGCAATCACACCTTTGCCTAAGGACGACGCCACGCCACCAGTGACGAATATGTATTTAGTCTTTCCCATATAATAATAAATTTTGCGTTAATTCAACCTCATTTTCAAAAAGAGAAAAAGCCCACCGTAATGTTCTTCACGAAATTACGGAGGCTTTTCATCCTTGCCCTTGCACTCTGCAATGCTAAAAGTGGAGCTGGAGGGGTTTGAACCCTCGTCCAAACGCGGAAATAATAAGGTTTCTACATGCTTAGTCTTGACTTGGTTTTCGACCCAGGGCAGGCTCAAGGCCACCAACCCAGGGCTTATCCTCTAAAGTTCAAGTGAAGCCCGAGACTTGCATCACTCTATCTCCGATATGCCAGCACCGCACTATCGATAAGCCTCGCAGAAAGGGCCATCGGGCGATGTCTCGTCTCGGTCCCTTGGACCGAGATTAAGCCAACCTACTATGCTTCAGTTAGGCAGCGAGAGCGTAAGTGTTTTCGCCATTTAGAAAGTTCTATGCCGAGTTTAAAGAGCGTTGCCATAATTGCTCTGCATGCTTGCTTACCACCTCTACACGCTGTCAAAGCCAAATCAGCCCCTTGTGTGTAAATGTTGGTCGTAACCACATTGTAATTATACGACCTATTGTGTAAAAACGGGTGCAAAATTACTTATTTTTTTTGAAAAAAAAGATTTTTGTGCGTTTTTTTTGGTAATTTTGCCTACGATATGCTGAAATTACCTAAAATAGTAGTGCTTTTGGTGGCTGTGATTGTACTCTCTTGCTCGCAACCAAAGGCAAAAACCGATAACAGTGCTTACATGTTGTCGCTGACGATGGACAAGGAACTTGGACACGACAGCGCTACATTATATATTGTTGACGATATTTACCGTTGCCTCAAGTTTGGGGGGCTGGCAGTGGCACAACCCGGCGAACCGTTTACATGGCAAGGCCACATCGACGGTGCCAAGGCGGCGTTTGTCGTCGTTGACCGCGACAGCATCCCCTTCTATTTTGTGCTTGAG
>JABUUJ010000051.1:2906-9509 GCA_021443235.1 Muribaculaceae bacterium
GTGGCGCTCATCGTGCGTGAGAGGTTCTACAAAACCCTCACTGGCGCCTATCAGCAGCGCGTTGCCGACCTAAAATAAAAATTTTTAAGTTTTTTTGCGGTTTGCTTGCACAATTGGATTTTTATCTTTAAATTTGTGCGTTATTAAAAACCAAAAACTTGAAATAAACTATAATTTAAATAATTACTAACATAAAACTAAAATTTTATGGCTTATCAAAC
Source organism: Muribaculaceae bacterium (assembly GCA_021443235.1). Taxonomy (GTDB): domain Bacteria; phylum Bacteroidota; class Bacteroidia; order Bacteroidales; family Muribaculaceae; genus Sodaliphilus. The sequence continues at coordinate 3,128 of JABUUJ010000051.1, forward strand.
AACTACAACAACCAGTTATGGAACCCGTGTGGGTAATTCGTTCAAAGCGATTGGAACAGGCTTTATCATGTTTCTTGCAGGTACTGTCCTGTTGTGGTGGAACGAAGGCAACTTCGTAAAAACTCAGAAAATGCTTGAAGAGGCGCAAGGCAATGCCGTGCATGTTGAGAGCGTGGCTAAAATTGACCCGTCAAACGAGGGACAACTCATCCACGCAACCGACAAGGCTATCACCCAGGACTCGCTCGTCGACCAGACTTTCGGCGTTGGCGTTGTGGGCGTTCGCTTGCAGAGCAATGTTGAGTACTACCAGTGGGTAGAACACCAGAAAGAGGAAAAGAGAGACAAACTTGGTGGCGGTGAAGAGACCATCACTACCTATACTTATTCTAAAGAATGGGTAAACCAACCCGTTAGTTCAAGTTCATTTGCCGACCCCGAATACAAGAATATTGACAACAATGTGCTTATGACGGTGGAAGAGGAGCGTCTCTATGCCAAGGAAGTGAAATTTGGTGCTTACATGCTGAGCGAAAACCTCATTCATGGTATCGGTGCAACGCAAGACCTGGATGTTAACGCAACCGACGAGCGTCTGGCACAAATCGACAAGCAACTCACAGCACACATGGGTGGCAAGAAAAACCAAGTCAATCAGGCACAGCAGGCTCCCATCGCTAACGACAGCGTTGCTCAGGATGCACCCGTGGAGGTTAAGGAAGTTAAGGACTATGAGATGCTCCACGTTCAGGGTAACCAAATCTACATTGGCAAGGTCTTCAACGGCAACAATGTGGGTGATGTGCGCATCAAGTTCCAGTATGTTCCCAACAATCTCACCGTTTCGCTCATCGCAAAGGTTCAGGGCAACACATTCGTAAAGTATGTTGCTAAGAACGGCCGCCAGTTCGACCGCATTGAGGTGGGCAACAAGAGCATGGAAGAGATGTTCCAGAGCGCTAACGACGAGAACTCAATGATGACTTGGATTCTCCGCATTGTGGGCATCCTGCTCGTGATTGGCGGTTTGAAGGGAATCTTCGGCATCCTCACCACCCTGCTCAAGGTGGTTCCTTTCCTGGCAAGCATCATGAACTTCGGCGTTGGCCTGATTTGCTCTGTCGTGGGCTTTGCATGGTCGCTGATTATCATTGCTCTCGCATGGCTGTTCTATCGCCCGGTAATTGGCATTATAATTATTGCTATTGCTGGTGCTGCAGTTTATTTCTTCGCATTCAAGGGCAAGAGTAAACCAGCCGTTGAGCCTGCACCTGCACCTGCACCTGCACCCGAGCAGCCCAAGATGCCCGACTTGCCCAACCAGCAATAACGACGCACTTCTAAAGTATTTTAAATGAAAAAAATACTTATCACTATGACCGCAAGTCTGTTTCTCGTGGCTTGCGGTCATAGTAACACAAACGAAGTCACAACTGGCCTGCCCGATACTACTGTCACAGTTATGCCTACCGACAAAATGGCCGACTGTTGGGTTCAGGAGGCCGAGGTGTGGAGTGGTCTGAACGTTGAGATTTATGACGACGGCAAGGTGCGACTGCACTGGACCGACTGGGACAAGTTCATGGGCGTTGTGTCGAAGTCTCTCGGCGCGAGCTATCCCTACGACGCACCCTTACAGACCGAGGACATTCTTGGCCTTCGCGGAAAGGTGAAGGCATTGGCGGTATTGGGCTCTCCCATGAGCCCAATGGGCTATTTTTTGCTCCAAAACAATAGCGTGCAGGTCTTTAGCTTCTACAAGCTGGTCTCAACGTGGAACTTCTATGCCGGAAGGATAGTGGCCTACAATGTGGTTAACGTGAGGAATGAGGTAAAGGACTATAGCGTCACAGTGATAGAGAGTAAGGACGGCTCAATGGTGCGCGACGACGATTTTGTTGTCAACGGCTGCAATCTCTATGGCTACAGCATCGATGACCGTGGCACCCAAGTCGAGCACCTCCAGATTGACATCGACGGGGCGATGACCTATTCCTTTAGCGATGCCCTTGACGGCCCTTCCAACAAGGTATATCACGGCTACATTACCGAGTGGGAACGCGACGATGACACTCTCGAAAATGAATATGAATATATCCTTGTGACACAGGAAACCAGCGCATCCTCCAGCATTGAAAAAATCGGCATCAAAGGCGAGTTTGAATTGATTGCCGACCCCAAACTCAAAGGTCACTGGCTGGTGAAGGCCAAGAAAGGCATCAACATGGCGAGCTTCGACAATTTCAAGTTAGGTCAAGTTCGCACCATGCTCGACCGCGATGTTATTGAGAAATATCTGAGATAAAATTTATTGTTTAGGGTTTTTTGAGATATCGAATGACTCTTAAAAATTGATTACAAGTATGAAAAGAACATTTTTGTTATTTACAGCGTTGATTGCCCTCGCAGCTTGCGGTGGCAACGCACAGCAGGAGGCAGCAAGCGAGGCACAGCCCGAACCTATGGCTGCCATGAGTGCACCATCGGCACTTAACATCTCTATCAAGGGCTCTATCGACCACACTAATTATAAAGGTGGCGTGGAGAGCGAGATTACTTTCAGCCATTTCCCCAAGAGCGTTAAGGAGTTTGAGGAGGCGCTGCAGCAACTGGGCGGTGAGCCTCAGGGCGCAGTGGTGCTGCAACTCATGGCAATGGAGCTTTACCGCAACAATCAGCCCGAAGGCGAGAAATGCCTTGAGATGATTAACACCCCCACCAACAAGCCCTCGGTCATAAGCCGTCTCAAGGAGCTTTTCGTGCGCAAGGACCCGGGATACAACCGTCCCTATCTCGTAGCTACTTTCATGCAGGGCTCAAGCCCCATGAACGGCTACAATCCCACCAAACCTTACAAGGTGCGTGTGCGCACTCATCCCGTTAATCCCTACCAGAAATCGCAGATGCTTAAAGGCTGGGTGCTTGAGCTGCAGGTGCAGAGTAGCGGTTACGACACCCAATGGCGCGGCTGCAGTGTGGTGAAAACCAAGGGCGACACTCACTATCGCGTTTCAAACTGCCCGTCGATGTACATCCAGTGCAAGGAAATCAGTTGGGAAACCGACGACGAGTTCAAAGGTCTTGATTAATAGGTCGCAACAATGAAAGTTCGCTTTCTCATCTTAGCGACTGCTGTGGTGACGCTTGCCTCTTGCGGCACCTCGGCCGAGAAAAGTGCCGAAGCCACCGACTCGACACAGGCCACTCAGCAAGTGGGAAACGCCATCGACACTGCCAGCGCATCCATTCAGGAAGCCGACGACGATTTTGTTGACGACCGTCCCAGCGACATGCGCACCATGCAAGTAAACGGTCCCGTGAAGCGCATCGTGGTGAAGTCGGCCGACGACCAGATGCAGGCTATTGCGTTTAACAAAAGTGGCGCAATCTTCTCAATGCGGTTTAACAAAATGTATGCCAAAGATATACGCCACAATGAGAAAGGACAGCTCGTTTATCTAATGCTCGACAATGCTGAATTTGAGGGCGCTGCCAACACTGAGATGAAGTGGACCTATAATCCCGATGGCACGCTGCTCAAGTATGAAGATTTAGGTCACGAGTATTGCATTACCTATGAGTTCAAAGACTACAAAAAAGGTCTGCCCTATACCATTGTTGTTAATGAGGGCTTTGAGGCAACTGTAATTGAGATAACCTACACCGTCACTTACGGCGACCTCGACGAACACGGCAACTGGCAATCCCGCACCCTCAACGGCAAGGGCCGTATCAGCGAGGACGGCGGCAACACCTATGAGCCCCACTCATGGAACCAAACCGAAACCCGCACCATCGAATACTACGACTAAACCTCGTGTTATTAACTAATGACCGGCTATTTTTGATAGTCGGTCATTTTTTTGGCCCTAAATTTGCGCAACCCAAAAACAATCTATAAATTTGCAATATCAAAGAATAACCAATTATGAACGACTTCATTACTTGGAAATATTATCTTTCAATATTGGTCGCTCTGGCATTCACCTGCTGCTCAAGCGCCAGTGAGACAACCAATAGTGACAAGCAAAACGACACAATAGCCGACACGGTTACTGCAGCTTTGCCAAGCCTCGTTACCCCGCAGCAGCCACAGTTTGTCGATACCGTATATAGCGCCAAAATGAAACGCGGCATCGCCTGCACAGTTACCGTGCCGCAGTCCTACTTGACGACAGGCGACACCACAAAATTCCCTGTGGTATATCTGCTTCATGGCTATGGCGACACCAACAAGTCATGGCCCGAGAAGTATGACCTAAAGACCGCTGCCACAAAATATGGCATAATCATCGTGTGTCCCGACGGACAAAACAGTTGGTATCTTGACTCGCCCATCGACCCCACTATGCAATTTGAGACCTTTATCGCACAGGAACTTGTGTCACACATCGACAGCTGCTACCGCACACGCGCCAATCTTACATCGCGCGCAATCACCGGCCTGAGCATGGGAGGGCACGGAGCGCTCTATCTCGCATTTCGTCATCCCGAGGTCTTTGGCTCTTGTGGCAGCATGAGCGGAGGCGTTGACATCACCAAGTTCCCCGACCGTTGGCTCATCCACAAGCGCTTAGGCCGCTACAACCAGAGCCAGAAAGTATGGGCGCAGCACTCGGTCATCAATCATGTTGACCGCATCAAACCTGGCCAACTCAACATTATAGTCGACGACGGCCGACAGGACTTCTTCTATGAGGTAAATATGGCGCTCCATAAAAAACTCAATGCCAAAGGTATAGACCACACATTTGCTATCCGCCCCGGAGCCCACACTTGGACCTACTGGCGCGAGTCGCTCCCCATCCACCTCAATTTCTTCCACAAAGCCTTCACCGGCACCCCCATCCCCCCCACCACCTCAATTCCCACCGACACGCCGAAGAGCAAGTCGGCCCCCAACGATACAATCAAATAATCTAAATAACCTCTTAAAATTTAATTAATTATGGATCTTTACAACAATCCCTTAAAAAGTTTTCTGAACTACATTGACAACGGTTCGTTCTTTAAGCGCCCCATGCAAATTTACTATATCCTGTGTGGTGCATTAACAATGATCTCAATCCTCGTCCTAACAATTGTCTTAAGTGTGTATTTGGTTAAATTTTTGCTTAATTGTGAAGGTTGGAGTGCATTTGTGGGCTGGATTACTTTTGTTATATATTGGGTGCTTACAATCATTATGGCCTTTTCTTGCCTTTTATATTGGTGGTATAGGTCGAAGGAACTTGTAAATCAATCTAACAAAGGGAACCGTATTGTTGCGCTACCACTATGGGGACATTTTGTTCAAACTGGTATTGAGTCGTTTGGCGTGTATTTTGCGCTGTTTTGTAGTCAACATGCAATTTGCCTTTTGGTTTACACATTGTTAAGTGGTGACTGGGGTCTAATTGGAGGAGTCGGAGTTTCAAATGATTTCTCTTTGATGGGTCTTATTTTCATCCTGCTTGGGTTTGTAATTACTTTGCTTGTGATTTGGGGTTTTGCCTACATTTTTATCCTGTTAGCTCATGTTATTGGCGAGAGCATTCGCATTAAGGCTAATATCGCAAACGACACTCGTGACATGGGTGACATCATGAGGGCAAGCACTATCAAATGAATTGTGTAACCACAAGATTTAACACATTAAAACTATGAGTAGTATTGAATTAAACAAAATGATGCGTTGCCCCGAGTGCGGACACCTTGTCCCCTATGATGCAACCATTTGCCCATATTGCAAAACTAACATATCAGAACTAACCACTGTTGACAATAACGGATTTTCTTTTAACCGAAAAACCCTTTACTGGATTTTGGGCGTAATTTTGGGCCTTGCTGTGGTGGGTTCTGCTGCAAGTTTGCTCACGAAAAATAATGGGGGAAGCAGTGCCGACAGGACGGAAGCCGCAGGTATTGACTCTTTAGCTGGCAGCATCGCTTCTGAGCTCGATGATGCACTGGAACCCGATGAAATATATTCGACTGATGATGGTCCTCGCTCGTTTGCCTTGGTTGATATGCCTATGGGTGGCGACTTTGCGAGCGATTTGGCAGCGATGGCTTGCAATGGTGGATTTGCTGGTGCATGGCAGGGAATGACGGTGGGCGACATGGGCGATGTGGCATTCCGTGGAAAAGCTGTGGGGCAGCAGTTTAAGTTTGACAATGGTTATTACAAACTGCAGTTCTTCTTTGACGGCAGCGCCAAGAGCAATAGCTCTACAATCACCGGCATTGCATTGAGCGTTGATCCTGAGTATTTTGGCAGCGATATCTACACTGCTGTTTCCGATTTTGAGGCCGCAATGGAGGCTAATGGCTATTCAACCTATAGCAGAAGCTATTCTTTGAGTGACGGTGCCTGTGTGTCGGCGGGTTACTCGGGAAGCAA
>JABUUJ010000052.1:0-10049 GCA_021443235.1 Muribaculaceae bacterium
ACATCTGGTCGCTGCGCTCCCTCCTGTGGTCATACCTGCCTACTAACATCCACTGCCTACGGCAGTTTTCATCATTCCCTAAGCCGGGGGCAAATTGTTTATAGTTGCCTCCATTTTTTATGGTGGCATGGTTTTGGCACGGTTTTTGCATGGTGTGTTAGTGTCGCAAGGGGATGATTTTTTTCCTTGGCGGCAAGGTGGTTTTTCCCGAAAAACCGTGTATAGTTAAATTAGCCAACAATTTTATTAACCTAAAAACTTACTGACATGCTCAACACACAAACACACACAGCAGAAAACACACCTGGCATCCTCGCAATCGACTTCGGCCAACTCAGGGACGAGATCAACGAGACTTTCGCTCACAGCGACGAGGCCACCTACTGGCGCAAACGACTCGCCAACAAGCACAAGCACGTTGACAGCTACCGTCGTCGCAGCACCTCGCGCAACCGCCGCTTGAAAAAGCGCATGTGCGTCAATACGCAAGCCTTCAAGCGGCCCAAGAAATGGTGGGGTTATGACGATAAATACTTCGACCAAGAGGCTCTCGACTACTTTAACCTCGGCCTCGAGAAAAAACGCCCCTGCAACAACCTCGTGCATTGCCACAACTGCCGCAAGAGCAAATATCTATTCGGCTCAAAGAAAGAGGCCGACTTGTTTATTGAGTACCACCACGACGCAATCATGCGACAGAGCGGGTATGCGCCCGTGCGCAGCTATTTCTGCTCGTTTTGCGGCGGCTGGCACGTCACTCACCTCGCCGAGGAGAATTGGACCCCCGGCAAGACTTGGGCCGAAATAACGCTCGAAAAAATCAACAAGTCGAACGAGCAACTCGCAATAAGCAAGGCCCAGCGCAAGCGACTTGCTAAAGCCGCACAAGCGCGCTAGATCCCGTCGCTATCGACGCCAAAACCGGAGCGTAATTGCACGCACGCGCAACGAAAATAGAGCTTTTTTGAAAAAAAACCGCAAAATGTTTGGTCATTTCAAAAAATCGCTATACCTTTGCACTCGCAATTAAGCGATGGTCCCCTAGCTCAGTGGTAGAGCAATGGACTGAAAATCCATGTGTCCCCGGTTCAATTCCTGGGGGGACCACCCAAAACCCCGCAAGCGCTTGCCCCACGTGGAGCAGGCGCTTGCCCCATTTTACCCACCCGACTTCCTCCCACATCCCTCACCTCCCATCACTCACCCCCCACCACCTACCACCCTTCTCCCGGCACCCCTACTTTCTGGGCGGGAAATGTTGAAAATGGAGCGATAACTCCTCGCTAAGTGCTTTTTTTTACCACTTACCGAGGAGTTATCGATGATTTTTATTATCTTTGCACAAATTATTTAATTGAAAATAACTGAAATATGCGCATAATAGGCCGAAAAAAGGAATTAGAGACATTAGAAGAGTGCTATAACTCAAATAAGTCGGAGTTTGTGGGCTTGTTTGGCCGCCGTCGCGTGGGCAAAACATTCATTGTCAAGGAAGCTTTTCGCGACAGGCTGTTGCTTCATGTTACCGGCATTTACAATGGAAGCCGAAAGGAACAGATCAACAAGTTTTGCCTTGCATTGAACCGAGCCAATGGCAAAGCCAACAATGCGAGCGCAAATACTTGGTTTGAAGCATTTGAGCTGCTTCAGGACTTCTTGGTGACAATCCCTAAGCAAGAAGGCAAGAAAAAGGTGATTTTTCTTGACGAACTGCCCTGGATGGACACTCCAAAGTCAAATTTCTTGTCGGCTCTTGAGTATTTTTGGAACAATTTTGCGGCATGGGAACACGATATTATGCTCATCGTGTGTGGATCGGCAACAAGTTGGATTGTCAAGAAAATAATTGATAATCACGGTGGACTGCACAACAGGCTCACCGCTCGCATTCATCTGCACCCATTCACTCTTGCCGAAACCGAGGAGTTTATACTTGAGAAGGGCATAAACTGGAGCCGGTACGACATTGCGCGCTGCTACATGATCATGGGTGGAGTGCCCTACTACCTTGACTATCTGAGAAAAGGCAGCCAAGGTCTTAACAAAAACATCGATTCGCTGTTTTTCTCGCAAGACGCTGTACTGCGCGAGGAATACGACAACCTGTTTTGCTCGCTTTTTAAAAATGCCAAGCCACATGTTAAGGTTATCGAGTGCTTGTCACAGAAAAACATTGGCCTCACCCGAGCCGAGATAATTAAAGGAAGCGGACTTGATGATAACGGCGACACATCTGAGGTACTTAGCGACCTTGAAGCCTGTGGATTTATCCGCCGCTACAAAGCCTATGGGAAGCGCTCTCGAGGCTCACTATACCAAATTGTAGACTTCTACACGCTGTTCTATCTGCAACATGTGAAAGGCACATCGCTCACTTCAACCAACCACTGGTCTTCAATAGCCAATTCGCCAGCCGTCGCATCATGGATGGGAAACACCTTTGAGATGTTGTGCACGATGCATACACACCAAATGCAACAAGCATTAGGATTCTCGGCCGTAGCGAGCGATTTCTCGGCATGGCGAGCAACCAAGGACGACAACAAGCGAGGAGCGCAGGTAGACTTGGTCATTGATCGGCGAGACGACATTATCAACCTGTGTGAGATGAAGTTCTCGCGAGAGCAATATGAGATAACCCTTGAACAAGAAAACAATCTCATAAACAAGATTGAACGCTTTAAACAAGAAAATAAAACTCGCAAGGCCATTCATCTCACCCTGGTAACAGTTAGTGGATTAAAAGAGAACTCACATTCGGGCATTGTCGACTCACAACTCACTTTAGACGACCTATTCAAGTAATTTTCTCGCAACCGTCTTCTTGCTGCCTCCCATAAAAGTTGACACACGACCTGCCACACATTTCTAATGTGTTTTTCTGGGCGGGAAATGTTGAAAATGGAGCGATAACTCCTCGCTAAGTGCTTTTTTTTACCACTTACCGAGGAGTTATCGATATTTTTGGGAAAATTTAAGGGGTTGGGACGTTGAGGGCAGCGGGGAGGGAGGCGATGGCGGCGGTGTGGAAGCGGTAGCGGCCGTCTGTCGGGCGCACCACGCAACGCGCCATCGTCACCACAGGCTGGGCGGTGCCGCCATTGCCGTAAAGCATCAGCCACGCGCCGTGGTCGACCGCCACTGGGCAATGCACGCCTGCTCGCGTCCATGGATTGCGTTGCAACCGGCCTGTGGCATCGTCAGGCCTGGCAAAGGCCGTCACGCCACACTTCCAGCCATCGAGCTGCCACTCCACAGGCCGCACACATTGTGCTGGCACAATGGCCTTTACTGCGCCGTCGGGCATAAGCGTTGCCGTCACGAGGGCCTTCACATCCTCCACTGGCAGCCACGCCGGCGAGGCATCCTCGAGCAGCTGTGCATACCACGTCCGGGCTCTCACGCGCAGCCACTCGTCAATGTCGATGCCATCGTCGCGCTCCACCACGCAGTCGCGGCGTCCCGGCTCCAGGTTCATCACTCGCTTGCACAGCGCAAGCATCTCGTCCTCGGTCAGGTCAAGCATCTGGCTCGCGCCCCAACCCATCATCTCGTTCACATCCATAACTGTCAGATTTTTTTGCGCAAAATTACCCTTCCACCACCCACCTCCACCCCGTCAACCAAGCAACATCTCTACACTTGCCGTTTAAACCGGTTTTCTTTGCCAAAAAATTTAGTGACAAATTGAGGTGCCAGGTGTTAGTGACATGTGCACCCCTTTATAGGGGGGTGCACATGGTACTATACCTGCACACCGTTGTCGTGAAAAATGACACTAAATGAGTGTCATTTGGTGACAGCCACTGTCGCTAACATCCTGTGATAGTGATAAAAATTGGTGACACAAACTCAAAAACACCTCAAAATTCCAATGAACTATTTGGGATAATTGATTTTTTTGAGTTAACTTTGTAGTTTGGAAAATAGTTTTGATCCAATGAAGAAGTTTTTCAAGGTGCTGGCACGCTTTGTGCCGCCCTACAAAAAATATGTGATCCTCAACGTGGTGTTTAACGTCCTCGAGGCGTTTCTCACGCTGTTCTCTTTTGCCCTCATCATCCCCATCCTGGAGATGCTCTTTGGGCTGAACACCGCCACCTACGATTTTATGGCGTGGAGTAGCGCCAGTCCTCAAACGGTGATAGTCAACAACTTCTACTACTATGTGCAGTTGGTTATCGATAGCTACGGGGCGAGCGCCGCGCTGGCAGGCATCGCCACGGCACTGGTGATTATGACCTTTTTCAAGGTTGCGGCAGCCTACCTGAGCGCATTCTTCATGGTGTCGATTCGCACTGGCGTGACACGCGACCTGCGCAACCAAATCTACGACAAAATCGTGTCGCTGCCCATCGGGTTCTTCTCGAGCGAGCGCAAGGGCGACGTGATGGCGCGCATCAGCGGCGACGTGACCGAGGTCGAGACCTCAATCATGGCGTCGCTCGACATGATGTTTAAAAATCCCATCATGATTGTGGTGTGCCTCACGATGATGATTGTCACCAGCTGGCAACTCACAGCGTTTGTTCTCGTGCTGCTGCCCGTGGCAGGACTGGCAATGGGACAAACTGGCAAACGCCTGAAGCGCAAGTCAATGGAAGCGCAAAACCAGTGGGGAGTGCTGCTGAGCAACATTGAGGAAACCATAGGCGGGCTGCGTGTGGTGAAGGCCTTCAACGCCGAGAAAAAGGTGAGGCAACGCTTTGAGCGCGAGAACGACGAGTGGCGCAACATCAACAACCGCATGAACTGGCGACAGGTGCTCGCACACCCCATGAGCGAGTTGCTGGGCACTGCCACCATCGCCGTCGTGCTGTGGTTTGGCGGCACGCTCATCCTCAGCGGCGACAGCACCATCACCGCGCCTAAGTTTATCTACTACATGGTGATCTTCTACAGCATCATCAATCCCGCCAAAGACCTGTCGAAGGCCTCCTATGCCGTGCAACGAGGCATGGCGTCGATGGATCGCATCGACCGCATACTGCTGGCGCAGAACGACATAACCGACCCCGAGAAGCCCGTAAAACTCACCAGCATGACGCAAGGCATCAAGTACAGCAACGTGCGGTTCCGCTATGGTGAGGCGTGGGTAATCGACGATGTGTCGATCGACATCCCCATGGGCAAAACCGTTGCCCTCGTGGGGCAGAGCGGCTCGGGAAAAACCACCATAGCCGACCTGCTGCCGCGATTCTACGACGTGCAAGAGGGCTCCATCACCATCGACGGAGTGGACCTGAGGCAATATCGCGTCGCCGACCTGCGCGCGCTCATGGGCAACGTCAACCAGGAGGCGATCCTCTTCAACGACTCGTTCTACAACAACATCACCTTCGGGGTAGAGAATGCCACACGCGAGGAAGTTGAGGAGGCGGCGCGCATCGCCAACGCCTATGACTTCATCATGGCGAGCGAGAACGGATTTGACACCAACATTGGCGACCGAGGCTGCAAGCTCTCGGGCGGACAGCGGCAACGCGTCAGCATAGCGCGAGCCATCCTCAAGAACCCGCCCATCCTCATCCTCGACGAGGCCACCAGCGCGCTCGACACCGAGAGCGAGCACCTGGTGCAGGAGGCCCTGGACTCACTGATGAAGGGACGCACCACGCTGGTTATCGCCCACCGCCTCTCGACCATCAAAAACGCCGACATGATTGTCGTGATGCAAGACGGACGAGTGGTGGAGCGCGGCAGCCACGACACCCTCATGGCAACCAACGGCGCCTACCGAAAATTAGTAGAAATGCAAAGCTTCTAAGAGAATTTAAAGCCACGAATTTCAATATCTCGAAACCTCGAAAACAAATAAATAATACATAGTTATGAAGAAATTTTTGATTATTTTGGTTGCTGTTGTGATGGCGATGAGCGCCACAGCAGCCGGCGACGAAGCCCGCAAATCTACCATCCACCTCAAGAGCGGCGAGTTTGTAGTGGGCACAATCATCTCGCGCACAAGCGAGAACGTGGAAATAGAGACCGACGACGGCATGAAGTATGTCTATGCCAGCGACGAGATCGACTACATCTCCCACGAGACAAAGAAAAAGAACTACGACACCAGCAAGTTCCGCGGCTTCGTCGACCTGGGCTACTCGCTCGGCTTCGGAGCGCCACGCAACAACTACTGGCTCATCGAGACCTCGTTTGGCTATCAGTTCAACATCCATTGGTATCTCGGCGCCGGCATCGGACTCCACAAGTTCAACGCCATCGTAAGCTCCTACCCACCGCGCACCGACTATGCCGAGCCTCGCCCCAACGATCCCGACCTCGACCGCTTCCCCTTCATCCCACTCTATGCCGAGACCCGCTACAACCTGCACAGCGAGAGCCACCACACCCCGTGGGCAAGTCTGAAGGTGGGTGGCAGCATATTTAACCACGGCGGCTTATTCCTCTCGCCGTCAATTGGCTACCACTTCGCCACCTCAAAGACATTCTCGTTCAACCTGGGAGTGGGCTACGCGCTCCACACTGCCCACTACAAGCTGTGGTGCACTGGCGACACCCCCGGCGCCATCCCCGATAAGAGCGGCCGCAGCTACCTCGACCGCAACGGCATCTTTCACAACGCCTTCCTAAAACTCGGCGTCGAGTTCTAACAAAACACCCCACAATCTCGAAAAGCCGTAATCACGTGATTACAATTTCTTTTTCTAACTGCAACTCATCTAACTAAAACATTATGCTTAGGAAAATTAGGATTTTACTCTCGGTGGTGGTGATGGTGCTTGTCACGCTGATGTTTCTTGACTTCTCGGGAGCCATCAAGGCGCACCTGCACTGGCTCGCCCACACCCAACTCGTGCCGGCATTGCTGGCATGCAACGCCATCGCCATCGCGGTGCTGGTGGCAATCACGCTCATCTTTGGCCGCATCTATTGCTCGGTGATATGCCCGCTGGGCATCATGCAAGACCTTGTGGCATGGCTGAGCGGCAAGCGCAAGAAAAACCGCTACAACTACTCGCCAGCCAAGTCGTGGCTGCGCTATAGCATGCTGGCAGTCATGATTATAGCCTTTATTGCCGGCATTCACTCGCTGGTGGCGCTACTCGACCCTTACAGCACCTATGGCGTCATTGCCACCTCAATGATGCAGCCCGTGTATATGTGGATTAACAACGGCCTGGCGGCCATCGCCCAGCACTATGAGAGCTATGCCTTCTACAGCACCGACGTGTGGCTCAAGAGCCTGCCCACGCTCGTCGTGGCAGTGGCAATGACGTGCATGCTCGCTGTGCTTGCATGGCGCGGCGGACGCACCTATTGCAACACCATCTGCCCCGTGGGCACGGTGCTGGCGCAGCTCGCGCGCTTCTCGTGGCTGAAAATCCACTTCGACGAGAGCAAGTGCAAGAACTGCAACCTGTGCAGCAAAGGCTGCAAGGCAAGTTGCATCGACGTGAAGAACCACAAGGTGGACTACACCCGCTGCGTGACCTGCGGCAACTGCCTGGAAAAATGCAACTTCGGAGCACTGACCTATAGCCACCCAAAGAAAGAGAAATCGGCTCCCAACGACACCACCGACGCCACACAAGGCCGACGCGCCGTGATTGCCGGTGCCGCCGTGCTCGGTGCCCACGCCGCTCTCGCACAGGCCAAGAAAAAAGTTGACGGCGGACTCGCTGCCATCGAGGAGAAGCAACCACCACAGCGTAGCACTCCCGTGCTGCCCCCCGGAGCGCTGAGCGCCAACAACCTGTCGACGCGCTGCACCGCATGCCAGCTGTGCGTGTCGGGCTGCGACAACAACGTGCTGCGACCCTCGGGCAACCTCATCACGCTGATGCAGCCCGAGATGAGCTTTGAGCGCGGATACTGCCGCCCCGAGTGCAACAAGTGCGCGCAAGTGTGCCCCACAGGTGCCATCGCCCACATCGGCCTTGACGAGAAGGTGTCGACGCAAGTGGGTCACGCTGTGTGGATTAAGAAAAACTGCGTCGTGATTACCGACGGCGTGGCATGCGGCAACTGTGCCCGACACTGCCCCAGCGGCGCCATCGAGATGGTGCCGCTCGACCCCAACGACGAGGAATCGCCCTTTGTGCCTGCCGTCAACACCGAGAAGTGCACCGGCTGCGGTGCCTGCGAGTATCTGTGCCCAGCGCGCCCGTTTGCGGCCATCTATGTCGAAGGTCACGAGCAGCACCGCACGTTATAGTATTCGGCTAATGGCTAATGGCTAATGGCTAATGGCTGTGGGCTAATGGGGTTTTAATTAGTGTTTTATTAACTGAAACAAACTTTTTTTGAAATGGGAAAAGACAAGATATTTAACCGCCGCACGTTTCTCAAGGCTTTGGGCCTGGGTGGCGCCACAGCGGCAGCACCGGCAGTGGTGAGCTGCGTCACCGGCGACAAGCAAGCGAGCACGCAAGAGCCTCCAGTGGGCAAAATGACCTATCGCAAAAACCTCAAGGGCGAGCAAGTGTCGATACTGGGCTATGGCATGATGCGACTGCCCACCGTGGGCGACCAAGGATCGGCTCGCGAGGAAAAAGACGCCGAAATCGACCAGGAAATGGTCAACAAGCAAATTGACTATGCCATCGAGCACGGCGTTAATTACTTTGACACGTCGCCAGCCTACTGCAAGGGCCTGAGCGAACGGGCACTGGGCATTGCGCTCGCCCGTCACAAGCGCAGCGAGTTCTACGTTGCCACCAAGTTGTCTAACTTCGCCCCCGAAACCTGGTCTTATGAGGCCAGCGTGGAGATGTTCAACAACTCGCTCAAAGAGCTGCAGGTCGACTACATCGACTACATGCTGCTGCACGGCATAGGCATGGGCGACGACGGCATGAAATGCCTCGACGAGCGATACCTCAACAACGGCGTGCTCGACTTCCTGCTTGAGCAGCGCGAGAACGGCAAGATAAGGTACCTCGGGTTTTCCTATCATGGCGACATTCAAGCCTATGACTACCTGCTTGAGAACCACGACAAGTACAAATGGGACTTCGTGCAAATCGAGCTCAACTACCTCGACTGGAAACACGCCAACGAAATCAACCCGCGCAACACCAACGCCGAATACCTCTATGGCGAGCTCGTGAAACGCAACATTCCGGCGGTAATCATGGAGCCTCTGCTGGGCGGACGACTGTCGAAACTGCCCGATGCCCTGGCACGCAAACTCCTTGAGCGCGACCCCGAGCACTCGGTGGCGTCGTGGGCGTTCCGATATGCCGGCACTTGGCCCAACGTGCTCACCGTGCTCAGCGGCATGACCTACATGGAGCATCTCAAAGACAACTTGCTCACCTACTGTCCGCTACAGCCACTCGACGATGAGGAAATGCGCTTCCTTGAGGAAATAGGCAACCAGCTCGCCGAGTACAACACCGTGCCCTGCAACGACTGCAAGTACTGCATGCCTTGCCCCTATGGCATCGACATCCCGGCGGTCTTCACTCACTACAACAAGTGCCTGAGCGAGGGCAACGTGCCTCGGTCCACAGCGAGCCCCACCTTCGCCCAAGAGCGACGGGCCTTCCTCGTGGGATATGACCGCAGCGTGCCGCGCCTGCGACAAGCCGACCACTGCATTGGCTGCAACCAGTGCTCGTCGCACTGCCCGCAGCGCATCAACATCCCTCGCGAGATGCATCGCATCGCCCAATATGTCGACAACCTGAAACAACAGAAATTCAACGACGAAAAGGAGAGTTAGAATTTAATGTTTATGGTTTATAGTTTATTGTTTATAGTTTATTGTTTATAGAGATATTTGTTGAAAGTTAATATAGGCGCTTGAACTTTTTGGTTTCAAGCGCCTATATTTTCCCACAACCAATTCAGTCACTAATCAGCCAAAGTGGGGTGTTTTTAGGTGGATTTGGCTGATTAGTGGGGGTGCTAATCAACCAAAGTGGGGTGTTTTTAGGTAGCGATATTTGGCCAAAATTTAGGGGGCTACATTAATTGCCTATTAATTCTGGCTTGGGGAAAAGCTGGGGAAATAATGGGGAAAATATATTATAACCTAATTTTGCTTTGACAAGGTTGAACCACGTTGAACAAGGTTGAAC
>JABUUJ010000052.1:10103-16682 GCA_021443235.1 Muribaculaceae bacterium
AATATATTATAACCTAATTTTGCTTTGACAAGGTTGAACCACGTTGAACAAGGTTGAACAAGGTTGAACCACGTTGAACAAGGTTGAACAAGGTTGAACCACGTTGAACCACGTTGAACCACGTTGAACAACGTAAGAAGGTGGGGCCGCGGGGGCTCCACCTTCTTGGGATTTATATGTTTCGCTTTATTATTTAATTTCGAGCAAACATGTGGTTACTTGCGAGCAGCCTTGGCCTCTTCCTTCACGATTTTCTTCTTCGAGACGAGGTAAGCTACAGGCGAAGCGATGAACAGCGAAGCGCATGTACCGAATACGACACCGAGGATCATCGCGAAGATGAAGCTGCGAATCGACTCACCGCCCAGGAAGAAGATCACGAGCAGCACGAGCAAGGTGGTGATCGAGGTCATTGTCGTACGCGACAGAGTGCTGCACAGCGCCTTGTTGAATGTCTCGTTGAGATCCATCTTGGGGAAGAGCTTGCGATACTCACGCACGCGGTCAAATACAACCACGGTGTCGTTAACCTGATAACCGATTACTGTGAGGATTGCGGCGATAAACGTCTGGTCAACCTCCATCGAGAACGGGAACAAGCCATGGAAGGTGTAGAAGCCGATAACGATGAACGAGGTGAAAGCAACGGCTGCGAGCGCTCCCAGCGAGTAAGCCAGGTAGCGGAAGCGGATGAGGATGTAGAGGGCCATTGCGATGAGCGAGAAGAACACTGCCCACACTGCCTCGCGAGTCATGTCGCTTGCGATGCTCGGGCCCACAACCTCGCTCGACACCACGCCCACGTTCTCGTTGCTGGTGCTGAAGTCGGTAACGCTCATGCCATTGAGGTCGCCCTCAAGTCCCTTGTAGAGCTTGGCCATGATCTCGTCGTCAACGCCTTCCTCGGTGCTGTCGATCTTGTAGTTGGTCGAGATGCGCACCTTGGTCTCGTTGTCGATGGTAATAACCGAAATGTTGGCGCCCTCAAAGAGGGGAGCGAGCTGGCCTTCGAGAGTCTCGGTAGATACTGCGTGGTCAAACTGCACGATGTAGTTGCGACCACCCGAGAAGTCGATACCACGGTTGAGGCCACGAGTGCCCAGCAGAGCGCCAAACGCCACGATGCAAATTGCGACTACCGTCCAAGTGGTCTTGGCCTTGCCCATGAAGTCGAACTTAACGTTCTGCATGAGCTTGCGGGTAAAGCTTGTGGTAAAGGTCATGCCGTTGAACCAGCCCTTGTTTACACACCACTCAAGCACGAGGCGTGTAGCAAACACTGCTGTGAAGAACGAGCACAGGATACCCACAACCAGAGTCACGGCGAAGCCACGGATGGGGCCCGAGCCGAGGATAATGAGGATGATACCAGTAATAATAGATGTGAGGTTAGAGTCGAAGATTGCCGAGAAGGCGTTGCTGTAACCATCCTGGATAGCGGTCTTCAGACCCTTGTCGGCGCGCAACTCTTCCTTGCAACGCTCAAAGATAAGCACGTTGGCGTCGACCGCCATACCCAGCGCGAGCACGATACCGGCGATACCAGGCAGGGTGAGCACGCTCTGGAACGATGCGAGGATACCGATGGTGAAGAACAGGTTCATGATAAGACCCAGGTTGGCGATGTTACCTGCCTTCATACCATAAGTGCACATCATGAAGATCATGAGCAGCACGAGAGCTACGATGAACGAGATAATACCCTTCTGGATCGATTCCTGACCCAGCGACGGACCAATCACGCTCTCACTTGCCACGTTAACACGTGCCACCATCTTACCCGACTCGAGCACGTTGGCAAGGTCGTTAGCCTCCTCAACGGTGAAGCGACCGCTAATCTGCGAGTTGCCGCCATCGATCTGCGAGTTGACATTGGGGAACGAATAAACCTGATCGTCGAGCACGATGGCGATGGCCTTGCCGATGTTCTGACCGGTGATGCGCGACCACTGACGTGCGCCCTCATCGTTCATGCGCATCGACACCACTTGACCCTGGAGGTTGTCAAACTCGCTGCTTGCGCGGGTCACAGCGTCGCCAGTGAGCACGGGCTTGCCGTTGACGGTGCGCAGAGCCACGAGCTGGAACACGTCCATGCCACCTTGCATCTCGGCGGGCTTGACAGTCCAAGCGAGCTTGAGGTCGGCGGGAAGGGTTCCTTTGGCATATTGCGACTGGATAATCTTGTTGACATCGGCAGTGTCGCCCAGTGCCACATATCCCACAACTGGCGAACCGGCTTGGCTCTGTGCCAGCGACTGGAAGCCGGTCATCTCGGCGAGAGTCTTGCTCACGTTAACCTTCTCAACGGGAGCGGCCTCGGCCTTAGTGCTGTCGGTAGCGGTGGTGTCGGCGACCTCAGCCTTAGGAGCGAGGCCGTTGGCGGCCTGCTGGTTGAGCGCGTTGAGTGCGCCAGCCACCTCGGCCACGGTATATGTCTCATAGAACTCAAGGTTTGCGGCACCCTGAAGGAGCTTGCGCACGCGCTCGGGCTCTTTCACACCGGGGAGCTCGAGCAGGATGCGTCCTGTGCTCTGGAGTTTCTGGATGTTGGGCGACACAACGCCGAAGCGGTCGATACGGTTGCGGAGCACCTTGTAGGAGTTGTCGACCATGCTCTCAACCTCCTCTTCGAGTATCGACTGGATCTCGTTGTCGTTGGCGCCGGGTTTCTCCTTCACCTTCTCTACGCTGCGGAAAATCTGTGCGAGCGAGCCTTCGGGAGCAAGAGTCTTGTACTCCTTGCAGAAAGAGGCAACGAAGTTTTCCTGTGCGGCCTGATTCTTAAGCACGTTGTCGATAGCCTGACGGAACTTAGGATCGGGGTTGTCGTTAGAAAGCGCGATGAGGATGTCGGGCACCGAGATCTGCAGCGTCACGTTCATACCGCCCTTGAGGTCAAGGCCGAGTCCGAGCTCTTTCTCGCGTACTTTCTGGAATGTGTAGTAATTAAGGAAAACTGTCTCTTTTCCGAGAGAGTCCATGTACTCGTTAAGCGCTGCGCGATACTTCTCGTTTGAAGTGTCGGGGGTTGTGATGCCGGCAGCGGCAAGTGCCTTCTTCTCTGCTAAGTTCTGGTAGTGGTTAGACACAAATGTGAACGACAGATAAAAAGCACAAATCAAAATCAGCGCAAAAGTAATGACTTTGATAAAACCTTTAGTTTGCATTTTGTGTTTAAATTATTAATTATTATGTTTATTATCACAAGTTGGTATGTTGCTCTATCACACAACATTAGACTGCCGTGCAAGGAACTCCGGCACCGCATTTCGCGGCCGCAAGAGTACCCTACACAACTTTTCAAGTTGCAAAGATACGACAAATTCTTCACCTAATAAAATTTTTCCCCATTTTTTTACTCCCCACCCTAAACCCAGTAGAGCCAGCGTAGAGTCCAATATAGTCCGCCCAAACTCTAATAACACACACGCCACACCAGGTCAATCTGTGTGTTTTTATTCTTTTTCTCATTATTTTGGCCACAAAGCACTACTATTCCAGGAAAATAAAGTATATTTGCAGCGCAAATTGAGTGAAAACAAAAAATCTATGGCATTAGAAATAAGATCTATACCCGTGTTAGAGGGTGCGGCTGCCGAGCGTTTCATTCGTGAGGCAGAGGAAAATGCTCGCAACCCGAAGAAATCAAAACCGAGATTCTTGACTTTGTCAGACTTCGAGCAAATTGAGGAAAACACAATTGCTCGCGAACAAGCAAGAAAACATGGTTAACATTCGTGACTGCGAGCGAGTGATGGTTGAGTCGTCAAGCGATTTGGCTCAATTCTCTTGTGGCGATGAAGACCTTGACGACTTCTTCGCTAATGACGCATATCTATACGACAAGCAACTTTTGGGTAAAACATACTACTTTGCCATGAAAGGAAATGGGAAGATTGTGGGCGCCTTTACTGTTGCTAATGACAGCATCAAGGCTTCATTAATTTCTACCACCATCCGCAACAAACTCCAACGCAAAATCCCAAATACCAAGCGCACTCGCAGTTACCCTGCCGTTTTGATTGGCCGCATCGGTGTGGCAAGCGATATGAGAGGAAACAACATCGGTTCTCAGATTGTTGAATACATTAAGTACTGGTTTACTCGCCGCACCAACAAGAGCGGATGCCGTTATGTGGTTGTGGATGCATACAATTCTCAAGGTGTACTTTCTTTCTATGAGAAAAATGACTTTAAATTTCTATATTCTACCGAAGAGGAAGAGCGAGAAACCTTTGGATTGGCCAAAGGAGAACACCTTAATTCACGAATGATGTATTTTGATTTAATCGGCTATACCGATTAGAAAGAAAGATAAAGACTTCACGAGCAACACAAGGTCAAAGTCCAAAAGTTTGTCAGCGAAAAAGACGAGATGAAGCGACAAGGGTATTGTCAGATGTGTGGCGGCCGATTGGTTTATAGAAGTGGAAGATATGGCGATTTTTGGGGGTGCTCTAATTATCCCAGGTGTAAATATACAACTAAATAGGATTTTTGCCCTGGCAGTTTATTTGCTGGGGCGTCTTTTTTGTGATTTTTTGTGGGAAAAATGGTAGAAAAGTTGTTTATTACCATTTTTTGTGGTAATTTTGCAACGTGATAGAATCGCATGTAGCCTGGCTATATCAAACGCAGCTTGATTGAGACACACAAAGACACATAATATATAATGCTATGAGCGACAATGACATAATCAATCGGATAAAGTACCTGATGAAGGAGCTTAACTATCGTCAGGTGGACTTTGCACGGAAAATCGATGTTGACACATCCAATCTTTCCAAGTACCTTAACGGGCGCCTGCCGGTGAGCGACGCCCTCATCAACCGCCTGGTGGTGAACCTGGGCGTGTCGAAACAGTGGCTCGAGGACGGCACCGACCTGCCGTTTGCCAAGTCGCCCACGGTGACAGCTCTCACCGCACCCGCCGCCTCGCCCATGCAAGGCACGCCAGTCTATGACATCGACGTCACCGCCGGGTCGATGCCACGCGCCAGCATGTGGGCCGACGAGCATGTGGTGGGATGGGTGAACCTGCCCAATGTGGCACACGACGGCTGCCGCATCGTGAGGGTGAGCGGAGACTCGATGTCGCCCGTGATACAAAACGGCGACTATGTGGCGATACGCGAGCTGTCGAACCAGCAATACATATTCTGGGGACAGATTTATGTGGTGATACTCGACGACTACCGCATGCTCAAGTATGTGCGTCGCAACGACAACCCCGCACTCGTGACCCTGCGAAGCGCCAACCCCGACTATGACGACATGGAGATTGCCCGCGCCGACATACGCGAACTCATGCTCGTGCAGCACATCCTTCACCTCGACACAAGAATATGAGCCACAGCTATTCCACTGCCACACTGTCGTGTGGCTTGCCCGTGGTGCACATCCAGCGCGAGGCACCGGTGGCGTGGTGCGGACTCGCCGTTAATGCCGGCAGCCGCGACGACCTGCCCGGAAAGCACGGGCTCGCCCACTTTGTGGAGCACACCATCTTCAAGGGAACCACTCACCGCCGCTCGTGGCACATTCTCAACCGCATGGAGAGCGTGGGCGGCGAGCTCAACGCCTACACCACCAAGGAGGGCACGATGCTCTACTCACTGTTTCCGCAGCAGCACATGGAGCGCGCCGTGGAGCTGATTGCCGACCTGGTGATGAACAGCGTGTTTCCTGCCAATGAACTCAAACGCGAGCTGGACGTCGTGCTCGAAGAGGTGGCTGGCTATCGCGACCAGCCCGCCGAGGCAGCCTACGACGACTTCGAGGACCTGATGTTCGGTGGCAGCGCGCTGGGGCACAACATCCTGGGCTGCGAGGAGCACCTGCGCAGCATCACCGCCGCCGACTGCCAGCAATATCTCAAGTCGCTCTATGTGCCTGAGAACATGGTGTTTTTCTCGGTAGGACCGATGGCGCCCGAACGTGTGCTGCGCTTCGTTGAGAAGCACCTTGGCACGCTCAATCACCGGCTTGCGCGCGCACAGGCGCGCGTCGCGCCCGCAACACTGCCGCCACAGCGCCGCGAGGTGGCGATGGGGTCGCACCAGGCCCACACCATTGTGGGCGCACAACTGCCCGGCATGGACCACCCGCTGCGGCACGCCATGGCGCTGCTCAACAACCTGGTTGGCGGTCCTGGAATGAACTCGCTGCTCAACGTCAACCTGCGTGAGCGTCGCGGATATGTCTATAGCGTCGAGTCGAGCGTGACACAGTTTACCGACTGCGGCCTGTTTGAGATTTATCTTGGTTGCGACTATGCCGACGTGCGCTCGAGCCTGCGCGTGATTGACCACCTCACCGCCGACCTTGCCGAGCGACGCCTCACGCCACACCACCTCGAGGCCTGCAAAAAGCAGTACTGCGGCCAACTGCTCGTAGCGAGCGACAGCACCGAGTGGCTGGCGCTCAATGCCGGCAAGTCGCTGCTGCGCTACGGCCGCGTGGCAACTGTCGACGACACCGTGCAGCGCATAATGGCCGTCACCGCCGACGAGCTGCGCCAAGCCGCCGAGCTCATCACCATGCCTCGCTGCTCGGTGCTCACGTTCAAATAGAGTT
>JABUUJ010000053.1:0-2889 GCA_021443235.1 Muribaculaceae bacterium
AAAAAACTATACTTTTGAAATAACCATTAAGTTTAAAGTAGTATGAGCAACACTGATAATATCGACTGGGGAAGCTTTACTTTCTCCTATTCAAAGACCGACTACAACGTGCGCTGCACTTTCAAGGATGGAAAGTGGGGCGAAATTGAGGTCACTCAAGACGACACCATAACTCTACACATGGCAGCCACCTGTCTTCACTATGGGCAGGAAGTCTTTGAGGGCTGCAAGGCCTATATGGGCAAGGACGGACGCATACGCATCTTCCGCGTTCGTGACAACGCCAAGCGTTTGGCAATGAGCGCGCAAGGTATCCTCATGCAGCCCGTGCCCGAGGACCTCTTCGTCGAAATGGCAAAAAAACTCATCCAGCTCAACAAGCGTTGGGTGCCACCCTATGGCAGCGGCGCTTCGCTTTACCTGCGTCCTGTCGAGATCGGAATAACGCCTCGAGTAGGTGTCAACCCGGCAACCGAATACATGATTGTCATGTTTGCTATGCCTGTCGGACCTTATTTCAAGGAGGGCATCAAGCCCACAAAGGTGCAGATCTCGCGCGACTGCGACCGCGCGGCGCCACTCGGCACCGGATGCTGGAAAGTGGGTGGTAACTATGCCGCCGGCATGAGAGCCACAGCTCAGGCACAGGCCAACGGATACTCTGCCGCTCTCTTCCTCGACGCAACCGAGCATAAATACATCGACGAGTGTGGGCCTGCCAACTTCTTTATGATTAAGGACGGCAAGTATGTCACCCCCAAGAGCAAGTCAATTCTGCCCTCAATCACCAACAATAGCATCCAGCATATCGCTCGCGACATGGGCATTGAAGTCGAAGTTAGACCTATTCCTGTTGTGGAACTCGCTACTGCTCAAGAGGTTGCCGAGTGCGGCACTGGTGCCGTTATCGCTCCCATCAAGGAAATATACGACCCGGGAACCGACACCCACTACCACTACTGCCCCGACGGCAACGTGGGACCAGTGTGCAAGTCTATCTACGATCGCCTCTGCGCAATTCAGAACGGCGACTACCCCGACACCCACGACTGGATAACATTTGTAGAATAACAACACTCACAAGGAGGGAGCACACACAGCCCCCTCCTTTCTCTTTAACTTCAACATAGAAAGTCAATTCATAATTGGCTTCGCTCTACGCCTAAGCTTAACTTCAACATAGAAAGTCAATTCATAATTGGCTTCGCTCTACGCCTAAGCGACTATGCGTCTGAGCGCCTAAGCGAAAAACCTCACTAAACTCTAAACTATAAACCCTAAACTCTAAACCCTAAACTCTAAACATTAAACAATAAACTCTAAACTCTAAACATTAAAAAAGTGCTCAACTACAACGACATAATCACCCGCTTCTACACCCCTGGCACGCCACTCTACGACGTCCTCACCATCCACAGCCAGCAGGTCGCCGACCTTGCCGCCACCATCTGCGACCGTCTAATCGCACACGGCACACCCGTTGACGCCGACTTTGTCTACGAAGCCGCCATGCTACACGACATAGGCATCGTCAAGGTCGACGCGCCAGCCATCCACTGCGCTGGCACTGAGCCATATATACGCCACGGCATCGCCGGACGCAAGATGCTCGACAGCCTCGCACTTTACCGACACGCTCTCGTGTGCGAGCGACACACAGGAGCCGGACTCACACTCAACGACATCGTCTCGCAGAACCTGCCCCTGCCTCATCGCGACCTCACGCCGCAGTCGCTCGAAGAAAAAATCGTGTGCTATGCCGACAAATTCTTCTCCAAAACACACCTTGGCGAGCCTGCCCGAGACCTCGACCGCGTGCGCCGCTCTCTCGCACGATTTGGCGACGACTCTCTCGCGCGTTTCGACGCCCTGCACGCGCTCCTCGCCATCTGATGCCCTCTTTCGGGTTAAAAATAAATAATAAATATTATTTATACCCCTATAATTTGCTACTACACTCACTTTGCACTAACTTTGTATGCTATTTTGCATAGTTAGGCACTAACGTGGACTCAAGTCGACACTACATACTCGCTTGCATCCTGATGCTCATCGTCGTAATGAGCTGGCAGGGTGGGGCACAGGTCACAGCGCAAAGCACCGTGACCCGCGACAGCGTCGCTCCAGTTCACGACTCTATCATCGACTCAACACTTAACGCCGTCACCGAGTCCATCGCAGCACCGACTTCACGCTTCGTCAAGTCGAAGGTCGACCTTGATAATGTGGTAACTTTCAGCGCCAAAGACTCTATCGTTATCATCGGGCAGAAAAACGCCTATATGTATGGAGGCAGCAAGGTCCTCTATGGCGAAATCGACCTCAGCGCCTCGCAAATCCAGATGAACATCGACAGCAGCCAGGTGCACGCCATGGGTGTGCTCGACAGCGTGGGCGAGCTCGTCGAGAAACCCGTCTACAAGGATGCCAGCGGCGAGTACGAGTCACGCGAGATGAGCTATAACTTCAAGTCTAAGAAAGGCTACATCCTCGACATCATCACCGAGCAGGGCGAGGGATACCTCACCGGCGGCGTCACCAAGAAGATGGATAACGACGACTTCTACCTCAAGGACGGACGCTACACCACTTGCGACAACCACGAGCACCCACACTTCTACTTCCAGCTCACTAAGGGCAAGATGGTGCAGAAGAAAAACGTCGTCACTGGCCCCGTTTACCTCGTCCTCGAGGACCTCCCGCTGCCCCTCGCGCTGCCTTTCGGCTATTTCCCGTTCACCGAGAAATATTCCAGCGGCATCCTCATGCCCACCGTAGGCGAGGACTACAACCGGGGCTTCTATGCACGCAACGGCGGCTACTACCTCGCGCTCAACCGATACATCGACCTCGCTGTCACGGGCGAAATCTACTCTAAAGGCTCCTGGG
>JABUUJ010000053.1:3057-5465 GCA_021443235.1 Muribaculaceae bacterium
CGCTCTCGGCAAGCGTCAACTTCGCCACCAGCGGTTACGCCCGCAGCGACCTCGACCAGTACTACTCGCAGAAGGCTACCGAAAACACCAAGAGCAGCTCGGTCAACATGACCTACAAGATTCCCGGCTCGAAGTGGAGCTTCTCGGCAACCGCCAACATCTCGCAACGCACCGCCGACTCTACCCTCAACGTGTCGTTCCCCAACTTCACCGTAACTATGTCGCAAACTGCCCCCTTCAAGCGCAAGCGTGTCGTGGGCGAGGAACGCTGGTACGAGAAAATAAAACTTTCCTATTCAGGACGTTTCCAAAACTCGCTAAACGCTAAGCAGAACGTCTTCTTCAAGAAAAGCCTCGTTAAGGACTGGCGCAATGGTATGAGCCACTCGGTGCCTGTCTCGGCAACTTTCAACCTGTTCAAGTACTTCAACATCACGCCCAGCCTCACGTTGAACGACCGTATGTACACCAGCAAAATCAGGCGACAATGGGACCCCAACGCCAGCGCCGAGGTGTGCGACACAACCTATAATTTCTACAACGTCTTCGACTTTAACTTCGCCATCTCGCTCAACACCAAAATCTACGGCTTCTTCAAGCCGCTCAAGTTCCTCGGCGACAAGCTACAGATGGTGCGACACGTCCTCACGCCCACCATCTCCTTCTCGGCGGCTCCCGACTTCGGCTCGTCGTTCTGGGGCTACTATGGCTCTTACGACTATCCCGATGCACACGGCGAAATCAAGCGAAAAACCTACAGCTACTTCCAGCACGGCATCTTCGGCACGGCGCCATCAGGAAAAAGCGGCACAATCAGTTTCTCTATCGCCAACAATATCGAGGCTAAGGTCAAGAGCGACCAAGACAGCACAGGATACAAGAAAATATCTATCATCGAGAACTTTACGCTCAGCCAGAGCTGCAACCTCGCTGCCGACTCGCTCAAGTGGAGCAACCTCAACACCAGCATCCTGCTGCGCATCACCAAGGGCTTCAACCTCAACCTCAGCGCAACATGGGATGTTTATAAATATGGTCTTAATGAGTATGGCAACCCTGTGCGCATCAACAAGTTGCGCCTCTTTAACGGTGGCGGTTGGGGACGCCTTGCCAGCACCGGCACGTCGTTCTCCTATACACTTAACAACCAAACTTTCAAGCGAAAGAAGAAGGACGACACGTCAAAGGCCAACACCTCGCAACAACCCAAGAAAAATCCCAACTCTACATCGCCCAACGACGATGACGACAACGACAACGACAACAACAAAACCGATATCGAGATGAATCCCGACGGATATGCCAAGTGGGAGTGCCCGTGGAGCCTCTCGCTCAACTATTCGGTCAACTACGGATACGGCACGTTCAACTACGACAAGATGGAGTACAACGGCAAGTGGACTCACTCACTCAGCCTCAACGGAAACATCAGCCCCACCAAGAACTGGAACATCTCGTTCTCGGCAAGTGTCGACATGAATCGATTCAAACTCAACTATATGAACTGCTCTATCTCGCGCAAGATGCACTGCTTCACCATGAGTGCAAGCTTTGTGCCTGTGGGACCATATAAAAGCTACAATTTCCACATCGCCGTCGACTCGTCGATTCTACAAGACGTCAAGTACGACAAACGGTCAAGCTCAAGCAACGGCATCACCTGGTTCTAAATTACTTGCAAAATTACTAACCTGCAAAATTACTAACAATGTTTAAGCTTTCCCAATTTCTCACCATCATGCTTGCCATGATGCCGGTAGCAGCGCACGCCATCGACCTCGACAAGGTGCAGGAGGGAGACCTCGCTTTTGTCGTCGATGCACGATACGATGCCATCGTCAGCGTCACTCACGCCATCGACTCGCTGCCAGTCTATCATGTCGCTGTGTTTCACCGCATTGGGGGCGACAACGGCCCTCTTTACCTCATCGAGGCTCACTCACGACGTGGCGTCAGCCTTAACCCCGTCGACTCGTTCCTGGTTGAGAGCGGTAAAGGGAATGTCGTGTTGGGGCGTGCCCGCAACCTCGACGTCAAGAAGTCAATCGGAAACGCGCTGTCCTATGTGGGATTGCCATTCGACGCCAACTATATGCCCGGAACCGATGCTTTCTACTGCAGCGAACTCGTCCAAGTCTCTTTTGTCGACCACGACGGCAACCCCATCTATGAGCCCATCCCCATGAATTTCCGCGACAAGGACGGAAACATCCCACAAGTGTGGCAACACCACTACGACAAGCAAAACCTCCCCGTCCCCGAAGGGCTCCCCGGCTCCAACCCCGGCGCCCTCACCCGCCACCCCGCCACCCTAATCCTCCGCCACCCCTAACCATTATATAAAAGCCACACCATCGCGAAGCCAAAATCGACGTTGACTTTGACCTTGACTTTGACTTTTTTCTTCG
>JABUUJ010000053.1:5891-14455 GCA_021443235.1 Muribaculaceae bacterium
CGACGTTGACTTTGACCTTGACTTTGACTTTTTTCTTCGTGTAAATCAATAAATTCGTGCCAATTCGTGAAATTCGTGGCCCCCAATCCCACACCACAATAAAAAACGTCGCCACATTGCCGTGGCGACGCTTCCTTTACGTTTAGTGTCCTCCCTAAAACGATTACTTGCGGATACCAAGCTCCTTCTTTGCGATGAGAGCGCGGTAGCGGTTGATGTCCTTGCGCATGAGGTAATCAAGCAAGCGACGACGCTTACCAACAAGCATCTTGAGCGAACGCTGAGTCGTATGATCTTTCTTGTTGACCTTTAAGTGCTCGGTCAGGTGCGAAATACGGTAAGAGAATAATGCAATCTGGGCCTCGGGAGAACCAGTATCAGTATTGCTAGCACCGTAAGTTGCGAAGATCTCTTTTTTCTTCTCTTGATCTAAATACATTACTGTTAATTGTTTAAATTTATATTCGCAAAATTGCGGTGCAAAGTTACAAAACTTTTTCCACCCACGCAACTTTCGCTGCCACAAATTTATGAAAATCTTTCAACCCATCACTCAAGGAGACAACACCTCCTTGATATTCTCACATGTCGGGAAATTTCATCGCCGCCACTTCCATCATGCGCGACACATCAAAGAAAAAACCCTCGACACCCTTGCCATCCTGCCGTTGCACCGCGATATACTCGATGCCGTCGCCTATGTCCTCATGGCTCGTCGCCACATAGCCCAGGAAGTTGATGATGTTGTACTCGTGCTCGGGCGTTATCACCACCCACGGCTCTTCCTTGGTGCCTTTCCCGCTCGACATTATCGTGGCAATAAGGCGGTCGAGCCTGAACTGGCGTATCGCCGCGCGCGTGTGCTTCTTTTTCTCTTTGAGCGCATAGATGAAAAATTGCATCTGGTTCAGGTCAAACAAATTGTCTTTTAACGACAACTGGGCATATTTCTCTATGCTGTCGCACTCGGCGCGCGTGTGGGGCTCCTTGTAGTACAGTTTCTCAACCACATTGCTGTAGACGCTCTCGCGGAACGGGTTGTAGTCTTCCTGGAACGTCTGGCCGTAGTAGAAGTTGCGATAGGCCTCAAGGGTCATCGTCGTGTCGTTGCTCATGAACGAACTCAGCAGTTTGGGATAGAAATATATCGAGTTGGGGTTCTCTATCACCTCTTTCACGTGTGCAAAGTCTACTTTCTGCACCGGGTTCTTGCTACTTTGCGCCACAACGCCCGATGGCATCACAACCGCAACAGCGGCAAGCAGCACTAACGCTATTTTTCTCATAATGGTGTCGTCTCTTTCTTTTAAAAAATAAATCCTTCTATCGCTATGCCGATAATCGACACAGCCACTATCGCCGGAAGGCACTTCGCGCTGAAGTAGCGCCAAAAGTCGCGATTTGTCATTTTCAGCCAACTCCCGTCAGGGGTGCGGCTGTACATAAACTGCCCTGCGATGGCGCCCAATATCACGCCCAGCACCATCACGCGAGCGCCCACAATGATGCCCAGCAGGCAACCGGCTATCGCGCCAAGGCCTATATAGAGGTTGCTCGACGCCTTGCCGTCAATCTCACCGCGCGGCGACATGTAGCGCAGCCCCACGACCAGCAGCGTCGCAACACCCCAAAACACAAAGGTGCTCACCGGAACGGCGATAAAGTAGCTCCAGTGAAGCAGCAACAGCCCCACATAGGCCGGCACGCACGCCGCCATGCGCGGCATCAGCACCAGCACCAGCGCGGCCATCAGGCAGGCAACGCCCACCACCAGAAGTGCATATTGGGTTATCATTACTATATTAACACGCCACAGGCTCTATTTATTGTAAATCTCTCTCTCAATTAAATTTCTTTAACTCCCCCCAAAGTCAAAGTCAATGTCAAAGTCAAAGTCGAACTCACTCCTTCGGCTTGATATCGTCGGGATAGGATATGCGCGTGTGATAAATCGATTTCAGACGCTCTACAAACACCTGCCTCACAATCTCTACCTGCTTGAAGCTGATGGGCGAGTCCTTCAACTGGCCGCTCGTGATGATCAGGTCGATAATCTTGTTCACCACACCTGTGATCGACTCCTCGGTGTACTCGCTAAGGCTCTTGGTCGCTGCCTCACACGAGTCGGCCATCATGATGATTGCCGCCTCTTTAGTTTGTGGGCGCGGTCCAGGATAGGTGTAGGGTGTGGGGTCAACCGCCTCGTCGCCAGCCTCTTTGCATGCCTGCATGTAGAAGTAGCGGGTGGTGCTGTCGCCGTGATGCTGCACGATGAAGTCCGTTATTACCTGAGGCAGACGGGCTTTGTCGGCAAGGCGTATGCCATCCAGGACGTGCTTTATCACTATCTGTGCGCTCTGCTCGGGCGCAAGGGCATCGTGTGGGTTGATCCTGTTCTGGTTCTCGGTGAAGAAAGCGGGGTTCTCTATCTTGCCTATGTCGTGATAGAGCGCGCCCGCACGCACCATCTGCTGGCTCGCTCCCACTTTGATCGCGGCCTCGGCGGCTATGTTGGCCACCTGAAGCGAGTGCTGGAACGTGCCGGGGCATTTCTCCGAGAGCAGACGCAGCAACGGGGTGTTGATGTCGCTCAACTCTACCATCGTCAACAGTGAGGTAAAGCCAAACAACTTCTCCACCACGAAGATCGCAACGTAGGCAAACGATAGCGCTATGCAGTTGACTGCATAGTAGATATACGTGTGCCAGTCAATTTTCAAAAATTCTATGCCACGAGAGAACATGATGGCGAGGTGGGTCAAGCCATACACCGCAAAGATGAGCAGCGCGCACAACACCAGGTGGGAGCGACGTGTGAGCTCTTGCATCAGCGCCACAGCCACACAACCCGCCAGAAACTGCATGATGATGAACTGGGCCTGCTCCGGGGCCGCCAGCGAGCATATCAGCACCACCACGATGTGCGACAAAAACGCTATGCGCAGGTCAAAGAATGCACTTATGATGATGGGAACCAGTGCATAAGGCACCAAGTACAGGAAATTGGCCCTGAACTTCACTATCGCCATCATGCACACGATAAACAGCGTGATGAACATGAACAGGAACAGCATGCTGCGCATGTTGTTAAACACCTGGCGACGCATGATGCTCAGGAAAAACACATACATCAACAGCATGATGGCAACAAGCATAATCTGCCCCGTGAGTATCACTTTCTTGCTCAAATTGTTCTTCTCGGCGTTCTCTTGGAGCATACTCTCGAGCTTTTTTATTATGGCGTCCTGCTTGGGTGTAACAATGTCGCCGGTTTTGATTATAGCCTCGCCGGTCACTTTTGATTCTTTCGGCTCAAGTTCCCGGCTGAGAGCGTCCTTATAGTACTTGTCGTTTTCCACTTTGTCATACACATAGTTGGGTGCCAAAAAGTTGGCGACATTGAAGCGCTCGGTCACGGCGCCTTCGGCCTTGTCGTATGTGGTGTCGAGCATCTCATAGACTTGACGCACGGTTCGCAAGTTCTCGATGTTAATGTGGTCCACAACACTATTGGCGTTGAGCAGGCGCACATACTCGCTCCTGCCCTTGGCCATGAACTCGCCCGTCTTGTTGTCAACGATGCCACGGGCATAGGCTTCTTTCACGTCTTTCAGCAGTTGCTGCCTCACGCTCACGGGCACG
The DNA here is from genome assembly GCA_021443235.1 of Muribaculaceae bacterium. Taxonomy (GTDB): domain Bacteria; phylum Bacteroidota; class Bacteroidia; order Bacteroidales; family Muribaculaceae; genus Sodaliphilus. Next base: position 9,534 of record JABUUJ010000053.1, read on the forward strand.
TCTTTGTACTTGGCGAGCTCTTGCGACAGAAGCACGGTGTACTGCTTGGCGAGTTCGCTTTCGTGACGCACAAACGGCACATACGCGTTGTTCACGCTGTCGGTTTTTCTTTTCACGTCTTCCTCACTGAGCTCGATGGGAATGTCAAACGGCGCTATGAGCGTCTCGTTGAGCCATGGCCTGTCTTTCTCATAGTTGAATGTCTTAGGCTTGTCACTGCGAGGCAGCACCAGCGCTATGATGGCTGTTGAAGCCACAAGCATGAGCAATACTAAAAGGTAGTTCTTCTTCATATGTCGTTTCTTGTCGTTTTATGTCGTGATTATGTCGCCCTTAGCTGATGCGCACCGCCGATGTCACGCCTTTCACGTTTTTCAGCCGCTTGCACAGGCTGGTCACCACGCTCGCGTCCTCAATGAGCACGTCGAGCTTGCAGCGAAACAGCCCCCGGTCGGCCTGTATGTTGAGCCCCCGCATGTTGATCGACATATTGGTCGAGATGATGTAGATGATCTCCTGCAGGATGCCCAGCCGGTCTATGCCCTCGATTTGGAGCGTGGCGAGGAACTTCTCGCTGCCCGTCTCCCAGCGCGTCTGCACCAGCCGGCCGCCGTAGCTGCTCTTGAGTTTCATCGCGGTCTCGCACGTGAGCTTGTGCACCACAACCTCGTTGTTTTCGTTGATATAGCCCAGCACGTCGTCGCCGGGAATGGGGCGGCAGCAGTTGCCCATCTTGTAGTTGGGAACGCCGTTTTCGGTCTTGAGCACATACACCTCTTTGGTGTTGATTTGCTCTTTGTCGGTGACACCGCTTTCCTCGCCTTTTTTGTCGCTTGAACCGAATGGGTTGCGCAGGAATTTTCGCAAAATGCTTGTGCGACGCGACCGTTTGTCTTTTTTCAGCAACTGGTCGCTCAGCGTCAGCTGGTCGCTGCCCACCAGGAAAAACAACTCTTCTTTGTTGGTGGCGCGGGTGCTGTTCACCATCCTGATGATGGTGTCGTTGTTGAGCTCCTGTGAGTTCTCGGTAAGGAATATCTCAAGGCGTTTCTTGCCGCGCTCTATCACCGCGCGACGGTCGTGGCGCAATGCCGCGCGCAGGCGGGTCTTGCCCTTGGCGGTGACGATGAAGTCTTCCCACGATGCCTGTGGCTGCTGCGACTGCGACGTGAGTATCTCTACTTGGTCGCCGCTCGACAGCTTGTGCGACAGCGGCACCAGCTTGTGGTTGACCTTGCCGGCTATGCAGTGGGTGCCTATCTCGGTGTGAAGCGTGAATGCCATGTCGAGCACCGACGCGTCCTTGGGGAGCGTCACGAGCTCGCCCTTGGGAGTGAACACCACAATCTCGCTCGCAAACAGGTTGAGCTTGATGGTGTCGAGAAAGTCGAGCGCGTTGGGCTCGGGATTCTTCAGGATGTCCTCAATGGTCTGAAGCCACACGGCAAGCTCGCTCTCCTCCTCGCCTTCGCCTATCTTGTACTTCCAGTGTGCCGCAAAGCCGCGCTCGGCGATGTCGTCCATGCGCCGGCTCCTGATCTGCACCTCCACCCACTTGCCGTCGGGGCCCATCACCGTGATGTGCAACGCTCGGTAGCCGTTGGCCTTGGGCGTGCTTATCCAGTCGCGCACGCGGTCGGGATGCAGGCGATACAGGTCGGTGATCTCGCTGTAGATGTTCCAGCAGATGCGCTTCTCCTCGCTCTCGTTGTCGCACTCAAACACGATGCGCGCGGCATACAGGTCATAGACCTCCTCAAACGGGATGTGCTTCTTCTCCATCTTTTTCCATATCGAGTAGCACGACTTGACGCGCGCATGGAACTCATATTTCAGCCCTAACTTGTCAAGGCCTTGCCTGATAGGCTCGGAGAATCGGGCAAACAACTCGTTGCGCGCCTTGGCCGTCGAGGCTATCTGCTCGGTGATGCGAGCGTGAATCTCGGGATGCTCATACTTGAAACTCAGGTCCTCAAGCTCGGTCTTGATGGCAAACAAGCCCAGGCGATGGGCAAGCGGCGCATAGATATAGAGCGTCTCGCCGGCTATCTTATACTGCTTCTGAGGAGGCATGAACGACAGCGTGCGCATGTTGTGCAGGCGGTCGGCCATCTTGATCAGCACCACCCTGATGTCGTCGCTCATCGTGAGCAGCAACTTCCTGAAATTCTCGGCCTGGGCGCTGGCGTTGGCGCCGAATATACCGCCCGAAATCTTGGTCAGACCCTCAACGATGGTGGCAATCTTCTTGTTGAAGCGCTGCTCGATGTCTTCGACTGTGTAGTCGGTGTCCTCTACCACGTCGTGAAGCAGAGCGGCGCATATCGACGTCGAACCGAGACCTATCTCCTGGCTCACTATCTTGGCAACGGCGATGGGATGCAGGATGTAGGGCTCGCCCGAACGGCGACGTGCTCCCGCATGTGCCGAACAAGCAAACTTGAATGCCCTCTCTATGATGTCTACTTTCTTGCGATGGTTGCTTGATATATAACCGTTTAGCAAACTTTCATAAGCATCGTTGATGGTTTTCTCCTCTTCGGGAGTCATGTTCTTGGTCTCACTCATAGCCGTGCCTTTTCTTTTTTGCGTACCTGTGATGTGCTTTAAAACTACAAAAGTACAAAAAAATCCACATAGTTGCCAATTTTACACCTTAAAAATAAAGTTTTCTTCTTTACTCTCTTTTTGAGCGCCGAGCTATTCCATTTATCAATATTATTTACTAAATTTGCACATTATTTCGACTTGTGAACGATGAAATATACCTACGATTTTGACTCTGTAATCGACCGACGGGGTACGGGAGCCATCAAGTGCGACTGCCTCAACGAGTTTTTCGGCAACAACGACCTCTTGCCGCTGTGGATTGCCGATATGGACTTCGCCTGCTGTCACCATATCACCGACGCTATCGTGAAACGGATGGAGTCGCATCCTATCTACGGCTACACAGCCCCATTTGACGGTTTTTGGCAATCGATAATCGATTGGCAGCGCGAGCGCAATGGCTTTGAAATCGCTCGCGACGAGATATGCTTTATCCCCGGCATCGTCACTGGCTTTGGGCTCGCCCTCAACTTTTTCACTCGTCCGGGCGACAAGGTGGTCATCCAGGAGCCGGTCTATCATCCGTTCCGCCGTCTCATCGAGGGCAACGGTAGGGTGGTGGTCAACAATGCGCTGCTCGAGGTCAACGATTTCTATGAGATGGATTTTGTCAATTTGGAGCAAATCTTCACTAACGATAAGCCTCGCATGATGGTGCTGTGCAACCCGCACAACCCCATTGGCATCGCTTGGGAGCCCGCTGTGCTGCGACGCCTCGCGGCGCTGGCGCGCAAGCACAACGTCATTGTGTTCAGCGACGAGATTCACGGCGACCTGGTGCTGCCGGGATATCCCCACCACACCTTCGCCACCGTGAGCGACGACGCGGCGGCCGTGGCCCTCACTTTCGGAGCGCCCAGCAAGACGTTCAACATCGCGGGCATTAAGAGCTCGTGGTGCGTCGTCAAGAACCCCGAGCTGCGCGAGCCGTTCTTTAACTGGCTCGATGCCAACGAGCTGGACTCGCCTAATTTCGTGTCTATGATAGCCACCGAGGCGGCCTACCGTCATGGCGGCGAGTGGCTCGACCAGTGCCTCGACTACATTGAGGGCAACATCGACTATGTGAAGGACTTCTGCGACACCCACATCCCGGGCATCAAGGTCGTCAAGCCTCACGCATCGTTCCTGGTGTGGCTCGACTGCCGCGGGCTGGGCATCTGCCACGAGAGCACCATCGACCTTTTTGTCAAGAAGGCTGGTCTCGCGCTCAACGATGGCTCTATGTTTGGCGAGGCTGGAAAGTGTCACTTGCGCCTTAATGTGGCGTCGCCGCGCAGCGTCATCGAGGAGGCTATGTGTCGCCTGAAAGACGCCGTCGAAACCTTAAAGTAACACTTTAGGTAGTGCGGTAAAGCGAAACTTTAGAATTATAATAGTAAAATATTTATAATCAAATAGATGAAAATTCAGTTTGCATCCGATTTACACCTTGAGGAAGCTCCAAACTGCGATTTCCTGAAAGCGCATCCCATCAAGGTTGAAGGCGACATTCTTGTGCTCGCTGGAGACACTTTTGTGCTGGGTAAGGAGTCGGCTTTTTTCAACGGGTTCATCGACTGGTGCAGCGAGAATTTCACGCAAACTTTCGTGCTGCTGGGCAACCACGAGTTCTTTGGCGGACACGACATCGCCACCACTCTCGGCGGCTGGGAGATGCAACTGCGACACAATGTGAGGTTTGTCAACAACATGTCATTCCGCTTGGGCGACGTGGAGCTATTCTTCACCACGCTGTGGTCGAGGGTGTCGCCACACGACGAGGAGGCGGTCAACAGGCACATGCGAGAGTGCGTCACGGGAACCTACAGCCGACGCCCATTCCGAGCCTGCGACTACGCCGCGGTGCACGAGCTGTGTTTGTCATGGCTTGACAATTCCCTCAAGGTTTCCAACGCTCCCGCAAAGGTTGTGGTGACTCATCACAGCCCGGTCATGGTCGAGGACCCGAAGTATGCCAACAATCGTCTGTCCAGCGCGTTCCTAAACCCTATGGAGGACTATGTGGAGCAGAGCGGCGTCGACGCATGGATATTTGGCCACACCCACTATGGCGGGGCCGACGGCATGCGACTGGGCAACACCGTCCTGCGCACCAACCAACTGGGCTATGCCGCCAAGGGTGTACTACCCACCTACACTCCCTGCGCCACCATCACCATTCCCCAAAATATCAGCAATAACCCCAATATCACTATATAAATCATGAATGTTTCTGATAGAATACAAGCATTAGCATCAAGCGCGACTCTCGCTATGTCGCAGAAAAGTAATGAGTTAAAAGCACAAGGCATCGACGTGATCAACCTCAG
>JABUUJ010000054.1:0-1664 GCA_021443235.1 Muribaculaceae bacterium
TTGTTCAACTTTGTTAGGGTGAGGAAAGTTTTTTTGGGAAATTGATGGTTTTTCTGTAACTTTGCATTCTGTTATGATTGAGGCTAAAGACATAGTGAAACGATATGGCACACTGGAGGTGCTGCGTGGCGTGAGCGTCACCATAGGCGACGGCGAGGTGGTGTCGATTGTAGGTCCCAGCGGGGCTGGCAAAACGACGCTGCTCCAAATTATGGGCACTCTCGACAGCGCCGACGGCGGCCATGTGCTCTATGACGGCATCGACGTGATGGGCATGAAAGACCGCGAGTTGGCGCGCTTCCGCAACCGCAACATCGGCTTTGTGTTCCAGTTTCACCAGCTGCTGCCCGAGTTCACCATGCTCGAGAACGTCGCCATCCCGGCGCTTATCGCGGGCATGAAGCGCGCCGACGCCTATGAGCGCGCCCGCCAGTTGCTCGACTACCTCAAGCTGAGCGACCGCCTCGACCACAAGCCCTCGCAACTGTCGGGCGGCGAGTGTCAACGCGTGTCGGTGGCACGCGCGCTGGTCAACAGCCCCAAGGTGATTCTTGCCGACGAGCCCAGCGGCAGCCTCGACACGCGCAACAAGCAAGAGCTGCATCGCCTGTTCTTTGACCTGCGCGACGAGTTCAAACAGACTTTTGTGATAGTTACCCACGACGAGACGCTGGCGGCACAAGCCGACCGCACGCTATACATGCGCGACGGCGTCATCGTCGACGACGAGCACCGATGAAGCGACTTGTGCACATAGTAGCGACCGCCCTCTTGCTCGCTGGCGTGGCTTGCGGCGGCGAGAATGAAGTGCCACAGAGCTCTACCCACTACCTGTATGACATGGTCACCTATGTCGACAGCAACGCCACGACGGGCGAAATCACGTGGGAGCTCGTGGGGCGCGACCACTCAACGACGCGGCTGCGCGGCTTCACCATGCTGGCACAAGGCACCGAGCGCCTGCAACGCATGCTGCTGCGCTACAACTACGACGACGAGAAGGCGGGAACGGTCAAGGTGTACGGCACAAGCAACGTGTTTACCGACTCGCTGCGCGTGGCAAGCCAACCCATTGACCACTATGCCAAGCGTCCAATAAAGACACGCAGCATGTGGCGCACAGGCGACTACATCAACCTGCACTGCCAGGTGGAATACACTGGCAAGGCTCGCACGATGACACTCCTTCTCGACGATGCCACCAGCAACCGCGACACAGTGGAGTGCTATCTGTGCCACGACCTGCGCACCGACACGGCCTACTTTTGGCGCGAGTGCTACGCATCGTTCAACGTGGGCAACGTGTGGAAGCGCCCACAGTGCACCACACTGCGAGTGCATGTCATCGACAACGACCTGGGCAACCGCACCCACGATTTCGCAAAATAAACAACTTAACGACAACAATTTAAAAACAAATATATTATGGCCGACAATAAAAACAACCAGCACCAACTTCAAATCGAAGTTCCACAGGAAGAGATGCAAGGACGCTATGCCAACCTTGCCATCATCACTCACGGTCCCAACGACTTCTTCCTCGACATGATTTTACTCGCTCCCAACACCCCCAAGGCGCGTGTGCAGAGCCGCATCGTCATGACCCCCGAAAACGCCAAGCAACTGCTCGGAGCGCTGCAGCAGAACATCGCCAAGTATGAGTC
>JABUUJ010000054.1:1688-4962 GCA_021443235.1 Muribaculaceae bacterium
CCCATCCCCGGAGCTAACAACCAGATTATTGACTTCCCCCTGCCCAAAGGACAGGCATAACACACACACCACTATGCAACACCCACTGTTTATCTATAACACCCTCACACGCAACAAGGAACTGTTCCGACCGCTCAACGAGCCCAACGTGGGCATGTATGTGTGCGGACCGACCGTCTATGGCGACCCTCACCTGGGACACGCACGACCCGCCATCACCTTCGACGTGCTATTCCGCTACCTCAAGAAACTGGGCTACAAGGTGCGCTATGTGCGCAACATCACCGACGTGGGCCATCTTGAGCACGATGCCGATGAAGGCGAGGACAAAATCGCCAAGAAAGCCCGCCTTGAGCAACTCGAGCCCATGGAGGTGGCACAGCACTACACCAACCGCTACCACACCGCCATGGAGGCACTTAACGTGCTGCCTCCCAGCATTGAGCCACACGCCACCGGCCACATCATCGAGCAGGAACAGCTGGTGCAGGAAATCCTCGACAACGGCTTCGCCTATGAGAGCAACGGCAGCATCTACTTCGACCTTGAGAAATATAGCAAGAAATATCGCTACGGCGTGCTCTCGGGACGCAACCTCGACGAGGTGAAGAACGCCAGCCGCGAGCTCGACGGCGTGGACGAAAAACACAGTCAAGTCGATTTCGCGCTGTGGAAAAAAGCGCAGCCCGAGCACATCATGCGTTGGCCATCGCCCTGGGGCGAAGGCTTCCCCGGCTGGCACTGCGAGTGCACCGCCATGGGCCGCAAGTATCTGGGCCGCAAGTTCGACATCCACGGCGGCGGCATGGACCTGGTGTTCCCGCACCACGAGTGCGAGATTGCGCAGGCCACGGCAAGCCAGGGCGAGGACATGGTGCGCTACTGGATGCACAACAACATGATTACCATCAACGGCAAGAAGATGGGCAAGTCGCTGGGCAACTTCATCACCCTTGAGGAGTTCTTCACCGGAAACCACAAGCTGCTCGCACAGGCCTACTCGCCCATGACCGTGCGATTCTTCATCCTGCAGGCCCACTACCGCGGCACCGTCGACTTCAGCAACGACGCACTGCAGGCCGCCGAGAAAGCCTATGAGCGCATGATGGACAGCTGGCACCGCCTGCTCGACCTCAAGGCCGGCGACACCACCACCATCGCCCTCGACAACTACCGCACACGCTGCGCCGAGGCAATGAACGACGACCTCAACACGCCCAGCGTCATCGCAACGCTCTTCGACGCTTGCCGCGTGATTAACCAGGCCAACGATGGCAACGGAACTATCGCTCAAGCCGACATCGACGAGCTCAAGGCCGTGTTCCACACCTATCTGTTCGACGTGCTGGGAGTGCGCGACAACAGCACCGGCTCGGCAGGCGTCGACCTGGAGCCCTACCGCAAGGCCGTTGACCTGCTGCTCAACGTGCGCCGCAACGCCAAGGCCGCCAAGGACTGGGCAACCAGCGACCTAATTCGCGACAAGCTCAACGAGGCGGGCTTTGATGTGAAAGACACCAAAGATGGCTTTGAATGGAAAGTGCGCTAATCACAGTAATCGTTCCCATCTACAACGTGGCGGCCTACATCGACCGCTGCGTTGATAGTATTATAAACCAGACCTATAAGAATCTGGAAATCATCCTTGTGGACGACGGCAGCACCGACGGCAGCAGCGCCAAATGCGACCAATGGGCAGCGCGCGACAGCCGCATCACCGTCGTCCACCAGCCCAACGGCGGGCTGAGCGCCGCACGCAACACCGCCCTCGACAGGATGCACGGCGCAATGGTGACAATGGTCGACGGCGACGACTACATCGCTACCGATATGGTCGAAAACCTCGCACGGCTCATCGAGGTTTCCAACGCCAATATCGCCGTGACGGCGTTGGCGAGCTTTTACGACGACGACGAGCCCAAAGTGAGCCAAGGAAAAGTGCACATCAAAATCTTCACCGCCGACGAGGCCATCGACGACGTCTTCTACCAGAAAACACTCAACAACTCGGCTTGCACGCGCCTATTCCGCGCGTCGATATTCAAGAAACTGCGATTTCCAGTGGGAATGCTCTATGAGGACCTCGCCATCGCCTACGACGTGCTGCGCGCCGCCGGCACAGTGGCTTTCATCGACAGGCAACTCTACTTCTACCGCAAGCACAGCGGCAGCATCACCGCCACCTTCTCGAGAAAGCGCACCCACGTGCTCGACATCATGGAAGGTCTTGAGAAACGCATCGCTATCGTCGCACCACGGCATCTGCCCGCTGTGCGAAGCCGATTGCTAAGCGCCTACTTCAACATCTTCATGCTGTGCCCACGCGACAACGAAATGGCCGACATCGCAACTCGCTGCTGGACAGGCATCAAACGCCTGCGCACAAGCTGCCTCCTCGACCGCCACACACGCCTGAAAAACAAAGCCGCCAGCCTCCTCTCCTACCTGGGCCCCCACCCACTCACATGGTTCAAAATGGGATAAACCACGTTGAACAAAGTTGAACCAACTTGAACCAACTTGAACAACGTTAAACAAGGTTGAACCAAGTTGAACAACGTTAAACAACGTTGAACAACGTAAACTACCTCCCCGTGGCTTGCTGGAGTTCCTGGGGGGTGATTGTAACCTCGGCGACGAGGCCAGTGCGCGAGTCGTGGTAATGATTGACGACACCCTTGCCGTTCTCGGCATAGAGGGAGAACGCCCCAGGGTCCTCGCCACGCTCAAGCGACTCAAGTATGGGGCGCTTGATGATATCGGGGTTGGCGGCAATGCCCATCACAAGCCCCGTAGTGTCCTCAACCTCATAAATATAGTAAACATAGTCGCCGTTAACCTCAAGGCCAGTGAGCATGGTGAATTGGTCGATCTGCAAGGGCAGCTGCGACTTGCCGATAGAGATTTCGGTCTCAAGAGTGCCCAGCTTGTCGTTTTTGCCCTTCTGCTGCCAGCACGATGTTGCCGCCAGCATCACGATGGCGGCGATGATAGATAATGCTTTGTTCATGTCGTTATCCTAAATGTTTCGGGGCACAAATTTAGTGATTTATGGCGATAAATCTCAAAAAATACTAAATAAATGTGCGAGAATTTTGTGATTTGCCGTAAATGCACTAACTTTGAAAAAATTAAAAATTTAATAATTCATAATGGGCTCCGCCTAAGACTACGACTACGCGTCTAAGCGCCTAAGCGACTAAGCGTCTAAGCGACTAAGCGCCCCCACTATAAACAATAAACATTATATAAACTATAAACTATAAACTATAAA
>JABUUJ010000054.1:5005-6084 GCA_021443235.1 Muribaculaceae bacterium
ATAAACATTAAACATTAAACTATAAACATGAAAAGACTTCTTGCTTATGCCCTTGTGGCGATGATGCTCGTTCCGGCGCTGGCGCAAGACCGCCGCTACAACGTCTACGGCGTCATGTTCTACAACCTTGAGAATCTGTTTGATACAATCAACAACAACGGCAACTACGACCTCGAGTTCTCGCCGCAAGGCGCCCGCCAGTGGAACCACGACAAGTATAAGAAAAAACTGCACAACCTGTCCTACGCCATCTCGCAGATGACCAGCCAGGGAACGCCCAGCGGCCCCGCAATCATCGGCGTGAGCGAGATTGAAAACATCACCGTGCTGCAAGACCTCGTGAAAGAACCCGAAATCAGCAAGCAGCACTACCAAATCGTGCATCACGACAGCCCCGACCGCCGCGGCGTGGACGTGGGACTGCTCTACAACCCCCGATTCTTCCGCGTGCTCAACGTCACCAACCAGCGACTCTACATCAAGGAGCAGCCCAACTTCCTCACGCGCGACCAGCTGTGCGTGACCGGACTGCTGGGCGGCGACAAGGTGAGTGTGATTGTCAACCACTGGCCGTCGCGACTGGGCGGACAGGAGCAGTCGAGCTACCTGCGCGAGGCCGCGGCTGCGCGCGTGAAGAAAACCGTCGACTCGCTGCTCGTCGACGACCCCAACCAGGGCATCATCATCATGGGCGACCTTAACGACGACCCCATGGACCGCAGCTGCGCCAAGGTGCTCAACGCCAAGCGCAACATCAAGGACGTGGAGGGCAACAACGGCCTCTACAACCCCTTCTGGGCGCTGCTCGACAAGGGCATTGGCACGCTCGCCTACAAGGGCGGCTGGAACCTCTTTGACCAAATCATCATCAACGGGTGGCTCACACAGCACAAAGACGGCAAGGACAAGCCGCACCTAACGTTCCTGCGCGCCGAGGTGCTCAACCGTGAGTTCCTCAAAGGGCATGACGGCGACCGCGCCGGATACCCGCTGCGCACCTACTCGGCCGGCGTGTTCCTCAACGGCTTCAGCGACCACTTCCCCACCGAGATTTTCCTCGTGAAAGAAGCTAAATAACT
>JABUUJ010000054.1:6967-9799 GCA_021443235.1 Muribaculaceae bacterium
CTGGTGGGGGTGTTTCTCACAGATCTCACAGATTTAAAGGATTAAAAATTAAAATTCTATAAATCCTATAAATTCCCATGAGATAATAATCCCAAAAAATCAGTGAAATCTGTGAGAGCCCCTTTTTTGACCTTGACCTTGACTTTGACTTTGACATTGACCTGCTTCTTCGTGAAAATTTAAAAATTCGTGTCAATTTGTGAAATTCGTGGCTAAAAATACCTGCGACGGGAGGGTTACCCGAGCTGGACGATGGCGGCCTGGATGCGGGCGAAGATTTCGTCGATAGAGCCAGTGCCCTCAATGGCCTGGTAGAGCGATTTCTGCTCATAGAAAGCCTTGAGCGGCGACGTCTGGTTGTGATAGACGTTGAGACGGTTCTGCACGGTCTCCATGTTGTCGTCGCTGCGTCCGGTGAGCTGTCCGCGCTTGATGATGCGCTGCACGAGCTCGTCCTCGGGCACTTCAAGACCGATGACGGTGCTGATGGCCGTGCCACGCTCGGCAAGCATCACGTCGAGAGCCTCGGCCTGCGCTATGGTGCGGGGGAAGCCGTCAAAAATCACGCCCTTGGCAGCCTCCTGCTTGTGAGAGTCGAGCACCGAAGCGAGGATGTCGATCATTAGCTCGTCGGGGATAAGCTGCCCGCGGTCGATGTAGGCCTTGGCGGTTGCTCCAAGCTCGGTGCCACGCCTGATGTTGTCGCGCAGCACGTCGCCAGTCGAGATGTGGAACAGGCCGTAGTTCTTGATGATGTTATCACTCTGAGTGCCCTTTCCGCTACCCGGGGCACCGAAGATTACGATGTTAAGCATATTAAATAGTGTTTTTTAGTTGTTTTCTTTCAGGATATATATCTCGGGAAGACCACGCACAGCCTCGTCGAGGTCGAGTCCGTAGCCGATGATGAATTTAGACGGGATGCTGAAGCCCACATACTCGGGCGGCGTGCCTTGCTTGAGCGACTCGGGCTTGAAAAGCAGTGTGGCCATTTTCACCGACGCGGGCTTTTGCTCGAGGAGCATTTTGCGCAGCTGGAGGCTGGTGATGCCGGTGTCGACGATGTCCTCTACGATGATGATTTCGCGTCCCTCAATGCTCTGGTTGAGGCCCATGATTTCCTTTACGGTGCCGGTCGAGCTGGTGCCCTCATAGCTCTTGAAGCGGATGAAGGTGATTTCGGCGCGAGGCATATTGAGCGCCCTAATCAGGTCGGCGGCAAAGATAAAGGCTCCGTTGAGCACGCACAGCAGCAGCGGGTTGGGGGTTGTGCAGTCGCGTGCTATCTCGCTTGCGACGCGTTGCACTTGCGCGTCGATTTCGTCTCTCGTGATGTGCGGCTCAAAGGTGAGCCCGTTGATAGTGATATCGGCCATGTTGAAAATTTTGCGGTTGTTTAAGCACACAAAGTTAAGCAAAATTTCTCAACCAGTCCAAATCTTTCCCCCACAAAGATAGCGCCACCGCACAAATCGCGATTTTTGTGCGGTGGCGGCAGTGGTTTAGGCTTGGGATGGTGTGTCGAGTGCCTCGACGGCGGCGTTGCCGGTAATCACCTTGCTTGGCTTGGCGCCGAGCTTGATAAGGTTGTGGGCGGTGGTGTTGATGCTTTGCCCGCCCTCGGTGATTTTCTTGTAGCCGTTCTCCCAGTGTTTTTTTGCCCTGTCGAGTGCAGTGCCCATGTCTTCATAGAAGCTGAGGAACTGCTCCAAGCGCTCAATCATCTGATCGGCAAGCTTAAAGACCTTCTCGTGGTTTTTCACCTGCGTGATTTGTCGCCATGTGAGGTCGACGATGCGCAGGGCGGCATAGAGAGTCTGCTCGTCGGCGATAAACACGTTCTTTGCCATGGCGTTGCGCCACAGTGCCGGCTCTTGCTTGAGGGCGGTCCACAGTGCGCCGGTGTTGGGCACAAACATGATTACATAGTTGATTGTCGCCCTGCCATTGTTGAGGTGCTGTGGATAGTTTTTGCGCGACAGCTCCTCAACGTGTTTGTTGATGCTTGCGATGTGCTCTTTCAGTGCCTTGTTGCGGGCCTCCAAGTCCTCGGTGTTGACATAGTCGAGGAATGCCGAGAGCGACACCTTGGCGTCGATTATCACGTCACGGTCCTCGCTCAGGTGCAAAATCACATCGGGCCTGTAGCTGCCATTGTCGAGCGTCACTTGGGTCTCGTAGTGAATGCCCGGCGTGAGGCCCTGCCCCTTTAGCAGCTCCTCAAGGACGGCCTCGCCCCACTCGCCCTGCACCTTGTTGCCAAACTTGAACACGCGCGCGAGCTCATCGGTGCTTGCCTTGGCGTCCATGCTGGCTTTCATCATCGACTCCATGTGCTTGTGCATCTCCGAGGTCATCTTGGTTTGCTCGGTTTTGTTGTGATCCATGGCCTGCTGCATTTGCGCGATGGAGTCTTTGAGCGGGGTGACGATGCTGTCCATGTCGCGCTTGCTGCTGGTCGACCATGCGGCCTGCTGCTTGGCAAGCACATCGTTGGTGGTGACCTGAATTTGCGCGGTGACGCGCTCCATGGTTTCGTTGAAGCTATGCCGCAGCATGGCTTCGGCCTCTTTGTGGGCCTTTTCCTGCATGTCGAGGTCGTGCTGGGCGTCGTTTATTTTCTCTTCGAGTCGTGCATTGAGCGCGGCGACGCTCTCCCTGAGCGCCCCGTTCCTGGAGTGCCCCCAAAAGTAGCCCAGCAGCATCCCAAATATCGCCCCCAGAATAATATAAATTACAGTCATCATAAAAATTTTGCGAGTTATTGGTTAAACATTAATTAATATTACTGGGATTTTCACATTAATTGCCCTCAATTCTCCATATTTTTTT
>JABUUJ010000054.1:10670-12619 GCA_021443235.1 Muribaculaceae bacterium
TGACTTTGACTTTGACTTTTTTCTTCGTGAAAATTAAAAAATTCGTGTCAATTCGTGCAATTCGTGGCTAAAAATCACCATGATTAATGTTTTAGAAGGTGAGGATGAGGGTGGCGCGGGCGGGGAGGTCGAGGTCCTGGGTGAGGCTGATGTCGCGGCCAGTGTGGATGTCGCGGGCCTGCGTGGCGGCGCCAATCACCTCGGCATAGCGCTTCACGGGCATCGTCGCAGGCTCATTGGCGCCATTGACGATGGTGAGGACCGTGTTGCCGGCATGCTGGCGGGCGATGACATAGATGCCCTTGTGAGGCACAAACTGCTTCATCGAGCCCTGAGAGATAGTGGTGTTGCCCTTACGCCAGTGCAGCAATGTCTTGAGCCAGTCGTACATCTCGTTCTGCTTGCCAGTGCGTCCTTTGGCCGTGAAGCAGTTCTGCTGGTCGCCGGGGAAGCCGCCGGGGAAGTCCTTGCGCACATATCCGTCGGTAATCTTCTTTGTGCCGTTCATCAGCACCTCGGTGCCATAGTATAGCTGGGGGATGCGGTTGATGGTGAGCAAGATGGCGAGAGCCTGCTTGAGCGTAGCCATGTCCTCGCCTTCGCCCAGGAAGCGGTCGGTGTCGTGGTTCTCGATAAAAGCGAGCACGCTGCCGGGGTTGGGGTATAGGAAGTCCTGAATGAGGCTGGCATGCACGCGGTTAAAGCCCAGGCGCCAGGGGTCGGTGGCCTCGCGCTTAGCCGAGTCAAGGCTGGCATAGAGCGAGAAGTCCATCACGGTCTTGAGGTTGGTCTGGGTGGGCGCATATTTGCATCCCGTCTGCCATGCGGCGGTGTAGTAAGGGCTCTCGACCCAAGTCTCGCCCACGACGTTGAAGTTGGGGTACTCGTCGTTGAGCTGTCGCAGCCACTCGGCCATGGCGTCGGCAAAGGCATAGGGGTAGGTGTCCATGCGTATTCCGTCAATGCCCACGGTCTCGATCCACCACACGCTGTTCTGGATGAGGTAGGTGAGCACATGGGGGTTGTGCTGGTTGAGGTCGGGCATTGAGCGCACAAACCAGCCCTCTACGGTCTCGCGCTTGTCGATTTCGCTTGCATAGGGGTCGACGAGCACAGGCAGCTTGTGGGTGGTCTGCAGGTAGTTGTTCTTGTAGTCGGGCTGGTTAAACCAGTCGTGCGAGGGCATGTCGGCGAGCCATGGGTGCGAGCTGCCGCAGTGGTTGAAAATCATGTCCATCACCATTTTCAGGCCACGGGCGTGAGCCTTGTCGGCGAGTCGGCGGTAGTCGTCGTTGGTGCCGAAGCGCGGGTCAACGCGGTAGTAATCGGTTGTGGCATAGCCGTGATAGCAGCTGAAGCCGTGCCCGTCGGGCGAGTCGTTCTCGAGCACTGGTGTGAACCACAATGCTGTCACGCCCAGGTCGGTGAAATAGTCGAGGTGCTGCTCAATGCCGGCAAGGTCGCCGCCATGTCGCAGGCTGGGTGCCGAGCGGTCGACGGTTGTCGAGCGCATGCCGGGCACCACGTTGTTGCTGGGATTGCCGTCGGCAAAGCGGTCGGGCATAAGCATGTAGAGCACGTCGGTGTTGTCAAATCCTATGCGCTTGTCGCCAGCCATGTCGCGCTGTCGCAGTTCATAGGGCACCGATGCCTTTTTCTTGCCTATGGTGAAGTTGATGTCCATTTTTCCGGGCTGTGCGCCGCGGGTGTTGAGGTAGATGAGCACATAGTTGGGCGAGTCGAGGCGCACGACGCTGTCGATTGCCACACCGGGATAGCTGAGGTCGACCTTGGCGTTGGCGATGCCGTTGCCATACACCATGAGCTGCACCGAGGGGTTTTTCATGCCGGCATACCAGCACGGGGGCTCGATGCGGTCAACACTCACGCTGGCAGGTGCTGCCTGTGCGGCAAGTCCTGCTACAGCCACAAGGGCTAAAAATATCTTT
>JABUUJ010000054.1:13400-19669 GCA_021443235.1 Muribaculaceae bacterium
CGCACGAGCTGGGCGTCGCCCAAGCGGAACGCGGCATGGTGCTTGCGCAGCGCGATGAGGTTCTTATAGTAGGCCATCACCTGCGGGTAGTTCTCGAGGTTGTCCCAGTTGAGCTGGTTGATAGAGTCGGGCGACTGGAAGCTGTTGTGCACGCCCTTCTTGTTGCGCAGCATCTCCTCGCCGCTGAGCATGAAAGGCACACCCTGCGAGGTGAACACGGCAGTTTGGGCAAGCAGGTCGAGGCGAATCAGCTCGTCGGTAGTGACATTGGGCACGCTGGCCTTGATGCGGTCGACGAGGCACATATCGTCGTGACACGACACATAGCTAATCATCTGTGTGGGCTGCAATGCCCAGGGTTTCTGGCTGTAGTTGACCTTGCTGTAGTCGACTTGTGGATGGTCGATAGCGCCCACGATGCCCATCTTGATGCTTTCCTCGTTGCCGGCGAGGCCACCCAGGAAGGCAGTCTTGTGGTCGTCGCTGAACGGGCCGCGCAAGGCGTCGCGAATCTCGTCGCTGAAGGCGGCGATGCCAGGCATCTGGCAGGTATTGGCCTTCATCGCGAGTTTCTCGGCCGCATAGGCGCAAGTGCCGGCGCTCCAGCCCTCGCCATAGATGTAGATGTCGCTGGGCAGGGCGGCGCGTATGGCGTTCATCGTGGCGATGTCGTGAATGCCCATGAGGTCGAAGCGGAAGCCGTCGATGTGATACTCGTCGACCCAGTATTTCACGCTCTCGATCATGTAGTCGCGCATCACGGGGCGGTCGCTGGCGGTCTCGTTGCCGCAGCCCGAGCCGTCGCTATACTTGCCGTCGGCGGTCTTGCGGAAGAACTCGTCGGGCATCATAATCTGGAAGTTGCTGCCGTCGGTGTTGAAGGTGTGGTTATATACCACGTCGAGAATCACCTTGATGCCGGCCTTGTGCAACGCCTGCACCATCTGCTTGAACTCGCCGATGCGCGACAGGGGGTTGAACGGGTCGGTTGAATATCCGCCCTCGGGCACATTGTAGTTGAGTGGGTCGTAGCCCCAGTTATACTTGCCATCGCCAAGGCGCGACTCGTCGATTGAGGCGTAGTCAAACGATGGGAGGATGTGCACGGCGTTGATGCCCAAGTTCTTCAGGTGTGCGATGGCGCGGGGCTCGGTCAGGGCGAGGAATTTGCCCTTGTTGACGAGGCCGCTGGTGGGGCTCACGCTGAAGTCGCGGTGGTGCATCTCATAGATGATGAGGTCTTTGTGGGCGATGGCCGGGCGGCGGTCGGTGTCCCACCCTGCGGGGTTGGTCTCGGCCATGTTGACGATGGCACCGCGGCGTCCGTTCACGCCCACTGCCTTAGCGCTGATGCCCGGGCACTCGCCGTGATACTTGCCTTTGTATTTGACGTCGAGGGTGTAGAACTTGCCCTTGAGGTCGCCCTTGACGGTGGTTGCCCAAGTGGGGTATCCGTTCTTGTCGGGCGCTCCTTTCTTGAGCTGCACTGTCTTGACGGCTTGTCCGCCCTGTGCGTTGTCATAGATGCGCAGTCTCACTGCCTGGGCGTTGCCCAGCGTGATAGTTCCAAATGAGGTTGCCTCTTGCGAGTAGTTCACCTCCTGTGCCTGAGTGTTGAGCGTCAGTGCGGTAGCGATAGCGGCGATGGCCATGTTGAGAAATTTCATAAGTGTAGGGGGGGGTTATCGTCCGTGGTTGATAATCATCTTGTAAACCTTGCCGTTGAAGTCGCTCTCGTTGATGAGCTGCTCAATGGTCATGTGCATGCGGTAGCGCCAGTAGTGGCGGGGGTTGGCGGGGATGTTGATGCGCTCGGCATCGGCATCGGCGCGGCGCACCTTGTCGTCGGTCGCCATCCAGTCCTGCAAGCTGAGCAGGCACAGCATCGAGGGCGAGGCGAGGTGGTTGCCCACCACCTGCGAGGCGATGTCGCTGGGCAGGGGGTGCGGAGCGGCGTCGCCACGCCACAGCACGTTGTTGTAGTATTGCTGGGTGATGTTCCAGTCCTCGTCCCACCACTGTCGCAGTGTGGGCATGTCGTGGGTCGAGATGGTTGCCACGCTGCGATAGGGATTGGCGTGCAGGTTGCCGAACTTGAGGTTGGGATCCTTGGGCATCGACTCGATTTCGAGGCTCAGGATGCGCAGCTCGTTCATTACCCATGCCACGCAGTCGGGCACCATGCCCAGGTCCTCGGCACACACGAGCATGCGTGTGCACTCGGCGAGGGTGGGCAGTTTCTTCATTGCCTCGCCATACCAGTAGTTGTTGTTGCGGCGGTAGAAGTAGTCGTTATAGAGGCGGTTGAAGGCCTGCTTGTCGTTGTCGTAGAGCGCCTCATAGATGAAGCTGTGCTGTGCCGAGATGCGCGGGTGGAACATGCCTGGAGTCTTGTGGTCGCGCACAAAGAGCACGTTGCCGATGAGCGCATAGAGCGTGTCGCGCACCGTGATGTCGTCCTGGCTGTCGCTGCCGGCAAACGCTGCCTCGACCTTGCGCTGGGTGTCGTAGTGCTCGGTGATGCTCCACACGTCGTCGTGCTCGTGCTTGAGGTATTTGTCCTTGAACTCCTGTGCGCGCTCGCCCAGCATGCGGTCGATAATCCAGTCGGTGATAAACGGTGTGGTCATGTGCTCCTCCTGGAAGTTGAAGCCGTAGCCGCGTATCTCGTCGGGGCTCATGCCCAGCGCGGGAGCGAAGTGTCCCAGCAGGCCATGCACGGCGTCGATGGGTATCTCCCAAATGCGGAAGAAGCCCAGCACGTGGTCGATGCGGTAGGCGTCGAAGTATTGTGCCATCTTGCTGAAGCGTTTAATCCACCATGCGCAGCCATCGTCGAGCATGGCGTCCCAATTATAGGTGGGGAAGCCCCAGTTCTGGCCGTTGACCGAGAAAGCGTCGGGTGGAGCGCCCGCCTGGCCGTTGAGGTTGAAGTATTTAGGCTCTACCCATGCCTCTACGCCGTCGCGGCTGATGCCAATGGGGATGTCGCCCTTGAGGATGACGTTCTTGCTGCGGGCATACTCATGGGCGCCGCGCATCTGCTTGTCGAGCAGGAACTGCATGTAGTACCATATCGACACCTCTTTGTAGAGTTTTGTGCGATGGTCGGTCATCGCGGCGCGGTCCTCGGGCGTGAAGCTGCGGTGCTCGGGCCACTTGCCGAAGGTCGCGGTGCCATACTGGTCGCGATAGTGGCTGAAGGCTGCGTAGGGCACGAGCCACTCGGCGTTCTCCTCCATGAATGCCTTGAACTCCTTGCTGCGCATCACGCTGGCGCCATTCTGCTCAAAGAGCTCCTTGACATAGCCGCGCTTGGCCTCGTTGACGCGCTCATAGTCGATTTGGTCGAGGGCGTTGAGCGCAAGACGCAGGTCCTCGTAGTATTTTGCGCGCTTGGCGTCTTTGAGCTTGGGAAGCTGGCGCAGGTCGATGTACTGCGGATGCAGGGCATAGATGCTGATGCTGTTGTAGGGGTAGCTGTCGCGCCATGTGCCGGTGATGGTGGTGTCGTTGATGGGCAGCACCTGCAGTGCGCGCTGGCCGGTCATCGCCACCCAGTCGATCATCGTCTTGAGGTCGCCAAAGTCGCCCACACCGTAGCTGCCCTCGCTGCGCAGCGAGAAGATGGGGATCACGGTGCCTGCCACACGGATGGGGCTCAACGGGAAGTAGGCCTTGGTGAGCTCATACACCACCACATCGCCAGCGCGCAGGCTGGGAAGCACGATGGTGCGGTTGTTGCCGTTCTCCCACACCGGAGCCTGGCCCTCGGCCATGATGACAAACTTGAACTCGACAAACGAGTTTTTGAACTTGGCGGCGTCGAGCGTAGCCTGCCACTCGTTGGGCGCATGCTCGCTCATGGCCACACACTTGGCGGCGTCCCAGTCGCCCAGCACGGGCGAGTTGCCCACGATCACCAGGCGCTCGCCGGCACGCAGCTGCGGTGCGCGCACCTTGAGCTGCAGGGTCTGGCTGAACTTCACCTCGGCGGGCATGCTGCTCTCTCGTGCGCTCACACACTGTGTGAACGCCGAGGTGTAAAGGTAACTGTCGTCGGGATTATCGATCCAGTGGTCATAGCATGTGCACTTTTGCCCCTTGGGCGAGGTGAGGTCAAGGAAATGAGGCATCACGAGCCACTCGTGGCGCACGGTGTTGTTGCCGCGCCTCACGCTGTAGTAATAGCACAGGTGGAAGCAGTTGTTCTCCACCACGAGCTCACATTTCCAGTCGCTGCCGCTTGAGGTCTTCATGGGCAGCTGCTTGGCTATGGTGCGGTCCTCGTTCAGGATGTTGAGCACCATCTCCTCGCCATAGACGGTCTGATAGTCGATTTGGAATTTTACTTTCATGAGTATATTTAGTTTATGTCTTGATTTTTCAATTCTCAAAGTTACACATTATAAAGCGCGCGCAAAAGTTTACCTGCCAATAACCCCAAAATAAATCACGCAAACGATTGCGTTGCTTTTGCCTTGCAAAAGTCGCTCAAATGATTTGCACATGTTGCGGGGAGTGACTATTTTTGTGGGTAGAAAAACCAAAACAACTTTTTAACGATAAAGCAAAGATGAAAACTAAACCGAATTTAACCTTTGACAAGCTGTTTAACATCAGCTTCGGATTCTTCGGCGTGCAAATCGCCTATGCGCTGCAAAGTGCCAACATATCGCGCATCTTCGCAACCCTGGGCGCCGACCCACACGACCTCTCCTACTTCTGGATCCTGCCACCGCTCATGGGCATGGTGGTGCAACCGCTCGTGGGCCTGTTCAGCGACAAGACCTGGACTCGCTTCGGACGCCGCATCCCCTACCTCTTTGTGGGCGCGTTCGCAGCCGTCGTCGTGATGTGCCTGCTGCCCAACGCCGGCTCGCTGGGGCTTACCGTGGGCGCGGCAATGATTTTCGGCCTCATCTCGCTCATGTTTCTCGACACCAGCATCAACATGGCTATGCAGCCGTTCAAGATGATGGTGGGCGACATGGTCAACGAGCAGCAGAAGGCCAAGGCCTACTCTATCCAGAGCTTCCTGTGCAACGCCGGCTCGCTCATGGGCTACGCCTTCCCGTTTATTTTCACAGCCATAGGAATTGCCAACATTGCCCCCGAGGGCGAAATACCCGACTCGGTGAAGTGGTCGTTCTACGTAGGTGCCGCCATCCTCATCCTGTGCGTGATCTACACCACTGCCAATGTCAAGGAGTATGACCCGAAACAGATGGCCGAGTTCCAAGAGGCCGCTCTCGCCACCAATGACACCAAGGACGCCGCACAAGAAAGCGCCGCTCTCAAGAAACGCGCCGTCAAGGTGTTTGTACAGGTGGGCATCGTGCAGTTCTTCTGCTGGGCGGCGTTCATGTATATGTGGACCTATACCAACGGCGCTATCGCCGACACCGTGTGGCACACCACCGACACCGCCAGCGAGGGCTACCAAGAAGCCGGCAACTGGGTGGGCATCCTCTTTGCAGTGCAGGCTGTGGGCAGCGTGCTGTGGGCAACCCTGCTGCCCATGTTCAAGAACATCAAGGTGGGATATGCGCTTAGCCTCGTGCTGGGCGGCATAGGTTTCGCAATGGTGCCTTTCATGCCCGACCAGTACACCCTCTTCGTGCCCTACTTCCTCATCGGTTTCGCCTGGGCTGCCATGCTGGCAATGCCGTTCACACTGGTGACCAACGCCCTTGAGGGCAGCAAGTACATGGGCACGTTCCTCGGTCTGTTTAACTGCACCATCTGCCTGCCCCAGATTGTGGCAGCAGCGCTGGGTGGCGTGGTGCTGACCATGCTGGGCAGTGCGCAGGGCAACATGCTTATCCTTGCCGGCGTGCTGCTGATTGTGGGCGCCCTCACAGTGCCCTTCATCACCACCAAGAAGTAACATCCCCCATTCTTAGTGACAAATAAGCGTGCCCAGCACGCCCCCAAAATCCTTCCTTAGGTATATTGTCCTTCTACCGCCATTCATGTTATACACGCAATATCTCTATGAGTTCGGAAGGTGTCACTACCTTCCGAACTTTTGGATAATGCTTTAGGTTACCCGTAACCAAAAACGAATCTTCAACCGTAAGCGAGATTTCGTAGAACACTCTGTCATCTTCATCTGGCATCAGCTCATCATATTTCGTTCGTTCAGTATCAACGCCAATCTCCATGATAAATCCAATCAAGTCATCCACCTCCTGTGCATCAAATGGAAACTTGGTTCTGTTGAGCACATCCCGATACTCCTCAACCACCTCTGCATTATACAGAGG
>JABUUJ010000054.1:20063-23835 GCA_021443235.1 Muribaculaceae bacterium
AAGCAGGTCAAAGTCAATGTCAAAGTCAATGTCGAAAATATAATCCTTTTAATCTGTGAGATCTGTGAGAGATAAAATTTCTACAGCATTTCCACAAGAGAAAACTTCGCGGTAGTGGGGCAATGTTGAACAAGGTTAAACCAAGTTGAACAAAGTTGAACGCTCGCGACAGCGAGCTATAGTCAATGTGAAAAATCGCTACCGGAGGGCGCGTATGGAGTTGAGCACGGCGAGAATCATGATGCCCGTGTCGGCAAAGATGGCAAGCCACAGGTGGGTGATGCCCACGGCACCCAGGATGAGGCACACGGCCTTGACCGAGAAGGTCATGGCGATGTTTTGCCACACGATGCCCATGGTCTTGCGCGAGATGCGCATGGCGCGGGCAATCTTGCGCGGGTCGTCGTCCATAAGCACCACGTCGGCAGCCTCGATGGCGGCGTCGCTACCCACTCCGCCCATCGCAATACCCACGTCGGCGCGCGAGAGCACAGGCGCGTCGTTGATGCCGTCGCCCACATATGCCACCTTCTCGCCCTTGCCCTTGGCCGCAAGCATCTCGTCGAGGCGATGCACCTTGTCGCCGGGCATCAGCTGGCTGTGAACGGTGTCGATGCCCAGCGCGCTTGTCACCTCGCGCGCCACTTGCGGTGTGTCGCCCGTGAGCATCACGGTGTTTCTCACACTGGCGCGTCGCAACTCGTCGATGGCCTCGCGCGCATGTGGCTTCACCAGGTCGCCCAGCACGATGTGTCCGGCATATCGGCCGTCGATGGCAATGTGCACCAGCGTGCCCGCCATGTGGCAGTGGCAAGGCTCGATGCCCAGCGACCTCATCAGCGCCTCGCTGCCCACCGCCACTTGCTGGCCGTCGACAACGGCTGTGACGCCGTGGCCGCCCTTCTCCTCGATGTTGCTCACGCGGTTGTGGTCGATGCGCTTGCCATAGGCTCGCTGGATGCTCTTGCCGATGGGATGCGACGAGGCGCACTCGACGTGTGCCGCCAGCGCGATGAGCCGCTCTTTTTCTTGCTCGTCGCATTTATCGTGGTCCTCGTGGTCGTGCATCGCCGCCACCTCAAAGACGCCCAGCGTCAATGTGCCCGTCTTGTCGAGCACTACGGTCTTGACGTGCGACAGCGCCTCGAGTATGTTGGCGCCCTTGATAAGCACTCCCTGCCGGCTCGCATTGCCTATTCCGGCAAAGAACGACAGCGGGATGCTCACCACCAGCGCGCACGGGCAACTGATGACAAGGAAAGTGAGCGAGCGATAGAGCCAAGTGCTCCACATGGGCGCGCTGCCCATCACCAGCAACACCAGTGGCGGCAGCAGCGCCAGCGCGAGTGCGCCCAGGCACACGACAGGCGTATAGACGCGTGCAAAGCGGGCTATGAAGTCCTCGCTGTTGCTGCGGTGCGAGGCACTGTCTTCTACGAGCTGGAGTATCTTGGAAACGGTCGATTCGCCGAAGGGTTTGGTGGTCTTGACGTGCAACACGCCGGTCATATTGATGCTGCCGCTCACGATTTCGTCACCGGGATGGACGCTGGCGGGCGCACTCTCGCCCGTGAGTGCCATGGTGTTGATGCTGGAGTCGCCGCCGAGCACGATGCCGTCGATGGGCACTTTCTCGCCCGGCTGCACCACGATGGTAGAGCCCACTGGCACATCGTCGGGGTCGACGCGCTCAATCTCGCCGGCGGCGGTGAGCTGGTTGGCATAGTCGGGGCGTATGTCCATGAGCGAGGCGATGTTGCGCCGGCTCTTGCCCACGGCATAGCGCTGGAAAAACTCGCCCACCTGATACAGCAGCATCACCGCTATGGCCTCGGTGTAGTCGCCGCTGCGCTCATAGAGCGCTAGCGCGAAGGCGCCCAGCGAAGCCGCCACCATGAGGAAGTTCTCGTCGAGGATGCGTCCGTTTTTCATGCCCAGCAGCGCCTTGCGCACGATGTCGTAGCCTATAAGGGCATACACGCCCACAAAGGCCGCAAACTTATCCCAGCCGTCGATGGGCAGCACTTCGAGCAGCACCACCAGCACGGCGCACACGATAATGCGCCACATCACCATCTTCTGTTTCTTGTTCATATTGACCTTTAAGCATCAACCAAAGTGCAAAGGTACAAAAAATAGTTTAATGTTGAGAGTTTAGTGTTTAGAGTTTAGAGAGGTTTTCGAGATTTCGATTGTAACGATTGTAACGAGTGTGACGAATGTAACGACCTGTCAAAGTCAAAGTCAATGTCAAAGTCAAAGTCAAAGTCAATGTCAAAGTCAAAGTCAAAACAGGGGGCTAAAGGTTCTCGCGGTTGAGGTCGGTGACGACTTTGTTGTAGCGGTTCTCGAGGTCGAGGCGGGCGGCCAAGGCGTCATAGATGCGGTCGGTCTGGGCGTAGTATTCCGAAACGGTGAGGGCGCCTTGCCCTATGGCTTTGTTGATGAGCGCCAGCGTGTTGCGCATGAGCGCAAGGTCATAGCTGTCGATGGTGGCGCGCAGCGTGGTGGCCTCGGTGCGCAGTGCGCTGATGCGGCTCTGCGCCTCGGCGCGGGCGTTGTCGATTTGTGCCTGTGCGGCGTTGCGCCTGGCCTGCGCAGCCTTCACTTTCTTGCCATTGCCGAAGATGGGCAGCGCCACGCCCACGACGAAGCCGTTGACAGCCTCGTTGAGCTCGGTGTTGCGTCGGTAACCCACCTTGAGCGACGGCAGCCAGCCGTTTTTTGCCAACTTGATATCGTGCTGTGCGGCATCGAGTTGTGCCTGCGCGATGTTTTCCTCCGCACTCATTGCCTGCGGGTCGCCCATAGGCTCCATTTCCAGCACGAGGTTGTCCACGCCATTGAGTTTCTGCCCTCCGTTAAGGCTCTCCAGTTGCCCCGTTATAGTGGCAATATCACCTTGTGCCTGAACCAGTTGCGTGTGCACTGCCATGCGATCCATCTTGATGCGGTTAACGTCGATAACGGTGGCGCGTCCCAGTTGCACGCTTTTCTCGTAGGTCATCAGCAGCGAGTCGGTGGTGCGCTCGCGTTGCAGCAGCAGGTTGCGCGTCTGGACGGCGTGCGACAGGTCATAGCACAGTTTCTTGGCCTCCACGAGGATGTCGCGGCGAGCAGCCCGATATTGCTGGTCGAGCACGCGCTCCTGAGCCTGGACGCTCGCATTGCGCATGCCACCCAGCGACGGAAACTCAAATTCCTGCGCCACAATGAGTTCGCTACTCGCTATACCCTTTGCCCCATTGCCGAAAAACGGGCTGTATTCGACCGACGTGGGCCCCACAATCGAGGTCTCGCTCGCCATTTGCGCCACGCTGGCGACGTTCTCGCCACGCAGTGCGGCAAGGCTGGTGTTATTGGCCTCGATGGTCGTCAGCACCTCACTCAGGCGCTGTGCCTGCGCGCTCCCCGCCACCAGGCACGCTGCTAATGCAAATTTTATCAACTTCATCTATTTAATTCTTAATTGGTTGCGCGCCCACTTCGACTACGCGTCTATGCGACTAAGCGACTAAGCGCCCCCACTCTAAACAATAAACAATAAACTCTAAACAATAAACTTTAAACTTTAAACTTTAAACTCTAAACCTTACTTCCTCCTGTGCATCCACTCATAGACGATGGGGATGATGAAGGCATTGAGCATGGTCGAGGTGAGCAAGCCGCCAAGGATAACCTTAGCCATGGGGCTCTGAATCTCGTTGCCGGGCAAGTCGCCGCGCAGTGCCAGCGGGATGAGCGCCAGCGCCGAGGTGAGTGCCGTCATGAG
>JABUUJ010000054.1:23883-31212 GCA_021443235.1 Muribaculaceae bacterium
TAACCCGCTCTCCCGCAAATTGTTGTACTGCGTGATGAGCAGCATACCGTTGCGCGTGGCAATGCCAAAGAGCGAGATAAAGCCGATGATGGCTGGGATACTGATCTCGCCGCTGGTGAGGGCTATCGCCATCACACCGCCGATGAGCGCCAGCGGCAGGTTGAGCAGAATCACGCCACTCTCGCGGGCGTTGCGGAACTGCGCGTTGAGCAGCAGGAAGATAATCACGATGCTCACAATCGACGCAAACAGCAAGATGCGGCTCGCCGCCTGCTCGCTCTCAAACTGGCCGCCGTACTCAATGCGGTAGCCCTCGGGAAGAGTGATTTCCTTGTCGATGCGGGCGCGCATATCACTCACCACGCTGCCCAGGTCGCGTCCGCTGCAGTTGGCGCTAATCACGATTTTGCGGGCCACATTCTCGCGGTTGATGGTATTGGGGCCCATCGATGAGGCGACATCGGCGACATCGGTCAGCGGCACTTTGCGACCGTCCTGAGTGTCGATGATGAGCTCTTTTATGTCTTGCATGGTGCGTCGGTTTTTCTCGTCGGCACGCACTATGATGTTGAATGTCTTGCCGTTGTCGTTGACTTGCGACACTGCCTCGCCAGCCATGTTCACTGCCACAAACTCGTTAAACTCGGGCAGCGAGATGCCTTGTCGCTGCAGCATCTCGCGGTTAGGCGTGATTTTCAGCTCGGGGCGCTCTATCTGCTGCTCAACGTTGAGGTCGGCAACGCCCTCGACGTCCTTGATGGCCTCCTTAATCTCGTTGCCGATGTCGAACATGCGGTTGAGGTTGGTGCCAAAGAGCTTGATGGCGATGTTGGCCTGCGTGCCGCTGAGCATAGCGTCGATGCGGTGGCTGATGGGCTGCCCAATCTCTATGTTGGCGCCCACAAGCACGCTCAGCCGCTGGCGCACATCGTCGAGCACCTCGCGGTGGCTGCGGTCCTTTAGCACAAACGGCGCCTCGATTTCGCTCACGTTCACGCCCAGCGCATGCTCGTCGAGCTCGGCGCGTCCGGTCTTGCGCGCCACGGTCACGATTTCGGGCACTTCGAGCAGCAGTTTCTCGGCCGTGCGCCCTATTTTGTCGCTCTCGTCAAGCGAGATGCCGGGCAGCGAACTCACGTTGATGGTAAAAGAGCCCTCGTTAAACGGCGGCAGGAAGCTGCGGCCCAGCATTGCAATGACAACCAGTGCCAGCACAAAGAGGCCCGCGGTGCAACCCAGCGCAATGCGCTTGTGCTCGAGCACCCAACCCAGCAGGCGCGCATAGCGCGCTTTGAGCCAAGTCACCACNTTCTTATCGGTGCCAGTGAGCAGATAGCTGCACAGCACGGGGGTGAGGGTGAGCGCCACCACCGTCGAGGCAAAGAGCGCCACGACAAATGCGATGCCCAGCGGGATGAGCATGCGCCCCTCCATGCCACTGAGGAAAAACAGCGGAGTGAAACTCACCACGATGATGAGCGTGGAGTTGAGGATGGGCATGCGCACCTCGCGCGAAGCGTCATACACCACCTGCAGCACGCTCCTGCGCTCGCCATCGGGCAGCGCCTTGTTCTCGTGCAGCCGTCGCCACACGTTCTCCACATCGACGATGGCATCGTCAACAAGGCTGCCTATGGCGATTGCCATGCCACCCAGGCTCATCGTGTTGACGCTCAACCCCATCAAGTGAAGCACGATGAGCGAGACGATGAGGCTCAACGGCATGGCTATGAGCGAGATGACGGTGGTGCGCACATTGGCAAGGAAGATGGCGAGCACGATGATTACCATGAGCGCGCCCTCGAGGAGCGAGGTGGTGACATTGTCGATCGAGCTGTCGATAAACCGCGACTGGCGGAAGATATCGGTCGACACTTTCACGTCGCGAGGCATATTTTTCTGCGCCTCGCGCAGCTGCGCCTCAAGTTTCTGGGTGAGTTCTACGGTGCCCACGCCGGGTTGCTTGGTCACAGTGAGCAGCACCGCGGGCTTGCCGCGCTCCGACGCCACACCCAGGCGTGGCTCCTGCGCCCCGATGCGCACCTGCGCCACGTCGGCAAGCGTGATGGGCGACTCGCCGCTCATCTTCACCACCGAGCGCGCTATTTTGTCCACGTCGCTGGTCTGAACCACGCCGCGCACGATATACTCGTTGCCATACTGATAGATGACGCCGCCGTTGATGTTCTGGTTCATGCCGCGCGTCACGGCAAGCAGCTCTTGCAGCGTCACGCCATAGTGCTTCATCTTGCCGGGGTCAAACAGCACCTGAAACTCCTTGATGTCGCCGCCCAGCACTGCCACCTGTGCCACACCGCCCGTCGAGAGCAACTGCGGACGGATGGTCCAGTCGGCAATCGTGCGCAGGTCCATCATCGACGTGGAGTCGGCGGTAAGGCCCACGATGAGCAGCTCGCCCAGGATCGACGACTGCGGCCCTATGGTGGGCTGCTCCACATTGTCGGGCAGCGACGCGCCCACGGTGGCAAGCTTCTCCGACACGATCTGCCGTGCCGTGTAGATATCGGTGTCCCACTCAAATTCCACCCACACCACGCTGAAACCCATAGTCGACGACGAGCGCACGCGGCGCACGCCAGCCGAGCCGTTGACAGCGGTCTCGATGGGGAAGGTCACCAGTTGCTCCACCTCCTCGGCAGCCATGCCTCCGGCTTCGGTCATCACCACCACGGTGGGGGCGTTGAGGTCGGGAAACACGTCAACCTCGGTGTTCTGCGCCGTGTAGAGGCCGCCCATGGTGAGCAGCACCGCGGCGAGCAGCACCAGCAGGCGGTTGTTGAGCGAGAATTGTATGATTTTGTTCAACATGGCTTAATGCGAGTGAGAGTGTGACGGAATAGCGGCCGAGGCTCCGGCAAGTTTCACATTGATGGCGCCTTGCGTCACCACGTTCTCGCCACCCTTGAGACCGGCGACAACCTCGGTGTTCTCGCCGTCGGTGGCGCCCAGCGTCACCTCCTGCTTGCGATAGCCGTGGTCGCTCACCTTAATATATACGTAATACACGCCCTGCTCCTCGGTCAGTGCCGTGGTGGGCACGCTCAGCACGCCGTCGCGGGTGCCTGTGATGAGATACACCTCGGCATAGGCACCGGGAAACACCGTGCCGTTGTTGTCAAACTGGAATGTGACGGGGACATATGACGAGGTGGCGGTGGCCGATTTGCCCGACGACAGCAGCCTGCCGTTCATCGTCTTGAGGTCGATGACCGCGTCGCTATACTGCGTGCGGAACTTTGCCGTCGTGATTTTGCCCAGCTGCGAGTAGTAGCGCACCGGCACCTCGGCGCGCAAGAACAGGTGCTGGTTTTTGGTGATGGTCATCAGCGCATCGCCCACCTCCACAAAGTCGCCGTCCTTGACCAGACACTGCGACACATAGCCGCTGGCATTGGCCTTCACCGTCACGCCACGAGCAGTGGTGTTGCCGCTCACCGCCTCATAGGCCACACGCGCCGTCTCATAGTCGGCCTTGATGGCATTGAACTCGCGCTCGGTGATGAGGTGCTCGTCAAGAAGCGGTTTTGCCTTGTCATAGTCGCGCTTGGCGGCGAGATAGGCGATGCGGGCGCGCTGGGCCTGGTCGCCGTCCTGAAGGCGGTCGCTCGCCACATAAAACAGCGTCGTGCCACGCGCTATCGCCATGCCCTCGCTGATGTGCTGCGACAGGCTGACTATGCCCGTAGTGGTGGCGGCAACGGTGGTCTCGTCGCACGACGCGGCGGTGATTTTGCCGCTGGTCACTATCACGTCGCTAAAGCGGGCGTGAGTCACCGTGCTGGTCCTCACGCCGGCGGCCTGTGCCTTGTCGGGCTCCATCACGATAACCCCGGCCTCGTGCTCATGCTCGTCGTGGCCGGCGTCGGCGTCGTGCTCGCCATCGTGCTCGCCATCGTGGTCGTGTTCAGCCTCAACCTCATGCTCATGCTCATGGGCATGCTCTTGCTCGCTGTGGCAACTGGTGCCCAGCGTGAGCACTGTGCCTGCCACGAGGCAGCACAGCGCAAGTCGTTTCAATATCTTCATCGGGGCAGGATTATTTCAGGATTTCAAAGTCGGGCTCGATTTTCCGTGCCACTCTCACAATCTCGGCGAGAACAGCCTCGGCGTCAACGCCTTCGGCATATTCCACTTTCATCTTCTGGGTCATAAATGCCACTGTGACGCTCTCCACGCCGGCAACACGCGCCACCGCCGCCTCCACAAGGTTGGCACAGTTGGCGCAGTCCACCTCAATGCTATAAGTCTTCTTCATCTCAGTTAAAAGTTGGTTTCTGCCCACAAAGTTACGCAAAAACTTTTGCAACCCAGTTGCAAATTAGTTGTGGCTTCGCGCTGGTGTTTTTTAGCCACGAATTTCACGAATTGACACGAATTTTATCTCTCACAGATTTCACTGATTTTTTGGGATTATTATCTCATGGGAATTTTTAGAATTTTTAGAATTTAGGCTTCTTCGTGAAAATTAAAAAATTCGTGTCAATTCGTGTCAATTCGTGGCCAAAACCCCCACCAGCGCGAAGCCTAATTCGACGTTGACTTTGACTTTGACATTGACTTTTTTCTTCGTGAAAATTTAAAAATTCGTGTCAATTCGTGAAATTCGTGGCAAAATCACCAGCGACCCAGCTGGGCTATACTGGCAGCAAGGCGAGCGAGGCGAGGAGGCGGTGAGCGTCGGGGCGGGCGAGCAGGTCGCGGAAATAGACCTCGCCCTCGTTGAGCGGGGCGTCGCGGCGCAGCATCTCCACCAGCAGGTCGGCAAGGTCGATGTGAGCCAGGCGCTGCTCGGGCGTGGCATGGCGCTCAAGGTAACTGCTCACGTCGAGCGAGCGGCATTGCAGCGCGGCCTTCATGTGCTGTGCCGCCGCCAGCCACGCAGCATAGCCATCAACATCGGGAAACACCGTCACGTCGCGTCCACGCAGCGGCGCCAGCACCTCGGGTTTGAACTGGTTTTTGCCGCAGGTCGCCACCCACACATATTGCGGCATCACCCCCGAGGCGATAAGCGCCGACTTAGCCCCCTCGACCAGCGCCACCGGAGCGGTGGGGCGCGCTGCCAGCAGGTGCTCGCCAAAGAGGCACTGCCGCAGGTTGTAGTCGGCGACCTCGCCGCGCTTGGCCATGATGGCGTGCGCCCAGTTGAAGGCATCGTGGGCGTCGTGGTCGCGGTGTCCGTCGGGGCGGTAACGCATGATCAGGCCAGTGCGCACTCGCCCCTCGATGTCGATTTGCCAGAAGATGGTGCGCCCGTTGGAGGTGCGGCCCACGCGGTAGTCGTCGATGAGGCGCTGCACTGTCGCGGCGCCGAAAAGCGTCATCAAGAAGCGCGTCAGGTCGCTGGGATAATAGACCGAAGCCATCGACCGCTCCACCAGCGAGACGGGAAGAGTAGAGGGGGAGCCCCCTGAGGAGCCGCCCTCCGCCCCCCATGTGGGGGGAACTCCAGTAGTGCTGGCAGGATTGTTGTGGAATGCCACCAGCACCGGTGCTTTCTTCTGTAGGAGTGGCGAGGAGGCTCGTTGCGACACAGTGGTCCCCACATGGGGGGCGGAGGGGGGCCTGCTCTGGGGGTGGTCTTGGAAATACTGGCGTGGCGGGTAGTGGTAGCCGCACGAGCTGATGTGGTCGCAGTAGCCCACGCGGTCGTTGAGCGGCTGGTTGTTGTCGTCGACATACAACTTGAAGCAGCGTTTCCGCCCGCAACTGGGGCAGGTGTGCTTGTCGGCGATGGTGCGATACTTTTGCAGGTGGTAACGATAGTTCAGCATAGGAAGTCAGGTTTTTTGGATGAGAAATTTAGTGCAAAAATTAGGTGCATTAAATTGGGCATATCCTCCCCCCCTTATATAGGGGGGAGGTATGCACACTACTGCACCGTGATATTTTGCTGTCGCAAAATTTTATCGCATGGATGGTACATATTGCCAATTTTATTAATTAAACCCATTTCGCTTGCCCACTTAATGCGATTTTTTGCTGCACGCTCTTGAACACCAGCTGCTTTAATGATGTTAGAACATAGGGTTTTATAGGTCAGCGATTTTGACTGTCCATAAGCCATTAAAATCATCTTTTCAAGCGCGCTTGCAGGTCCATCTTTCTGTGGCTCAGGGGTATTCTCGGGGGCGGGGGCGAGGGCGATGGTGTGACGCACAGGCAGGCCCTGGTCGTTGATGGTGAAGGCGAAGTCGCGGGGCGAGCGCTTGCGGGTGAGGCGGAACTTGGCCTCGGCGCGATAGCCCGTGGCGTCCTCGTCGCGCACCAGCTGGATGGCGGTCTCGCACTTGCGCTCGAGCTCGCTGCCGATGTGCCCGCGCGCCTTGTCGAGTATCGACTGGTTCTCGTGAATCACGGTCATGATGTGCATGCCAAAGGCCTCGGCAATGTTATAGAGCCACATCGTGATGTCTTTGCTCTCGGTCTCATCGTTGGGCGAATGCACAAGGTCGGTCACACCGTCGAGAATCACCAGCGACGGACGGTAGAAGCGCACAGCGGCGCCGAGCACCTTGCGCGCATCCTCCACACCGTCCCGACGGATGGATAGCAAGTGCAGCGTCGCAGGCGCCTCGGCGGCCAGCTTGCCACACATCGTGGCGATGCGTCTTCCCAGCGCCACCACGTCTTCCTGGCACTGCTCGGTGTCGATATAGAGCAGCGACTCGCCGGGCTGCCCGTCGCAGGTCGCAAAGTCCTCGTAACGCCCTGTGAGATAGGCGGCGGCAATCATCGAGCAGAAAAACGACTTGCCGGCCTTGGGGCGGCCCTGCACTATGCTCACGTTGCCGCGACGCATAAAGCAGTCGCCACCGCATGCCAGCACCTGTGTCGTCGTGGGAAACTCCTGGGCGACATCGACCTCGCGCGCGCGCAACAGCGAGGTCATCTCGGCGCCGATGCCCTCAATCTCGCCTATAATGTCGGCCTTCAGCGCTTCAAGGCCGGGAGTCTCGTTGTGGCGGTCATCGCCGCAGGTGGAGTCTAATTGTGTGTTTTCTATTGCCATACATTAAATATAAGGGGTTTCAAAAAAGGTTTTTTTGGCGCAAAGTTATGTTTCACCCGCCTCCCCTTCCACCATCAACAAAGCAATCCCCCTGAATCGACGTTGACTTTGACATTGACTTTGACCATTTCTCGCTGTCGCTCGTAGTTCAACATGGTTCAACGTAGTTTAACCTTGTTCAACATAGTTGTAGCGCGGAGCCAGAATTGACATTGACTTTGACTTTGACCTTGACCATTTTCTTCGTGAAAATCAATAAATTCGTGTCAATTCGTGGAATTCGTGGCTAAAATACC
>JABUUJ010000054.1:31448-33695 GCA_021443235.1 Muribaculaceae bacterium
GGTATTTCTCACAGATTTCACTGATTAAAAGGATTATATTTAAAAAATCAGTGGAAATCAGTGGGATCTGTGAGAGCCCCTTTTTCGACTTTGACCTTGACCTATTTCTTCGTGAAAATTAAAAAATTCGTGTCAATTCGTGGAATTCGTGGCCTTTTTTTTAGTGGGGGGTGGGCAATAAACGAGGGTGAGGGTGCGTTAATATGTATTATGGATAAGGTTATTAGATACATCATTATATTAGCGGTAGCCGCGGCGGTGCTTGGCACCTCGGGCTGCAAGAGCGCCAAGATGCGCGATGGCGACGAGGCCTACGACCGCGGCGAATATGACGCGGCAGCCACAATCTACCGCAAGGTCTACAACAAGCTCACCAAGCGCGAGGACCGCTGGCAACGCGGCGAGTGCGCCTTCATGCTGGGCGAGTGCTACCGCCACCTCAACCAGGCATCGCGCGCCGCGGCATCCTACCAGAACGCGCTGCGATATGAGTATGAGGACTCGATGGCGATATTCTACCTTGCCCAGTCGCTGCACCACGACGGCAAGTACAAGGAGGCGATAGAGCAATACAAGGCGTTTCTCGAGAAAGTGCCCGGCCACTGGGCATCGGAGCAGGGAATACGCGGCTGCGAGCTCGCTCCGAAATGGAAGAAGGAGGGCTCGCGCTACATCGTGAAGAACGCCAAGCTGTTTAACTCGCGCCGCGCCGACTTCTGCCCGATGTTTCTCGACGTGAATGCCGACCAGCTCTACTTCACCTCGTCGAGCGAGAAAGCCACAGGCGACAACAAGAGCGAAATCACTGGCACCAAGAAGAGCGACATCTTCTTCTCGAAGAAAGACGAAAAAGGCAAGTGGACACGACCCGAACTCGTTGAGGGCGAGCTCAACACCGCCGACGACGAGGGCATCACAGCCTTCTCGCCCGACGGCAGCACGATGTATCTGGCTCGAGCCGTGCGGAAAAACGCACCCAGCTCGGTCGATATCTACACCTCGAGCCGCAGCGAGGCCAAGTGGGGCGCCGCACAAAAATTTGAAATCACCGCCGATACCCTCAGCGCCTACTGCGACCCCGCGGTGAGCGCCGACGGCAAGTGGCTCATCTTCTCGAGCGATATGCCCGGCGGGCAAGGCGGCAAGGACCTGTGGCGCATCAACCTCAAGGACAAACACGGCACGCTGGAGAACCTGGGCGACCAAATCAACACCCCGGGCAACGAGCGCTTCCCCTATTGCCGCGACGACAGCACGCTCTACTTTGCCAGCGACGGACACCCCGGCATGGGCGGCCTGGACCTGTTCTGCGCACGCCTCCAGCCCTCGGGAATGTGGTTTATCGAGAACATGGGCTCGCCCATGAACTCGCCCTACGACGACTTTGGCATCACCTACGGCAAGGGCGAGAGCGGCTTCTTCTCGAGCAACCGTGGCGACGGCCGCGGCTACGACCACATCTACTCCTTTGAGAAACCCGACCTGAAAATCTGGATTAGCGGATATGTCCTCGACAAGGACGATGAGCCTGTGCCCAACGCCATAATACGCATCGTGGGCAACGACGGCAGCAACCAGAAGGCGGTGGGCAAGCCCGACGGCTCGTTCCGCTTCGACCTGCAGCGCGGCGTCGACTATGTGATGCTCGCCGGCGCCAAGGGATACCTAAACGGCAAACAGCAGTTCTCGAGCGACCCCGAGGAAGCCGACGCCGAGTATAGCGTCGACTTTGTGCTCGCCGCCGCCACCAAGCCCCAGGTGATAGAGCACATCTTCTATGACTTCAACAAGGCCACGCTGCGCCCCGAGTCAAAGACCGCGCTCGACGAGATGGTGCAGGTGCTCAAAGACAACCCCAGCATCACCATCGAGATGGCGGCTCACACCGACCGCGTGGGAAGCGAGAAATATAACGACGCGCTGTCGCAACGACGCGCGCAAAGCGTGGTCGACTACCTCGTGGCTGCCGGCATCGCGCCCGAGCGCCTCAAGCCACAGGGCTACGGCAAGAGCCGCCCCAAGACCGTGACAAAGCGCATCAACTCGCAGTATCCACAGTTTGCCGAGGGCGACACGCTCACCGAGGAATATATCTCTAAACTATCAAAAGAAGACCAGGAAGCGGCCGACCAAATCAACCGCCGCACCGAGTTCCAAGTGATTTCCACAACGTTCTAATGCGCCTGCGGCGCGAGTTTATCAAGTTTATCAAGTTACAAGTTTTTCAAGTTTTTCAAGTTTATCAAG
>JABUUJ010000054.1:33702-42910 GCA_021443235.1 Muribaculaceae bacterium
CTAAGCGCCCCCACTATAAACAATAAACATTATATAAACTATAAACTATAAACTATAAACTATAAACAATAAACAATAAACTATAAACTTTAAACCTTAAACTATAAACTCTTCTCTTTAACTACAGTAGCTGGAAAAACCATCCCACGATGATGTAGCACAACAAGAGAGCAAGGGTGAAAACGATGCTTCGGCCCAGGCAGCCTAATGCGCTCATTGGTGCGCTCTGGCGAGGTGCGTCCTTGCGACGGGTAGTGCGAGGCTTGTCGCTGCCCGACGATGAGGTGCGGCGTGGCGTGGGTGGCGGTGATGGCCGCGGTGGACGTGGCGGCGGAGAAAAGCGGCGAGGTGTGGGCGGTGGCGTGGGTGGCACGGGAGTTGCGGCCCGCCCGGGCTTGGGAGGAGTATTTACCGGCGAGGAGTCGCGTGCAGCGTCGCCCCCAGGCGTGGAGTATCCCTCGACAGTCGTCGACGCAAGGCATTGCGGACACACCACAACACCCTTCGTCTCGGCGAGTTGCTCGTCGCTTATTAGCATCGTCTTGCCACATTTTTCACAAGTCCAGCGCATAGGAGATTGTTGTAAAGTTTATTGTTTAGAGTTTAGAGTTTAGAGAGATTTTTCGCTTAGGCGCTTAGACGCTTAGGCGCTTAGACGAATCGGCTTGAAGGGACGATTATAACGACCGGTCAAAGTCAACGTCAAGGTCAAAGTCAATGTCAATGTCAATGTCAAAGTCAAAGTCGCTACTCGTAGTGGATGATGGCTTTCACTATCACGTGCCACTGGCCGTCGATGAGTTGCGCCTCGCCCTCACGGTCGGTGATGATGCGTGTGCGGCCGCCCGACATCTGGATGCCGTTGCCCGAGCAGGCGCGTGTGAGGTTCTCGCTGGGCATCATCAGGGCAAAGCGGTGCACGTCGCTGTTCTCTATCACGCTGAACACGCCGTTGCGCCCGTCTTGAGTGGTGAGCGCAAAGATTGAGTTGCCCAGTTCAAAGTCCTCGGTAAAACGTGTAAACACCTCGTTCTCATCGGGTTTGCCCAGATAATAGGTCTTTGCCTTGACGGGCTGTGGAGCTGGTGCTTGTGGAGCGGGGGCGGGGGCAGTCGCTGCGGGGGCGTGATGCCTTGCCGGCTGGGCGCGCTCGGCACGCAGTTGCGCCTTGAGGGCGTCGACCTCCTGTGCCAAGCTGTCGGCAAATTCCTGCATATTCTTGTTCAACGCCTCTATGTCCTCGATATAGTTGTCGCGCAGCCTGATGAGCGAGCGGCGTGTGCTACACGCAATGACTATAGCCGCTATAGCCGCCAGCGCCAGCAGCGCCATGAGCACGTAGGCAACGATGTGCATCGCGTCGCCACCGCCTTGCGAGGGCTCGGCCTGCTNCTGCTCTTCGTCGGGGAGTTGCTGCACGGGGGGCACGTTCTCGTCGGCGAGCGTGTCGATTTGCACTGCGGCTGTAGCATGGGGCGCGGGTTGAGCCTCAAGATATTTTTTGAGCTGGCTCTCGACGTTAACCGCCAGTCCGCCAGCGAGTTTTTTCACGTCGCCCACAGTGCCGCCATCGTTTTCGCGGCTTTTCAGGTCGCGATACATGTCGTCCCAGTTGCGCTTGCCCTTGTAGGCGGTGTTGAGGTCGTCGAGCGTGTATCCTTCGGGGCTGCGAGCCTCGAAGTCGCCCGTAGGCTGTCCGTAGCCGTCGTTAAGCACATTGGTTTGCGCCACAATGGCGAGAGCGTGCTGCCATTGTTGCTGCGAGAGCGTCGTCGAGTCGTCGAGCTGACACCAAGCGGCGAGCGCGATAGCTACAGCCGCACAAGTTGCGAGAATGCGTTTCATAATCATCTCATTGCGTTATAAGAAAGGTTATTAAGCAGGTTGTGGCGAATCACGCCCACGATGGGATAGAAGAACGGCACGTCCTCGATGACGTCGGCTCCCTCATATCGCCCGTTGAGGAACGCGTTGATGCCAGCCGCCATATAGTTGGGCAGGTCGTCGTTGACCACCTCGGCGAAGACCTTGAACACGTTCTTGTCGATGCCAAACTCGTCGCGCAAGTCCACGTCACACAGTGTGATAAAGAACTGGTTGAACGCCTTGACCTGCTCCACGAGTTTCTCGCGGTTGAGCTGATCCTTGACAGTGTCGAGCGTGAGCTCGTCTATGTCGAGCATTGAGTAGTTGAACTTGAGCGCGTTGACCTCGCGTGGTGTATAAGCCACGGCATCGCGGTCGCCCAGCATCTTCACGCCACCGCGGCAGGTAATCTGCTTGGGGCACTCGGTCTCGATTTTTATTGAGAAGTTCTCGGTGTAGCGCTGGCAGTAAACCTTCTCGACGATGAGTCGCGACAGCTCGGTGACCATGCCGGCATTGCCCACGATGTTGAGGATCTTGGAGCCGGTGCCGCTGAAGTAGATCTGCTTGGGCATGCGGTAGTTGCGTGCCTTCATCGCACGGGCGATGTAGTAGATGATCGCGGCATAGAAATACATGAATATGATTTTGCGCTGGCCGTCGTTGCGCAGCAGCGCGTTGTAGCTGTAGAGGTTGCGGTCGATCTCGCGCAGGGAGCGCAACTCCTCCACATTCTCAATCGAGAACAGATAGGCGTTGATGTCCTCGCTGCGCTGGCCGTCCATAATCTTGTTGAGGATGCTGGTGAGGTAGGTGATGTTGTTGCTGCGGTCGCTCTCGATGAGTTGCTTGAAGTAGCGGGTGTAGTGGGCCAGCAAGGGGTTGTGCTCGGCGTCCTTGTCGGCAAACGCGTCGCCAAAGATGGCGTTTCCGGCAAATCGGAACGACGAGATTGCCACGGGCTCGCTGCCCATGCCGTCGCTGGTGGGCTGATACACCACGACATCGCTGGTGCCGCCGCCAATGTCGATTGACACATAGCTGGCGCCATTCACGTCGGGACCTTTATAGTAGGCTGCCGGAGCGAGGCTCTCGGGGCAGTTGTGCAGCAACGACAGGTCGTCGCCAATGTAGGTGCGGAACAGGTCCTCCCAGGTGTCGCGCAGCTGGCGGCGGTCGCTGCCGCTCATGCTCACGGGGTAGAAATACACCACCTCGACGCGGCTCAGGCTTGCGCCCTCGAGCAGAGCCTTGGCCTTGATGAGCAGCACGATCTCGCGCAGGAACTCCTTGGCGAGGCGGCTGTCGCCCATCCACTTGAGGTTGGTGGCGACATTATATCCGTCAAAGAACTTGCGCTCATAGAGGAACGGGATGTTGAGGTCGTGGAACAGCTTGCTGCCGCCGTCGCCGTCGGCGTTCGACGCCAGCGACGAGCGCAGCGGGAAGCCATACACATTGTCGATGTCGCGCGGCAGGAACTCGATGCGCTGCACCTGCTCGGCGATGTCGAGGCTTCCGGGCTTGATGAGCGAGGCGATGAGCGCCTGTGCGCTGCTATATCCCATAGTGAGCGGCTGCGAGTTTTTGCCCTTCTCGGCCCACTCGACGTGGCTGTTGGTGGTGCCGAAGTCGACGGCAAACACCAGTTGGGCGCTCGACGGCGTGTAGGGTTTCCACTGTGGCACGATGATGCCCGTGTGCGAGCCCAGGTCGCTTGCCACGGTCGCCTCGATATAGTCAAACGAGCCGTTCACGTCATAGTAGGTGGTGTTGAACGGTGCGGTTGCCGTGCGTGTCTTGCTGGTGACGTTGACATCGTCGTTGCCGGTGCCGTTGTGGAGGAACTTGAGCGAGGCGTGCCCGTCGGGGAGCATCGAGAACAGCTGCACGGTGTAGTCGTCCTTGCTGCCTGTGCGCACAAAGGGGAACACCGAGGCGCTGAGCGTGGCGTTGACGATGCGCCCGGTGCCTCGGCGCTCGTCAAAGCGCCATGCGTGGTCGGTATTGGCCATATACACGCGTGTGAGGTCGATGAAGCGCTTCTTAACTGGGATGCGCAGTGTCACGCTCACGCTGCCGTCGCCATTCTCCACGATGTCGATGACGTGCTGGCCGTGAGTGCGTCCACACAGGTCGTTGCTGGTGAAGTAGTTGAAATAGGCGGGCTTGATGGGCAGCAGGTATCCGTTGCGAGCAACAAAGTCGCGCGACTGGAGGTTTCCGTCGAGGAAATGGTCGCTGTCGAGGGCGCCATTCACCTTGATGAGCGTGTCGGCGAGCAGGTCGACGGTGGTGAGATAGGGATACTCGATGCTGGTGGCAGGCAGCTTGCGCGACTCAACGGGCTGGCCATCGGTGAGCACCTGGATAGAGCTGTCCCACTCCTTGTCGATGTAGCGGTAGTGGTCAACGCTGCCGTTAAAGCCCGTGCGCAGCACCAGCGGCAGCACGGCGCCCCCAGGCTGGGCCACGGTGGGCGCGATGACAAAGTCGCTCGAGGCGGCCTGCTCGCGAATGTCGCGCACGCGCTTGTGATAGAGCGTGGCGGCGCCCAGCACGTTCACCTGAATGTGTCCGGCAAAGGGCTCAAAGTCCTGATTGAGGCGGTCGAGCACGATGCTCTGCTTGTCGTGGCTGAGTGCGCTCAGGTTGGGTATCACCTCCACGATGCGGGCATAGACCTCGGGGCGGCGGTCGCGCAAGATGGCGGCATTGTGCATCATGTAGCTATAGACGGCGCCCGCCTTCTCGCGCAGCGTGGGATAGGCGTTAAACAGCAGGAACATATAGTAAACGAAGTCCTCGTCGCGCTCCCACAGGTGGCGAGTCGATGAGAACAGCGACACGCCTTGCTCCACCTTGATGGCGTCGATGGGCCGCGCCGCCGGTGCCGCCATCACTACCGAAGCGGGCGACGTGCCGCCTATCACCCTGTTTTCCCACATGATGATGTACCAGTCGCTGAGTTTGTCAAAGTTATAGACCTGCTGGTCGGCGGCGAGGAATAGTTGCAGTGTCTCGCCGTAGAGGCGGTGCAGCGGGTTGCTCTTGAGCCGCTCAATCTCCTCGCTGCGGTTCCACACCACGATGCGCAGGTAGTCTTTGTGGTTCTCAAAGTCGAAGAAGAGCTGCGCCACGTCGAGTGCGTTGCTCACCAGCCGCTCGTTCATCACTGCGCCGCGCAGTTGCGGGTTGGCGATGTTGGCAAAGGCGTTCTTCACCAGGTCGATTTGTGCGAAGGGGCTGGGGATGGCTGTGCGGGGGTTGCTCGACAGTCCGCCGTCGGGATCTTTGATTTGGGCGATGTCGTCGTCGCTGTAGGGTTCTACAGGGATCCAGTCGCCATCGATATTCTTAGATGTCTTGTTGCTATATGATAATACTTTACTCATAAAATCAAGTTTATCAAGTTTGAAGTAAAGTTGAGAGTTTATAGTTTATTGTTTAACGAAATCTTGAATTTCGAGAACTCGAAAAACACTATACTCTAAACCTTAAACTCTAAACACTAAACACTAAACATTAAACTTTAAACTCTAAACAATAAACTATAAACAATAAACTTTAAACTTTAAACAAGTTACTTTAGGCTCTCGTAGCGCTCGTCGATGATTTTCTGGGCGGCGCGGTTAAAGAGGTCGAGCAACTTGAGCTCCACCTCGTCGGGGGCATATACTGCGTTTTGGCTCAGGCGGTTCATCTCGCTCAGGAAGACGTTGTGGTCAACCTTTTTGCGTCCCAGCAGGCCCTTGACGGTGTTGAGGTCGTGTATGGCCTTGTTCATGTCCCACTCGCCGATGTTGAACATCTCGACGCTGCGCATATTGTTGTACATCTCGGTAATCCAGTCCTTGTAGGCGCCCATAAACTCGCCGTTGAGCGTGCGGAAGAACTGCGACGCGAGGAAGTCGGGCTTGATTTGGGGCTTATCGTTGGTATATCCCTTGCCGATGGTGTCCTTGAAGCCGCGGGCAAGGTGCAGAAACAGCAGGTGGAACTTCACCAGCTTGTCGTAGATGAGGGCGCGCGTCTCGCTGCCCAGCGCCTTGAAATCGACCGAGAGCACGTCCTTGTCGAGGGCATACTCATAGGCAGTGGCTGGCAGCGGATAGCCGTTGTCGTCGCTGAGGTGCGAGGTGGGCAGGCCGGCAAACTTGAGCGGTGCCATAGCCCCCACGAGCTCAATCATGTGGGCGCGGTTGCGCTGGCCGTGCTCGCCCGGGTCATAGAGATAGGGCACGCTCGCCACCTGGTCGCCCAGGTAGAAGATTGTGTTGAGGTTGCTGTCGTTGCTGCCTGTGAGGGTGTCTTTGTAGTAGTAGAGCGCGCTCTGCGTCTTGACGATGAAGTCGGCCTTGTCGATGCGGTGGTCGTCGTTGTGCTCGAGCGAGAAATAGGGCAGCACGGTGAGCCCGCCGATGGGGGCCTTGCGCAGCACGTCGCGGTTGTTGATGTCGAGGTTGGCGGCCTGACGAATGTTCTTCACCATGATGGGGAATCCGGCGGCTCCGGTGCCACCAAAGATGCTGCTGATGAAGAAGATGCGGTCGCCAGCCGAGAACACGTTGGCAAACGCCTTAAACTCGTCGCTGTCCTTGATTTCGTTCAGCGCCACGCTGCCTATGTTGGGCGAGCCCACAAAGCCTATGTTCATCTTGTTCTCGAGCTGCTCGTTGCTGAACAGCAGCGACGACAGGGCCTGGTTGGCCTCGTTCATAGTGTCGTAGCCTATAAACTCGCCGAACTTGTTGCGCTCCACGGCACTCAGGTTGAAGATGAAGGTGTCGTTGAGCTGGATGCTCGAGTCGCGCATGATTTCGCGCAGCGTGACGATGCGGTTGGCAAAGAAGCCGTCCACGTCGGTGCGGTTGCCATATAGCTTGTTGCGCAGCATGCGGTAGGCGGTGAGCAGTGCCTCGGTGCGCTTGAGGTCCTCGTTGCCCTTGTGCGGGTCGATGATGATGGGCACCAGCTCGAGGTTAGGCACAGGCTTGCCGTTCTCGTCGAGCGGTCGCACGCCGGCTGCCGATAGCATCAGCATTGACTTGAGCACTCGCGACCCGGTGCCACCTATTGCAAAGATGAATAATCTCATTTTAAAGTTTATAGTTTAGTGTTTAGTGTTTAGAGTTTTCTTCGCTTAGACGCTTAGACGCTTAGACGCGTAGTCGCTTAGGCGAGTAATTATAAAGCGAGCTCGGCGAAGCCAATTAAGAATTGGAAAACTATTGCGGGAAGGGGGTGTGGCGGCAGTTGGTGCTCCACCAGCGCATCGCCAGCGAGGCGACGGTGAAAAGCAGCGCCGTCATCACAAAGAGCGTCATCACAAAGTGGGTGGTCTCGCTGGGATAGTCGAGGCCGGCGCCACGCAGGGTGCTGCTAATCACGGCGTAGCACACGATGGGTGTTACCAGTGTGACGCACGCCAGCACTCCCAGCCAGTGATACCAGCGGTCGAAGTTCACCGAGTTGATGGCATAGTAATAGACCGCCGCTCCACCCCACGCCATGCCTGTGATGACATAGGCCACAGTGGGATAGAGGCTCATGTTATAGAGCTGGTCGTTAAAGCCCTGGTTGAAATACATCATCTCAAAGATGTTGCTGTTTTGGCTGTAACTGAGCACGAGAAACAGGAGCGTGATGACGATTCCCGTTATCAAAAATACCAAATTCTTCATTTCTTATCGTGTGGTTTACTTTAGTGCGATGCCGATTGTGAAATAGTTGTTTTGGCCGCCAAAGGCTTGGCCGATGCCGCCCAGGAAGCTGCTCAGGCCCAGCGTGGTGGTGCCAAACGACACGCTGCCGGGGTTGGTGTCGTCGTTGCAGGTGCTTTGCTCTATCCACTGCGGGAACTCGTTGCGCAGTGCGATGGTGATGTTGTCGCGCGGGCCCTTGTAGTCGCCTGTGACGGTGATGATGTGTGTCTTGCCGTCGAGATATTGCTTGTTGTTGGCGGTCATCATGCCCTGCTCTATGGGCTTGACCTCGACCTTGAAGCCGGTGAGCGACTTCACGTCGTAGCTCGCCGGGTTGGCTATCACCTGCTCGCCGCACCTGAGGTCGCTCAGGCGGGCAGCGATGGCAAAGCGCAGCACGCCCGTGGTCTTGTCGGCCTCGACGCTGGTGAGCTCGCAGGCGTCGCCACGCCCTATGCGGAAT
Organism: Muribaculaceae bacterium; assembly: GCA_021443235.1. Lineage (GTDB taxonomy): Bacteria > Bacteroidota > Bacteroidia > Bacteroidales > Muribaculaceae > Sodaliphilus. The sequence goes on from JABUUJ010000054.1 coordinate 41,737, forward strand.
CGTCCGGCGTTGTCCTTCCAGTCGGGGATCACACACCAGTCGACGTTGCTGGCGGCCTGGTTAAAGCGGTAGCTGTTGCGCGAGCCGCGCACGTTGAGAAACTGGTCATAGTCGGGGCTTGCCGCCATAGCGTCCATCACGCTGTTGTCGGCGATGATGAGCAGGTAGAAGGGTCGCGTGCCGTTGTAGTGGAATGCGTTGTTGTTGTAGGGGTAGTAGTTGCCGTTGTAGTCGCCCATGAGCTGATGCACGATGATGCTTTTGCCCGTGTATCGCTTGAACATATTGGTGGCGAGGCTGTTTTCCTCGTTGAGAATCTTGTCGATGCTCACGTCGCGGGTGTCGGCGGGCGAGTAGATGAGGTCGGTCACCACCACGCTCACGTTGCCGGGCTTCTGCGCCTGCAGGATGTCGTTGAAGATCTTCTGGAAGTCGGTGTAGGACGCGTTGCCCATGCCGGCGGTCGAGGCATAGATGTTGCGGTCTTGCAGGAAGCTGTCGACGGTGCCGTTATAGGGGTAGATGCCATCGTTGACGATGTTGATGCGGGCGTTGAGGCCGTTGGGGAAGTAGTTGATGAGGTCGTTGACGGCCTTCTTGAGCTGTCCGCGGCCGCCGGCGTCGTCATAGGGCACCATCGAGCCGCTGCGCTCAAAGTAGATGGTGAGGGTGTAGTTTTTCACGCCGTAGGCCATCACGTTCCAGTGCATGGCGGGGCGCAGCTGCGAGCCCACGCTCTCGACGAGCTGTGCCAGCGCCTCGTAGTTGATGTCGCCCTCCCGGGTGAGGTACTCGCTATATTGGTTGGCCTTGATGATTGAGCAGATGGAGTCGAAGCGCGCCTGGGTGGTGTCGCGCTGCACCAGCGCGTTGCGCACGGCGGTCTCGACGGGCGAGCGCGAGCATGCGCACAGGCATGCTGTCATCGCCACGATAGCCATGAGGGGTAACAATAGTTTCTTCATTTCTACCTGGATAATTGCGTTTGCTGTTATTTAGACTACAAAGTTACTCATAAAGTTGCATTCCCACATTAATTATTACGCTTTTTTTTCATTTCCCACCATTTTCTCGCTGCGCTCGTGGTTCAACGTGGTTCAACGTGGTTCAACGTGGTTCAACATTGTTCAACGTGGTTTAACATTGCTGGAGCAGCCCACGGCATCGTGAAGCC
>JABUUJ010000054.1:43077-49310 GCA_021443235.1 Muribaculaceae bacterium
ACCCAGCAGTCCCCCCCACATGGGGGGCGGAGGGGGGCTCGCCATTAGCCATTAGCCATTAGCCAAATTTACTTCACAACCTTCTTGCCGTCCTGGATGACGATGCCACGGTAGCTCTCGTCGACGGGCTGGCCCAGGATGTTAAACATCGGGCCTTTCTTCTTGTCGACGGTGATGTCGTCGACAGCAGTGATTGTCGAGATCACATAGTCGCCGGTATAGATAGCCACGATGTCGCCATTAGCGTCGAGGACAAGCACACGCAGGGTGCAGCTGCTGCCAATTGCGATGCCGTCCTCGGTGTAGGTCATGGGCTCGGCAGTCTCGGCTACCGAGTACTTGATAACGCCGTCGGCAGGCATGTCGGCCACTCTAACCTTCACAACGATTGGCTGCTCGTAGGTGCCGGCAGGATTGTCAACGTTGAGCACGGGCTGAGCGCTGCGCTCGGGGGTGATAGTCAACGGATAGAGCTGGCAGTTCTCGCCATAGAAACCTACAACGCACTCAACGTTGTACTTGGCGCCCTCTTCAAACTGATAGTCCTTAACGACATTGAAGCGGTCGTAGTAGATAATCGAGGCACTGGGGTCAACATCAAGCGCAGCGATTGTCTTGTCGGCGGTGTTGAAGGTCGCATATCTCACCTTTACAAATCTTGAGAAGTCGTTCCAGCCAATGAGCGACGGGAAGGTCTGGCCGGGCTTAACGGCAACAGTCTCGCCATTAGGCTTAACGTCCTCGGTTTCAATCACCTCGGGAGCGCCGTTGAAGGTAACCTTCTTGCCAATCCAGTATTTGCCGATTACGTCACCCTGATTGAACTGGTCGAGCTGCTGGTAGATGAGAGTGCCGTCAAAGTTCACGCCAGCCTCGTCGCTACTGCCCACGAAGAGATATTTGCCGGTGTGTGCGATAGCATAAGAGTCGCTCATCATCATGAAGTGAGAGTCGTCCATAAGCAGGTTGATGTCGCTGTAGGTGTAGACTTCCTGATAGTAGTAGGCAACCTTAGTGGCTTCTTCGCTCACCAAGTCGCCCCTCGTTGCAAAGGCAGTGATAGTGACGTCATGACCGCGGAAATTAATCTTCACCGGTTCGCCCAGATAAGGAGCCTCACCGTCGCCAAAGTTGTAGTAAACGCTGGCGCCCTCTTCGCAAGTGAAGCTTGCATAGAAGTCTGGGCCGTCCTTCACAACCTCAATCTTGGGAGCAGCCAATGTGGGAGTGGGAGGAGTGTCATCGTCATCATAAGTAATTGTAACGCTCACAAAGCCAACCTGGTTACTTGCGTTATCGAAAGTAAACTGAATAGCCTTTACGCCATCTCCCAGTGTGGTTGTGGAAATTGAGAAAGGTTGCGCTGATGACTCTTTTGGAGCTGATGCTGTAGTTGATGTGGCTGTGAAATTCTCACCATCGGTGCTGGTATTAAGGGTCACCGTCTTGGCCTTTGTGGTCCACTGCATAAAGTTTGCGCTCACCGAGACAATATTCTTGTCGCTTGAGTTAAGAGCCACAGTTACAGGAGCTCCTTTAATTACAGGGCAATCAGTAATTGTTGTTGTTTGGCGAGATGCGCCTTCAAATGTAACAGCAGCTGCATCATACTCAACCACGTGCTTCGAGTAAGAGTTTCCCCACTTACTAAAGCCCTCAATCTGAGTGAAGTCATAGGTCACTGTGGTGGGAGCGGCCCATGCTAAAGTTGCCATGAGAGCCATGGCTAAAAAAGTAAAGATTTTTCTCATAATAGTTTGATATTTAAATTATTAAACAAATTGTTCCTATTTTCTCACTGATATTTGACCATATTACCACGCAAAGTTACAAATAATGTTTCCAGTTTGCAAAAAAAATTGTAACTTTGTGGTCATGAATAAAAGATATGTGACTCACGCATGCATTTGGGCAACGATGATGCTGTTTCCGCTCATCTTTGTCCACCCCAGCGACACGCTCGACTTCACCCTCGGGCGACTGGTGCGCGCCCTTAGCACCACGCTGGGAATCATGATGGTGTTTTACCTCAACTACCTGTGGCTCACCCCAAAACTATTTGGCACAAAGCGCCTCAACCTGTTTATTGCCATCAACCTGGTGGCAATTGTTCTCGTGATGGGTTTCAACGAGCTGTGGTGGGACATCAGCATCAAGCTGATGCCAACCACCGACACGCCAATACCCGACGACAGGCCCGAATTTGGCATACCACCACACAAGCAGCACCTGCTGTTCTTCCAGTTTGTGTCGCTCATGCTCACCGCGGTGGGCAGCGTGGCGATAAGGCTGGCACGACGCTCGCGCGAGCTCGAGAAAAGCCAGCATGAAATCATGCGCATGAAAAACGAGGCCGAGCTCAAGGCGCTGCGCAACCAGGTGAACCCGCACTTCCTGCTCAACACGCTCAACAACATCTACGCGCTCATCGCCTTTGACCAGGAAAAGGCGCAACGCTCTGTCGACATGCTCAGCCAGATGCTGCGCTATGTGCTCACCGACAACAACAGCACCACCGTGCCGCTGGGCAACGACATAAAGTTTATCAAAAACCTCATTGAGCTGCAACGACTGCGCCTGCCCGGCAGCGTGACCGTGACCACCAGCATCGACATCAGCGAGGACAGCAAGACGCTCGTTGTGCCGCTGCTCTTTGAGCCCCTCATCGGCAACGCGTTCAAGCACGGAGTGTGCTCGACCTGCAACACCAGCATCAGCATCGACATGCACGAGCACAACGGCACGGTGACCTGCGAGGTCGTCAACACATTTTGCCCTAAAAGCAAGTCCGACAAAAGCGGCAACGGCATAGGGCTTGACCAAGTGCAGCAACGCCTCGACCTGCAATATCCCGGCCGCTACACGTGGGAAAAAAAGATTATCGACGCCGAGAACGAGGGCGGACGCAAGAATTATTACACTAAACTGACTATCAACACATGACCATCAAGTGCATTATCGTCGACGACGAGCCGCTGGCAGTAGAGCTGCTGGCAAGCTATGTCGAGAAAATACCGTTTATCTCGCTCGCGGGAAAATACAGCAACGCCACCGACGCGCTCAAAGGCATTGACGAGCACCAGCCACAACTGCTGTTTCTCGACATCCAGATGCCCGACATCAACGGCCTGGAGATGGCGCGCATGCTCAACAAGGACGTTCGCGTGGTGTTTACCACGGCTTTTGAGAACTATGCCATCGAGGGCTTCCGCGTGGGAGCCATCGACTACCTGCTCAAGCCCATCACCTATGCCGCCTTCCTCGAGGCCTGCAACCGTGCCCTGCACTGGTTCTCGCTGCTCGACAACGCCAAAAACGGCAACGCCGAGGAGCCCACGAGCATCTTCGTAAAGAGCGAGTACAAGCTGGTGCAAATCGCACTCGACACCATCCGTTATGTCGAGGGGCTGAAAGACTATGTGAAAATCCACACCGACGACTCGCCCCACCCCGTCCTCTCGCTCATGAACATGAAGGCGATGGAGGCGATGCTGCCGTCCTCGCGGTTTATCAGGGTGCACCGCTCCTACATCGTGCCCAAGGGCCGCATCAAGGAGGTGGAGCGCAACCACATCCGCATCGACGACACCGAGATTCCGCTGGGCGAGAGCTACAGGCCGGCGTTCCAGGAATTTGTATCGACTAAGTAGTTTGTCAAGTTTATCAAGTTTTTCAAGGGGCAAGCGTAATTAGGAGTTATCGATTGTGACGAGGGTAACGACTGTAACGATTATAACGAACGGTCAAAGTCAAAGTCAAAGTCAAAGTCAAAGTCAAAGTCAAGGTCAAAAAGATGAAAAAAATTATAACAATGCTGCTGCTGGGCTGGCGCAGGTTTAAAAGATGGTATAAAGGGCTCTACATAGGACGCCCGTGGTGGATGCGCACCCTCGTGGCACTCGCCACCCTCATTGTGTGCTTCATCCTGTATCTCATCGCCGTCGACATCAACTTCCTGTGGCTCTTCGGCAAGTCGCCATCGACACGCAGCATCATGAACCCGCCCACCATGGAGGCAAGCCACCTCTATAGCGCCGACGGCGTGGAGATAGGCAAATTCTTTGACGAGAACCGCACACCAGTCAAATATGACGAGATAAGCCCCGACTTCTTCAACGTGCTCATCGCCACCGAGGACGAGCGCTTCTACAAGCACCACGGCATCGACTTTGCCGCGCTGGGAGCCGCCGTGAAAGACCTGATGCTGCACGGCCGCGCCCGCGGCGCGTCGACCATCACCCAGCAGCTGGTGAAAAACATGTTCCGCATGCGCACCGGCACCGAGTACTCGTCGGGACTGCTGGGATATATCCCCGGCGTGAAGATGGTCATCACCAAGAGCAAAGAGTGGATTATCGCCACCAAAATCGAGATCTTCTACTCCAAGCAGGAAATACTCGAGATGTATGCCAACACGGTCGACTTTGGTAGCAACGCCTATGGCATAAAAACCGCCGCCAAGACCTACTTCAACACCACCCCCGACAAGCTCCTCGTCCAGGAAAGCGCCGTGCTCGTGGGACTGCTCAAGGCCACCAGCACCTACAACCCCAGGCTCAACCCCAAGAACAGCCTCAAGCGACGCAACCTGGTGCTCGCCGGAATGTGCGAGCAGGGGAAACTCACGCAGGCACAGTGCGACTCGCTCAGCGCCATACCCATCGAGCTGCACTTCTCGACCGAGAACGCCTACTCGGGCCAGGCCCTCTACTTCAAGCAGGAGGTGGCTCGCCAGCTGCAACGCTGGTGCAACGAGACCGGCCACAACCTATATACCGACGGGCTGAAGATACACACCACCATCGACACCCGCATGCAGCGATATGCCGAGGAGGCTGTGACCGAGAAAATGAAAATCGTGCAGCAAAACTTCAAGTCGCACTGGGGCAACGGCGACTGCTGGGTTGACGACAAAGGCAAGATGATTGCCAACTTTGTCGAAGACAAGGCACAGCACACCGACGTGTATAAAGGGCTGCTCGCACGCTATCCCAACAACCTCGACTCGGTGAACTACTACATGAACCAGCCACACCGCGTGCACCTGTTTGACTACGACAACGACAGCCTATACATGGAGATGAGCTCCATGGACTCGATAAGCTACATGCTGCACTTCATGCACACGGGTTTCATCGCCATTGAGCCCGGCAGCGGCCATGTGAAGGCATGGGTGGGCGACATCGACTTCACGACATGGAAATATGACAACGTGCACGCCATGCACCAGCCCGGCTCTACGTTCAAGCTCTTTGTCTATGCCGCCGCCATGGAACACGGCCTGGCACCATGCGTGCATCGTCGCGACGAATACTTCGACACGCTGATCTTCAACAAAAACTCTCGCGAGATGGAGCACTGGCACCCCACCAACGCCGACGGACGGTTTACTGGCGCCGACATGACGCTGCGCACCGCCTTTGCACGCAGCATCAACAGCGTGGCAGTGCGCGTGGCTCTCGACACAGGCATTCCCATCGTGGCACAAACGGCGCGCGACATGGGCATCACCAGCGAGCTCGACGAGACACCGGCTATCGCACTGGGTGCCAGCGACGTGAACCTGCTGGAACTCGCCAGCGCATTTGGCACCGTGGCCAACGATGGCATGCACCACGAGCCTGTGCTGGTGACCAAAATCCTTGACAAAGACGGCAAGGTAATCTACACCGAGCCCACCGAGACCTACCAGGCCATCACCTACCGCACGGCGTTCTTCCTGCAGCAGATGCTCATGGCAAGCCGCACCGATGCCGGCGGCACCTCCATGTCGATCAACGGATACATCTCGCCCAGCATGTACGACACCGACTTCGGCGGCAAAACCGGCACCAGCAACCGCCATGCCGACGCGTGGTTTGTGTGCGTCACTCCGCGACTCGTGTGCGGCGCCTGGGTGGGAGGACAGTACCGCCAAATCCACTTCCGCACCGGTGCGTTGGGACAAGGCAGCCGCACGGCGCTGCCCATATGCGGAGCGTTCATGCAGCGGGTGTTTAACGACAAGCAGTTCCAGCACTATCACGCCAAGTATGGCAAGCCAAAGGAGTATATCGACCCCGCCCTCTACCAGGGCTGCACCACCTACCTTGAGGTCGACACCACCTTTGTCGACAGCACCCTCGTCGACTCGCTCGACCTGGGCAACGACCTCCCCCCCACTCCCCCCGACTCAATTTAGAGCCCCCCAGCCCCCTAAAGGGGGAGCGACTTTGACTTTGACTTTGACTTTG